>JAFXFC010000008.1 GCA_017513525.1 Clostridia bacterium
CCGGGATGGACGCACCTCTGGTGTATCGGTTGTCACGCCAGTGGCATGGCCGAGTAGCTAAGTGCGGATTGGATAAACGCTGAAAGCATCTAAGCGTGAAGCCATCTCCAAGATTAGATATCCCATAGCGTAAGCTAGTAAGACCCCTTGTAGACTACGAGGTTGATAGGCTGCGTATGTAAGCACAGTGATGTGTTCAGTTAAGCAGTACTAATAGGTCGAGGGCTTGACCTCTTTACTTGGTTCTTCTTCACTCATTGTTCAGTTTTGAGGGTGTATTTCAAATAATGTATTCAAAACCGTGTATTTTACACGGTTTATTTTTTTATTTCTTGACAAAGACAGAACAAATGTTCTATAATCTTGTTAATTTATTTATATTAGGAGATTTGTTATGTCTATTTATGATTCATCCCCTGTTTTAACTAATGACAGATTTCGTCTTGAATTTTCTGACCTCAACCATTGTAGGGATTTATTGAAGGTTTATTCTGATAAGAAGTCTGTACCTTTATTTAATAGTGATAATTGCGGCGGTGATGATTTTTATTATACTACATATGAGAGAATGAAAAAGGCAATTGAATATTGGCAATGGGAATATTCAAGAAAAGGCTTTGTCCGTATGAGTATTATTGATATTGCATCAAGTGAGGCTGTTGGTACAGTTGAAATGTTCAAGCGTATTGCAAACGATTATTTTAATAATACTGTTTTGCTTAGACTTGATTTGAGAAGTGATTATGAGAACAAATCTGATATTATTGATATCATAACTCTTGTTATTGACTCATGTTTTGATATGTTTCCTTGTAATTCTATCTCTACTAAAGCAATTTCAAGTGCAAGTGAACGTATTGAGGCATTGCGTGAACTTAAGTTTATTAAGTCAGATGAATATCTTATAGGACACGACGGAACGAAGTATTCTGATTATTATATTTATTTTAATCAGTGAACTAATTATGTTGATATAAAATTTATATAATTTAGTAATTGTAGATTGAAAATGATTGTTTGTTATGTTATAATATTTTCAATCCAATTTATATTTTTGGTAAATATTATGAAAGAAGAGATTAAAATGAACAGAGTAAAAAAGATTTTCGCTGTTGTTTTAAGTGTACTTATGATGATGTCTTGTGCTTCACTTTTTGCATCTGCAGACGAAAAGGACGCAACACTTAAATTCGGTGATGACGGTAAGTTTACTATTCTTCAGTTTGCTGATATTCAGGATGGTTATCCTCTTATGACTATCACAAAGAAGCTGCTTCAGGATACCATCGCAATGGTTCAGCCTGATCTTATTGTGCTTACCGGTGATAACATCTCAGGCGGCAGCACTACAACAAAGGTTATTACCCATGCAGCTATCAATGAATTTATGCGTATTTTTGAAAAAGCAGGTATCCCCACTGCTGCTGTTTTTGGCAATCATGATGATGAAAGCGCACTTGCAGATAAGGATTTCCAGATGTCTGTTTATGAGTCATACGATTGCTTTGTAGGCTACAATGAAGGTGATGCTATCCCCGGTGTAGGTACATATAATCTTCCTATTATGTCCTCTGACGGTGAGAAAGTTGCATTCAATATCTGGATGACAGACTCCGGTACATATAACACCGAAAATGATCTCGGCGGTTATGCCTGCACAACAAAAGAGCAGATAGCTTGGTATGTTGAGAAGTCTAATGAGCTCAAAGCTGCTAACTGCGGTAATCCTGTTCCTTCTATTAACTTTCAGCACATTATAGTTCCCGAAATATATGATGCACTGGTTGAATGTGCGGAAGGCACTCCCGAATCAATTCAGCGCGGTGACAAATTTCTTACCCTTCCTGAAGGTGTAGAAGGACATCTTCACGAAGCTCCCTGTCCTCCCGACTATAACAACGGTCAGTTTGATGCTTTTAAACAGCAAGGCGATGTGCTTGCAACAGTTTGCGGTCACGACCATAAGAATGATTTTGTTATTCCCTATGAAGGGATTGATATTATCAACACTCCCGGTGTAGGTTTCAGTTCCTATAATGATGAAACAGTCGGTTCCCGCGTTTTTGTTCTTGATGAAAATGATACTTCAACATATGAAACCTATGTTCTCGGTTACTTCGATGTTTACGGCGAGGATGATGAAGTAGCTCTTTACAGATATCAGGCATATTCAAGAACAACAGATGATCTTACTAAGTTTGTCGCTTGGTTTAAAATGATTTTTGCTATGATAAAAGCAATGTTCTGATAAATTCCATATATAAAATAAAGCATCCCGAAGAGAAATATTTTCGGGATGCTTTTATGTTATTATATCGGAAATTGCTCGCGTTGTGAGCAATTTGCATATAACAAGAAACACCTACAGCCCCCCAAGATTGGGTAGGAGGTTGATAAATAGTAAGACTTTTTCTTATATTCCTATTGTTATTATTTCAAAGGGCTTATATTCTACGGTATCGGTTTCATATTCAATGTCTTCAAGTAAATTCAGAACTTTTATGTTGCTTTTGAATTTCAATGTGCCTCTTGCGCCCTTTGTTTCGCAGAATCTGAGAACTGTCATATCACCGTTTTCTGCTTTCTTTGCTGACTGAAGAATAAGCTTTTCCTTTGCTATAAATTCTTCGGGGAAGGAAAGCTTTTCTGTTTTTACTAAGGGCTCGTTGAAAAATAAAGCTTGATTATTTATTTCAGCGTAAGACATATTGCCGTGCGGTAGAATAATAAAAGTGAAATTATGCTGACCGAGATCGGATAAGGGGTCGGGGCGTTCGGTGGCTCTGAGAAGAGAAAGAGTTATTTCCTTTTCCGATACGCCCACACCGTATTTACAGTCATTGATAACTGCAATACCTGCGTCTGTTTCCGATATATCGAACCATTTATGATGGCAGCACTCAAATCTTGCCTGTTGCCATGTGGTGTTGCGGTGCATTTCTCTTTTTATAAAGCCGGCAGATGTATCACAAGTGAGTTCTCGGCTCAGAATATTACAGTTAAATGAAGCCTTCATAAGCTTATGGCTCTCATGCCAGTCAACAATATTTTCGACTTCAATTTTACGGGAATTTCGGAAAAATCTTATTTTTCTTTCCCATGCGCTTTTTTCGGTTTTCTGCGTAACCGAAAATTCTGCAGTTACACCGTCAGCCTTTATAAATTTAAGTTCACTCGAAACGCTGAGCGGCAGTTCTTTATCTTTATAATCGGGAAGAATATCCCATGCATCGTAGTTGCCGGGGCGGTCATCGTAAATTTTAAGCTTATTAAAATCTCCGTCAACCCATTCTCTTTCGAGTTCTTTATCATAAAGAGAACTAAAACTTCCGTCGGGATTGAATTTTACAAAGTATTTGGGAGTTTCGGCAAAAAGTCCGTCTGTTTTTATCCATGAGGTATCAGTATCGGGAGCTGAAACGGAACCTGTAGAGAGAGGACTGAAATCAGTAATGCAGTAGCATCCTTTTTTACCCTCTCTTGTGAAAATGCCGTTTTCATCTTCAATAAATTCAACAGCATTTCTTTTGATGTTAAGAGGATTGAAAAGTATATCACCTGTGCCGATGATGCTATTGAGCTCTGCTTCAACCTCAATGTAATCTTTCATTGCATCTCTGAAAACAGGAGTTATATGACTGCCGGGGAGTATATCGTGGAATTGATTTACAAGGAACTTTTTATAAAGCTCTTTTATTTTTTCTGCGGGATAAGCTACACCCTTATTCATTCTTGCTACACTTAGAAGTTCAGCAAGTCTGAATTTATTTTCAAGCTTTCTGTTGTATCGCTTGATGTCTGATTTTGTTGTGAATGTTCCTCGGTGCATTTCAAGATAAAGCTCACCGTCCCAGACATCAAATTTATGCTCTTCATTTAAGTTTTCGTGCAAAAATTCTTTACAGGTGATGTGTCGGGTTTTTGGCATGACAGAGAGTTTTTCGAAACGGTGCATTAGTTCTATCATTTCATCCGTAGCACCTGAACCGCCGTCACCGTAGCCGAACATAGAAAGAGTTTCTGTGTCTGTGTGCTTATCCTGGAATGCTTCCCAGTTTTCAATGACCTGTGAGGGCTCGTTCCATGTTATAAAGTGTGTAGGAGGAACACATGCGTAAACTTCACTGCCGTCAGCGCCTTTCCAGATAAAATTGTTATGAGGAAAACGATTCGTGTCATTCCATGTGCTCATTTTATTTGAAATAAAATAGTTTACACCGCTTTTTTTGAGTATCTGCGGAAGTATCCAAGAGTTTCCGAATACATCGGGAAGAAAACAGGAATCAACGGTAAAACCGAACTTTTCTCTGAAATAATGCTGACCGTAAAGGCATTGACGGATAAGACTTTCAGCAGAGGGAACATTACAATCGGGCTCTACATACATAGCACCTACTATCTCAAATCTTCCCTCTTTTATTTTTTCTTTTAATTCTTCAAATACTTCGGGATAATATTTTTCGAGAGTTTCATATGTATAGGCCTGAGTATGGGCATATCTGAAATCGGGATATTTGTCCATAAGGCGCATCTGAATAAGAACTGTACGCATATTCTTCTGAACTGCGTGTATTCTCCTCCAGTAGTATGCTATATCAAGATGGGAATGACCTATTAATGCTACTTTACCCGATGATCTATATGTTTTATCGGCATAAATATTTTCTTCAATGTAATCAATTGCCTTTTTAGCGTCTTCTTCTGTTATGTTATCATAGTCAATTAAATTAAGAGCTTTGTCGAGTCTTGAAATTACTAAGTTCACATATTCATCGGGGAATTGACCACTTGAAATAATATCCGTAAATATTTCAAGATCATAGCAGAGGTTCTGAATATTTTCATTAACTGTAGTAAGATAAAGCCCCGTGAATTCCTGTCGGCAGCCTCTTCGTGCCAGTGTTTCGGGATTTCTCTCGTCATCGGGCTTTGAACGGTTGAAGCCTTCGGTTTCTATGAGAATTTTATCTCCCTTTATAAACGGAGAGGCTAAAATTCTGTCACGGTTGGGATCCACTCCGCCTGCATACTGTCCGTTTATTTTTACTATCATTTCACTTGCGGTTTTGAAATAAAAATAAACGTCGCTTTCATCCTTTAATTTTTCGGGAAGCTGACATTCACAGTGAAGAAATGCACTGCCGTCGGGTGTATAATAAATGTCACCATTCTTTAGTAATGAATAATCCTCATCATAATAGTCATACTCATTTTCACTTATCTGATGAGCCTGTCTTATGTATACAGGGGATAATTCATACATCTTACCGTATACGCTTCTTTTGAGCCAGCCGTATCTTAGCTCTATATATTCTTCGGGCCGCATTGAACGGCGGATAACCTTTATATGTGCCATAATTTACCTCACTTATCCCAGAAAAAGGGCTTTTTTCTGACAGGTATGAGTTTTACTCTGCGGTTTTTATCTTTTAATATTCTTTCTTCGCACCAATTAAGACACAAAGAGAGCTTACCGCATTTTGAACATTCGCCTCTTGCGAGAACCTTAATCTCATCGCCGTTTTCTTCAATGTACTCAATATAACCGCCGTCACCCTGTAAAAGGGGAGAGAGAGTACCGTTAATATAATCTTTCATAATATAAACGGAGTAACCGTTCCTTTCTTTTTTTACTTTATAGGAAATTCCTTCCTATAAAGTAAAAAGATTTTATGTCCCGCCGAACGGAAAGTAAACTTCCCTCGGCGATGGACTATCCGAAAACGTTTCGCCGTAGGCGTACGGCGAAGCCGTTTTCGTGTAATATAAAAAAAGCTGTGGTATGAAATAATCATACCACAGAACTAAAAATCATACAAGCAAAATTGCGGCGAATAGCTTTATTTTTAACTAATTAAAAATACTGAAATTTTTTTGACTTACTTGATTTCTTGCTCCAAATTATCAAACTCAGGTGTAGAAAAGAATTCCCCCAAAGTTATTTCCAGTCCGTCGCAGAATTTCTTGATTGTAACTATTGATATATCACGCCTGGTTATATCCATCATGCTGTATGCCGTAGAAGGCGTGACACCTGAAATATTAGCTAATTCATTTATTGTGATCTTTCTTTCATCACATAATTTCTTAAACCTTTCGGTAACAACATCTTTGACGCTCACATTATTCACCTCAAAAATATTGTATGTAATTTTACACTTTTGCGTATACGCACTTGCGTAAACAAGTAAAAAATGTTATAATCATAAAATCTTTTATGTATTTTGAGGTGTTAATTATGAACTGTGCGAATTCTTTTTGCATTTATCAGTTAAAAGGAAAATGTATGATAGAAAATATCAGTATAGATTATTTGGGAATGTGTGCAGAATGTATTTATCCTGATATGGATGAAGAAATTTTACGGCAGGCTAAATTAAAACTGTTAAAAAAATATGAAGAACAAGATAAAGAGTAAAATACCGATTTTTTATTTTATTGAAAAAATAATGAAAAAAGCAGGTCTGAAAAACAAACCTGCCTTTATATGTTATTTTATAATCTTAAGAGCACCTGTGGGGCAGACCTCTGCACATTTTTTGCAATTAGCACAAATGGATCTTATGTCAATATTTCTGAATTCGGGCTTGATAACAGTGTCAAAGCCTCTGCCTACAAGTCCTAAAATGCCCTGTCTTGCTATTTCCTCACAGGTTCTGACACACAGTCCGCAAAGAATACATTTATGCTGGTCACGGAAGATAACTTCAAGCTTTTCTTCCTTGAAGCCTTTATGATATTCACCTGCAAGGCGTTTGCAGTCGGTACAGTATTCGTCTGCATATTTAATGAGCTTGCAATGTCCGTAATCGTGACATCCGCAGGAAAGACAGCGCTTTGCTTCTTCAATGGCTTCTTTCTTGTTGAAGCCGAGGTTTATCTCCGTGAAGTCATTTCTTCTGTCTTCAGGGGCACGCTGAGGCATTTTTATTCTCGGATGCTTTTCATATTCCGTGAACATATCGTCGGTGATACTTCTTTCGGAAAGTACGGGCTTTTTATAAGGGATTTCAATGCCGTCAAGGTAAGCATCAATAAATTTTGCAGCTTCATTAGCTTCTGCTATAGCTTTTATTGCAATTGATGCACCGTCGTTTGTTGTGTCACCTGCAGCAAAAACACCGGGAATGGAAGTAGTGAATGTTCTTTCATCTGCAAGTATTGTTCCTCTTTTTGTTGTTTCCAATTCTTCAAAGCCTGCAGGGTCATTTTTCTGACCTGCGGCAATGATAATTGAATCAAGCTCTAATGTTATAAATTCTCCCTCAACGGGAACAGGGGAGCGTCTGCCTTTTTCGTCAGGCTCACCCAATTTCATTACCTGCAATTTTGCAGCCTTTACCTTGCCGTTTTCTCCGATGATTTCAGCGGGGTTAGTAAGGAAGCGGAAAATAACTCCCTCTTCCATTGCTTCCTCAATTTCTATATCTTCGGCAGGCATTTCATCTCTGGTTCTTCTGTAGATGATGCTGACTTCCTCGGCACCGAGTCTCACGGCAGTTCTACAGGCATCCATTGCGGTGTTGCCGCCGCCGACAATTGCAGTCTTTTGGCCGATTTCGGGCTTTTCGCCGAGAGAGGCGGCTCTTAAAAAGTCAATGCCGCCAAATACTCCTGAAAGGTTCTCACCCGGACATCTTATTGAGCTACTTTTCCATGCGCCGTTTGCAACTAAAACAGCATCGTGCTTATTTCGTATATCGGAAAGCGTGATATCCTTACCGAGAGTGCAACCGTTTATCATTTCTACTCCGAGAGATCTGATTTCTTCGATCTCGGTATCAAGAACAGCCTTTGGAAGTCTGTATTCGGGAATTCCGTAGCGAAGCATACCGCCCATTTTCGGCATTTTATCATAAATTGTGACCTTATGGCCTTTTTGTATAAGCTTGAAAGCAGCAGAAAGCCCTGCAGGACCGCCGCCTATAATTCCGACACTCTTACCTGTTTCTTTTGCGGTTTCGGGAAGAATATGCTTGCCGTTTTTGAGCACTTCATCGGCGGCAAATGCTTTTAAGTAAGCAATTGAAATAGGTTCTTCAACATGTTGCCTTCTGCATGCTGTTTCGCACGGATGAGGACAAACTCTGCCGATAGAAGCAGGAAGAGAAATTACTTCTTTTATTGTTCTTACTGCTTCTTCCATGTCACCGTTTGCAATTTCTGCAACATATTTCTGACAATCGGTATGAGCAGGGCAGTTAAGTGAACATGGGCCTATACAGTCGCCCTGATGATCACCCATTAAAAGCTCCAATGCAATTTTTCTTGCTTTTAATGCCCGATCTCCTTGTGTGTTTATTACCATACCGTCTGCGGCTTTTGCAGAACATGCTCTTAATAGCTTCGGAGAGCCTTCGGCTTCAACAACACACATTCCGCAAGCGCCGTAAGGTGACATTTCTTTTAAGTAGCAAAGATTGGGAATTTCGATGCCGTTCTTTTCTGCCGCAATGAGAATTGAATCTCCTGAACTTGCAGTGATTTCTTTTCCGTCTATAATAAGCTTGATAATATCAGACATTTTCTTTCCCTCCTTACTTTATTTCTACTGCATCAAAGCGGCAGACTTCTTTACACTGACCGCATTTGATACATTTTGTAATATCAATAATATGTGCTTCTTTTACTTTGCCCGAAATAGCATTAACAGGGCATTTTTTTGCGCAAAGAGTACAACCCTTACACTTTTCTTCATTTATATGATAAGTTCTCAGAGCCGCACATTCACCTGCAGGGCACTTCTTTTCATTTATATGAGCTTCATATTCATGTCTGAAATATTTAATGGTTGTGAGTACGGGATTGGGAGCTGTCTGTCCGAGTCCGCAAAGTGCGCCCGAACGGATACCGTCACAAAGCTCTTCCAAAAGCTCAATATCGCCGTCTTTTCCGTTGCCTTCCGTAATTCTTGTGAGAATTTCAAACATTCTCTTTGTGCCTATTCTGCAGTGAACACATTTTCCGCAGGATTCTTTGGTTGTGAAATCAAGGAAGAAACGAGCCATATTTACCATGCAAGTGCCCTCGTCCATGACGACCATACCGCCCGAACCCATAATAGCACCCGTGGCATTAAGAGCTTTATAGTCAATAACCGTATCAAGAAGCTCTTTCGGGATACATCCGCCTGAAGGGCCTCCAAGCTGAACAGCCTTGAATTCTTTATCGTCTCTGATGCCGCCGCCGATATCATATATTACTTCACGTAACGTCAGTCCCATGGGAATTTCAACAAGACCGCCTCGCTTAATTTTGCCTGTAAGCGCAAAAACCTTAGTGCCCTTGCTGTTTTCGGTGCCCATGCTCGAAAATGCCTTGCCGCCGTTTTCAATTATCCATGCTACATTTGCAAATGTTTCAACGTTATTTATATTTGAAGGCTTATTTTCATAACCTTTTTCAGCGGGGAAGGGCGGCTTGAGTCTCGGCATACCTCTTTTTCCCTCAAGGGATTCTATGAGAGCTGTTTCTTCTCCGCAAACGAATGCGCCCGCACCTGCTTTTATTTTTAAAAAGCAGGAAAATGAAGTTCCGAGAATGTTGTTTCCGAGAAAGCCCTTTTCCATGGCTTCATTAATTGCCTTTTGAAGTCTTATTATGGCAAGAGGATATTCGGCTCTTACATATACAAAAGCATTTTTCGCTCCTATAGCATATGCGCCTATGAGCATTCCCTCAATAAGTGCGTGCGGATCGCTTTCAATAACTGCTCTGTCCATAAATGCACCGGGGTCGCCCTCGTCAGCATTACAGATAAGATATTTTTCCGTGCCTTCTGAATTTCTTGCGGCATTCCACTTAAACCATGTAGGGAAGCCCGCTCCGCCTCTTCCTGCAAGTCCCGAAATTTTAATTTCTTCAATGACCTCTTCGGGGGACATGGAAGTGAGAGCTTTTTTGAGTGCTGAATATCCGCCGTCGGATGTATAAGCATCAATACTTTCAGGATCGATAAGTCCGCAGCGGCGTAGTGCTATTCTTGTTTGTTTTTCAAGAAATACGCTGTCTTCAGTGCTTATCTCGTATTTTTTTAATGCTTCAAAATCATTATTTCTGAGAGAGACTGCAATATTTTCAGTATCTTCCTCTTTGACTTTTACAAGTCTTTTTAATAACTTCTTTCCATCATAAATATCAACAATGGGTTCAAGGAAGCACATTCCGATACAGCCTGCGATACCGATTTCTATATCACTGTTAACAAGATATGAGCTGAGCTTTGTATGTACCTTCCCAGCACCTGCCGCAATACCGCAGGAGCCTTCACCGATAACTATTCTCATTTTGCTTCCCTCCCTCTTATTTCTCTTAATATTTCAACAGTTTTTGCGGGTGTAAGAGAACCGTAGGTATCTTCGTTTATCATCATAACGGGCGAAAGACTGCAGCAGCCAAGGCAGGCAACTGTTTTAAGTGAAAACAGTCCGTCTTCAGTGGTGTCTCCGTCCTGAATTTTTAACTCTTCGCAGATAGCCTTTTCAATACTGTCTGCACCGTTTACATGACAGGCGGTTCCTTTACAAAGAAGAATGAGATATTTTCCGACCTTTTTTAGTCTGAACTGTGTATAAAAGGTGGCAACACCCATTACCTTTGCAGGGGAATTTCCTGTTTTTTCGGCAATTTCATATAAAACATCCGTTGGCAGATATCCATAAATATCCTGCGCTTTCTGAAGCACGCTTATGAGATTATCGCCGTTTCCATTCATATCATTAAAGACTTCAGTCAAAAGGCTGAGGTCGCTGTTGCAGCAGTGTCCGCACATAAATATTTCTCCTTTTTTCGAACATTATTAATATTTTATCATATATATGTGTTAATTGCTACAGGAATATTTATACATAATATACTGTATATTTGTATATTTTGCAAAACCTGCCGATAATAAAATTGTTGTGAAAATATATATAATTATTATAATTATTGTGATAGTTTTGTGAAAAAGTACGATAAATGAAAATGTTTATTTATTATATTGACAAATCATTTATTATGATGTATAGTTATGCACATCACATGAATATTAATTCGCATTCGGAGGAAAATACAATGGATAAATCAAAAATCAAAAAAGTCGTACTTGCATATTCCGGAGGTCTTGATACTTCCGTTATCATTCCCTGGCTTAAGGAAAATTATAATAACTGTGAAATAATTGCTGTTTCCGGTAATGTAGGTCAGGCTGATGAGCTTGAAGGTCTTGAAGAAAAGGCTATCAAAACAGGCGCGTCTAAAATTTATATTGAAGATCTTACAAAAGAGTTTATCGAAGATTATGTCTTCCCCTGTGTTCAGGCAGGTGCAAAATATGAAGATTATCTTCTCGGTACAGCATTCGCCCGTCCTCCCATTGCAAAGAGAATTGCGGAGATCGCTCTTAAAGAAGGCGCAGACGCTGTTTGCCACGGTTGCACAGGTAAAGGTAATGACCAGGTTAGATTTGAACTTGCAATAAAGGCATTTGCACCCGATATGCCCATTATCGCTCCCTGGAGAGAGTGGGATATCAAGGGCAGAGAAGAAGAAATCGCTTATGCAGAGGCTCATAATGTTCCTCTTAAGATAAACCGTGAAACAAACTATTCAAAGGATAAGAACATCTGGCATCTTTCACATGAAGGTCTTGATCTTGAAGATCCTGCAAACGAGCCTCTTTACAACAAGCCCGGCTTCCTTGAAATGGGCGTTTCTCCCGAAATGGCTCCCGATAAGCCCACTTATGTAAAAATACACTTTGAAAAGGGTGTTCCCACAGCAGTTGACGGCGTAGAAATGGATGCTGTTTCTCTTGTAGCAAAGCTCAATGAACTCGGTGGCGCAAACGGTATAGGACTTCTTGATATCGTTGAAAACAGACTTGTCGGTATGAAATGCCGCGGTGTATATGAAACTCCCGGCGGTGCTATTATCTATAAAGCTCATGAGGTTCTCGAAACTCTTACACTTGATAAAGAAACAGCTCACTATAAGGCACTTGTTGCTCAGAAGCTTGCAGAGCTCGTATACAATGCTCAGTGGTTCACTCCTCTTACAGAAGCTATTCTCAGCTTTGTTAAGACTACACAGAAGACTGTTACAGGCGATGTTACATTAAAGCTTTATAAGGGCAATATGATAAATGCAGGTGTTACTTCTCCCTATTCACTTTACGATCCCGAAATCGCAACCTTTGATGAAGACGAAGTTTATAATCAGGCAGATTCAGCAGGATTTATTAATCTCTACGGTCTTCCCACTAAGGTTTATGCAAAGATGAAGGCTAAGAACAATTTAGATTGATTTTTCAGGAGTTGTAAAATGGAAAAAATGTGGGCAGGCAGGTTCGAAAAGGCTCTTAATAAAGAGGCAGACGATTTTAATTCGTCAATACATTTCGACTGCAAAATGTATAAACAGGATATAAAAGGCTCTATGGAGCATGCAGCAATGCTTGCCGCTTGCAATATTATTACAGAAGAAGAAAGTCTGCAGATCATAGACGGTCTGCAGACTGTTCTTAATGATATTGAAAGCGGAGCGCTTCCCATTGATGAAAATGCGGAAGACATTCATATGTTTGTTGAAGCAGTTCTCACTTCCCGTATAGGGGATGTAGGAAAGAAGCTTCATACAGCAAGAAGCAGAAACGATCAGGTAGCATTGGATCTCAGACTTTATCTTCGTGATGAATCGAAGGAGCTGTTAAAGCTTCTTTATTCCATTATTGAAACAGTTACAAAAAAGGCAGAGGAAAATGCCGATGTTATAATGCCCGGCTATACACATCTTCAGCGTGCACAGCCTATCACCTTCGGACAGCATCTTTTAGCATATGCTATGATGTTTATGAGAGATGTAGGCAGAGTAAAGGATGCTCTCAAGAGAATGAATTATTCACCTCTCGGCTGCTGTGCTCTTGCGGGAACAACATATCCCACCGACAGAATGATGACGGCAAAGGCTCTCGGCTTTGACGGAATAATGCTCAATTCTCTTGACGGTGTTTCAGACAGGGATTACTGTGTAGAGCTTATGAGTGCATTTTCTCTTATTATGATGCACCTTTCCCGTTTTTCTGAGGAAGTAATTTTATGGTCAAGCTGGGAATTCAAGTTCGTTGAGCTTGACGATGCTTATACTACGGGATCGAGCATTATGCCGCAGAAAAAAAATCCCGACATGGCAGAGCTTGTCCGTGGAAAGACAGGCAGAGTTTACGGTGACCTTATGGCACTTCTTACAACATTAAAGGGATTGCCCCTTGCATACAACAAGGATATGCAGGAGGATAAGGAAGCAGTTTTTGACAGTATTGAAACCGTAAAAAAATGTCTTTCTGTTTTCATTCCGATGATAGAAACGATGAAGCCTATTCCCGAAAATATGAAAAAGGCTGCACAGAACGGATTTATCAATGCTACTGATCTTGCCGATTATCTTGTAGGAAAAGGACTTCCTTTCAGAAGCGCATATAAGACAGTCGGTCAGATAGTGGGCTACTGTGTACAGAATAAAACCATTCTCGAAGATATCCCCTTAGAGAAGTATAAGGAATTTGATGAGCATTTTTCTGAGGATCTTTATAAAGCTATTGATCTTCAGAACTGCGTGAATTTAAGAATTTCCGCAGGCGGTACGGGAATAGAATCCGTAAAAACACAAATTGCACAGGTTAAGGAATATTTAGAAAATGAAAAAGGTATTTATTGACGGCTCGGCAGGCACTACGGGGCTTCGTATCCATGAAAGACTGGCTCAGAGAAACGATATTGCCGTTATAACTTTAACGGATGAAAAAAGAAAAGACCCTGCTTACAGAAAAGAAGCTATAAATGAAGCGGATATTGCTTTCTTGTGTCTTCCGGATGATGCTTCAAGAGAGGCTGTAAGCTTTATTGAAAATGATAATACGGTGGTTATTGACACCTCAACTGCACACCGTACCGATAATAACTGGGCATACGGTTTCCCTGAGCTTTCGGAAAAGCATCTTGAAAAAATCAGAAAGTCTCACAGAATAGCAGTCCCCGGTTGTCATGCAAGCGGATTTATTGCACTTATCTATCCGCTTATTGAAAAAGGAATTTTATCCTCGGATGTTCTTCTTAATTGCTTTTCGCTTACGGGGTATTCCGGAGGCGGAAAGAAAATGATAGGTGAATACGAAAGTGAAGAAAGAGATACTCTTTTAGATGCTCCGAGAATTTACGGTCTTTCTCAGCAGCATAAGCACTTAAAGGAAATGAAGGCAATAACAGGTATTAAAAATGAGCCTGTTTTTGTCCCCGTTGTTTCTGATTTTTATTCGGGAATGGCTGCAACGGTTCCTCTTTTTTCGTCACTTATTTCAGGAAGCCTCAATGATGTAAAGAAAATTTACAGTGAAAAGTATAATTGGGGAATGGTTTCCTATAAAGAAAATATCGACCAAAACGGATTTTTATCTGCAGGAACATTCTCATTTAAGGATACTATGACTGTCGGTGTTTTCGGCAATGAAGAAAGATTTACTCTTGAAGCAGTTTATGATAATCTCGGCAAAGGTGCTTCGGGAGCGGCAATAGAATGTATGAATATCGTATTGGGAAATAAACCCTCATACGGTCTTACGGAGTGATTTATGATGAAAACAGTTTCAGGCGGTGTATGTGCCGCAAAAGGATATAAAGCAAGCGGAATTCATTGCGGAATCCGCAAAAATAAAACAAAAAGAGATTTAGCATTAATCGTAAGCGAAGTAAAAGCGAATGCAGCAGCGGTATATACCACAAATCTTGTAAAGGGTGCTCCGCTTATTGTTACAAAGAATAATATCTCAGACGGAAAAGCTCAGGCTGTAATCTGTAATTCGGGAAATGCAAATACCTGTAATGCAGACGGTATTGAAAAGGCTGAAGCTATGTGTCGGCTCGTTTCAGAGGAGCTCGGAATTTCAGAAACTGATGTTATCGTAGCTTCCACGGGTGTTATCGGTCAGACTCTTGATATTACACCCATTGAAAACGGAATAAAGCCGCTCGTTGATGCTCTCGGTGATAATTCAAAGGAAGCCGCCGAAGGAATTATGACTACAGATACAGCATTAAAAGAAATTGCCGTAGAGTTTACAGCAGGGGGTAAAACCTGTACTATAGGCGGTATTGCAAAGGGTTCGGGAATGATACATCCCAACATGGCAACAATGCTTGTATTTATTACAACGGACTGTGCAATAAGCTCCGAAATGCTTTCTTTGGCACTTAAAAGCGATATCGCAGAAACCTTTAATATGGTAAGTGTTGACGGTGACACTTCCACCAACGATATGGTAAGTATCCTTGCAAACGGCATGGCAGGAAATGAAGAAATTACTTGTGTCGGTGAAGATTTTAATGCCTTCATGAAGGCCCTTAATACCGTAACCGTTTATCTTTGCAGATGCATAGCAGGTGACGGAGAGGGAGCGACAAAGCTTCTTGAATGTAATGTCAGCGGTGCAAAAACTAAGGAAATTGCAAAAACTGTTGCAAAAAGTGTTATCTGCTCATCTCTTACTAAAGCCGCTATGTTCGGTGCAGACGCAAACTGGGGCAGAGTTTTATGTGCTATAGGTTATTCGGGTGCAGATGTTGATGTAAATAAAATTGATGTTTCATTCAAGTCACTTAAAGGCACAGTTAAAGTTTGCAAAAGCGGTGCGGGAATTCCTTTCTCTGAGGAAATTGCCAAAGAAATTCTTCTTGAAAAAGAAATTGAAATTATAGTTAAACTGAATGACGGTGAGTTTTCTTCTAAGGCATGGGGATGCGATCTTACATACGATTATGTAAAAATTAACGGAGATTACAGAACCTGACAGGAGGAAAAAACATGAATATTTCCAATTCAAGCCGTGCTGAAGTAATAGTTGAAGCACTGCCTTATATATTAGAATACAGAGGCAAGGTGCTTGTTGTAAAATATGGCGGCAACGCAATGATAAACGGTGAACTCAAGGATTCCGTCATGAGAGATATAGTTCTTCTCAATCTCATCGGCGTAAAAGTAGTCTTAGTTCACGGCGGAGGTCCCGAAATCACAGAGATGCTCAATAAAGTGGGCAAGGAAACTTTATTTGTAGATGGTCTTCGTGTAACAGACGAAGAAACAGCGCAGATAGTTCTTATGGTGCTTTCCGGTAAGATAAACAAAGGACTTGTTAATCTTATTGAACAAAAGGGCGGTAAGGCAATAGGACTTTCGGGTGTTGACGGACATATGATAGAAGCCGTAAAGAAAAATGAAAAATTAGGCTTCGTAGGTGATATTACCAATATAAATCCCGAAATCATTTTCGATTCGCTTGAAAAAGGGTATATTCCCATAATTTCAACCGTAGGCTGTGATAATGAGGGAAATATTTATAATATCAATGCAGATACCGCTGCCGCAAAAATTGCAGGTGCATTAGGTGCTGAAAGTCTTATATCAATGACAGACATAAGCGGTATTCTTAAGGATAAAAATGACCCGTCTTCGCTTATTTCTGCTTTAAGTGCAGATGAAGCAAAGACACTTATGGCAGAGGGTATTATAAAAGACGGTATGATACCAAAAACTCAATGCTGTATTGATGCAATAAACTGGGGTGTAAAAAAAGTATTTATAATAGACGGCAGAGTTCCTCATTCTATTCTTATAGAAACACTTACCAATGAAGGTATGGGAACAATGTTTACGGCAGGTGACAAAAATGAGTGATATTAAAGCACTTGACAAGGAATATGTTGCAAATACATATGCGAGATTTCCCCTCGAATTGACTCACGGTAAGGGGTCACTCATATATGACGAAAACGAAAAAGAATATATCGATCTCGGTTCGGGAATTGCAGTTACCGCTTTCGGAATTGCAGACGACCTCTGGCAGAAGGCAGTAGCCCGTCAGGCAGGAACATTACAGCATACATCAAACCTTTATTACACAGCGCCTTGTGTTGAGCTTGCAAAAATGCTTTGTGAAAAAACAGGTATGAAAAAGGTGTTCTTTTCTAATTCGGGTGCAGAGGCAAATGAATGTGCAATCAAAACTGCAAGAAAATATGCCGCCGGGAAAAAGGGAAGTGAATATTATAATATCATAACCCTCAAAAACAGCTTCCACGGAAGAACAGTGACAACTCTTGCTGCCACGGGACAGGATGTTTTTCATAAGGATTTCTTACCGCTTACCGAAGGCTTTTTGTATGCCGATGTAAATGACAGTGAAAACATCAAAAAAATGGTAGCAGAGAATAAGGTTGCGGCTATTATGATAGAATGTGTTCAGGGTGAGGGCGGTGTAGCCGCACTTGATGCTGAATTTGTAAAAACTATTGCCGAAATCTGCGAAAAAGAGGATATTATTCTTATTTGCGATGAAGTGCAGTGCGGAAACGGCAGATGCGGTGCATTATACTGTTATATGAATTACGGCATCACTCCCGATATCGTGTCAACTGCTAAGGGACTTGCAGGCGGTCTTCCTCTCGGTGCCACACTTTTCGGAGAAAAGACAAAAGCAGTTCTCGGCGCTTCCGACCACGGCTCAACATTCGGCGGAAATCCCGTATGCTGTGCAGGTGCATTAAGTATTTTATCCCGAATTGACGAAGAACTTTTAGCTTCAGTAAAGGCAAAATCAGAGTACATTTTTAATGAGCTTCAGAATGCTTCCGGTGTAAAAAGTGTCAGCGGTATGGGACTTATGATAGGAATTGAAACCGAAAAGAATGCTTCCGATGTTGTAAAAGAATGTATGGAAAACGGTGTTCTTGTTCTTAAAGCAAAAACCAAGGTAAGACTTTTACCAGCACTTAATATTCCCGACGAGCTGCTTAAAAAGGCAGTAGAAGTATTAAAGAAAGCTTGTGAGGTATAAATATGACACTTAAAGGCAGAGATTTTTTAACACTTTTAGATTATACTCCCGAAGAAATAGAATATCTTCTTGATCTATCTGCAGAATTAAAGGAAAAAAAGAAGAACGGTATTCTTCATGACGAATTAAGAGGTAAGAATGTTGCTCTTATTTTTGAAAAGACCAGCACCCGTACCCGTTCAAGCTTTGAAGTTGCCGCACACGATCTCGGTATGGGCACAACATACCTTGATCCGTCAGGTTCACAGATAGGTAAAAAAGAAAGTATCGCAGATACTGCAAGAGTTCTTGCCGGAATTTTTGACGGTATCGAATACAGAGGCTTCGGACAGGAAATAGTTGAAGAACTCGCAGAATATTCTTCAGTTCCCGTCTGGAACGGTCTTACAAACGAATATCATCCCACTCAGATACTTGCCGATCTTCTTACAATAAAAGAGCATTTCGGACGTCTTCAGGGAATAAAGTTCGTTTATATGGGAGATGCCCGCTATAATATGGGTAATTCTCTTATGATAGGATGCGCAAAAATGGGACTTGACTTTACGGCTTGTGCTCCTAAAAAGTATTTCCCCGATACCGCATTAATTGCAAAATGCGAGGAAATTGCAAAGGAAACAGGCGCTTCGCTTCACTTTATCGAAGATCCCGCTGAGGCTGTAAAGGGTGCGGATGTTATCTGTACCGATGTATGGGTCTCAATGGGTGAGCCTATTGAAGTATGGGAAGAAAGAGTAAAAGAGCTCACTCCCTATCAGGTCAATAAGGAAAAAATGGATATAGCAGGTGAGGGATGTATCTTCATGCATTGCCTTCCTTCTTATCATGACCATAAAACTAAAGTCGGAAAAGAAATGGGCGAAAAATTCGGTATGGATGCTTTTGAAGTTACAAATGATGTGTTTGAAAGCAGTGCTTCAGTTGTATTTCAGGAAGCAGAAAACCGTATGCACACTATAAAAGCTGTTATGCTTGCAACATTGAAATAATAGAAAAACTGGGGCTGTATCAAAACATCTAAGACAGATGTTGTTGATGCAGCCTCTGAAATTTTAATTATCAACACCAATTATGTGATTGTTGGTCACATTGTTGATAACTTTTTTCATAGCAAAGCTGAGGTTCTTTAGGAACCCCGGCTTTCTTTTATTCAATTTCTAATATCTATGCTGATTTTGGTTCAAATAAATGCGAACCGCAGCAGTCTTTCTGAATTTTGTTGTGAAGTTTGTTTATATTGTACCCAAGACCTGCAAGCAAAACTTCTGTTCTGACTTTCTTTTCTCCTCTGAGTAAGAAGCGTTTGAAGTTGTAATCCCACTTGAGTACTCCAAATGCCCCTTCTACCTGAATGGAACGATTTACTCTGAGTTTTATTCCAAGCTCTGATGTTATTTTTTCTCTTGAGTCTTCCCGCTGTGCAATAAACTTTTTTGAAACCTGCATTTTTCTGTTTGCTTTTGCTCTTGTACAGCCTTTCTTATACGGACATCCCTCACAGTTTTCACATTCATAGTATGTTACCTGTCTTTCATATCCGCTTTTTGTCTTCTGAGGACCTGTATATGTTGCAACGAGCTTCTTTCCGTTCTTGCAGATGTATTCATCCTTTTGAGCATCGTAGGGCATATTTTCCCTGAGATTCATATTGCTCTTGTATTTTCTTGTTTTAGACCGTTCATAATTTGTCGGTTTGATAAAGCAGGTCTGTCCGTCTTTGTTTTCAAAATATGTATAGTTCTCTTCACTCTCATATCCTGCATCGGCTATTACTCTTTCAAACTTTTTGCTGAGATTGCTTTCAAGTCTTTCCATAAACGGAATCAGAGTAAGTGTATCGCTTCTTTCTTTTGATATATCCATTCCCACTATGTACTGTGATTCCACCCCGATTTGCAGATTGTATCCCGGCTTTAACTGTGCATTTCTCATATGATCATCCTTCATATGCATAAATGTTGCATCCGGATCTGTTTTTGAAAAGCTGTTTCTTCCCTTGAATGTTTCGTTATACATTTCATATTTTGCCTGTGTCGAGATAAACTGCTGTAACAGTTCTATCTGTCTTTGTATTTCTGTTTTTCTCTTACCCTTACCGTGTACAAATTCTATGCCGTCTGCTTTTCTTATCAGGACTTTGTATATATCATTCAATGTGTTTTCTTCTGTAAAACTATATCCGTATTCACGATTTATATATTCAATGAAGTTCTTTATTTTCTTTGCTAATCTTGCCTGATACTTATTTGTGCTTTTCTTCCATACAAAGCTGTATTTGTTTGCATTTGCTTCTATCTTTGTTCCATCCACAAACAGATTTTCAAACTGTATTTCTCCGATTTCATACAGATACTCTACCAGTTGGCAGAACAAATCCTCCGCCGCATATGGAAGATACTTGTTCCTGAACCGATTGATTGTGTTATGACTCGGTGCAGGCTCATCATTAAGTAGCCACAGATAATTTATATCTCTGCGGCAACGCTCGGCTATGTCCCGGCTGCTGTATATACCTTCACTGTTTGCATATACCAACAACTTAAACATTGTTTTGGGTGATGTCTTGGCAGGTCTTCCGTCTGCGGAGTACGCTCTGTACAATTTTGTGAAATCCAACCTTTCCAATACTTCTTCGAGCAACCTTACCTTGTCATCCGCCAAAACTATTTTTTCGTAGAATCCTTCAATTTTCAATTGACTTTCTCTACCGAATATTGTATAGTCTTTTGTGTTTAGTATTTTTATTTTCACACTTTAATTTTACTAAATATTTAGAGCCAAGTACAGTCTTTTCTGCACTTGGCTCTATCTTATTTTTCAGGGACTTTTGATACAGCCCC
>JAFXFC010000048.1 GCA_017513525.1 Clostridia bacterium
ATTCCATATGGGGAAATAGTTTTGAAATTCCATATAATCCATCCTTCCCTTATCCGCTTGTAAGTACGGAGCATATAAGGAATATGTTTTTAATTTTTTATACACGATTTGCTCCGAAAATTCAATACGAATATGATTGATTGTAATTTAGTAATAGATATCTTTTAGATTCAAACCATAAAATTTGCAAATTAACGAACTGTGGTTCAGAATTGGGTAGTAAGGCCAAAAAATTCCTGTTCTTATGAACAGGAATTTTTTTATCCAAGCCGACAGGCTTGGTATATCATCACGCTTTAGCGTGTATATCATCAAATGCGACAAGTCGCATTTGTATCTCATCACACCTTTAGGTGTGCATTTTGGTCGGCTTGATGATATACAACTTCTTACGAAGTTGATGATATGCAATTCCTGCGGAATTGATGATATACAAGGCTTACGCCTTGATTTTTTACAAAACTTTATAGTATAATCATAACAAGGAAGTGATAATATGCCCAAGAATTATTTGTTTGTTTATTCGGAACAACTTGCAACTGATATTGAATTGCTTTGCCAAAATATTAAAGCACCATCAAATACATTGTTTCAAATCCGTAAAAGTTCAAGTAGTGTATATGCAAATATTCGTGAAGCAAATTACGGACAAAGCAGGGCAGATATGCTTTCTAAGTTTGAAATTGCATTAAAAGAATGTAGTGAAACTGAGGGTTGGTTACAACTTTTATTCAACACAAAATCTATTGATGAAGATACATTTAAAAAGAATAGAAATCTTTGTGGGCGTATAAGAAGATTGTTGATTGCAAGTTGTAAAACTTTGAAAGATAAATCGTAATGTTGGAATAGTTAATTAGGATTTAATGGAGGAATATCAGTGCGAAACAGAAGTATGGCGTTGGTTGTGAGGGCTGACAAGATTCTTATGATAAAAACACTTCATTTTAATAGATGGGAACTTCCGGGCGGTGGAATTGAAAAAGATGAAACTCCCGAAGAAGCTGCAATTAGAGAATTGAAAGAAGAATGCGGTTTAGACGGCATAGTTAATAGACCGCTAAATATTCTGCATTGTAAAGACGGAAGTGTGGAATATGTTTTTTTAGTTGATGTTTCTGATGAACAAGAAGCCATTATAGGAACAGACCCTGAAGCTCAAACTGAAGAGCAATCTATTAAAAATGTCTGTTGGAAAAAGCTTGATGAACTTAGCGAAAAAGATAGGGCTTTTTTATGGGCGTATGGCTTATTAGAAGTAGATGATTATTTTGACCTTGTATTAAGCTGGGGAGATGAAATAAGCTATCCTCTTGGTTAAGAAGTTTGGAAAGATAAAATTAATATATAAAACTTCGGTTCTAAAGTGAGACGTACTCCCATGATGTTCACCCAAAAGTGAACCAAAGCTGAAAACCCTTGAGAGATCAAGGGTTTTCAGCTTTTTTAGACCAATTTTTTGAACTTTTACCGATAGAACCAAAATCGCTTGTTTTTTAGACCACTCGGATTTGAACCGGAAAAACTATCTAAAACTAAATATTTTCATACATAAGACCTGTTTTTTAGGAATATTAACTCCTGAAAAACAGGTCTTTTTTATATAGGAAATTACTCGCTTTGTGAGCGATTTTCGTATAACAAGACTTAAAGAAGAAAAAATTATTCTAACAAAATTGTAAAAAAATATTGACAGCTTTGATTATTTTTGTTAATATGACATCGAAAACAAACTGCGTTTTGTATTGAAATGCGAATTGCGAATGGAGTTGATGATTTGGCGAACATAAGAAGTGAAGAAGCAACTGCTGAGTTGCACAGGAAAATCCTTACCGCTTCAACGGCACTGTTTATGCAGAAGGGCTTTGAGCGTACCACCTTTACGGATATAGCTAAGCTGTCAGGAGTACTGAAAAGCAAAATCCTTTATGAGTTCAGCAGTAAAGAGGAAATTTTAGGCTTACTTGTAACAAGATTTCTCGACGGTGTTACGGCGGCATCGGATGCTGTTTCAAAAAAGCTGACCGATGACCAGATTCTTATCTTCATAGCCAATGAGGTTTTACAGCTCTATATGGCGGAAATGAATGAGGATATGCGAAACCTGTATCTTGCCGGCTATTCGATGCCGAAAACAAGCGAAGAAGTCCTTAAACGCAGAACAAATATGATGTATGAAGCTTTCAGTGAAATATTCCCGACTTTTGAAATTAAGGATTTTTACGAAACTGAAATCGCTTCAATGGGCATAATGAGAGCATATATGACCATTCCTTGCGATATGTATTTTACTATTGAGTCAAAAGCAAAAAGACTCGTAACAATGCTTATGCGTATTTACAATGCAGAAGATGAAAAAATCACCGAGGCACTTGAGTTTATCGAAAAGATTGATTTTGAAGCCGTGGCAAAAAAGGCGGTGCAAAGTGTTTTCAAGGAACTCGATATAAAGACTAATTTCCCGAAAGGAGAATAAACCAATGAAAAACACATTAAAGAAAACATTATCATTACTGTTGGCTGTAGTAATGATGCTCACAATGACATTGTCTGCATCAGCTATGCAGATTTTTGTTAAAACCCTCGAGGGCTTAACTATAACCCTTGAAGTGGAACCTAATGACTCTATTGATGCTATTAAGGCGAAAATTCAGGAGAAAGAGGGAATTCCTCCTGAACAGCAGGAATTAATTTTTGCCGGAAAACAGCTTGAGGAGGGAAAAACTCTTTCAGATTACAATATTCAGAAGGAATCAACTCTTCATCTTGTTGTACATATCCGTGGCGAGGAAGAAGCACCGACACCTGACGAAACCTGCAAGGACTGCGGCAGACCTGTACATGATAACACCTTCGTTCAGAAGCTCGTTTGTCTTATCGTTATGCTTATTAACCTCGTTAAATCAATGTTTGCATAAAAACATATAACTTATCAAATTCCCGAAAGGAGCAAAACAAATGAAAAAAACAAACAAACTCTTATCAATCATCCTCGCAATCTTAATGGTTATGACAACCGTACCCTTTGCCTTTGCGGCAGATGAAACACCGACTACAAGAGAGGTTGACGGTAAAATCTATTATGAGCTTGATTCAGCAGACAAGCTTTATTGGTTTGCAGAACAGGTAAACGGTGGAAATGTAGAAATTAATGCCATTCTCACCGACGATATAGTAGTAAATGAAAATTTGTTATCTGAAAAACTCATTTTAACTGAAAAAATTGAAACAAAAATCTCACATCGCGGCGGCAGCGAAACAGTAAAAGTTTGTGTCGCAGAAGTAAAAACCGGTGAGAATGTCAGGGAATGGATACCTATGGGTACGGAATTGTGGGAAAATATGTATTCCGGACACTTTAACGGCAACGGTAAAACCATTTCCGGATTGTATGTTAATGAAATGTATGATTATGCAGGATTAGTTGGCAATGCATACGGTTGTACGATTGAAAACTTAACTTTAGAAGATTCCTACTTTAATTGTGAGTATAATTTTGCAGGAGCTTTTGTTGCATTTGCAGAAAACCCGTATGATGGGCATGTTTATTTGAAAAATCTTGTAAACAAATCTATTGTTTGCGGCAGATGTGCGGGCGGTATTGTCGGATGCGTTCAGGGTACAACAGAAATATCAGGTTGTATCAACTTAGAAACTGTTTATCCTTTTTCTATCAATTATCATGAATATAAGGGCGGCGGAATAGCAGGAACAATACAAAATGAATTTTCTGCAACTGACTGTGTAAATCTCGGTAATGCCGAATATGCGTTTGGCAGCATAAATGATAGCTTTACAAACTGTTATTATCTTGACACAGCATCAAAGGGAGTACCTTTTGATACGAATAATGTTTTAGCTGTTACAGCTGAAGAAGTAGCTTCAGGGTTTGTTTGTGAAAAGATTGGCGGACACAAAACAGAAGTCATAACTGAAGAACCTACCTGCACAGAAAACGTTTTTGAAAAAATTGAATGTCTGATATGTGAATATTCAGCAATTCAAAAAGAAATCCCTGCAACAAACCACAACGATACCCTTGTTCAGGTTGAAGCAAAAGCACCCACTTGCACAGAAATCGGCTGGAATGCTTATGAATACTGCACAGCTTGTGACTACACAACCTATACAGAAAAAGAAGCTCTTGACCACGATATAGTTATTGACGAAGCAGTAGCTCCCAAGTGCGATGAAACAGGTCTCACAGCTGGTCAGCATTGTTCCCGTTGTGATGCTATGACAGTTGTTCAGGAAGTTGTTCCTGCTCTCACTCACAAGGACGAAGATGGTGACTACAAGTGTGACTACAGCTGCGGACACGAATTTGAAAAGCCCGTTGAACCCGATGATCCTGATGTTCCCAATACTCCCGATGAACCCGACACACCTGACGAACCCACAGATGAAACTTGTACAGACTGCGGAAAGGTTCACACAAACTTCTTCTCAGAAATCATCTGCTTCTTTATAAGAATATTTAACTTCATCAAAAATCTTTTTGCATAATAAAACTTACCGCCGGGGATAATCCTCGGCGGTTGTCGATACATAACCATGGTTCAGATTTGGGTAGTACTGCCAAAAAGAAAAGCACTTCGCAAGAAGTGCTTTTCTTTTTGTGTTTATGTCCGCAGGACATAACTTCATTACGAGTGAAGCGAGTACTTCATTTTACTGCTTGCAGTAAACTTCATTGTCCGAAAAGCGGACATAAAATGAAGTTGCCTGACGGCAAATGAAGTGGCTGCGCCAATGAAGTGTGCTTTAGGCACAATGAAGTTGCCCTTCGGGCAAACGAGATTGACACTCGCACCCAATTGCAATTTCAGATTATGTATGATATAATTATCTTGACAAATAAGAATTTGTACGAAAGGATAACAAACTATGTTCAGAAAAGGTATGGCTTTGTTGCTTGTTTTAACTATGCTGGTCTGCTTGCCGTTAGGAGCATCTGCCGAAGAAGCAACCGTGTCCGATTCAGTAAATTCTGAAAATAGTGTTCCCGAAAAGGAAGGCTATGTGCTTGATTTCAGCACAGAATTTAATGATGGCAATTTAAATACAGAATACTGGCTGCCGCAGTATCTGCCTCACTGTACTACCAACACAGAAGGCTCCTCTGCAAGGTATAAAATTGAGAATGGTTATCTGAATCTGTTTATCACAAAAGATTCACCGGATTATTTCGGCGGTCAGCCGGGTTCAGCAGATCCCGATAATCTTTTATGGATAGCCAACGGTATTCAGACATGGGAAAAAAATCATCTTCATCCCGGCGGTAGTCAGCAGATGGAAGTTGAGCCTTATGAAGGATATGCCACACAGTATGGCTACTTTGAAATACGGATGAAGATGCCTGACACCAAAGGCGGTGGATACGCATCATGGTGGCTTATAGGTGCTCAGGATGATGCCCGTCCCGACGGAACAGGTTCTCAGCAGAACGGTGAAATTGATGTGTTAGAAACTTTTTTCAAATCTCCGGGAGTATTTGAACCCAAGGTTCACGCATGGGATGACCCTGTACTTAACGAATGGGCAAGCAAAGTTGAATTGAATGGCGACCCGATGGATTATGTAAACGAATTCCACACCTATGCTATGGACTGGAGACCTGAAGGGATAACATTTTATGTGGACGGAAAAGAAGTAGCCAAGACAATAGAATCACCCCAATACAGAATGTGTATGATTCTGTCTATGTATATCAATTCTGATTTCAGCGGTTGGGATGAACCCGAAAATAACTATCCCATAGAATGGCTGATTGATTATGTCCGTGTATATAAAGATAAAAACGGTTATGACGAGAACAACAGACTTACAGAATTTGAGCGTTTTATAAAAGATATGTGCGACTCGCTCACTGCATTCAGGCAGCGTATTTTATCATTTATTCAGGACCTCTGTACGCAGTGTCATCAGTTCTTTGAGAGTTTATTCAGTATGATACCGGTTTTGTACAGAACGACAAATTCCAATTTGTAAAACAGATATTAAAGGAGAAAAAAAATGGCAAAAATCATTTCATTTTTACTGTCCGTAATATTCACACTTGACATGTTTTTTATCGGCTTATTCCCCGAAAAACAACTTGTCATCATCGGGACAGATACCGAAACCGAATACTATATAAACGGTGAAAGTGAAAAACTTCGTTTCGGTGTTATTGGTGAAGGCAATCTGTTTGAGCCTAATGATGAAATCAAGGTTGTTGTTGAATGCCTTGATGAAGCCCTTGACGGCACAAAAGCAAAAATCTCTGTTACGAGTGAGGGGACGGGCTTTAATAAGCGAGGATATGTCAAATTGAATTTTGATGTGCCGTATAACACCTTTGCTTTTTCTTCCGAGAAAAACGGAATTTTTACTGTTGCAATTGAATTGCCTGACAGAACAAAACACAGTTTCAACATCGGTGTTCTCCCGCGAAACGAGCAGGCAAGCGATAATTTTTACTACGGTATTCAGCCGTATATAAACCGTGCATATACATGGGGCGAAGGTTTTCAGCTTCCGAACTATACCGCTGCTGAATCAGTAGACAAAATACTTGATGCTGCACAGTATCTCGGTGTAAATCTTGTGCGTGAGGACAGTGTCGGTTGGGGTGCAATGCAAAGTGAGCCTTACGGTGAAGTTAATTTCACCGTGCAGGATTACCTTGTCGGCAAGGTCAATGAACGAGGTATGAAATACAACTGGATTCTCGGCTTCAACGCTGGCAAGTGGTCTGCCGCAGATAAGTATAAAGAGAATTACGATGAATCAATCGGTTGGACTTGCCCTCCCGATGAAAATATATGGTCGGATTTTTCAAGCAAGGTTGCTGCACATTATGCCGATAATACCGACATTTTATGGGAAATCTGGAACGAGCCTAACTGGTATTTCTTTGTAGGTACTCCAGAAGAATACTTTTCACTTCTTGAAAACACGGCATCAATAATTAAATCCGAAAATCCGTCAGCCTATGTTTATTCGGGCGGACTTGCAGTTGCAGAAAAAGAAAGCAACCTTGCTTTCTATCAGAAATCCGCAGAGCTGATGAGAAAAAATCTGCTTGATAATTTCGGTTATCACAACCACGACGGGCTTGGCAATTACTATGATTATATGAGCAAAACGCTCACCCTTGCGAAATCTGCAGGACTTTGGGGCGGCGGCATCAACAGCGAAAGCGGAGTGGGCGGCGCGGATGCGGCAACAATCGCCTGCAAAGCACTTTACACCCGTTCAACAGGCGCAAGCGGTTTTGTTTCGTTCTCATTCAGAAAAACAGTCACCCCCGAAAACGATATCAACGACTTTGCATTTTTCAACGAATATCTTCAGCCTACCGAAGCCGCAATAACTTACGCAACGGTTATCCGTTTTCTCGGCAATGCGGATTTCGTTAAGAATGTTTCAAACGAAAAGAATCTTGTGATTGATGAATACAAGGCAAACGGAAATAAAATTGAAGTATATTACAGTCTTGGCGATAAAACAAAAATCGCTGCACCCGAAGGCGATTACACTGCATATGACATGTATGGTAATGAAATATCTATCGACAGGAATCTGCCCATCAGCAATACACCGATATATGTTGTTTATTGATGCTACATCATTTTTATGACAATTTTTTATCCATTACGAAGTAATGGCATATCATCAGCCGTCAGGCTGTATATCATCAAGGGCGACATTGTCGCCCTTGTATCTCATCATACCGTAGGTATGTATTAAAAAGGCTTTCGCAATGATGATATACAACTTCTTACAAAGTTGATGATATACAATGCTCCGCATTGATTTTTTTCTTTATAGGAAATTCCTTCCTATAAAGAAAAAAGATTTTATGTCCCTCCGAACGGAAAGCAAGCTTTCCTCGTAGAGGCCTCGCCGAAAACGGTCGCCTGAGGCTTCGGCGAAGCCGTTTTCTTGTGTTGACACCCGCCCCCGATTGTAATTTTTTTTCAGTGTGATATAATCAAAATACCGGAAGGAGTGTAAAATTATGGCAAGAGTAAAACACAAAAAAGGAAAAATAGCTTTAATTGTCCTTGCTTTAGTGGCAGTTATTGCAATTGTAATTACAGGTGCTAATGTTTTATCAGTTCAAAATCTTCTGAAGTTGGGAAGTTCATACAGCAAGGTTGAAATTGATAATCAACTTGTGCCGGAAAAAGACGAAAACGGCAACTGGTATTTTACTGCTGACAGAGATTTTAAGATAATGCAGCTTACGGATATTCACATCGGTGGCGGTTTCATGTCAAAGACTGTGGATGAAAAAGCTCTTAATGCAGTTGCGGCTATGATTACTAAAGAAAAGCCCGACCTTGTTATTGCAACGGGTGATATAACTTTCCCCGTTCCCTATTCTGCAGGTACATTCAATAACCATAGCGGCATAAAGGCGTTTGCAAATCTTATGGAAAGCCTTGGTGTTTATTGGGATGTTACCTTTGGTAATCACGATGCTGAGGCATACTCATATTTTGACAGAGAAACTGTTGCAGAATTTTATGAAAGCGAAGAATATAAATATTGCTTGTTCCGGGCAGGTCCTGAAGACATTGACGGTTACGGCAACCATACTATTGAAGTGAAAAACTCAGAGGGTGTCATCACTCAGGCAATAATTTTAATTGACTCTCAGGCTTATATTGAAGATAACATCATTGAAAGCATCAAGGGTACATATGATAATATTCATCCCAATCAGGTTGAGTGGTATGAATCTGAAATACTCAGAATGAACGCCGAAAACGAGAAAATCAGTGAAGAAGCAGTGCCCGTTAAATCTCTTGCTTTCTTCCATATCCCTCTTGTTGAAATGGATGATGCATGGACTGAATTCCGTGAAAACGCCTATAAAGATACAGATGATTTCAAATATGTTGAAGGTATAATCGGTGAACTTGGCAGACAGGTTTGCTGTGGCTACGGTGAAGACGATATGTTTGAAAAAATGCTTGAGCTCCAGTCAACAAAGGCAATGTTCAACGGTCACGACCATGTTAATAATACAACCTTTGAATATAAGGGAATTACTTTCAGCTACGGCTACAGCATTGACTACTTTGCATATTCGGGTATTGATAAGCTCGGCTCACAGAGAGGCTGTACAATGATTACCTGTAAGCCCGATAGCACATTCACTATCAATAAATACAATTACTATACCGACAGATATGACCTCGAAGGCTTCACCCGAGAAGAAGTAACAATGCAGTTTGAGGATGTTACTTATCAGGTCATACCTGAATAAAAATCCTGTATGAAATTTTTGTATAAAAGGAATGATAAGGTATGGTTAAAGACAAATTAAGTAAAAAGAATTGGTTTATCATATTCCTGTTCTGCTTTATGGGCGGTATAGCTTGGAATACTGAAAATATGTATTTCAACACCTTTATCACCAATGAAATATATGCCGATGTGTCACAGGCGGCTATCCTCGGTTCTATGGAAGCAACAACGGCGGTAGCCCGTATGGTAGCTCTTTCTGCTATTGCGGCGGTGGTTACTACATTTATAATGGGTGCCCTCAGCGATAAGCTGAAAAACCGTAAGATGTTTATTTCCGTTGGTTACATATTATGGGGTATTGTTACTGCTATGTTTGGTTTCATTACAAAAGAAAATGTAGCAAACCTTTTTAATCTTACGGATGAAGCAAGAATTCTCGGTACCACGGTGTGGTTTATCATTCTTATGGATATTGTCATGACATTTATGGGCTCAACCAGTAACGATGCCGCCTTTCAGGCATGGGTGACAGATATTACCGTACCAAAGCAACGACCTGTAGTTGAGACTGTGTTATCCGTTGTCGGTACAGTGTCTTCTTTTGCAGTAACCGGAGTGGGCAGCTTTGCTCAGGCAGGTACTATAACTTACAAGGTTTTCTTTGCTTGTCTCGGATTTACAGTAACCTTGTGCGGTGTACTCGGTCTGTTTCTTATCAAGGATCCTCCCCGCACTGCGCAGATTGAAAGCTCATCAAATTATTGGGTGGACCTCTTTTACGGTTTCAGACCGTCAGTTATAAAGAATAATGCAAGGCTCTATATGTCTCTTTTATCGTTCTGCTTTGCAATAATTGCATTCCAGGTTTTCTATCCCTATCTTCTTACTTATGTTCAGTATGTCGTTATTCCCGATAACGGCGGTGTAAGCAATATCCTGAAACCCTCTGTAATAATAACAGCAGTGGTTGTTGCGGCGTTGCTTCTATTCTGCATTGTAAAGCTTCTCAAGCTCTCGGTTGAGAAAAAAGGCATATGCCTCGTACTGGGTGTTGTTGTAATGACATTAGGCTTCTTCCTGCTTTCAACAAGCACAAGTATCTTTGTCATTCTCTTAAGCTTGTTGCCCGTTGTGCTTGGCAATGCTCTTGTAAATATTCTTTTCAGTGCCGCTGTCAAGGACTTTATTCCCGAGGGCAAGGCAGGTCTTTTCCAAGGTATAAGAATGATATTCACCGTACTTCTTCCTATGGTTATAGGCCCCGTTATCGGTGATATGGCTTGTCAGAAAGCAGCACAGACTATTATAAATGAAGTCGGTGCAGAGGTGATAGTACCTGCTAAGAATATGTTCCTTTGGGCGGGTATAGTATGTATATTTGCATTGCCGCCTCTTTATTTCCTCATCAAAAAAGGTTTTGATATTAAAGAGAGTAAAACTACGGAAAATGAAATCATTGCCTGAGGTGAAAAATATGAATAAATGGAGCTTTTACACATCAAAAGAGATAAAGCCTGAGGGTTGGCTTCGCCGTCAGCTGGAAATTCAGGCGGAAGGACTCAGCGGTAATCTTCACAAAATTTGGCCCGACATCCGTGACAGCGCATGGATTGGCGGAAATTGTGAGGGGTGGGAAAGAGTGCCTTACTGGCTTGACGGTTTTATTCCACTTGCTTATTTGTTGCAGAATGAAGAAATGATTTCCGTTGCAAAGAAATATATTGATGCAATTATTTCAGCTCAAGAGGATGACGGTTGGATTTGTCCCTGCAAAAAAGAAGAAAGAGTAAAATACGATACTTGGGCTATTCAGCTTATCTGTAAAACTCTCAAGGTTTATTACGATTGTTCAGGGGACGAAAGAATTCCCGAGGTTATTTACAGAGTGCTTAAAAACTATTACGAAATGCTTAAAAGCGGAGAAAGCAAGCTGTTTAAATGGGCAAAATTCAGATGGTTTGAGACCTTTATTTCGCTCAATTTCTTATACGAAAAATATCAGGAAGATTGGATAAAAGACCTTGCAAAAATCATTAAAGCACAGGGTTTTGAGTATAATTCTGCCATTAATTCATGGAAGAAGCCGAGTCATATGTGGCTGAGAAAAACCCATATAGTAAACATCGCCATGATGCTTAAAAGTGAGGCTGTTTCTCACGATTTGTTGGGTGAAGAATATACGGACAACGCAGAAAAGCTCCGCGAAATTCTCGACCGTTACAACGGCACGGCATTTGAGGGCTTTACAGGGGATGAAGTGCTTTCAGGTCTTGATCCTACCAGAGGCACTGAATGTTGTGCAGTAGTGGAGCAGATGTATTCCTACGAAGAAATTTTTGCCCATACAGGTGATAACAAATGGGCAGAACGGCTTGAGGTTCTCGGCTTCAATGCTCTTCCTGCCACGCTCAGTGAGGATATGTGGACTCATCAGTATGTTCAGCAGGTAAATCAGATTGCCTGTCAGAAAACGATGATTATGGCTCCGTGGAGTACAAACGGCCCTTATGCACATACATTCGGACTTGAGCCGAATTTCGGTTGCTGTACTGCAAACTTCAATCAGGGCTGGCCTAAATTTGCTCTTTCATCATTTATGCATACTGGAAACACAATAATAAATTCTGTTATGTTGCCATCTGTTTTGAATGATAATGGTGTTACAATCAAACTCGAAACTAACTATCCTTTTGAGAATAAAATGCATTATTACATAGATGCACAAAGGAATTTTGACTTTGTAATCCGCATTCCAACCTTTGCAAAAAATCTTAAAGTAAACGGCGAAAATACAGAAGTTAAAGACCTTGATTTCGCAATAAACATTGGTAAAACAGAAATCGAAATAGAGTTTTCTGCAACACCATTCTTAAAAGAAAGACCAAATAATCTTTATGCCTTGCAAATGGGCTCATTGCTTTTCTCTGTGCCTATTGAATATGAAAAGCAAATGAGAGAATATACAAAAAAAGGTGTAGAACGCAAATTCCCTTATTGCGATTATCAGTTCATACCAAAAACAGCTTGGAATTATGGCTATTCAAATGCGGATTTTGAAGTGAGCTTTAATGGTATCAGCGATATTCCGTTTTCACAGAAAAATCCACCGGTAACCATAAAAGCAAATATGGTGGGAATCAACTGGGGACTTAAGTTTCCGTACAGAAGTGTTGCAAGAAAAACACCGAAATCAAGAGTGCCGAAAACTGGAGTGCAGGAAACAGAGCTTTGCCCATACGGCTGTGCAAGACTTCGAATGACAGAAATGCCGCTGCTTGGTAAATAGAATCGTTGAAATATACAATTTATATGTTAACTATAAGTGGTTCTAAAATGAAACGTACTCCCAAAAAGAAAAGCACTTCGAAAGAAGTGCTTTTCTTTTTGGAAACTAAGTTTGTCTTACGGCAAGTGAAGTTCACTTTGTGAGTGAAGTTGCTTACGCAGTGAAGTTTGCTTCGCAATTTGTATGGCAAACTTAACTTCACTTTACGCCGAAGGTGTAAAACTTCACTGTGCCCAAAGCACAACTTCACATTCGGCTTTAGCCGAATACTTCACTGTATACACCCGCTGCGATTGTAATTTTATCTTCAATGTGATATAATAATATCAAGTTGAAATTTATTGTAACGGGAGGATACAGTATGAGCCTCAGTATGCTGCATTGCGAGGGTGAAAGAATTATCAATGCCGAGGGAAAGCAAGTTTTTTTGCGCGGAACAAATCTCGGCGGATGGTTGCTCGATGAATTATGGCAGGGATTTTTTAAAGGCGGAAATGCCCAATGGGATATTGTAATCGCGCTTGAAAGTCGTTTCGGTAAAAAGGAAGCCGATCGGCTTATAAAAATCCGCGAAGATAACTACATCACCGAATATGACCTTGACTATCTTCAGTCGCTGGGATTTACCTGTGTGCGTGTGCCGTTCTGGTACCGTAATTTCCAGACAGATGATGTCGGCACTTGGAAACGCAAGGAAAACGGCGAAATTGATTTTTCTCGCCTTGACTGGATTGTTGAGGAATGCGGAAAAAGAGGTATGTATGTCATCCTTGATATGCACGGTGTGCCGGGACATCAGAGCATCGCTCATCACAGCTGCCGTGTGAATCATTGCAGACTTTATGATGAAACCGAAGAGGGTGCTTATTTTCGTTCGGTTGCCGGTACTTTGTGGAGCGAAATTGCCTGTCATTTTGCAGGTAACGGAACGGTTGCCGCCTATGACCTGATGAATGAGCCGATGTGCGATTACGAAGGCGAGGATAAAGTCAACAGCAAGTATCACGATGTTTATTCTTTGCTTTATGATGCAGTCAGGGCTAAAGATCCCAACCATATCATAACACTTGAAGCTATATGGACACCTGATGACATACCGCACCCTGAAGAACGCGGATGGGAAAATGTGATGTATCAGTATCACCTTTATGACGATTCGAACGACAGCTTCAGGGAAGTTACCGAGCATCATGCAAGCAGAAACTTCAATGTGCCGGTTCTTGTCGGTGAATTTTCTCCTTGCCGCGGAACTGCAACATGGGAATACATATTGAAGCTTTTTAATGAATGCTCATATAACTGGCAGACATGGACCTACAAAGGACATTGCCCCAATGGAGAAACGAGCCAATGGTTTATGATGGGTTCAGATGACGAGGACAATGTTGTTGATATAAATAACGACTCCGCCGCGGAAATTGAACGCAAATGGTCATCTGTCAGAACAGAAATTTGCTGTAAGCCGATGAATGACCATGCCTTGCTCTCCCAATATGCAAAATCATAATTTTTATGGATTTATTGTTTTAACAAATTCCAATTTATCAATCAGAACATCAATTATAAAGGAAATATAATATTATGATAGATAAAAATTATTTTCTGAGAAAGGCTCAGGATAATTTTCCTGAACTGAAATATTCTGTTCTCACTCCCGAAATAACCGAGTTTATCGGTTCAGACGGAGAGGGTATTCTTCTTGACCTTGGCGAACATGCGGTGGGACATTTTTCCTTTTCTTTTGACAGAGTTGATGTTTTCGTTGATGCTCCTGTCCGGTTAATTATTAAGTTCGGTGAAGATATCAGAGAGATAAATGACGATTTTTCTCAATATGGCGGCATACTTTCAAAAACCTGGTTGCAGGAGGAAGTAATCAATCTTGATTTCCCTCAGAAAATAACTATGCCGAGAAGGTACGCTTGCAGATACATAAAAATAACGGTGGAAAGAACCACCAGACCGATAAGACTCTTTGATTTCAGCTTCCGTGCTTCAACAAGTGCTGATGTATCCGCTTTGAAACCTGCAAATAAAACAGATGATTTGTTGAGAAAAATTGACCTTGTTGCAACAAACACTCTTAAAGAATGTATGCAGACTTTCTTTGAAGACGGTCCCAAGCGTGACCGCCGTCTTTGGATTGGCGACCTTCGGCTTGAGGCACTTGCTAATTATTATACATTCAATAACCTTGAAATTGTAAAAAGATGTTTATATCTTTTTGCCGCAGGTGAATGTAATAAATCAGGTTTCTTGCCGTCCTTTGTTTATGAAACTCCTTACTACCATTCAGGAGCAACACATATTGAGGACTATGCACTTTTATATGTTGTAAGTGTATGTGATTATTACGAGCATACAAGAGATATAAATGTTATAAATGACCTTTTGGGAATTTGCAAATCACAGCTTGAAAGTTTCACAGCCACGCTGGATGAGAATCTGATTGCAACAAAGCAGGACGGTTGGTTTTCTTTTATTGACTGGTGTCCGGGCCTCCAATGTATGACTGCCTTACAGGGGGTATATCTTTATACTCTTGAACGATTTTCGGGATTGCTTAAAGCAATTGGTGATGAGGAATATAAAAAATATTCTGCTCTTTTTTCACAAGTCTGTTCAGCTTCCAAAAAACATCTTTATGATGAAAATGAAAAAGTTTTCGTAAATAATTCGGACAATGCACAGCTTAGTGTTCATTCTCAGGTCTGGATGATTCTGGGCGGTGTGATAAGCGGGGATGAAGCAAAAAAACTTCTTCTTTCATGCCTTGATAACAAGAAATTCAAGCAACCTGTCACACCATATATGCGCCACTATGTTATTGAAGCTATGCTAAAACTCGATATGAAGGCTGAAGCGGTGCAATATCTGAAAGAGTTCTGGGGCGGAATGGTTGAGCTGGGTGCAGACACCTTCTGGGAAGCATATGTTCCGGATGACCTTGAATTCTCACCGTATAAGGATAGAATGATAAACAGCCTTTGCCACGCATGGAGCTGTACTCCCTCGTATTTCATCCGTAAATACGGCTTGTAATGAAACTGTTGCTATGATAAAATAACTTCATAACACACTAATCAAATATAATCGGAAGTATATTTTATGTCAAAAAGAGAGTATAAATACGAGCTTCATTGTCATACCTCGGATGTGAGCCGCTGCGCTTCATCAGATGCACATGAAGCCATTCAATTTTATAAAGAGAGAGGTTATGACGGAATAGTTATAACCGATCATTATTCACCGCAGACCTTTTTGTTTCATAAGGCAATTAAACCTTACAAGTATATTGATATGTACTTAAAAGGCTACAAAAAAGCGAAGGCACTTGCAGGTGACGATTTTACGGTGCTTCTCGGGTGTGAAGTTCGTTTTTTCGGAACTATTGACGATTTTCTTATTTACGGAATAGATGAAGATTTTCTCAGAAGCAGCGGAAATCTCATGGCACTTTATCTTAAAAAGCTGTTCAGGCTTTGTGACAGTAAAGATCTTTTACTGCTTGAAGCGCATCCGTTCAGAGAGCTCCGTTTTCGTCATAATCCGAAATATCTTCACGGCTGTGAAGTGTTTAACGGCAAGGATGCGGGTACATCTGCCGGTAGAAAAGCAAGGGAATGGGCGAAGAAATGCGGTTTTTCCGTTTTGACCTCGGGCGGAGATTTCCACGATAAGAAAAAATGCGTCCCCGGCGGTATTAAAACTTCTGAACCCATTAAAACCAACGCCGATCTTTTAAGAATTCTCAGAAGCGGAAGCTTTACTCTCATTGAAGAATAACTCTTTATTTTCCGTCTTTTTTACAACCAAGGATTTGGCATACCGTCTGATGTTTTCGGTCATATCAAAAGCCGACCGTGTTAATATAATAGTCAGACCGATAAAATGCTGTTTCCCTTGATTTATAAGGGGTGAGCGGCATTTTTTTATTGAGATTTTGCCGACCGATAACAAAATCCAGTCAGACCTTCAGCATACTGATACCGTAATTCGGCGAACACTTCAGCCAAGCTTATATAAATAAGAAGGAATAGAATAAAGAATATATAATAAAGAGAGAATTTATAGGTGTCGTTTTTTGTAAAAAAATTTTTTTTTGAAGAGTTTTCAACATTTAAACCGTTGATATATAAGGGATCTTAAAAGTTTTCAACAAAGTTTTCAACATTTTTTCGGACCAACTTGCAACATGAAAAAAAATTATGTGCTATAATAGGAATATACACAGAAAAGGGAGCCGGACCGGTTGGGTTCAGCTCCCTTGTGTTAATCGGAAAAAAGCATTCGGAGGAGATATATGTTATCGGAAGGTTATGTTGCAGCACCGAGAAAAATTGAACGCACGGAAATTTTTAAGGACAACGAAAAGCTCGGTATCTACATGAAGCTTTTGTTCCTTGCAAGATTCAGAGAAACTGTAATTGACGGAATTACCGTAAAGGAAAATCAGATACTGTGTACTAAAGCACAGCTTTCAAAGCTATTCGGTGTAAATGAAAGAAAGGTAAGAACTGTTCTTGACGGCTTTGTTAAAATGGGCGGCATAAAAACAGAGAACATAAAAAACAGACATACGCTCATTACTATATTGCCGCCGTTTTTATACACCTTACCTCAGAAGACGGAAAAAGAAATAAAAGCGTCAGCAGAAACAGTCAATAAAACTTCATTTAATTCAGAGTGTTTACCTGAAACAATAAAGTCTTGCGGTACATTCAGAAATGTTATTCTTTCAGATGAAGAATTAAAGGAATTTTCCGCATTGACTTCAATGTATGAAAGCTACATAAATAGTCTTTCTGCTTATCTTGTAAACTATCCGCAAAAGAAGTATAAAAGCCATTATGCGCTACTAATATCTCAGTATGAAAATGACCGTATCACCCGTCTTACAGAAATAAAAAAAGAAGAAAAACCGAAAATTGAAGCGTCATATGATATTTTAAGAGCAGAGGAAAGAGCAAGAACTACCGTGCCTAAGGTAAAAAAGCGCGAAAAAAGAGAGTCTGTCTTTTAATCGGACAAGACTCCCTGAGATTTATTTTCGCTTTTTAAGAATATGGTATAAAGCCACACTGCCCACAGTGCCTACTCCCATAAAGCCTAAAACAGCAAGGCGTTTTACCTGCTCCATGCTGGTGGGGATATGAGTAAGCACGAATTCTTTTAAGGGTTTGCTGAGCTTTTCAGAAGTGAGTTCATCATAGGTGACGGTATATGTGTTAAACTCCGAAAGGTCGTTTTTATCAAGCTCAATTATTCTGACACCTCGTTTGAGCTTAGGGCCGTATACATTAAATCCTGCACACTGAGTATATATGAGTTTTATGCCGTCTTTTTCGCCTATGAAGGAATTTATATGGTCGTGGCCTACTATGAGAGCCAAGATATTTCCCTTTTCCTTGAGGACTTCAAATTCTCCCGAATTCCTGTCGGGAGTGGCCGGGGATTCGCCCATAAAACCGCCCTTGTTTTTGATTTCTTCGGGTAAAACATAGAATTCCCCTTTATGGGTACGGAAGGCTTCTACAGCCCCTTTTGTGCCGAATTTAACTCTTTTGATAATATCGAAAAATTCGGGCACGGGAATATGTTGAAAAACTATTGCGTTGGTATAAATGCCGTCTTCTTTTGCCTTTTCACGTTCAGTCTTAAACCAATCAAGCTGAGCTTCACTTACGGGAAGATATTCACCCGTGACGGACTGACCGTTTGAGTCAATAAGGAAAATATCAAATATATGCTTATCTTCACAGTATAAGGGAAGTCTGAATGTGCCTTTATCGTTTTCGTCAGCGTATTTCCCGTGAATACAATAGGGGTAGCAGTTATAAATATCCGCCTGCTCGGCATTTGAAAGCCCCACCTGTCGGTCGTGATTACCGAATGTGACAGCAAAGGGAATACCCGCTTCAATAAAGGGAGAAACTATTGTATCAATTACTTTTCTTACTTTCTCTTCAGAGTTTCCCGTAAAATAAGAGGGAGAAATTCCGTGAAGCTGATCGCCCGTCAGAACAATAAGGTCAGGCTTTTCCTTTTCTATTGCAAGGGTTATAAGCCTTATTGTATCGGGAGAAACACTCGCTTCCTCCTGAATATCTGCTATCTGCATTATCTTAAACTTGCCGTCGGAGTTAAACTTTAATTTATCACTGTACATAATACTGCCTCATTTATATCATTTTGAGATTATTATAATATATCAAAAAAATTTTTTCAACTTAATCCTTTTGGTTGCAATTTTCGTTTATATAAGTGAAAGGGGGAGAAAAATGAACGGCAATATTCAAAATGCTTTACTTATTCATCGGATAAAAAACGGTGAAAATGAGCTCGCACAGGAGCTTATTATAAACAATTATGACCGGGTTTATAAATATATCCGTTATAAAACAGGGGATGAACATTTAGCATATGATCTGACACAGGAAGTATTTCTGCGTCTTCTGACCGGTATTATAAGCTACCGCGAAAAATCTCATTTTAATGCGTATCTTATGAGAATAGCTCATAATGTTTTAGTTGACTATTTTAAGCTCCGAAAAGAAGCTTCAAGCATTGAAGATATCGAATTTATTCCCCAAATAAACGCATTTGAAGATACCGTTTCAGATAAGGATGCCGTAAGACGGGCACTTATGAAGCTGCCACTAGAACAAAGAGAAGCAGTTCTTCTGAAATTTGTAGCAGGACTTAAAAGCCGTGAAATTGCAGAAATTACAAATAGTAATGTTGCAACCGTAAAGTCCCGTATACATCTCGGAAAAGAGAAGCTGAAAATAATACTTAAAGAGGAGGGGTTAGGATGACGGACAGAAAGCTTAAAAAAATTCTTAACGGCAGTGTTTCTTATGAAAGTGCTGCGGCAGAAAAAACTTCAAAGCTCTTAATCGAAAACTTAAATTTAAAAAATAAATACCGCTTTACATTTGTCAGAAGACTAAAAAATGTGATTTCTTATATTTCTCCGCTTTTCTGGTGTATACAGTCGGTATTTCTTCTGATATTCATTTTTATTGACTATGAAAAATTCTCAATTCTCCCCGTAATTCCGATAGTGGCTGTAACTGCTCTTTGCGAAATACTGAAAAGCGCATATTTTGAAATGTGGGAACTTGAGCGTACATGTAAATATGATTTGAGAAGTCTTCTGATAACCAAGCTTTTAATAACAGGTACTGTGGATTTTATATTAGTTATAATTGCCGTAATTTCAGGCGGCAGTGAAATATACGGCTTATTGTATTCAGCCTGTATATATATTCTTACCTGCGTTTTATGTCTTACGGCTTTTAAGTTCTTCAGAAATAAAAGCTTAGTATATGTTTTTTCGGTGATAGGACTTATTCTGTCGCTGACAGTGTATGTTCTTTTGAATTTTCAGAGATTTGATATTTTTTCTCTGCAATATATTCATTTGTGGTGTATGTGCTTTATAGTATTTCTTATTTTATATTTTATGAGAATAAAAAGAATTCTCGGGGCGGAGGGTGTATATGAAAGGTAATGAGCTTGTAATTGACAGACTTACAAAAAATTACGGAAATAAAATTGCTGTTGACAGATTTTCGGCGGTTTTCACTCCCGGTGTGTACGGTCTTCTCGGTTCTAACGGGGCGGGAAAAACAACACTGATGCGCCTGATTTGCGATATACTGCCGCCCACTTCGGGAGAAGTCCGCTATAACGGCAAAGATTTACGCTCTCTCGGGGAGAATTACAGGGAAATACTCGGTTATCTCCCGCAAAAGTTCGGCTTTTATCCCAATTTTACAGCCGAAAAGTTTCTTTACTATATGGCAACACTGAAAGGTATAGATAAAAACACAGCAAAGAAAAGAATTGATGAGCTTCTTGAAACCGTGTCTTTAACTGATGTGAAAAAGCATAAAATAAAGACCTTTTCGGGCGGTATGAAGCAAAGGCTCGGAATTGCACAGGCTATGCTTTCAGAGCCGAAGATACTTATTCTTGATGAACCTACAGCAGGGCTTGATCCGAAGGAAAGAGCAAAATTCAGAAATCTGTTGTCGCTTTTCTCAAAAGACAGGATAGTAATTCTCTCAACTCATATAGTATCGGATATAGAGTTTATAGCCGATAATATTCTTATTATGAAAAAAGGTGAGCTGATTTTAAGAGGAACGGTGGATGAGCTTGTAAGTAAAATAAAAGACAGTGTCTGGGAAGTCAATGTTCCCATAAATAACCTTTCAGAAATTGAAGGTAAATACACTGTTATAAATATAAATTCAGAAGGAGATTTTGCTGTTGTACGCTTATTAGCTTCGGAAAAACCGTTTGAAAATGCGAAGGCTTGCACGGCACGGCTCGAAGACCTTTACTTATACTGTTTTAATGAAAGCTCGGTGACGGAAAATGTTTAATCTCATATTAAATGAAAATAAAAAGTTGATAAAAAACCGAATAGTTCAAGGCATTATTTTTCTTTACTGTGTGTTATTCATTTATTTTGCCGTTGATATTATATTTTTAACTCACATGGGATATGATAAAAAAGACGGAGAGCAAAAGATATATACTGGGCTTGAAGCAATTGAATGGGAAAAGGAACAGTGTAAAGCTTTTGACGGAAAAATAGTGAATGCTGACTTTTTAGCTGAAGCCGAGAAGATGTTCGGATTCGATTACATCGTGTGTCATGCTGAAATTTATTTTATCTATAATTCCTTTATTGACAGAACTCCTTTCGGTACGGTGTATGACCCTGTCAGCGGTACTGCAACGATAGGCGAGGTTATAGAAGGCTTCAAAGAGATTGAAGATGTAATCCCTGCCGCTTCTTCACCGGCTTTATACCGCTACAGCGGTGCTTATGAAGCGCTCTTTCAAAAACTTGGTTTCGTAGGTATTTTATCGGTGGTGTCTGCTCTTATAATTTCAGCACTTGTATTTTCACAGGAGTATACTTTAGATACGGATGTTCTGCTTCTTACATCAAAATTCGGAAGACGAAGGCTTGCAATCGCAAAGAGTATTTCGGGAATAAGTGTTTCAGTGGGGCTGTTTCTTTTATTCACTTTAATATCTGCACTGCTGTGTTTTGCCTGCTACGGTTTTTCGGGGGCTGACGGAGATATCCGTCTTTCGCTTATCAGAAATTGCAATCATAAAGTATTGGAAAATCTCAGTATCTTCGGTAACAGTGTATCTAATATAGAATTTCTGGGTTTCGCATTTTTAGTGTTTTTTTCAGCGGTCTTAATCGTGAGTTCAATTACACTGTTGATATCAGCATTATCTTACGGTTCATTTTCCGCTCTGAGTATTTCAGCAGGTGTTTTCATCTTGCCCTTTGCCGTAAGAGCGATCATAAATACTTATGAATATATTACTGCTTTTTCAAAACTCCATTCAATATTCGCTTTGTTCCCCGTAATTCTCATTGCCGATTGGAATAAAAATTTATGGTGGGAGATAAACTATGAAATTTACGGAAAATTATACCCGTATGCTGTCATATTCCCCATAATTGCACTTATTTTTACTGCTTTATTCTTTTTCTGCAGTATTTTTGTATACAGTAAGAGAAAACTTAAATCTTGATGTAACTTTTTTAGAGGTACAGAATAAACTTTTAGCTGTAGGGGAGGGGTTCCCCCCTCCCGCAACCGAGGGTTGTAACTTTAAAAATTACATATTTCTTAAAAGTATAAACATAAATTTTTTCTTTCCCGTATAAAAAATTTAATTCGATTATATGTCTTCTCTCACTAACGGGAGGGGAGACCCCTCCCCTACGATTTGTATGTGATTTTTGATAACGGGAGGGGAGACCCCTTAAAAACAGGAGGGGGGACCCCTTAAAAACGGGAGAGGGGACCCCTTAAAAACGGGAGGGGAGACCCCTCCCCTACAAAAGGGATAGACATCTTACTGCCAAATAATAATTTATTTCGTAATACAAAAAAACCGTTCTCCGCATTGTTTGGAGAACGGTTGTTGCTTATTCTTTTGTATTTATTGAAAGTCCGAGAAGCTTTAACTGTTCGTCGTCTACTCTTGAGGGACATTCGGTCATGGCTTCTGTTGCGTCCTTGAGCTTGGGATATGCGATAACATCACGAAGGCTTTCTGCGCCTATCATCTGCATCACAAGTCTGTCAAGACCTATGCCCATGCCGCCGTGGGGGGGAGGTCCGAAGCGGAAGGCATCAAGAAGATAGCCGAATTTATTATGTGCTTCTTCTTCTGAAAGTCCTAAAAGCTCAAAGATCTTGCCCTGAAGCTCGGGATTTGTAATTCTGATAGAACCGCTTGAAAGCTCAATGCCGTTAAGAACAAGGTCGTATGCCTTAGCACGGACTGCACCCTTATCACTTTCAAGATAAGGAATACATTCATCAAGAGGAGAGGTGAAGGGATGGTGCATAGCTACCCAGCTCTGAGTTTCTTCATCCCAATCAAAGAACGGGAATTCAACTATCCATAAGAAGTTGTAGCCGTCACCAATGATATTGAGCTTCTTTGCAGCTTCGTTTCTTAAAGCGCCGAGAATTGAAAGCACAAGGTTCTTCCTAGTGTCGCCTATAATAAATACAACGTCACCCTTTTCAGCACCTGCGGCAGCAAGAATTTCAGCCATTTTTTCTTCTGAAATGAATTTACCGAAAGAGGAAGCAATGCCGTCATCAGTGTATCTTACCCATGCAAGGCCTTTTGCGCCGATACCCTTTGCGAACTCTGTAAGCTTATCAATTTCTTTTCTTGTATAAACAGATACAGCGTTCTTTGCAGTGATACCTCTTACAGTACCGCCGTTTGCTATTGTGCCTTCAAATACGCTGAAGCCGCAGTCCTTTACAATGTCACTGAGGTCGAAAAGCTCCATGCCGAAGCGTGTGTCGGGCTTATCTGAACCGTAACGCTCCATAGCGTCCTTATATTTAAGTCTGGGAAGGGGAGTTGGAATATCTACATCAATAGCTTCCTTAAAGAGCTTTACTATGTAGCCTTCTATCATATCAAGAACATCGTCAACATCAACGAAGGACATTTCAAGGTCTATCTGAGTGAATTCAGGCTGTCTGTCAGCTCTTAAGTCCTCATCTCTGAAGCAACGGGCAATCTGCATATATCTGTCAAAGCCTGCAACCATTGAAAGCTGCTTATAAAGCTGAGGTGACTGGGGAAGAGCATAGAATTCACCGTTATGAAGACGGGAGGGAACAAGGAAGTCACGCGCTCCTTCGGGTGTAGACTTCATAAGAATGGGAGTTTCTATTTCAACGAAGCCGTTATCATAGAAATAATCTCTTGTGATTTTTGTTACCTTGTTTCTTAAGAGAATGTTGCTCTGTAAATCGGGACGGCGAAGGTCAAGATAACGGTATTTAAGTCTTGTGGTTTCCGCTGTCTGACAGTTGGGAACTATTTCAAAGGGAGTGGTTTCACTCTTGGCGAGAATTCTTAATTCCTCAACAAATACTTCAATGTCACCTGTGGGGATCTTATCGGTTTTAGCAGAGCGTTCTCTTACCTTACCGCGTGCTGCGAGAACATATTCGCTCTTAGCGGAAGCTGCCTTTTCAAAAACATCCTTTGCTGAGGTTTCATCGAATGCAAGCTGAATAATACCTGTTCTGTCACGAAGGTCAATAAAGATAAGACCGCCGAGATTTCTCATTCTCTGAACCCAACCGAATACGGTTACTTCTTCACCGACGTTACTTGCTCTGAAGTTTCCGCAATAGTCGGTTCTTTTCATTCCTGCTACAAATTCCATTATTGTTTTCCTCCGTTAATAAGAGTAAAGTCCTGTAATGAGCCCATTCCGATACCGCCTAAAGCCGCGTTTATCGAAACGTGCATAAAGTCTTCCGTGAAGGTGTCAAGTGAAATTTCAGTTATTTCACCTGTATCCATATTCTTTACACTTGCTTTATGGGATTTAATTTCATCCTCACCTAAAACAAGCGTGAACATTACATTTTTCTTATTGGCATATTTCATCTGCGCTTTAAGTGAACGCTCACCGAGATCTGTTAATGCTGATATTCCTTCATATCTGAGATCGTTTATTATTCTCATAGCTTCAAAGGAATATTCGGGAGTGGCAGGGGCTATATAGAGCTGAATTCTCTGTTCCTCGGGAAGTGACTTTCTCTGTGCATCAATGAGCATTATAAGTCTTTCAATTCCCATGCCAAATCCGCATGCGGGAAGAGCATTTCCGCCGAGCTCCTTTATAAGTCCGTCATATCTTCCGCCGCCGCACACGGTTCCCTGTGCGCCTATAGAAGTTGAAACGAATTCAAAAACAGTTTTCGTATAATAGTCAAGTCCTCTTACTATCTGAGGATTTACTGTATATTCGATATCCATTGCATCAAGGTGCTTGCGTACATTTTTGAAATGAGTGTCACATTCCTCACATAAGAAGTCAAGAACAACGGGAGCACCTTCGGCTATAGCTGAACAAACGGGGGACTTGCAGTCGAGTATTCTCATGGGGTTTCTTTCGAGTCTGGAAAGACATGTTTCACAAAGCTCATCTTTTTTTGAATTGAAATAATTTATGAGAGCCGCATGGTAATTCTTTCTGCATTCGGGACAGCCTATAGAGTTTATTTCAAGGCTTATATCATTTAATTCAAAAAAGTCGAATATCTGACGTGCGAGTGAGATTATCTCTGCATCAGCGGCAGGTGAGCCTGTTCCGAGGCTTTCAACACCGAACTGATGAAATTCTCGGAGCCTTCCTGCCTGAGGCTTTTCGTATCTGTAGCATGAAGTGAGATAAAAATACTTCTGCGGAAGCGGTTCGTTGAAAAGACCGTGTTCAAGAAATGCTCTGACACAGCCCGCAGTTCCTTCAGGACGAAGAGAAATTGAACGGTTGCCGTTGTCGTTAAAGGTATACATTTCTTTTTGCACAACGTCGGTGGTTTCTCCCACACCCCTCATAAAAAGCTCTGTATGCTCAAATACGGGAGTTCTTATTTCTCTGAAGCCGAAACAGCCTGCTGTTTCAGAAAGTGCGTTTTCAATGTGTCTTAATCGGTAGCTCTCCGACGGGAGAGTGTCCATTGTGCCTCTGGGAGCCTTTGTTAAAAGTGCCATTTTTTATCATCCTCAAAATCGCATGAAAATTTTTGAGCCGCTATCCCGAAAAACGGAATAACGACTGAAGCTTTATTAAAAACAAAAAGGGATTATTTTACAAGATCACGCCAGTCAAGGTCGCCTCTTTCAAGCCCTCTTACAAGGGATTCCGCAGTTGCAATATTTGTTGCAACAGGGATATTGTGAACGTCACAAAGACGAAGAAGGTCATTATCGTCGGGTTCATAAGGCTTTCTTGTGAGGGGATCGCGGAATAAAAGCAGAAGGTCGATTTCATTGCATGAAACGAGAGAGCCTATCTGCTGAGCGCCGCCCTGAGAGCCTGCAAGGAACTTTTTGATAGGAATACCTGTTGCATCTTCTATCATTTTTCCTGTTGTTGATGTTGCGCAAAGCGAATGATGACTTAAAATTCCGCAGTATGCTATACAAAACTGTGTCATAAGTTCTTTCTTTGAATCGTGTGCAATCAGTGCAATGTTCATAATCCACCATCCTTAAAAAATTATATTTATAATTTACTATCAATTAATAATAACACAAAAAAATTGATATTTCAACACTTATTTAATCTGAGAAAGTGTCAATTCTACATTTTTGCCGTCAATTCGCTGAGAAATCCTCGAAAATGCGTTATCGCTCTTTTTGGTTCTGAGTGCTTTTTCGCTTACCGTAGAATATACTATATTCTTATCTTCGGGGATAATTCCTATGAGCTGAACCATTGTTTTATCTATAATTTCATCAACGGTAAGAAGCAGTCCTTTTCTTGCGGCTTTAACATCATAGCGGTTAATAAGAAGCCGTGAGTCTTCGATACCGTGCTGTTTCAGCACATTGTCAACAGCTTTAGCTCCCTTTACGGAAACCTCGTCTGCTGTTGCAACTACGAGTGCTTTTGATGCTCCCTTTGCGGCTCTGATAAGTCCTGTGCCGATACCTGCGGGTGCATCCATAATAATTATGTCATAAATTTCATCTATATTATTCACAATTTCTGAAATAATACTGTCATTTATCTGAGCTTCAATAAACTTTGGTGAGGGGAGAAGTGTGAGGTTTTCGGTGACTTCAATAAGAGTATCTGCGATTTCACATCTGTCAGCTTCAATATCGAGCCACGAAAAATTTACTTTATCTGCAACGCCGAGCATTATGTCAAGAGAAGAAAGACCTGCATCACAGTCAATAAGAAGAGTCTTTTTGCCCGCTTTTGCAAACTGAAGTCCCAATCCCTTACAAACGGTAGATTTTCCGACACCGCCTTTGCCCGATGCCGTTACTATTCTGATAGCCATTTTTATTCCTCCCTGTCACCAGATAACCGTATTATCCTTCTGCACGGTCGGTGCAGTATTGAGTGTGCTGAAGTAATATTCGAATATATCGGCGGCAACCTGTGCTGTTGATGAACCGCTGCCTGCGTTTTCAATTACAACGGTAATTGCTATTTTCGCATCTTCATAGGGCCCGAATGCAATAAGAAAACCGTCGGTGCCTTCAACAACATTGCCGTCAACAATAAGAGTTTTTTCCGCTGTACCTGTTTTACATGCGACCTTATATTTGAGATTTCCGAGATACGGTGCACATGAGCCCTCGTTTGCAACAAGATACATACCTTCTTTAACGGTATCAAGAGTAGACTTTGAAATATTTGTTTCTGCTGCTATTTCAGGTGTATGCTCATATGATGATACCGTATAATCCGAAGAAGCCACTCTCTCAATAAGATAGGGAACATATCTTGTACCGCCGTTTGCGATAGTCGCACAGTAATTATTAAGCTGTAAGGGTGAGAAGGAGTTATCGGACTGACCGATAGCCGCAAGAAGCGTTTCACCTGCTTTCCAGCCGAGTCCCAGAGAATCTCTGTATGTAATACCAGCGAGAATACCTGCACTTTCGGAAACTTCAATGCCTGTTTTCTGTCCGAGACCGAAGAGTGAGGAGTATGTATTCATTTTGTCAATTCCAAGCTGTCTTGCCATTTCAAAGAAGAAAATATTGCATGAATGCTGAAGTGCCTGTCTTACGGTTATGTTTCCGTGTGCAGTTTTATTGAAGCAAGCAAAGACCTGGTCAATATACTCATACTGTCCCGTGCAGTATACTCTTGAATCGGCATCAATTATACCTTCTTCGAGGGCGGCTATTGCAATTACGGGCTTCATTGTAGAGCCCGGCGAATATGTGCTCTGAAAAGCTCTGTTCCATAATGGCTTTCCGGGGTCCTCTGCGAGAGTGTTATAGTCTTCAAAATATGAAGTCAAACTGAAATTCGGGTAGGATGAATTAGCGAGCACCGCACCTGTTGTGACATCCTGAACCACTACAGCACCCGCAGGTGTAAGTCCGCTTGCGAGCGCTTCCTCTTCAGTTACAGCCAATATCTGCTTTTTAAGGGATTTATCTGCAATTTCCTGTAAATTCTGATCAATTGTAAGAAATACCGTACTGCCGGGAGAGGGAAGAAGCGAATAGCTTTCGAGTATCTCGTTTGCAGTATTGACGGATAAGGTCTTAGTGCCCTTAGTGCCTCGAAGAAAGCTTTCCATTGCACTTTCTATACCGTTTTTACCGATTTTATCGTTAAGTGCATAGCTTTTATTTTTAATAGCTTGTATTTCGCTGTCAGAAAGACCTTCAGCAGCTAAAGCTTCGTTTGTTTTTTCTTTTTCGGCATTATATTCCTCTGCACTGATTGAGCCTGTTACTCCGAGAATGTGTGCTGCAGCCGTGCCGTCACCCGTGTATTTTCTTTCAGATGTGACACCGGCATCCACTCCGGGGAAAATATCGTTATTTTCCTTGACATATCCCAGAGTTGTAACAGAAATATCCTCAGCGAAGGTGTAGGGATATGAAGTAGAGAAATACATTTTCTGCATATTATATCTTACAGATGCAATATTTCTCGCATCAATAGAAGAATATTCCCGGAGGGCAAACTTTTCAATAAGGACATTAAGACAGTCTTCAGCCGTAGCATAAGGGTTTACGGCACACATACTCTCTGATTTCATCCACTCGATCTCTGCTTCGGCGTCTTCTTTATATGTGATAACACCGTTTTCGTCAAAGACAAGAGGAAGCAGATCTATCCATGTTTCATTCTTTGTTTCAAGATGCTTTATGAGCTTATTTATAAGAGAATTTATTTCAATATCTTCTGACGGGAAGGAAAGTGCATTAAAGCTGAGTGTCCTTACCTGTTCGTTATAAACGAGCGCATTGCCGTTTTTGTCGAGTATATCGCCTCTCGGTGCTTCAACTGCAACAGAATATGTAGATACCGCCGTACCGTAGGCATATTCCTCGGCATTCACTATCTGTGTAAAAACGAGCAAGGCAAAAAAGCCCGCAAAGAAAACTCCGAACAGGGAAAAAATAAATATTACTCTTTTGTTTAGTTTGCCGTTATTCATGTTTTGCCTCAATCAGAAGTTTTTCTCCTCTGAAATAAACTGCTGTTTTTCTTATAAGAAAGTATAAAGGAACCGTAAAAATGACGGTTAAAGCAGTTGCAGGGAGATAATGATTTAAGAAAATAATTCTGAAATACTGAAAATCCAGAGCCGAAGCGAAAAACAGCTCTGTGATAAGTGAATAAATAATGCTGACAATTGCTGTCAGAAGCAGTGTATTGAGAAGCGTGTTTCTGAGTATATAATGACTTAAAAGTCCTGTAAGACAGGCGGTAAATGCGAATATCAAAGCGAGCGCACCGTCTGTAACAGGAGAAGCAAGATCCCATAGTGCACCTGTAAGAAGTCCGAAGAAAAGTGCGGAAAATTCATGCTCAAACAAAGAAACGGAAATAAGCAGAGGGATTAAGAAAAATACGGGTAAGGGAAACCCGGTTCTCGGAAGAAAAGCGCATTGGAATAAATATGCCGCTACTGTCAGTAAGACATATATCAGTCTTCTTATGAAATGTAGGGTCAGTTTTTTAGTTTTCATGACACTCAGCCGTTCTTTCCTTGAAATTCGGTGATTATAAATACATCTGTTATCTGTGAATAATCAGCTTCGGGTTCAATAAGAGCATAAACGGAAAGACCTGTTTCGTCGGTCTTTATTTCCTTTACGGTTCCTATAATAAGATCCATAGGATAAATACCGCCGATACCCGATGTGCAGACTATACCGCCTGAAACCACGGCAGTAGTTTTTGTAAGTCCCGAAAGTCTTATAAAACCGTTTCTCGAAACGGAGATTTCAGATTCCGTATAGCAGTCCTCTCTCGTTCTTATCTCATAAGCACTGACACTTACCTCGGGATTAAACAGAGAATAGACAGTGCAGTTATTTTCAGTGACGGTTTTAACGATTCCCACAAGCGCTTCTCCGTAGATGACGGGATCGTTTACATTAACTCCGTCTGAAAGACCCTTATTCAGCGTAAAAGAACCGAATACATCAGAAGTATCCTTAAGGATTATCTGAGAGGGGACAAATGAAAAATCGGGATTTTTATCTTTGACATCAAGAAATTCCTCATAGGCTTCAAGCTTATGAAGTGTTTTTTCGTAATCAACAAGCTGAGAACGAAGAAGGGCATTCTCTTCTTTCAGTTCATCTATTTTATCGGCATAGCTTTTCGAAGAAACGAAATAGCCGTTGAAGTCACTCATCATGTCTGCAAAGCTTGCCGCCGCATTCTCTAAAGGCGTCATTATGAAGCCGAGAGCTGAAGAAACGGGTGAAGAGCCGCTCGTTGAAACAGCGGCAACAAAAACACCCAGAAAGAGCGACAGCAATACTGCGAGGGTTATTTTGAATTTTGTTCCGGTAAAGAAATTGCGCATAAGCTTCTCCGTGAATTATGAATTAATAATATTAAGTGTATCCTTCTGCAGACATATGGCTATGCCTGTTACAACACAGTCTATGGGCTTTTCCGCCACATGTACTGTCATTCCGGTTTCTTTTTCAATAAGCTTATCAAGACCTCTGAGCAGTGCTGAACCGCCTGTAAGAATTATTCCCGAAGAAATAATATCAGCGGAAAGCTCGGGAGGTGTTTTTTCAAGAGTTGTACGAATAGCGTCTATTATCTGACTTACGGGATCAGAAAGTGCCTGTCTTACATCCTCGGATGTTATTTCCGCAGTTTTGGGGAGACCGTCTGTAAGACTTCTGCCCTTGACGGATACGGCACCCTCGCCGCTGTAGGGAGCGGCTGAGCCAATACTTATCTTAATCTCTTCTGCGGTTCTCTCACCGATAAGAAGATTGAATTTTTTCTTTATGTACTGAACTATTGCGCTGTCGAAGGCATCGCCTGCAACCTTGACGGAACGGGAAGCCACGATATCACCGAGCGCGATGACAGCAGTTTCTGCAGTACCCGAACCTATATCAACTATCATACTGCCTGTAGCATCGGCAACAGGAAGCCCTGCACCGATAGCCGCCGCCATGGGTGCTTCAATAAGGCTTACATATCTTGCGCCTGCAGCCTTTGCCGCATCGTGAACCGCTTTTCTTTCAACCTCAGTAACACTTGAGGGAATACAAATGAGAACTCTCGGTCTTGAAAAAAGGGAGCCGCTTGTAGCCTTTTTCATAAATGCTCTCAGCATATCTGCGGTTATATCATAATCTGCTATAACAGAATCCTTAAGGGGCTTTACGGCGGTAATGGAGCCGGGAGTCCTTCCTATCATCTGCTTTGCTTCTTCGCCAACCGCTACCACTCTTGCGGGGGTAAGCTTTACATCTACGGCAACAACAGAGGGTTCTCTTATGATAATGCCTTTATTTTTTGCACATACAAGTGTGTTGCCTGTACCGAGATCTATTCCGATATCCTGAGAGAATAACATAATTTAGGTTCGTCCTTTCAAAAAATCAGGGCAGGGAAAACCAAAAGGTTTTCCCTTGTCCGAAAAAGTATATGTGTTATCAGAATGTTGAGTCCATATCCTGTTCTATCTGCTCAACAACTGTTTTCTTTGCTGTGGAATTTGATATCTTGTCCATAAGCATGCTGTAGTAAAGCTCTTCATCAAAGGGGAGCTCAACTGTTTTATCAAGCCATGAGGAAAGGAATGCTGCATTTGAAATTGTAAGACCGTTTATGCCTTCTGCGCCTGCTGCAACAAGGGGTTCGCCTCTTAAAATGTGAGCGGCAAAGGCATTCATAACGCCTGAATGCTGTTCATTCTTGCCGTCTGTTTCAACAGTTATCCATTCACCCTCGATTTTACCGAAGCCCTTATCGGCATTCTTTGTATATTCGGAGGTTGCCATGTTGAGCTTGTACATCTTGATTTCATCATTTTCGCAGATGATCTTTGCCTTATCGAGTGTTATTTCAAGTCTGTTTGTACCCGGATAATCGCCTGTGGTGGTAATGAATGTGCCTGTAGCGCCGTTCGGATATTCAACATATATTGAAACATCGTCCTCAACTTCGATATCGTGCCATTTGCCTTCGTGGCAGATAGCCTTTACCTTTGTGGGCATACCGCATATCCACTGCCAGAGGTCAAGCTGATGGGGGCACTGATTAAGCATAACGCCGCCGCCTTCGCCTTCCCATGTAGCTCTCCAGCCGCCTGAATTATAATATGCCTGAGTGCGGTACCAGTCGGTGATTATCCAGCTTACTCTCTTGATTTCGCCGTATTCGCCGCTGTCAACAATTTCTTTTACCTTGCGGTAGATGCAGTTTGTTCTCTGATTGAACATGATAGCATATGTCTTATCGGAGCCTTCGGCTACCTTAATAAGCTCTCTGACCTGCTTTGTATAAACGCCTGCAGGCTTTTCACTCATTACATGAACACCTGCATTCAGTGCTTCAATGGCAATGGGGGGATGGTCATAGTGAGGGGTCGCAATAATAATAGCATCACAAAGACCGCTGTTTATAAGCTCAGTTGCTGTGTTGAAGCAAACTACATCGGGAAGCTTCTGCTTTGCATTTTCAAATCTTGAAGGATCAATATCAGCAACGCAGGTAATATCAATTTCGGGCATTTTACCGGCAACGAAGTTGTTGATATGGCTTGAACCCATATTACCGATACCGATAATGCCAACTCTTACTTTATCTGACATCCGGACAACTCCTTTATTTTATAATAATACAATTTGAAGTATAACATAAATGTTTTATTAAAATCAATAGTCTACTGAGAGAAAATTCACAATTGAAAACACAAGAAACGGCTTCGCCGTGCGCTACGGCGACCGTTTTCGGCGAGGCCTCTCCGAGGAAAGCTTGCTTTCCGTTCGGAGGGACATAAAATCTTATTTCTTTATAGGAAGGAATTTCCTATAAAGAAATAAAAACTCTTCGGGGACTTATGCCTCGAAGAGTTAATATGTGTTATGCCATGAGCTGTCTTATAACAGCTTCGCAGTCCATTTTGTCCATGATTTTCGGAACGGGATAAAGGGGATTTCCTTCCTTGAGTGCTCTTTCCACGATAACGGGAATATCTTCTTCCTTTATCTGATCGAACTTTGAGGGAATACCCATTTTTTCGTTCATTGCTCTGATTTCGGCAATAAAGAGCTTTGCCTTCTGTTCCTTGTTCATGCCGAGAGTTTCAAGACCTGCAATATCAGCGAGCTTTGCGAGCTTCTTATATGCGGACTTTCCGTAATAATCAAGAACATAGGGGAGAATTACTGCATTTGCAAGTCCGTGAGGAATACCGTAGTGTCCGCCGAGGTTATGTGCTATTGCGTGAACATAACCGACATATGCTCTTGTGAAAGCAACACCTGCAAGGAAAGAAGCTTCAAGCATATTCATTCTTGCATCAAGATCCTGACCGTTTTCATAAGCTGTGTAAAGATTATCAAAGATCATCTTTGTAGCTTTTTCTGCAGCCTTCTTGGTGCCGGGAGTATTGCTCTTACCTATGTATGCTTCAACTGCATGAGTAAGTGCATCCATACCTGTGGTAGATGTGATGTGCTTGGGAAGTCCTACAGTAAGCTCAGGATCAAGAACAGCTATCTTGGGGATGAGCTTGTGGTCATTGATAGCATTCTTTTCGTGAGTTACGGGGTTTGAAACTACTGCAGCTATAGTGGTTTCTGAGCCTGTTCCTGCTGTTGTGGGAACTGCAAAGAGGGGAGGCAGCTTTTTGCCTACCTTGAGAAGACCTCTCATCTGAGGAACAGTCTTGTTGGGACGGGCAATTCTTGCGCCGCATGCCTTTGCACAGTCCATGGGTGAGCCGCCGCCGAAAGCAACGATACCGTTGCAGCCGTTTTCATGATAAAGCTCAACAGCATCTTCTATATTATTGATAGTGGGGTTCGGCTGAACACCGTCAAAAATAACATAGCCTATACCTGCATTTTCGAGTTCTTCAATAAGACCGTTAAGAAGACCTAAGGACATCAGCATTTTATCGGTTACGATAAGTACCTTTGAAACGCCCTTTTCTTTAATAACGGCAGGAAGCTTTTTTACGGAACCCGCGCCCTTGAGAAGCTCAGGCTTTGACCAGTCAAGGACAGAAGAACCGACATAAAGCGCTTTCTGAAAAACTCTGCAATATGCATTGAAAAGTTTTGACATTATATCTTCCTCCATATTAATTTTCAACTATTATACAACTTTTTTTGCTTAATTGCAAGAAGCAATCAGGATAATTTTCCCATAGCCTTTCTTTTTTCTCTGAATTCCCGTCTTTCCTTTCGTATGCCCTTTTCGGCAAGAATACTGAGAGTCAGATTGACAGCGTAAAAAATGAATGCGACGAAAAGAGCAATTCCGAGAGAAGGCTCGGTTATAAAGTTTATACCGCTTTCGGTGATTGCCGAAAAGGCTGATAAATATACAATGACTGCACCGATTGAGAAAATTATGCTTAAAACATTGCAGACGATATTACCGTTAGCACCGAGACTGAAGCTTCTTATAACGAGCAGTAAAAAGCTTATTACCGCGCAAAGAAAAGCCAGAAGGAAAAAGACTGTTCCGAGAAGAAGCAGAAGTACGGGTGTGCCTATTACTTCGCCCGATAAAAGTGAAAGAGTAGATCCGATATCAATGCCGTTATTTACTACCCATAAAACAGCGGTAAGCACGCTTACATGGGCTTTGTCGGTGAGAAACGGCAGATTTACGGTGACATTGATAAAGGGGATAACAAGAAGCAGTAACGGAGTAAATGTGAGAATAAGCCTTGCAATGCGTACACGAGAGCCGAAAAGATATGCTTTTACGAGTCTTACTCGTTCATTAAGCATTGCGAACGCTTTTTCTGAGCGTACTGCATCCTCCTCAAGTCTTTCTTCCCAGTTGAAATTCGGAATATTGACCTTACAGGAAGGGCATTCCGCCTTTATATGCCAGGGCTTGAGGTCAAATGAACAATTCGGGCATTTTGCCAAGAATATCAATCCTTTCTTTTGACGAGTCTTATCATGTTCCAGGACATAGGCTTAAGCTCACAGCGAAGCATTTTTCCGTCAAGCTCGGGAAGCTCTTTTGAAACGGGTTTAACTTTTTCACAGTCCTTTGTATTTATATCTTCAGCATCGCAGTCCTGAAGAGCTATGTTTTCAACAGGAACGAAGCCTTCAAAATCGCAAAGCTTGGTTTCAAGTGTTATGCTGTCTTTTATGTCACGGTTAACTGCAAAAATTACAAGCTCTTCACCGTCTTCCGAAATAACTGCCGAAGTATCGACATCGGGTACATCGCTGTACCAACGGGTATCATATTTTGAAGTTTCGGTAATTCCCTGAAGAGCATAGCCTCTTGCATATTTTGAAGCATAGTAGAAGGGATAGAAAATAGTCTGCTTCCATGCTTTTCCGCCGTCTTCGGTCATTATGGGAGCTATAACATTTACAAGCTGTGCAAGACAGGCTATTTTTACTCTGTCGCTGTGTCTTAAAATGGAGTTGAGCATTGTTCCCACAACAAGTGCATCGGCAAAATTATAAACATCTTCAAGAATATGGGGAGCTTTTGACCATTTTTCAAACTTTGTGCCGTTAGAATGATACCATACATTCCATTCATCAAAGGAGATATCAATTCTTTTCTTTGTGTGACGCTTGCCCTGAACATAGTCAAGGGCTGCAATTACGCTTTCAATAAAGGAGTCTGTTTCAACACCCTTTGCGAGGAAGTTTTCGAGGTATTCGTCAGCATTGCTGTGATACTGGTGCATTGAAACATAATCGACCGTATCGTATGCTATATCAAGAGCGGTGGTCTCCCATTCGCCGAAGGTCTTCATATGCCAGCCTGAGCTTCCGCAAAGAACTGTTTCAATGGAGGGATCAACCCATTTCATGAGCTTTGATGCTTCATATGCGGTTCTGCCGTATTCGACTGCGGTCTTACTGCCCATTTGCCACGGTCCGTCCATTTCGTTTCCGAGACACCAGAGCTTTACATCATAGGGAAGAGCACTTGCGTACTTTTTACGAAGGTCACTGAGATATGTACCGCCCGCGTGATTGCAGTATTCAACAAGCTGTCTTGCTTCATCGGGACCTCTTGTTCCGAGGTTTACAGCCATCATGGGAGAGGTTCCTGCTTTTTTGCACCACTTCATGAATTCATCAGTGCCGAATTCGTTTGTTTCGAGTGTGCCCCATGCAAGCTCCAATCTTTTGGGTCTGTTTTCTTTCGGTCCTATGCCGTCTTCCCAGTTATAGCCCGAAACAAAATTTCCTCCGGGGTAACGCACGATAGGAACCTGAAGCTCGGTGATAAGCTCCAAAACATCCTCTCTGAAGCCGTTTTCATCAGAAGACGGGTGTCCGGGCTCATATATTCCGCCGTAAACACAACGGCCGAGATGCTCTACGAAAGAGCCGTACACTCTTTTGTCGATTTTTCCGATTTTATAATCAGAAGCAAGGGTAAGCTTTGCAAATTTCATAATTATCTCCTTTATTTATATAAAAACTCGTTGAGCTTTTCTTTATTTTCATCAAAATCCAGAACCAAAACAGACTGATAGTTTTTGGTATCATTATACCATGTGCCGTCTGCAGGGATAGTCTGCTGTTCAATATCTTTCATAATGCACGAAGCCATTTTAAGTGCAAGTGACACAAACTCGCTTTTGTCTATACTGCATTCGATAGTTCCCGCTATGTCCTTTGCAGTGTTGATAAGAGTTACGGGATTAGCCCTTATCAGCTTTTTGAGAACGAGGGAAAGAACCTCTCTTTGTCTGCCTGTTCTGTAAAAATCGTCCTGTCCTTTTCTTATTCTGCAATAAGCTAAAGCCTCAGTACCGTTAACATCAATATTTTCACCGGGTTCAATAAAAATACCTTCTCTTTTGAGAGCCGAAACCTCTGTTTCGTCGATTTCGGGAATTGTAACGCCGCCTACGGCATCTATTATCTTGATGAACATATCATAGCCGACCTTGGCATAGTCGTCTATTCTGACACCGAAATTGTATTCTATTGTGTCGCATACAAGCTGAGGTCCGCCGTATACACACGAAGCATTGAGCTTTGCATAACCGGAACCCGGAATATAAACATATGAATCTCTTAAAAAAGAAGTCAGCTTCAGCTGATTATGTTTTGTATCAACGGAAAGAAGTATCATGGCATCTGAACGGGAAGAAGCTTCCGTATCAAGTGTATCAATGCCCATTAAAAGTATATTATAGACCCTGTCCGAATGAAGAAGCGAGCTGCTTTCGGTATAAATATTTTCACCGAATTCCTGAACGGAATAATCCTTGAGAATATATGCTGCTGCGGCAGAGATGCCTATGCCGAGAACTATGATCAATGTAAGAAAACAGCAGATGACAGAACGCAGAATCAATTTGTTTTTTGTGTTTGAAGCTTTTGCCTTTGCCTTTTCTTTGTCTGCCTGTTTTTTTGTTTTTACCGGGGCAGAGCCTTTAATTACCTTATTGTCTTTTCTGATATTGCCGAAAGAATATTCGCCCGGCTCGGAGCTCAGCTGCTCGGGATTTATTTTTTCGGTAAAGCCTGCGTTATGTGAAGATTTTGTTTTTTTGTTTTTGTTTTTGTTGAAATAAATATCTTCTGCCATTATATCACCCTTTTTTCTGAATTTGTTTTTTTGTTGGCAGACTAACTAAATATATTTTAGCTTGTCATTATAAAATTTACAATATTTTTTTTGAATTTAACTTAATTTTTTATGGAATGTCATATAATGCGGATAATTATTCAAAAAAAACTTGAAAATCGCATTTAAGTCTTATATAATGATGTAAATTAGTTGTTTTGCGGAGTTTTATAATGTTAGGAAAAATGGTTAGGGTTAAAGTGACAAAGCCCTGTAATTACTATGAACTCCGTACCGGTGTAAGATATATTATAAATTATGGAATAGCTGAGGTGCAAAGTGAAAAGCGAAACTTTGTGCTCGGTGCGTATATTCTCGGTGTAAATCACCCGGTACGTGTTTTTGAAGGTAAAATAATTGCAGTTTTGCGCTACAATAACAGCAAAAGATCCGTGCTTGTTGTTGCTCCCAAGAATATGAAAAGGATTGATTATGAAATAAGGGATGTTCTTGAGTTCAATGAGCCGAGAGATTCATATACACTCGAATGCTTATATGAGCATTCCTGCGGTGCCGTTGTGTTCCGCCGTATTAATGAAGAATACAGATTTCTTCTTATAAAAAACAGACGAAGCAATCATTGGGGATTCCCCAAGGGACACATGGAAAAAGGTGAAACCAGAGAAGAAACGGCAATCCGTGAGGTTCTTGAAGAAACAGGACTGCATATAGATATATTGGAAGGCTTCTGCAAGGATTCTCAATACCGGATAGGCTCGAAAATAGAAAAGCGTGTCGAGGTGTTTTTAGCATCGACCAAGGATACGCAGACTATCATTCAGAAAGAGGAAATAGAAGATTACTTGTGGCTTCGTTATCCCGAAGCACTTGATATGCTCAAGTTTGAAAATGACAAGGAAATTCTTATTGCCGTACGAGAATATATGTCAGCACATGCCATCTGAAAGAAAAGTAAGGAGTTATTCACATGACCGAACAGTTGACACAGTGGTTTGCGGGACTTTTCAGTGATTCCGTAAGTCATGAAATTATTATTTTTCTTACCTCTCTTTTTCCCATACTTGAATGCAGAGGCGGAATGATACTTGCAAAGATATTTGAGATTAATTTTTTCAAAGCCTTTGCAATCTGTTATATCGGTAATATGATTCCGATGCCGTTTATAATTCTCTTTATAAAGCAGATATTCAAGTTCATGAAAAAGCATAATATACTTGTCGGCTTTATAGAAAAGCTTGAGGGTAAAACCGCAAAGAATGCTGATAAGGTGCTGAAGTATAAGCAGTGGGGGCTTCTTGCGTTTATTGCAATACCGCTTCCCGGTACGGGCGGCTGGACCGGTTCTCTTTTTGCGGCACTTCTCGGTATTGATTTTAAGAAGGCTTTACCTATAGTTGCTCTCGGCGTATTTATTGCTGACCTTATAATGTCTGTTGTTACATACGGCGCGGGTGCTATATTTAATTTCTGAACTTTATTTTAGAAAGGCAGGAAACTCCGTTTTTACGGTGGAAGTTTTATGATAAATATTATAAAAGAGAAAGGCGAAAATCTTGCATTTTTTATATTAACGCTCGTAAACGGTATTTTTTACGGTGTTTGGTTTTTGGCGTATATTATCTGTTCCGTGCTGAGATATCAGGCATTTAATACGGCACAGACTAATATGATGATAAGCGGATTTACCAATTTTACGGTTGAGGTAACATCACCGTTTTTCGCTGTTCTTAAATTTGCAGTCTTGCTTCTGCCCGTGATACTTGCGGTGTGGACTGTCATGATGTTTATTATTGATCATAAAGGAAAAAAGCTTTGCGACAAATGGCTCGTAATTGCTGTTTTTGCCGTTGATTTTCTTTGTGCGCTTATAGCTTCAGCGGATATTATCTCGCTTCACATGATATTTGTGTGATTGCTGAGGAAAAAACATATATGCTGTGAGCTCCCGTGAAAGCTTCGGCAGTTTGATTATCTGAAAGCGTTTCACCGTTTTTTCGGCGAAGCCGCTTTCTTGTTTCGTATTATACAAAGGATGGTATTTTTATGCAGATTTATGAAGAACTTAAAGCCAGAGGCTTAATAGCTCAGGTTACTAACGAAGAAGAAGTCAGAGAGCTTGTCAATAACGGCAAGGCTGTATTTTATATCGGATTTGATCCCACTGCAGATTCACTTCATGTAGGTCATTTTATGGCTCTTTGTCTTATGAAGCGTCTTCAGATGGCAGGCAATAAGCCTATTGCTCTTATAGGCGGCGGAACGGCTCACATCGGCGACCCCTCAGGCAGAACCGATATGCGTTCAATGATGACAACCGAAACTATCAATCACAACTGTGAATGCTTCAAAAAACAGATGGAGCGTTTTATTGAATTCGGTGAAGATAAGGCTATAATGGTCAATAATGCCGATTGGCTTTTAGATCTTAATTATGTTGAGCTTTTAAGAGAGGTAGGCGCTTGCTTCTCTGTTAATAATATGCTCAGAGCAGAGTGTTATAAGCAGAGAATGGAAAAGGGGCTTTCTTTCCTTGAATTTAATTACATGATAATGCAAAGCTACGACTTCCTTGAATTATACCGCCGTTTCGGCTGTAATCTTCAGTTCGGCGGTGACGATCAGTGGTCAAATATGCTCGGCGGCAGAGAGCTTATCAGAAGAAAGCTTGATAAAGAATCTCATGCCATGACTATTACTCTTCTTCTTAATTCCGAAGGAAAGAAAATGGGTAAGACCGTAGGCGGTGCCGTATGGCTTGATCCCAATAAGACATCTCCTTATGATTTCTATCAGTATTGGAGAAATGTAGGCGATGCAGATGTTCTTAAGTGCATCCGTATGCTTACCTTCCTTCCTCTTGAAGAAATTGATAAAATGGACTCATGGGAGGGTGCACAGCTTAATACTGCCAAGGAAATTCTCGCATTTGAGCTTACAAAGCTCGTTCACGGTGAAGAAGAAGCAAATAAGGCACAATCTGCCGCAAGGGCTCTTTTCAGTGACGGCGGCAGTGATGCTCCCGAGGCTCCCGTTTCGGATGAAGATTTTACAGACGGAGCTATTGATATTCTTACAATGCTTGTAAAATCGGGTCTTGTAGCCTCACGCTCGGAAGCGAGAAGAGCAGTTGAGCAGGGCGGCGTTACCGTTGATAATGAAAAAGTTACCGATATTAAAAAAGCTTTCACAAAGGACGATATCGGTGAAGGAATTCTTCTTAAAAGAGGCAAGAAAAACTTTAAGAAGATTGTTGTAGAATAAAATAATGATAAAAGCAAAACTACCGAAGGCAATTTAGTTTTCTTCGGTAGTTTTTCTTTATGATTGCGAAAATTTGTCTTATTCTTTTTCTAAAACAACTTTGCCGATACGGCGTACCGATACTTCGACTGAAATATTGAAAACACTTAATTTTCCGAAATTACCGCCCTTATTGAGCTGTTCCGAGTAAAATCTGTTGTCTGCGAGGTTTATTCTTCTGTTGAAATTAAAAATATCAAAATTTTTATCTATATAAAATTCTGTTATGGTATCGGATATCATGCTTGTAAGCTTTTTTGCGGCAATTTCCGCAATTTTTTCCGTGTCGCTTTTTGAGAGTCCCGAAAAAGTTTCAGATTGAAATTCGGGGATATCGCATTTTATTTTAGTTTTGATATCAAATACAGTTTTTTCGTTAATTATTTCGGTTTTTATTTTTGAAATGCTGTCTATGATTTCAAGAGTACATTTGCCTTTTTCTGTTTCTATTGTCATGTCACCGTTTTCGGTGTCGTTGTTGATGATCGTAAGTGATTGGGTCTGTTCGGGAGAAAGAACCGTATCGGAGTTTTTTCCTATAACAACGGTTCCCAATATCTTAACGTCTTTTTTCTTTGTGTATTCATTGTCTTTAACTGTGAGTAAGGGGCAGTATGCCGCATCGCTTTCGTTCATGGCATTGTTAAGAAACTTATAAAGCGGTATATATACAGATGTGCCCGTGTGTTTGTATGATTTGAGAGCGGATTCGAGAATTTTTCCTGCAGATACATTTTTCCCGAAGTCTGCACTTACGATATCCGAAGCCTTGCCGTCAGCAACGGCTATCAGAATATCTGTTCTTGTTGTATATTCACGCCTGAAAAAGTCGAGTGCTTCACTAAGAAAGTTTGTTGCGGTGTCCCTGCCGATTATTAAGACTCTTGCCTGTGAAAACAAAGGAATCTGACCTGTTATGACACTTATGCTGTTCATTGCCATGCCGATGGTCTCACCTTCAAACAGATAGCATTTTGTCAGCTCTTCACCTGATACACTGTTGGAATCACTGCCTGCCGTATATGAATCAAGGCCTTCGATTGTCACATTATATTTTCCGTTTTCTTTATCAATGCCAATGGCTTCAATAATAAGCCTTTCATTAAGCTCCACTATCTCTATTTCACCGCAGGAATTCAGAGGCACTAATAAAAAAGTAATTATCAGAATGATGCAGACAGTTTTTTTCATGCGCTTTTCTTCTTTCTAATGAAATTTATCGCTGTGATCAGTAAGGGAAGTGCTGCTGCCGAAACAACAAAAAGTATATCCTGCATGAAGGAGGCGACAATTTCGGAAAATGATGTTACAGTCTGTGATGAAAAAAGATAAACTCCGAATACGCCTAAGGTACAAACAAGGCAGACAGGCAGTTTTTTTGCTTTTTTCATACTTTGTCTGAGAGAAAAACAGCTCAGAAATATCAGAAATGATACCTGAATAAAACCGCAAAGCACCCAAAGTCCCGACATTATATCGTCAAGTCTTTCAAAAATGCCGAATTTTGCTATGACTGTAAGAGTATATAAGGGGAATATCTGATCGTCACCGTATTCACCCGTAACACCTGCGAGGATAATCAGTATGAGAGTGGTAAGTATACCGAAAAAAATGACCCATGAGGTTGTCATTCTTTTGATATTTCCCTTTACAAGAGGCGCTGTGATCAGAATTGTAATTAATTCTACGGCACGGGTCGAAATATAGAATGCGAATCTTAAAATCGGTGTGATGCCTTGTGTCAATAAGGGTTTAAGATTAGTAAATTCAAATTCGTCCGAAACAGTGATGAGAATGAATAAAATGCTTGCACCCAGCAGCACTGAAAGAATTGAAGATGCCCGTCCGATAGCTTCTATTCCTTTAAGCGAAGCATAAAAGGAAGCACTCAGAAGTATGATCGTCATTAAATACAGTTCAGAGTTAGGAAACATGACAGTGCTTATAAAAAGCTCAAATCGCGATACTGCAATGCCTGCAAACCATATAAAACACAGCGCATAAGCGACTGAAACCAATTTTCCGAAAATATCTGAAATATCAGATGCGGCTGAAATAATGCTCTTACTGCCGCAGTATTTAAGGCAGAATATTACTATAGCCGTAAAGATGAGCTCAATAAAAATAACGGGTATGGTCGTTATTATTCTGTCTCCCGAAGGAAGATACGAGGCGGACGGCAGCATAAAAGTAAAAAGTGCTATTATGCGGCTTAAAAGAAGCACGGAAAACATCTGAAAAGCGCTTATTTTGCCGAGTCTTTCCATCAGAATTTCATCCCCTGAATCAATTTTTTATTCTTTATCTTTGTCCAGTTACGACGGAAAAAAACATCCGACTGTGCTTTTAAGACAAAGGGTGAAACGGGCGCCGAAAACGGAATTCCGTAAGGCGAAACAGAGCATATATCAATGAGCATTAATCCGATGCCGAGCATAATACCGTACAGTCCCGTAAATCCGCCGATGAGTATAAAGCCGAAGCGCATTATTGCAACGGGCTCATGAAGCTTTACTATAACGGAAGAGGAAATTGCAGTAAGTGCTACTATGATAAGCATAGGAGCCGCAATAAGTCCTGCCGTAACAGCCGCATCGCCGATTACAAGCGCACCGACTATACTTACGGCATGACCAACGGAACGCGGCATTCTAAGTCCCGCTTCACGGACTATCTCGTAAATAAAGTGAATTGTAAGCGCCTCGATCATTATGGGAAACGGAGTTCTGCTTGTTGCCGCCGAAATGCCGTACATGATATCAGCGGGCATTATTTCCGGATGAAAAAGGCATATTGCCACAAATGTACCGGGCAGAGTTGAAGCTATAATAAAGCATACGATTCTCAGAATTCTCATAAAAAGTGCATAGTACGGACTCGATAAATAATCGTCAACCGCATGAAAATAGTCAATAAAAAGATAAGGCACAATAAGTGCAAAGGGGGTGCCGTCAACAATTATTCCGACTCTTCCTTCAAGAAGCATTGAAGCGAAGGTGTCGGGTCTTTCTGTTATACCCGTGTCGGTAAAAAATGACGGACGGCGGTTATCAAGAAACGGTTGTATATAGCCTGAACCCAGAATTGCATCAAGATCAATTTTATCAATTCTTTTTGTTATTTTATCGAGAAGCTCACGGCTTACTCTGTCCGATAAATAGCAGATAAGAGTAGGGGTATTGCTTGTTTTTCCGAGTGTAATATGTCTTATTGTCAGATTCGGTGTTCTGAGCTTTCTTCTGAGAAGAGTGGTATTATCCTTGAAATTGTCGGTAAAAGCTTCCTGTGCACCTCTTTCGTTTTGTTCGGTCTGAGGCTCGCTTACTGATTTTTTAGGAAATCCCTGAAGAGGAAAAGACACTGCTTCGGTTTCCCCGTCGGCAATGAGTACAAGATTTCCCATTATAATATCCAAAGCCGCGTCCTCTACGGTTCTGAGTAATTTGACACTTGTTCCCTTAAACAGCCTTTTTTGTATTTTCTCATTCAGATTTTTACTGTTCGTTTCGGGATAAATTTCCGTTAAGGGCTTTATGACACCTTCAATTATTTTAATTTCATCGCACATTCCGTCTATTATGAAAATATATATCGGTGTTTTTCCGAACAATATTTCTCTTGCTATAAGATCAAAGCTTCCGCCGAAGGCATTCTTTACGGCGTTACTGTCGGTTTTTATGTCGCCTGTGAAATATTGCTTTTCTTCAGATGTGTTTTTGTTCATCTTATTCATCCTTTCGAAATTAGGTATTTCCGAAAAATTTCAGGATATACTTAAATTTAGAAAGTGGTGATAAGATGCTCACATCCTTTGTAAGAACGGGAATACTTTTAATAATCGTAATTTTTGCAGTCAGAATTATGGGAAAACGGCAGATAGGTCAGCTTCAGCCTGCAGAGCTTGTTGTAACAATTCTTCTTTCGGAAATTGCGGCAACTCCCATGCAGGATAATGATATTCCCATGCTTAATACCGTAGTTGCAATACTTGTGCTTGTAAGCATTGAAATTTTCCTGTCAGCACTCAGCATGAAAAGTATCAGAATAAGAAGTCTTTTACAGGGAAATTCTCTTATTCTCATCAGAAACGGAGTTATAGATCAGGCACAGATAAAAAGACTTCGTTTTACGCTCGATGACCTTCTGGAAGCTTTAAGACAGAAGGATGTTTTTAATGTCAGTGATGTTCAGTATGCAATAGCAGAAACCGACGGAACTCTCAGTGTAATGCTTAAGCCCGAAAAAAGATCCGTAAGCATTGAGGATATGGATATAGTAAAGGAAGACACAGGACTTCCTTGTGTAGTCGTTATGGACGGCAATATTATCCGCTCGGATTTCAAGGACTGCGGCATGACCGAAGAAAAGCTTAGGAAAATTATTAAAAATACAGGACACGATATTTTTGATATTTATCTTATGACAGTTGATAAGGCAGGGAATACAAATACCGTGATAAAGGAGCGAAAGCATGACTAAAAGACTTGTTATAGCGGCTGTATTTTTGTCTTTGGCTCTTTTTATAAGCATTTCCTCGTATGTGTATCTTGAAATTACCTCCGAAAAAATATTTTCCGCAATTGATGAGCTTTCGGAAGATATATACGAAGAGAATGCGGCAAATGAACTTATAAGTATCTGGGATAAAAACAAAAAAATATACGGTGTTTTTCTCAAGCATGCCGATGCTGATATGCTCGACAGGCAATTTATTGTTTTGGAAAAAAGCATTCTTGAGGGGGATAGCTACACGGCTTTACTCACGCTCAGAGAGCTTAACGCCTATCTTCATATTACTCTTGAAGGAGAAATGCTAAAAATTGAAAATATTTTTTGATTTGCCCTTTACTTTTTTTAATATATTATATATAATAAACTGAATTGTGATTTTTACGCTCGATAGTAGCCTTATTTTTTGCATTCGGAGGTTTCAAATTGTCTGTTTCAGCAGAAAAAATATCCGTTGTTTCTCCCGAGGAAATGAGAATACAGCGGGAATACATAGAAAAAATTAAAACTATCCTTTCGGTCAGGTATCCTGAGAGTTCCCCTAAGGCATATGTTCATACATACGGCTGTCAGGGTAATGTTGCGGACTCTGAAAGAATAAAGGGACAGCTTTTCGAGATGGGATATGTGTTTACCGAAAACCGTGAAGAGGCTGATTTTGTTCTTTTTAACACATGTGCCATAAGAGAACACGCCGAAGACAGAGTTTTCGGAAATGTGGGTGCATTGAAGCCCATAAAAAACCTCAAAAAGGACATGATAATTGCTCTGTGCGGCTGTATGATGCAGCAAAAGCATGTTTCCGAAAGAATTAAACGAAGCTATCCTTATGTAAATCTCGTATTCGGAACCTTTGCCATTCACCGTGTGCCTGAGCTGCTTTATAAGGTTCTAAGAGGCGGTAAGCGTGTTTTCGAAACCGAAGAAACCAAGGGTGAGATAGCAGAGGGACTTCCCGTTTACAGAGACAGGGAATTTAAGACATGGCTTCCGATAATGTACGGCTGCAATAATTTCTGCAGCTACTGTGTAGTGCCGTATGTAAGAGGCAGAGAAAGAAGCCGTGCTCCCGAAGAGGTTATAAAAGAAGCAAAGGAGCTTATTTCTCTCGGAGCAAAGGAAATTACACTTCTCGGACAGAATGTTAATTCCTACGGAAAAAATAGTTTAAGCGGTGTCAACTTCCCGAAGCTTCTCGAAATGATAAACGAACTTCCCGGGAATTTTAAGATAAGATTTATGACCTCGCATCCGAAGGACTGCACAAAAGAGCTGCTTGATACCATGGCAAGATGCGAAAAGGTTGCAAGACACCTTCATTTACCTTTTCAATCTGGAAATAATCGGGTTCTTAAAGAAATGAACAGAGGCTATTCGAGAGAAAAGTATCTTGAGCTTATAGTCTATGCTAAAAAAGTGATGCCCGATATTTCAATTACAAGTGATATCATAGTAGGCTTTCCCGGAGAAACCTATGAAGAATTCAAGGACACGCTCTCTCTTATTGAAGAAGTCCGCTTTACATCACTTTTTACCTTCATCTTTTCACCGAGAGAGGGTACTAAGGCAAAGAATATGCCCGATCCCGTACCCTACAGTGAAAAATCAAAGTGGTTTTCTGAGCTTCTGAAGGTTCAGGAAAGAATAGCCGCCGAAAGATGTAAGGGTATGGTCGGTAAAACTTTTGAGGTCTTAGTTGAGGGAACAACAAAGGAAAATGACGGAAGGCTTACAGGCAGGACGGACGGAAGTATCAATATTGATTTTGAGGGTGACGAAAGTCTTATCGGTGAGTATGTCAGAGTAAAAGTAACAAATGCACTAAACTGGATATTATCCGGAGAAATACAAAAATAAAGAAACGGAGAAAATTAAAATGGATGTAATTACAGCAGTAAGAGCACTCGGTGCCGCAATACAGGAAGATGAAAGATATCTCGCTTTTATGAAGGCAAGAGAAGCTAATGAATCAGATATAGAGCTCAACGGCCTTATCGGAAAGCTTAATCTTATTCAGCTTTCTTATCAGAATGAATCACAGAAAGAAGAACCCGATCAGAGCAAGCTTGAGGGTATGGATGCCGAATTCAGAGAAATTTACGGTCAGATTATGCTCAATGAAAATATGAGAAATTATGAAGAAGCAAAGAACACAGTTGACAGCATGATGAATTATCTCATTCAGATACTCACCCTTTGCGTAAACGGTGACGACCCCATGACTTGCGAGCCTCAGGCTCAGGAAGAGGGATGCGGCGGTAACTGTGCATCCTGCGGCGGCTGCGGCTGATAAAGAGATTTTATTGACAAGGAAGTTAAAAGATAATGGCTGAATTCACGCCGATGATGCAACAATATTTCAAAATAAAAGAGCAGCACAAGGACGCAATTTTGTTCTACCGTCTCGGTGACTTTTATGAAATGTTTTTCGATGACGCAAAAACAGCTTCCAGAGAGCTCGAATTGGTGCTGACGGGAAGAGATTGCGGACAGGAAGAAAGAGCTCCCATGTGCGGTGTTCCTTTTCATGCGGCAGAAACCTATATTGCCCGTCTGGTTTCAAAGGGCTATAAGGTAGCGGTTTGTGAGCAGACTGAGGATCCTGCGGCGGCTAAGGGAATAGTAACAAGAGATGTTATCAGAATAGTTACACCCGGAACTGTCACTGAAAGCATAATGCTTGACGAGTCCAAGAATAATTATCTCGCATGTGTATATCTCACGGATGAGGCGGCAGGGCTTAGCTTTTGTGATGTTTCCACGGGTGAGCTTTATGTAAGTCGGCTGTCGGGAAATGGTGTTTCTGAAAAGATAATTGATGAGCTTGCAAGATTTTCACCCGCTGAGCTCATTGCCAATGAAGCAGTCGCAAGCGATAAAACTGTCAGAACCTATGTTTCAAGAAAAACAGACATTCTTGTATCCGTAAAAAATGAATCGGCTTTTGATATAACAAAAGCAACAGATATTGTTGAAAATCATTTTAATAAGAAGCTCAATGAGCTGCCTGTGGCTGATATGCCGGAAGCCGTAAGAGCCCTCGGAGGAATTCTTTCTTATCTTTTTGACACGCAGAAAAACTCCCTTGCAAATATCACTGAAATTAAAATCTACAATGATGAAAAATACCTCTCTCTCGGTGCCGTAACAAGAAGAAATCTTGAGCTTACGGAAACTGAAAGACGAAGAGAAAAAAGAGGCTCACTTTTGTGGGTCCTCGATAAAACAAAGACCGCTATGGGCAAAAGAATGCTCAGAAGCTGGGTCGAACAGCCCCTTATAAATGTTTCGGGTATAAACTACAGACTTAATGCCGTTGAAGAGCTATATAACCTTAATCAGCTTCGTGCAGAAATTGTTGATATACTTGTGGGTATAAATGACCTTGAAAGAATAACAACAAGAATAGTGTACGGCTCTGCTAATGCCAAAGAGCTCAGAAGCCTTGAACAGACGGCGGCAGTGCTTCCCGTTATAAAAGCACTTTTGAAAAAGACCTCCTGCAGAATGCTTCAGGATATATATTCCGAACTTGATACACTTGCAGATATCCGTGAGCTTATTGACAGAGCCATTGTGAATGAGCCTCCGTTTTCCGTCAGAGAAGGCGGTATGATAAAGGACGGTTATCACAGTGAGCTTGATGAGCTCAGAGGAATATTAAACGGCGGTAAGGATTATCTTGCAAGAATAGAACAGAGTGAGCAGGAAAAAACAGGTATAAAGAAGCTTAAGATCGGTTATAACCGAGTTTTCGGCTACTATATAGAGGTTCTTAATTCCTTCAAGGAGCTTGTTCCCGAGCACTACATAAGAAAACAGACACTTACAAACTGTGAAAGATATATAACTCCCGAGCTTAAAGAGCTTGAATCCAAGGTTCTCGGAGCACAGGAGAGAATAACAAAGCTTGAATATGAGCTTTTCTGTCATATCAGAGAAAAGGTTGCCGATAATCAGTTCAGATTAAGAAATACAGCCCGTGCAATAGCAACACTTGATGCTTTGTGTTCTTTAGCGGCAGTAGCTCAGAATAACGGCTATGTCCGTCCCGATGTCAATATGAGTGATACGATTGAAATTAAGGACGGCAGACACCCCGTTGTTGAAAAATTCCTTGACGGTGCGCCCTTTGTTCCCAATGATACGCTTTTAGATTCGGGTGAAAATACGGCTGCTATTATTACAGGTCCCAATATGGCAGGTAAATCCACATATATGCGACAGACTGCAATAATTGTGCTTATGGCTCAGATGGGCTCTTTCGTTCCCGCAAGAAGTGCTTCGATAGGTGTTGTTGACAGCATCTTTACAAGAGTCGGAGCTTCTGATGACCTTGTAGGCGGTCAGTCCACATTTATGACCGAAATGAGTGAAGTGGCTTCAATTCTTCAGAATGCCACAAACAGAAGCCTTATTATCCTTGATGAAATAGGAAGAGGCACCTCAACCTATGACGGCATGAGCATTGCAAGGGCAGTGCTCGAATATGTGACAGATAAAAAGAAAATAGGAGCAAAAACACTTTTTGCAACTCATTATCATGAACTGACAGAGCTTGAAGGCAAATTACCGGGTGTTAAGAATTACAATACTTCCGTTAAGAAAAGGGGAGACGACATCACTTTTCTCAGAAGAATTGTAAGAGGCGGCGCAGACGGAAGCTACGGTATTGAGGTTGCAAAGCTTTCAGGTGTTCCCGTAAGCGTTGTAAGCCGAGCAAAGGTAGTCTTAAAAGAGCTTGAAGAGAACGGTGCAGTTGTAACTCAGCCTAAGAACATACAAAAAGAAGCCCCTGAGGATGATATGCAGCTTCAGATGTTCAGGAATCTCAACAATGAAATTATCGAAGAATTAAAAGTGCTTGATGTGAATACTCTTACTCCCATTGAAGCACTGCAAAAGCTTTACGAAATAAAAAACCGTATAGTTTAATAAATTTAACGGAAAGGTGGCGGAAAAATGCCTAAAATTAATGTACTCCCGAAATCGGTAGCAGAGCTCATAGCAGCAGGCGAAGTTGTAGAGCGTCCGTCATCTGCCGTGAAAGAGCTCATTGAAAATTCAATAGACGCAGGTGCTACTGCCATCAGCGTTGAAATAAAAAACGGCGGCGTGAAATATATCCGAGTTACGGATAACGGCTGCGGAATACACCGCGAAGATGTAAGAACGGCATTTATAAGCCACGCCACAAGTAAAATAAGCTCGGGTGAAGACCTTGATGCTATCTTTACCTTAGGCTTCAGAGGGGAAGCGCTCCCTTCCATTGCGGCAGTTTCAAGGCTTTCAATGCTTACTAAGACCGAAGAGGAAGAAATCGGCACTCTCATTGATATAGAAGGTGGCGAAGAAAAATCCTTTGACGATGCAGGCTGTCCCGACGGTACTACCATAATTATCAGAGATCTGTTTTATAACACCCCCGCAAGAATGAAATTCCTTAAAAAGGATATGACAGAGGGAAGTTATGTTTCCGATATTGTTGCAAAAACCGCAATATCTCACCCTGAGATCAGATTTTCTCTGATAAAAGACGGAAAGCAAGTGATTTCCACTCCCGGAAACTCTGATCTTAAAGAGGCAATATTTGCTGTTTTCGGAAAAGATATTTCCGAAGCGCTTATTCCTTGTGAATATGAATATAAATCCATAAGTGTCAAAGGCTATATTTCAAGACCGCTTAATAACAGACCTAACAGAAATCTTCAGTACTGTTATGTCAACGGCAGATTTGTCCGTATTCCCGTAGCGGCGGCGGCTCTTGATGAAGCATATAAAAACCGTATTATGGTTGGAAAATTCCCCATGTGCTTCCTGTTTGTTGATATTCCTGCAGGAAAAATAGATGTAAATGTTCACCCCGCTAAGACTGAAATAAGATTTTCAGAGGATTCTTCAATTTTTGAAGCAATATTCTATGCCGCAAAATCGGCTCTGAATAAAGGTGATACATTAAGACCTGAGGTTTCGCTCAGAGATAAAAAAGATATTACGGCAAAAAAGACCCCTGAGATAACGCAAATGCGTTTTTCTGAAAAAATTCCGACAAAAGAAGATAAACCGATAACAGTTAAACCCGAAGAGAAAAAAGAAGAAAAAGAGCAGGTGACGGTAGCTTCAAAGCCGACAGCGGTTCCCTCTGTAAGTGTCACGCCGACTCCCGTGACATTTCGTGATACCTCAAATGTTTTCTCCAATATGACACCAAAACAAATTGTTGAGGAGAAAAAAACTCCTGCGCCTTCTGTAGCTGTTACTTCAAATAACAAGGCAATAGATATTGTTTTTGATGACGAAGAAGAAAAAACAAAAGAAAACACTTGCGTAAATACAGAGATTAATGATATCCGCATAGTCGGTGAGATATTTAAGACATATATACTTGTTGAACAGAAAAGTAAGCTTCTGATAATAGACAAGCATGCGGCGCATGAAAGAATGATATTCAATAAGCTTTCTGAAAACGGCTTTTCCTCAGATTCTCAGCTGCTTCTTTCTCCGATTTCTGTGACCCTCTCGGGAAAAGAATATGCAGTAGTCCTTGAAAATCTTGATATTTTTTCAAAGGGCGGTTTTTTAGTGGAGGATTTCGGCGGCGGTACGGTTATCGTCAGAGAATGCCCCGTAACTCTCCAGAAAGAAGATATATCCGCTATAATTTCTGAAATGGCAGGCGAGCTTCTGAAAGGAAATATGAAGCCTGTCCCCGAAAAGCTTACATGGCTTTACCATTCAACTGCATGCAGGGCTGCTGTGAAGGCAGGGGATGAATTAAAGCCCGTTGAAACCGAAGCCTTTGTAAAACAGCTTCTTTCAGATGACAGTATCCGTTACTGTCCTCACGGAAGACCTGTAATGTATGAGCTTACAAAGCACGAAATTGAAAAACAGTTCGGAAGAATATAAATGAAAATAAATACAACAGAAAAAATTCCTGTTGTTGCGGTGGTAGGTCCCACGGCGTCGGGAAAAACCGCAATGGCAATTGAACTTGCAAAGATATTTAATGCTGAAATAGTATCCGCTGATTCAATGCAGATATATAAGGGTATGGATATAGCTTCTGCAAAACCCGACGAAGAAGAAATGCAGGGCATAAGACATCATCTTATAGATTTTCTGGATAACTCAGAAAGATACAGTGTCGCAAGATATATTGATGATGCCACGGCGGCAATAAAGGATATAAGAAGCCGAAATAAAAATGTTATTGTCTGCGGAGGAACGGGGCTTTATATTGATTCACTTCTCAAAAATATTATTTTTGAAGAAGAGCCCGATAATTCTGAAATAAGAGAAAATCTCCGCACGCGAAAAGATGAAGAAGGTATTGAAAGCCTTTATAATGAACTGAAAAGAATTGACCCCGTAACAGCTGAGTCGCTACATATAAATAACGAGGGCAGAATTCTCAGAGCCATTGAAACCTATTATCTGACAGGTGAGCTTCCTTCTGCTTTAAGAGAACGCTCAAGAAGCGTCGAGTCCCCATATGAAGTCTTATATATAGGATTAAATTATGAAGACAGAGATATTCTTTATGACAGAATAAACGCTCGTGTTGAAATAATGGTGGAAAAAGGTCTTATCACGGAAGCAAAGGAATATTTTTCTCTTGAAAATAAGCATACCGCCGCTCAGGCAATAGGTCATAAAGAAATAATTCCCTACCTTTCAGGGGAACTGAGCCTCAAAGAAGCAAAGGAAAATCTGAAAAAGGCTACAAGGCACTACGCAAAAAGGCAAATGACATGGTTCAGACGCAATACTGAAATCCATAATATTTACTGTGATAAATATGAAAACTTTTCTGATGCCGTAAATGCGGCGGCTATGATAATAAAAACAAACGGATTGTTTAAGGCAGGTGAAACTGATTGAAAAAGCCTCATGTGAGAACCAATATAGATTTTGAAGTAACTTCTCCCGTTATAAAAAATATTTTTTGGGTGGTTTTGTTTCTTGTTCTTATGTTCTTTGTAATTTATCCGTTAACGGTTTTCAAAGGAAACATAAGTCCCGTCAGAACACAGACTGCAGTTCAGCAGACGGTCTACGATACAATTGATGTTGATGCTTTTGCAGTCAGAAGCGAGGTGTGTATCAATAACACATATTCCGGAACAATAGTTCCCGCTGTCACTAACGGAAACAAGGTTGCCATAGGTGATACCGTTGCAGATATTTATGCGAATGAAGCTGCAGCTCAGAATGCTTCAAGGCTTAAGGAGCTTCAAAATGAAATTGAGTATTACCGCTCCATAGAATCCGCTGTCGGAGGAACACTGCAGACAGATATAGACCTATATAAAAGCAGCGTAACAAAATCATTGTTTTCTTTGTCTTCAAGCATTGAAAATGATGAGCTTTCCGAAATATATACAAAATCCAGAGAGCTTCGGGAAGCAATTACAAGAAAACAGATTGCAATCGGCACTCCCGTTGATGTATCGGATATAATTACACAGCTTACGAATGAATATTCCGCACTTGAAAAGTCCGTTAATGTCGGTTCGTCAATAGAAGCCCCACAGTCGGGCTACTATGTAAATACCGCAGACGGGTATGAAAATGCCGTTGATTTTGAGAATGTAAAAAATCTCAATTTTTCCCAAGTTGAAAGTATACTGAACAGCGAGCCTTCTTTAGTTTCTTCCGATAATGTCGGTAAGATCATAACAGATTTTAACTGGTATCTTGTATGTAATACTACATTAGACCGGCTCGGAAATATTAAGACAGGCACGACAGTTACTGTTACCTTTGCCAATTCACCTGTCGATGAATTGAAAATGACGGTGGTTGCAATAAATCAGTCAGATGCAAACACTCCCGTTACATTGATACTCGGCAGCAATATAATGAATGAGGATATTGCCGATTTAAGACTTGCATCGATTAAAATAAGAGTTGAAGCTTTTACAGGTCTTGCAGTTGACAGACAGGCACTTCGCACTGTAGACGGAGTAAAGGGTGTATATGTCAAGGTCGGAAATATTGCTGAATTCAAAAAGATCAATATAATTTATTCAGATGAAAATATAATTCTGACTTCAGCCCCACCGGATGAAAGAGGATATCTGGAGCTTTATGATGATATAATATTGGAAGGGACTGATATGTATGACTCAAAACTCCTCGATTGATTTTGATCTGTCTTATTTGGACGAAAATTATAAGAGAGTTACTTCAGAAATCTCTGAAGCTGCAATAAAAGCGGGAAGAGCTCCCGAGGAAGTAAGTCTTATGGCGGTTACAAAAACCGTGAGTCCCGTAATGATAAATCACATGATTTCCCTCGGAGCCAAGCTTATCGGAGAGAACAAAGTTCAGGAGCTTCTCTCAAAGCTTGATTTTCTTGATACCAAAGATATCAAAATGCACATTATCGGACATTTACAGTCGAACAAGGTGAGAAAAATAATTGACACGGTATCAATGATTCAATCTGTTGACAGCGTGTCACTTGCTGAAGAAATCTCCCGTCAGGCGGTGAAACATGAAAAAGAAATGGATATCCTGCTTGAAGTTAATATCGGTGATGAAGAAGCAAAAACGGGTATGCCGATAGGCCTTTTGAAAGAAAGTGCCTGTGAGATCGCAGAAATGCCGGGCATAAAAATAAAAGGTCTTATGTGTGTACCGCCCATATGCGAAAATGATGATGAAGCACGGCGTTATTTTGAAAAAACAAGATTGCTTTATGAAGACTTAAAGGTACCGTTAAAGGGTAAATCTGAGCTGAGTGTCCTATCAATGGGAATGTCGTCGGACTTTGTTCCGGCAATTCTTGAGGGTGCAACGATTGTAAGAGTCGGAAGTTCCTTATTCGGTGCAAGACGGTATTAAAATGTATATATTATATTGTTAAATAAATGAAAGGACGTATTAATAATGGGTATAGGAGATAAATTAAAAAAGATGCTGAACATTGATGACGGCTATTTCGATGAGGTTGAGGATGATGATCTCGAATATGATCCTGCTTACTCACAGGATAACAGCAAACGCACATCAGACAGAAGAGGTCTTTCTCTGTCAGCTCCCTCAGGTACAAAGGTAGTTGATATTCACACAACAGCAAAGCTTCAGGTCGTTCTTAAAAAGCCCGAACGCTTTGAAGAGGCAACAGGTATTGCCGATGAATTACTTGATAAGAGAACAGTAGTTCTCAATCTTGAAGCAACTGCAAAGGATGAGGCTGCAAGACTTCTTTGCTTCCTCAGCGGTGTTGCATATGCAAACGGAGGAAAGCTTAAGAAGATCGCAAATAACACTTATATTATTACACCTTATAATGTTGATGTTATGGGTGATCTTCTTGATGAACTCGAAAGCAACGGAATGTTTTTTGTTTAATTAATAATAGTTTAAGAAACTCTTGAGAGGAAAGGAAGCGAATTGCTATGCTTACACCTGCACAGCTTAAACAGACAGAACTGAAAAAACTTGAAAACGGTGGTTATTCTGCAGAAGATGTAGATAAGATGCTGTCACTGATAATAAATGACTATGAACAGATATTTGAAGAAAATGCCAATCTTATCAGAAAACTCAGTGTTCTTGCCGCAAAGCTTGATGAATACAGAAAAGATGAAAATGTTTTAAGAGACGTTCTTCTTAATGCACAAAAGAGTGCAGATATGATAATTTCAACATCTCAGGCACAGGCAGATGCAATTATTGTTGAAGCAAACAATAATGTTGCCGAAATATACAAAAACGGCGAAGGAATCATTGAAGAAGCGAAGATTAAGGCTGAAAAGATTACAGCTGCTGCTGAGGCAGAGTATACAAGTATCATCCAGTCTGCTAAGGTTATGGCAGACGGATATCTGTCTGCTGCAAGAGAATCTGCCGCATCTGTAACCGCTGAGGTTGAAATGAGCGTTAATGAGCTTCTCGGTGACTGTGATGAAAAGGCAGCAAATATACTTGAAGAAGCAAAGATGCGTGCTGAGGAAATGCTCAGTGAAACAAAAGCTGAAACAGATATGATGCGCAGTGATGCAAAATCTGAAATAGAAGTAATGCGCAGTGATGCAAAAATTGTGGCTGACGCAATGATAACGGAAGCTACAACAAAGGCGGATGAACTTTCTGCTGCTGCTGAAAAATATTCTCAGGATCTTGTAAATGCTGCTAAGAATGATGCCGAGCTTATCATGAAAAAAGCAGAAGAAGATTCTCAGGAATATGTAGCACAAGCTAAAGAAAATCTTGAAAAGGCTAAGGGTACATCCATACAGCTTATTGATGAGGCTGAGACCAGAGCTGTTCAGATGATAGACGAAGCAAAGAAACAGGCTGATGAATTAAACCGTGTCAGCAGCCATAATTCCTTTATGTATATAGAGGAAGCAAAGAGCCGTGCACAGGAAGAAGTAGCAGCTGTAAGGGAAGCAGCTGCAAAAGAATCTGCTGATGCCAAGGAGCTTGCCGAAAAGCTTCTCAGTGAGGCAAAATCTATCAGTGAAGAAATACATAATAACACCCGTGCTCAGTCAGAAGAGCTTCTGAATTCCGCAAAAATCAAGGCTCAGGAAATTATAACTGAGGCTGAAAATGCAGTAAAAACAGCACTTATAGAAACTGATGAAACCGTTGAGAGAATTCTCACTTCTGCAAAAGAGGAAAGTGCCGCAATGCTCTCTTCTGCTTCTGCAGAGGCTAAGAGTAAAATTGAAGCAGCAGACAGCAATGCTGATGCTATGATGTCTGAGGCATCTTCAAAGGCTGCTGAAATGTTAAGCGGTGCAAAGCATGAATGTGAAAGAATGACCTCTCTTGCTACCAATCTCAAAGTAAAGCTTGTTGATCTTATAAATACTGTCGAAAAGAATTATCATATAGTTCAGAGCCAGTCAACTCAGCTTCGTGAGAGTCTTGAAAAACAGGTAAAGGCAAGCGAAGAAATGCTCAGTGCACAAAAAGCCGCTCTTGAAGTGCTTCCTGCATTTGAAGAGAATGAAGTTTTTCATATCAATGTAGACGCTCATTTTGAGCCCATTGCTCATGATGTTGATGTCATTAAAATGCTTTCTGTTTACGGCTTATACAGAGAAAGAGAGAATTTAGCAGATTCCGCAGATAATTCTGAAGCTTCTGTCATTAAAAGCGGTGTAACTCCCGAAAAAGCAGCTCAGAAGATAGAAGACATTTTATCAGGTGTGACAAGACCTGTTGATTTTGATACTGATAAGTTCATTGACGATAATGATACGGTTTCGGATTTCTCAGATCTGACTCTTTCGGATACTGAAGAAAAGACTGAACCTGTTGCAGAAAAGCCGTCTGAACCTCTATTCACTTCAGGCATTGATTATTCAACCGATGATTTTTCCGCTATTGCAGAAAATTTAAGAGGTGCTATTAATGAGGTAATTTCCAACGAAACGACCGAGGTTGAAAATGTAGTTACTTCTGAACAGGCTGAGCCTTCTGAAGATATCAGTGACAGTGTGATCGGTGAATTTGCAGATATTGATGATTTTGATTCTTTTGAAAGCTTCGATGAAGAATTTTCTGATTTTTCCGCTGATTTTACCGCTGACGAATATGCATCGGATAATAATTCTCTCGAACAAGAAAACAGCATTGATGATAATGCTGCTGTCAATAAAGATGTAGAAGGCTTTAATGTTGATTTTTCTGCTTTTGAAGATGCGGATACCATAACATCTTCTACTCCCTCTCAGAAGTTCGGAAAAAGCAAAAGAAGAGGCAGAAGAAGAAAATAATCCGATGAACTGCGCGGAGGATTTAAATTGAAAAAATATAATAAAAAGAAAATCATAACACTGTTTTTACAGCTTTTGGGTATTGCTGTTCTGGTTGCCGTCGATCTTGTTATTAAGAATGTCGTTACCGATAATATTGCATTATATGAGGATGTTCGTTTTATAGACGGAATTTTAGGCTGGACTTATGTTCAGAATACGGGCATGGCATGGAGTATGTTTGACGGTAATCCCGAGCTTCTTTCCCTGTTTACGGGAATTATCATAGCAGTGGCACTTGTTTATCTTGCATTACCTTTGAAAAGACCGCTTGCATATGATATATGTATTCCGATAATACTCGCAGGCGGCGCTGCAAATATGATAGACAGAATTACAAAAGGCTTTGTAGTTGACTATATCAAAACGCTTTTTGTAGATTTCCCCGTATATAATTTTGCGGACTGCCTTGTGACCTGCGGTGCATTTGCTCTTATCTTTTATCTTATATATGAGATAGTAAAAGAGTCAAAAGAGGAAAAGAAAAAGCTTTCAGAGGAAACAAGCGGTGAATGAGATAATCTTTTCGGTTTCTCCCGAGATGCAAGGGGAACGACTTGACAAAATAATATCACTCGAAATTGACTCTCTTTCAAGAAGTGCCGTTCAGAAAATAATTGAAGACGGTTCAGTTGCAGTTAACGGCAAGACCGTTACAAAAAGCTCAAAGCTTAAAAGCGGTGACGAGCTTTGTATTATTATTCCCGAGCCCGTGGAATTAAAAGCTGTTCCTCAGGATATCCCCGTTGAGATAGTTTATGAGGATGATGACCTTCTCGTTGTAAATAAACCCAAGGGAATGGTAGTTCATCCCGCTGCGGGCAATCCCGACGGCACACTTGTAAATGCGCTTTTGTTTCACTGTAAGGGAAGGTTATCTTCAATAAACGGTGTTATAAGACCCGGAATCGTTCACAGAATAGATAAGGATACAAGCGGTCTTCTGATAGTTGCAAAGAATGACTTTTCTCATGCGGCATTAGCCGAACAGATAAAGGAGCACAGCTTCAAAAGGGAATACCGTGCCGTAGTAACAGGACATATGCCGAATGTTAAGGGAACGATAAATGTTCCCTTGGGAAGAAGCAAGAATGACCGAAAAAAACAAGCTCCCAACGGCATAAACCCGAGAGAAGCCATAACGCATTATGAGGTTCTTGAACAATATTCGGGATATGATTACTGCAGATTTACTCTTGAAACGGGAAGAACTCATCAGATAAGAGTTCATTCTGCATATATAGGTCATCCTGTAGCGGGAGATGCTGTATACGGTCCCGAAAAAAACTCCTTAGGACTTGTGGGTCAATGTCTTCATGCGGCAGTTATAGGCTTTATTCATCCCGTTACAAAAGAATATTTGGAATTTTCGGCGCCTTTGCCCGATTATTTTATAGATGTATTAAATAAAATCAATAAATAAAGGAGTGCTTTAACTTATGGAACTTGCAGAAAAAAAACAGCTTAAACTGAAAGCCTTAAATGTCAGAAAAGGCATTATCGAAGGCACCTTCAATGCAAAAAGCGGTCATCCCGGCGGCTCTCTTTCTATAGCAGATATTCTCACTTATCTTTATTTCAAAGAGATGAGAGTTGATACAACTAATCCCAAATGGGAAAAAAGAGACAGATTGGTTCTTTCCAAAGGTCATGCTGCACCTGCACTTTATGCAGTGCTTGCCGAGAAAGGATTCTTCCCCGTTGAGGACCTCAAGACTCTTCGTAAGTCTGATTCATATCTTCAGGGACATCCCAATATGAACTATGTGCCCGGTGTTGACATGAGCACAGGCTCTCTCGGACAGGGAATTTCTGCTGCCTGCGGATTTGCACTTGCTTCAAAAATCGAAGGCAATCCTTATAATGTATATACTATACTCGGTGACGGTGAAATTGAAGAAGGTCAGGTATGGGAGGCTTGTATGTTTGCAGCCGCAAAGAAGCTCGACTGTCTTACCGTGATTGTTGACAATAATGACCTTCAGATAGACGGCACGGTAGAAGAGGTTAACTCTCCCTATCCCATCCCTGAAAAATTCGCAGCTTTCGGCTTCAATGTAATTGAAATCTGCGGCCACTGCTTTACTCAGATAGAAGAAGCAATAGAGAAAGCTAAGGCATGTAATGATAAGCCCACAGCTATTATCATGAAGACTGTTAAGGGTAAGGGCGTTTCCTTTATGGAAAATCAGGTATCATGGCACGGCAGTGCTCCGAATGCTGAGCAGTATGCTGCCGCAATGGCTGAGCTTGATGCCGCAATCGAAGAATTGAACAAATAAGGGAGGAAACGAAAATGGCTGATATAATTAAGACCGCTACAAGAGATGCTTACGGTAAAGCTCTCGTGGAACTCGGTGAAAAGAATGATAAACTCATTGTTCTTGATGCTGACCTTGCAGCAGCAACAAAAACAGGTATGTTCAAAAAGGCATTCCCCGAACGCTTTTATGACTGCGGAATTGCTGAAGGCAATATGATGGGTATTGCAGCAGGACTTGCTTCCTCTGGCTATACTGTATTTGCAAGCTCCTTCGCTATGTTTGCCGCAGGCAGAGCATTTGAACAGATAAGAAACACAATAGGCTATCCTCATATTAATGTTAAAATCGGTGCTACACATGCGGGTATTTCCGTTGGTGAAGACGGCGCAAGCCATCAGTGCTGTGAGGATATCGCTCTTATGAGAACTATCCCCGGTATGACAATTATAAATCCTGCAGATGATATAGAAACACGCCTTGCAGTTCTTGCTGCAGCAGAGCACGACGGTCCTGTATATATGCGATTCGGCAGACTTGCAGTTCCGAGAGTATTTGATGAAAATTATAAATTTGAAATCGGCAAGGGCGTATATCTCAATGAAGGCACAGATGTAACTATTATCGCAACAGGTCTTATGGTTGAAAGGGCTATTGCCGCTGTTGAACTTCTCAAGAGTGAAGGCATTTCAGCTGCTCTTATAAATATGGCTACCATTAAGCCTATTGATAAGGATATAATCATTGATGCTGCAAAGAAAACAGGCTGCATAGTAACTGCTGAAGAGCATAATGTCATTGGCGGTCTCGGTTCTGCGGTAGCTGAAGTTGTCAGTGAAAACTGTCCCGTTCCCGTAACAAGAGTAGGCGTAGAGGACGTGTTCGGAAAATCAGGTCCCGCACTTGAGCTTCTTGAAATATACGGACTTAACGCAAAGGGCATTGCAGAAAAAGCAAAGAAGGCAATTGAGCTTAAAAAGTAAGAGGTGAAAGCCATGTCATGTCTTTATGAGGAAGCAAAAAAAATATATAAGGAAATCGGAATTGATACCGATGCGGCTATAAAAAAGCTTTCTGAAGTTTCCGTTTCCATGCACTGCTGGCAGGGTGATGATGTTGGCGGCTTTGAGTCTGCGGGTGAACTCACCGGCGGTATTCAGGCAACAGGAAATTATCCCGGAAAAGCAAGAAACATGGAAGAGCTTATGGCTGATATTGATAAGGCTCTCTCTCTTATTCCCGGTAAGCACAGAATAAATCTTCATGCTACTTATGCTGATTATTCAAATGGTGTTGTTTCCCGTGATAAGCTTCAGCCCGAACACTTTGACAAGTGGATAGAATTTGCAAAGGAGAGGGGACTCGGTATTGATATAAACCCCACTCTTTTCTCACATCCTTTAGCTGCTGACGGACTTACTCTTTCTCATCCCGATGAAAAGGTACGCCGATTCTGGATAGACCATTGTAAGGCAATAAGAAAAATCGGTGCATATATCGGTGAAAAATTAGGCACTCCCTGTCTTAATAATATCTGGATACCCGATGGCTACAAGGAAACTCCTGCAGACAGAACTTCACCGAGACTTCGTCTTAAGGAAGCTCTCGATGAAATCTTAAGCGTTAAATATGATCCGCGTTTTCTTGTTGACAGCGTTGAATCTAAGGTATTCGGTATCGGTGTTGAATCTTATACGGTCGGTTCACATGAGTTTTATATGAACTATGCCGCAAAAAACGGTGTTATGTGCCTTCTTGATAACGGTCACTATCATCCCACAGAGAGTGTTGCGGATAAAATTCCCTCAATGCTTCTTTTCTCTGATAAGGTAGCGCTTCATGTGACAAGAGGTGTTCGCTGGGACTCCGACCATGTTGTAGGTTTTACAGATGAGCTTAAAGAAATAGCAAAGGAAATCGTTATAGCAGGACCCGAAAAGGTTCTTATAGGACTTGATTACTTTGATGCAAGCATAAACAGAATTGCCGCTTGGGTCATGGGTATGCGTAATATGCAAAAGGCACTTCTCGGAGCTTTACTTACTCCCAATGAAAAATTAGCCGATTGTCAGAACAGCGGTAATTTTACTGAAATGTTCGTGCTCGGTGAAGAAGTAAAGTCTTATCCTATCGGTGCTGTATGGGATAAATTCTGTGAAATAAACGAAGTACCTCTTAGAGAAAATTGGTTTAATATTGTAAAAGAGTACGAGAAAAACGTACTTTCTGAAAGGAAGTAAAATAAAATGAACAATGTACTTGAACTTAAAGCAGTAGCAAGATTTGCCGATATCTGTCACCAGTCATGGCTTAAGGGCTGGAATGAAAGAAACGGCGGTAATATGTCTTACAGAATGACCGATGAAGAAGTAGCCGAAATCAAGCACTTACTCAGTGATGACGGTGAATGGAAAAGCATAGGAATTACTGTAGATAACCTTTCAAATGAATATTTTATCGTCACAGGCAGCGGCAAGTTTTATATGAATGTGCTTCGTGAGCCCGAAAACAATATCTGTATCGTTAAGATAGACGATAAGGGTGAAAACTATAAGATAGTATGGGGACTTTTTGAAGGCGGCGTTCCTACAAGTGAATTCCCCACACATCTTCTTAATCACTCCATTAAGAAAGAAAAGACTAACGGTCTTCACCGTGTAATCATGCACGCACATCCCGCAAATATTATTGCACTTACATTCATTCTTCCTCTTGAAGATAAGGTATTTACAAGAGAGATATGGGAAATGATCACCGAATGTCCCATCGTTTTCCCTGCAGGTATAGGTGTTGTTCCCTGGATGGTTTGCGGCAGCGCTGACATTGCAGTTGCAACAGGCGAGAAAATTAAGCAGTATGACGCTGTTATCTGGTCACATCACGGAATATTCTGCAGCGGTGAAAATTTTGATGTAGCCTTCGGTCTTATGGATACCATAGAAAAGGCAGCAGAAATTCTTATTAAGGTAATGTCCTGCGGCGGCAAGAAGCAGTTCATTACATCCGAACAGATACTTGCATTATCTGAGCCTTATAATGTCAATATCGACAAAACTATGCTCGAATAATACACAAATTGAACAAATATTTTTTAGTTCTTGTATTATTATACTTTTTGTGATAAAATAAGTTATTGATAAAGAAAATTATTTCAGCGTTAGGTTAGGTGAGATTATGGCAGAATATTGTCCAAAATGTAACTATAAACTCAAAATAACAGATTGGCGTCCCGAATGTCCTAAGTGCGGTGTCAATGTTATGTACTACGGTATTGAAGACAGACTCCGTGAAGAGGCAGACCGTGCTGAGCTTCAGCATGCAAAGAGCCAGCCGAGATATGACAGACTTAAGTTCTCTCTTATCGGTCATCCTCTTTCTATTGTAAGAATAGTATTGGGACTTTTACCCATTGTTGCAACCTTGCTTCCCATGGGTACTGTAAATTACATACTTCCTTATTTAGAGAAGCATGCAACAGTCAATCTCATTTCTATTGTCACTTTTATCATTGATAACGGTTTTGATGTTGATCTTATACTCAAGCTTCTCGGCTCGGATATTGTCGGAACCGCAATGATTTTTTGGGCTGTATCTCTCGTTTGCCTCGTTCTTATGGTAGTTCTGACACTTGTAGGCTTTTTCCTTCTTACAATGTCCTGCTCCAAGAGAGGCTTCCAGAGAAATATTGCTTTCCCCACACTCGGAATTATCTTTTCAACAGCATCTTTTATTTGCTATATCTTAATGATAAACAATCTCAGTGCAGCACTTCCCGGAATTTTCACAGGTTCCGTAAATCCTGCAGCTTACATAGTAGCAGTTGTATTGTTTGTTGCAATGATAGTTGTAAATGTTATTTATAAGAAGAAGAATATCCCTGTAAAATACAAGGATGTTTCTGAATACCTTCTTCCTTATAATGAAAGACCCTCAACTATCGCAAAGAAAACCGCAGAGAAAGAAGCTAACGCTTAAAAAATTCTAAGAATAAGCCGTCATCTCGGAAAGTAGGGTACCGGTATATGTACTCATTTTCGCGATGACGGCTATTATTTTGATTTTCCGGAGGAAAAAATTATGCCCATTATTTTTGACAGTGAAAAGAAAATTTTCAAGCTCGATACTCTTTCATCAAGTTATATTTTTAAGATATATGATGAAAACTATCTTGTTCATCTTTATTACGGAGCAAAAATTCCCGATTACAATCTTACTGATTTTGAAGACAGAAGAATGTACGCTTCCTTCAGTGCGTCTAATCCCAATTTGCTCCGCACGGGATTTTCCGCTGATGTATATCCCCTTGAAATAGGCTGCAACGGATGCGGAGATATGAGAATTGCTTCTCTTCAGATAAGAAATGCAGACGGGAACGCTTCAACGGATATGAGATATGTTTCTCATAAAATATATGCGGGAAAACCCGCCCTCAAAGGACTTCCTGCTCTTTATGCAAATGAAGACAGTGAATGTATGACCCTTGAAATTACAACAAGAGATAAAGTAACAGGTGCCGAGGCTATACTTATTTATACCGTATTTGAAAAACATTCGGCACTTACAAGAAGTGTTATAATAAGAAACACTTCAGAAAAGCCTTTTACAATTGAAAAAGTAATGAGCTTTAATCTTGACCTTATAGGAAAAGATTTTGATCTTATAACCCTTTACGGCAGACACAATAACGAAAGAAACTTTGAAAGAAGAGCTTTAGCGCACGGCAGACAGGGAATAGGCAGCCGCAGAGGCTCTTCCTCCGCTCAGCAAAATCCCTTTATGGCACTTTTAAGACACGGTGCTACAGAAGAATACGGCGATGCTTACGGATTTAATCTTGTTTATTCATGTAACCACCTTTGTGAAATTGAAGTTGATTTTAATGAATCCTCCCGAATTATGATGGGTATTGATCCTTCTGATTTCGGCTGGCTTTTATCTCCCGGAGAAGAATTCTATTCACCTGAAGCAGTTCTCGTGTATTCCAATGAGGGACTTGGCGGTATGAGCCGTACTTTCCATAAGCTTTATAACAATAATCTTGTCAGAGGACAGTGGAAGAAGGCAAAAAGACCTCTTCTTATCAATAACTGGGAAGGCACATACTTTGATTTCGATGATGATAAGCTCTTTAATATTGCTAAATGGGCTAAAGACATCGGAATTGAAATGCTTGTTATGGACGACGGCTGGTTCGGTTTGAGAAATGATGACAGATGTGCTCTCGGCGACTGGACCGTTAATGAGAATAAGCTCAGAGGCGGTATCGGCAGTCTTATTTCAAGAATTAAGGGCCTGGGACTTAAATTTGGAATCTGGTATGAGCCCGAAATGATCTCTCCCGATTCTGACCTTTATAGAGCTCATCCCGATTGGTGTATTCATGTTCCGAACCGTGATCGTTCACAGGGCAGATGGCAGTATGTTATTGATATGTCAAGACAGGATGTAAGAGATTATTTATTCGACAAGATGAGCGAGGTTTTAGCTCACAATGATATTGACTATGTAAAATGGGACTTCAACCGCAATATTACTGAGGCAGGCTCCGCTCTTTTACCGCCCGAAAGACAGAAAGAGTTTTTCCACCGCTTTATTTTAGGTACATACGAGCTTATGGACAGACTCACAAAGACATATCCTCATTTGCTTCTTGAAAACTGCTCAGGCGGCGGCGGAAGATATGACCCCGGTATGATGTATTTTTCACCTCAGATATGGTGCTCCGATAACACAGATGCACTTTCCCGTGTAGATATTCAGTTCGGTTCCTCTCTTTGCTATCCTGCTTCCGTTCAGGGTGCTCATGTTTCAGCTTCGAGCCGTTCAGGCTATGAAACCAAGAGAAATGTTGCAATGTGGGGCTCATTCGGATATGAACTTGACCCTGCAAAAATCAGTAAAGAAGCCAGTGAAGAAATAAGAACACAAATTGCCGATTATCATAAGTATTATGACCTTATTCATTACGGTGATCTTTACCGTATTATTTCTCCTTGGGAAGACCCCTATAAGGTAGCATGGGAATTCGTAAGTGAAGATAAATCTCAGGCAATGCTTACGGTTGTTGTTAAGTTCTTTAAGGAAGCAAGAAACTTCTTTATCAAGCTTAAAGGTCTTGACCCCGAAAAGTTCTATAAGTGTGACCATAACGGGGAAGTATATTCAGGCGCACTTCTTATGAATGCAGGTCTTTCTATGTATCACTTACCCGACGGTGACGGCGAAAGCTATGTAATTCACCTTGAAGAAGTAAAATAATTCAATGAGTTTTGAACCGCGAAGACGCAAAAATCTCTGCGGTTCATTTTTTTATATAATGCTTGTTAAATTATTTATTATTTGTTATTATGTATATATATTAGCAAAAGGGGAGAGATTATGGCATATAATAAGGATTTTATAATATCTTTTGTTCGTCACGGCGAGTCCTGCGGTAATGTCGGAATCCCGTATGAGCCTGAGTTTCAGACGGATGACCCGCCGCTGTCTCCTCGCGGAATAATTGAGGCTCAAAAGCTTGGAAAAAGTTCGGTTACAGACTCAGTTGACCGTATTTTTTCGAGTACATTAATAAGAGCTGTTCAGACAGCATATCCCACAGCCGAAAAACTTAATAAAGAAATTATTCTTCTTTCTGACCTTATGGAGGTAGGTACCCGAATAGCAGGCGCCGATATAAACACACTGAAGAATAATTATCCTCTCGCCCGTATTTGTTTGTCAGAGCCTACTCCCAGCGGCGGTCTGCTGCTTTTAGGGAATGAAACTGCAGAGTTGACGGCTTTAAGGGCAAAAAGATGTATTGATTATATCTTTAGTGTTGCAAATGAGGGAGAGCATATTTTAGTCGTGAGCCATGGAACATATTTCGGCTATCTTTTAAGGGCTGCTCTCGGGCTTTCTCTTCCCGAAAGCTTTTGCTGGCAGGTCGATAATTGCAGTATGACAAGAGTTATTTTCAGAAAAGATGCGCTTCCGAAGCTGTCTTTCACAAATTACACGGGGCATTTATTAAATAATCCGTAACGTTAAAGGAGTAAAATTATGAGATTTGGTGTATGTGTCGGAATTGATCAGAAAGAAAAGGTAAAAATTGCTGCTGAATGCGGATTTGATTACATTGAAAGCGGTTTTCAGATGTTTGCCGCTGCAGCTGAAGAAGAGCTCACTTTATGGGAGGAAACTTCAAAGGAATATTCCATTAAGTGCGAGGCTGTTAACTGCTTTTTGCCCGGCTCTTTGAAGGTCACTGGCGAAAATGTTGATTATGATGCTCTCAGAGATTTTGTTGAGAGAGGTATGAAAAATTGTGCGAGATTAGGTGTTAAGATCGTTGTTTTCGGCTCATCTGGTGCTAGAAACATTCCCGAAGGCTTTTCCTTTGCTGAAGGCTTCAGACAGCTCGGATATTTTCTTCGTGAAATTGCTTCTCCCTCTGCCGCAAAATACGGAATTACTGTTGTAACAGAACCGCTTTGCACTGATGAAACCAATATAATAAACACCGTAAATGAAGGCGTTATGCTCTCTGTTTTTGCAGGTAAGGATAATATCAAAGGACTTGCCGACTTATATCACATGACAAAGTGCGGCGATACGGCTGAAAATATAATTAATCTTAAAGGCTCTATAGCACACGGGCATATCTCCAATCCTGAGGGGATAGGTGATAAAAAAAGAATTTATCCCGCTTCAGTTGATGAATATGACTATAAATCATTTGTTGATGCACTCGAAAAATGCGGTTGTGAAAGATGCTCGGTTGAAGCCGCATGCTTTGATTTTGCAGTTGACGCACCAAAAGCAATTAAGCTTCTCAGGAGTCTGTAATACGAAAAACAGCGGCAAAAATTGCCGCTGTTTTCGTTTATGTGATAATTATATAATCGCATTCAGATGATATATCAAAAGCTGAAAAATATTTTTCTTCCAAGGGGATCCATTTATTAAAGAACATATCTGCTTTATCTTTATTTCTTATATATATTCTTTCTTTCTGAATATCGGGGGCTATTGTCATAAAAAATTTAATATCATAATTATCCCGTAAGTACGGATGACACGAGTATGAGCCTTCAATAATATTAAGCTTTGAAGGCTTTACTGAAACTTCTTCGCCGAGTGACATGCTTTTACACTCAAAGGGTCGGTATGTAAAATCCTTTCCCGAGAGAATTCCTTTTATTACCTCGTCATAAAAGCGTACTCTGTCAACATTACCGCCCGGTTCTGCGAGCCGTTCTTCGGTTCTTTGCTCGGGCTTCAAAAAGAAATCGTCCATATGAAAAACATTACATTGAAACTGCTCTTTAAGAAATCGGGCGTAGGTTGTTTTTCCTGAAGCACAGCGTCCGTCAATTGCAACTATTATGTTTTTTTCTGTTGTTTTTAATATGCTGTCAATAATTTTTACAGCATCAATTGATTTAATTTCTGTTCCCATAATGCACCTTTATTTTTTTTAAGATTTTATCATCTGATTAAACAGTTTGTCAACAATTAATAAAAAAATATGGCTTAATTATTGATTTGATGTGACATATATTGTAAAATATTGTTAACTGATTTTACGGAGGTAAAAAACTATGATGAAAATTGGCGTTATCCCGAATTCATTTCAGCTTCCTTTTAAGGAGGCAGTTATTCTTGCCCGTGATATGGGTGTAAAAGGACTTCAGCCGTATGTAACAGGCGGTGAGCTTTCTCCTGAAACGCTTTCAAAGGAAGACAGAATAGATATACTTAAATTTGTAAAATCCAACGGTCTTGAATTTTCCGCTTTATGTGCAGACTTCGGTCTTCATTTTAACGAAAAAGGTACAAATGAGGACGGAATAAAGCGTACCATGGCTATGATGGATTTAGCACTTGATTTTGATACGCGTGTTATCACAACTCATATCGGAAAAGTGCCCGATGATGAAAACTCTGAAGAGTATCAGAATATAGTAAACACAATAGAAAGACTCGGAAAATACGGTGATTCTATTGGTGTTTCCTTTGCAACGGAAACAGGTCCCGAAATGGCAATTAAACTCAGAGGTATTCTTGAAAAGGCTGATACAAAGAGTGCAAAGGTTAATCTTGACCCTGCAAACTTTGTTATGTGTGCAGGTCAGGATCCCGTTGAAGCGGTTCACATTCTTAAGGATTATATCGTTCATACACATGCAAAGGACGGCGTAAAGCTTTCCGATACCGATTATAAGGAATATCCCTTAGGTCAGGGCGGCGTTCCGTTCCCCGAATATCTTGCAGCACTTAAAGAAATAGGCTACGACGGTTTCTTAACTATAGAAAGAGAAGCAGGTGAAAACCGTTTCAATGATATTAAGGATGCAGTAGATTTCCTTGAAAGCAATCTTAAAAAATTATATTAAGAGGTGACATTTATGGCTCTTAAGGTCGGAATTATAGGTAACGGCGGTATAGCAAACGCTCATATGGACGGATATCTTTCCATGGGCGAAGAAGTAGAGATAGTAGCTTGCTGTGATATAAATTTCCAAAAAGCAAAGGACTATGCCGAGAAATACGGAATAAAAAACTATTATGATAATTGTTATGACATGCTCAAAGATAATCAGCTTGATGTTGTAAGTGTGTGCACATGGAATAACGCTCATGCTGAATGTTCAATTGCCGCACTCGAGGCGGGCTGTCATGTTCTTTGCGAAAAGCCTATGGCAATGAACACCGAAGAAGCTCTTAAAATGAAAGAAGCTGCTGAGAAAAACGGTAAGCTTCTGATGATTGGCTTTGTAAGAAGACAGGGGTTGGATGCCGCAGCTGCCATAGATTATATCAAAAAAGGCTATCTTGGTGAAATATATTACGCCAAAGCTACATATCTTCGTCGCTGCGGATTTCCCGGCGGTTGGTTCGGTGATGTCACCCTTTCAGGCGGCGGTCCTTTAATAGATCTCGGCGTTCATGTTATTGATCTTTCAAGATATATTATGGGCAATCCCAAGCCCGTAACCGTTTTCGGTGCAACATTTAATAAAATCGGTGCAAGAAGCCATATAAAAGGCGGCGACTGGCAGAGTGAAACTGTAGTTGAAGAGCCTGTATTTACCGTAGAGGATCTTGCAACTGCCATGATAAGATTTGATAACGGTGCTGTTTTGCAGGTAGAAGCAAGCTTCAATCTTAACTTAAAACAAAGCTGTGGAGATATTAATTTCTTTGGAGATAAAGCAGGACTTTCCCTTAGTCCCTTTGAGCTTTATACAGAATTTAATAATCAGCTTGCAGATATTATTCCGAAAGGTAAGGCTGATTTTGATTTCCAGCGGGATTTCAGAAAAGAAATCAAAAACTTTATTGATGCTGTTAACGGAAAAGCAGAGTGTCTTGCAACTGCCGAAGACGGAGTAGAGCTTATGAGAATACTCGATGCAGTTTATCTTTCAGCAAAAACAGGAAAATCTGTTGATATTGTGAGATAGTCCAAATAATTATATGTCCGCAGTTTCCCTTAATGCTGCTGCAATGAGCTTTTTGTTCGCGGCATAAATTTCATCAAACTGTTCTATCGGCAGGGGATTTGTTCCTCTGCCGGTTTCTATTGTGTAGCCGGGACGGTTGTACTCCTGAATAAACCAATCCTTATAACCCGCAAAGGATGAATCGGGAGGAGTTATTTCTAAGGGATACCCCGAAGCGTCACTTAAGATATTTCCGATTCTTTCACTTTCGGGAGGCAGAAAATCCTGATATTTCCAATAAATTATACTGCCTTGTGAATGGTAAGCGAGAATAATTCTGAAATTATTTGTTAGAGTGTAATTATAAACTGCAATAGCTTCGGGCTCTGTAAGGGGAGCAGAGCCTACATATTCGATAGGTGAGGGTCTTGTAAAGCCTTGAGAAAATTTAATTTCCCGTGCATTTTCCCAGCCTGCAGGATACTGTAAATTGAGATCAACGCCGTTTATATTTGCTTTCCAGCCTTGGGGGAAGGGGACGTTCGGAAATGATGCAGAAATTTCTGTGGCTCTCGTATAATATTCACCCTCATTCAGTGCACCTGTTACAAGATCCAAGCCGTCGGGGTTTACGAGAGGCACGAGATGAAGACTTGTTTCATTATAAAGCATTTCGGCGCTCGTGCCCTCAATAAACTGATTTTTAACGAAGGCTTCAAGATATTCTTCTGTAAATTTCAACACTGTGGGAATATTCAGCCATTCATTTGAATGAAATCCTGCATTGATAAATATTTGATTGTTACCGTTTCCGATAGTAAGAACTGAAAGCGGCTTTCCCATTACACTTGTTCCTATTGTGCTTCTTGAAATAAAAGGATACCGTGTGATAAGTCCGTCAATGAGAAGGTCCGTGAGATATGATGAATAAGATAAATTTGTCGGAATAAGTTCAAAATCAAAAGGAACGATTATTTTATCTCCCGGGAAAATAAGCTCTGGGTCGATGTTGGGATTTGCAGTGATTATTTTGTTGATCGGCGTTCCAGTCATCACGGAAATTGACCAAAGACTTTCTCCCTTTTGTACGGTTTTTATGTAATAGCCTTTTATAAATCTTTCGATAAAATTTATTGTTTCGTTTCCTGCGATTCCGTCTTCAACTAGTGAAAAGGCGCGTTGAAAATTCAGTACTGCCTGCCTTGTGTTTTCACCGAAAATTCCGTCGGGTTCTCCCGACAAAAAGCCTGAACGGATAAGCCCTAACTGCAAGGCCTCAACTAAAGAGCCTGTGTCTCCTGATCTTAGTGTCATGATATCATCCTTCCATAAATTAAAGGATGTACCGACAAAGTGTTATCGGTACATCCTCTTTTTTTGTTTTGTAAAGTAATTTTTATTCGAATAACGCAGTAGACAGGTATCTTTCTCCCGAATCGGGAAGAAGAACTACGATTCGTATATTTTTGTTGTTATTCTTTTTTGCAATTTCTGTTGCAGCAAAAAGGGCCGCACCCGAAGAAATTCCCACTAATAATCCGTCAGTTTTTGCAACTGTTCTTGCGGCTTCATAAGCTTCTTCTTCAGTAACAGTCACAATTTCGTCTATGATCTCAGTATTAAGAATTGAAGGAACAAAGCCCGCGCCTATACCCATAAGACCGTGGGTGCCTTTTTCTTCACCTGATAAAACCGCACTTGAAGAGGGTTCAACGGCAATAATCTTTATATCCTTATTATATGCTTTGAGAACCTCGCCTATGCCTGTAATTGTTCCGCCCGTTCCGACACCTGCGACGAAATAATCAATTTTTCCGTATGTGTCGCGAAGAATTTCGGGACCTGTTGTTTTTCTGTGAATACTGCTGTTTGAGGGATTGGAAAACTGATCGGGAATATAGGCATTACCAAGTTCCTCTTTCAAGGAAGTTGCCTTATCAATAGCGCCCTGCATTCCCTCTTTTTCAGGTGTTAAAATGACTTGCGCACCTAAAGCTCTTAAAAGCAGAATTCTTTCCTTACTCATATTTTCGGGCATTGTAAGAATTATCTTATAACCCTTGATTGCAGCCGCAAAGGAAAGACCGACTCCTGTATTACCGCTTGTAGGCTCTATAATTACGGTGTCTTTATTTATTTCACCGCTTTTTTCAGCATCTTCAATAAGAGCCACTCCGACTCTGTCTTTAGCACTTCCCAAAGGATTAAAGTATTCGAGCTTTGCAACTAAATCTGATGCAATACCGTGTTTTTTGGAGTACCCCGAAAGTGAGAGCATGGGAGTATTTCCCACAAGCTCAGTGAGGTTATTTGCTATTCTGCCGTTTTTGTCAATGCCGAGTCCTAAATTAAATTTACTGTGCATATGTTACTCCGTTAAATTTCAAAGTCTTCAGGTGTGAATTCTCTTAAAGCAGGTGCTTTCTGCGGAACTCTCTTCAATGGATCATAGCTGAACTTTTTACAGAAATGATCTTTTTGCATAACACCCTTTTTCGGACAGAGAATAAACTCTTCATCAGCAGAAAGCCTTCCATGTTTACAATAAGTACATCTCGGTTCAATGTTGCCGATAATTTTCCTTTTCATGCCGGTCACTCTTTCAAATAATATATGCTATATTTTAACATATAAAACCTCTGAGGGCAAGTTCTATTATTGTAAAAATCGTTTATATTGTGTCGGTTTTTTGTCAGTCAGATTATCTCTGACAGATACTATCAGAACAATGCTTAATAACAGAAGTGTGAATGAGCCCACGGCTGAGCTTGAAAATAATTTAATTCGTATGGGTTCAGAATATACCGATACAAAAATGGGGAATAAAAATGAAATTAATTGCTGTATACCTGCACAGACGGCAGCCTGAAACAGCCGTATAATCAAGTAATTTCGGGGTTTTATCTCAAGTGCAGTAATGTCGGGCAGTTGTTGTAAAAAAATGCAAAATCCGCCGAAATTAAGGCAAAAAGCGGTTATTGCAAAGGAAAAGTTTTCCGAAGCAAAAATAACTGCACCTGATATCTCACCGAAAAGTGAAAAGAAAGTATTTAATATTTTTATATTTCCGAAAACGGCACTAAGTCCTGAAATTGCCGCTGAAAACAGTATTATCCATGAGCATACTGAAATTATAGAGGATGAAGCAGAAGCTACCGACATTACAAAAGGAGATGACTGTTTTTGTGTATTGGCTTCAATGTATTGGTTATTGTTTTTATTTCTAAGGTTATATAAAAAACCAAAGATAACGCAGGTCAGAATATTTGATATAAATAACTGAACCCCGACCTTAATATTTGAATATACTGCAATTCCCGTAACATTGATGCAAAAAGAAAGACCGGGACAAGTAAAGAAGAGTGCCAGCCTTTTTGCTTCAGTTTTACTTATTTTTCCGTCTTCCGATAATTTTACGGCTGATTTAATGGCAGTGTTATATCCGCCTGTCAGTCCTATAATCACCGCTTCGGAACAGTTTCCCGAAAGTCCGAACAGGCGTAGTAAATATTTGTGAAGCCTTTTTCGTGTTTTATCTGAAAAGCCGCTGTTCAATAAATAGTAAGATATTATGAACATCGGAAAAAGCGAAGGTACTATTATATTAAGGCAGTTATTAATGGCTGATATTATGGAATTACTGATGATATCAGAAAATAATAAAATTATTAAAACGCAAAAAATTGATATTATTATCGGTGGTATATTTAATTTTTGAATTTCTGATTTTGTGTCTTTCATAGTAAATTCTATGGGTAGTTGTACTAAAAAATGCAAAATACGCATAGATTTTCCTATGAATAATATTCTCGGAGATGATGATGTGAATAATAAGACCCTTACGACAGCAGTAAAAAAATTCAGGACTGTTATGCGGGGTGCTGAAATAGATATTGAAGAGAGTTTTTTAATGGAAATGAATTCATTCGGAGAATTATCTGTAAAGGGCTGCAAGGATATAAACGGATATGATACCGAAAATATAATGCTCGTTTCTGATGAATATTTTTTAAGTGTAAAGGGAGAGGGTTTACAGATAAAAAACTATTCGCCCGTTGATACCGTGATTTGCGGAAAAATAGAAAACATTGGTTTTATGAAGCGATGAGGGTGAAATTTGATGAAAATAAATTTATCTGATATTCTCTACGGAAAAATCACATTTTCTGTAAAAAACGGCTTTTGTGATCTGTTTTTGGCTGAATGCAGGAAAAGCGGAATTCCGCTTTTTGATATAATAAAAACTGATGAGGGGCTTAAAGGCTTTGTAAGACAAAAGGATCTGAAAGCTCTTATGAAAGTATGCGAAAAAAGCGGTATGGAGCTCTCGGTTTTAAGCCGTAAAGGACTACCCAATATGTTCTTTCGATACAGAAGACGCCTTGGTGTGCCAATAGGTGTATTACTCTTTTTTTGTATTATCTGGGTTCTTTCTTCAATGATCTGGAGTGTTGAAATAACAGGGCTTCAAAAAATACCTGAGGAAACTGTGGTATCATTGCTTGAAGCAACAGGTATTTCAAAGGGCGTATTCAGCGAATCTCTTCAGTGTGATGATGTGGAATTTTTCTTAGCAAATAATCTGCAGGAGCTTTCATGGGTATCTGTATATGTTGCAGGCAGCAGGGTCTTTGTCGATATAAGAGAGAGGGTTGATGAGACAGAAATTACAGATGCCAAAAATTACAGTAATATAATTGCGGCTAAGGACGGCGAGGTGATACGCGCAGATATTTATGAGGGCGAGGGGAAAATATATCCCGGCACTCCCGTCATTAAAGGGGATATGCTTGTAAACGGAGTAGTGACCTTTACTGACGGCAGCGTAAAGTTCGTGAATTCTGAAGCCGATATATGGGCAAGAACTCAGAATCATATCAGCTCTTCCTCGGCAATGAATATAACTGCCGAAAAAACTGTGGTTTGTAAGGACAGATATTCTCTTTACTTCTTCGGGATAAAAATACCTTTCGGGAAGTCTGACAAGGCAGAGAACTTTACAGAAAGTAAATATTTTTTTGAATCCGCGGATATTGTTTTTCCTCTCGGAGTTATAAGAGAAAATTTTTATGAGCTTACTCCAAACCAAATAGAGATTTCTGATATTAAGGCGGCTCTTATAGCATTTTCTGATTTTTCCAAGGCATCGATGAAGCTGTACGGGGAAGCAAAAATTCTTGAGCGTGACATAAAAATGTACTATTCTTCTCAGATAAGCATCGAAGCAAAATATCTTTGTGAAGAGAATATTGCTTTAGAAAAAAGCTTTACCGTTAACAGTGAAGCTGAAAGCAATCAAAGTTAACGGTAAATGTTAATGACAAATATTTGTTATTTTGTGAAGCATTCGTCGATCATCGACTGTTTTATGCTCCAGAGCTTTTGCGAGAGATCAACATAGTAATTATGCGGATATTCAAAACGAACAACTTCTTCCCAGAGAGTATCAATTTGCTCGGCACAGTAGTTTCTTATTTCATTGGTTGTAGGGAAGTTATATATAAGCTTTCCGTTATCAAATATCTGAACAAGAAGCTGTCTTGCAACAAAGTCTGTAACGGTTTTTCTTTTCCATGTATAGTCGGGATCAAAAAGCTCATATTCGCGGCAAGAGGAAAGGTCTTCATCTTCGGTTGTAAGCACATCTGCAATTGCTTTTCCTGTTTCGTTATCAAATAATCTCCAGAGAAGCTTCGGACAGGGAGTTGTGATTTTTGCAACATTATCCGATATTTTGATCTTGGGAATTATCTCGCCGTTCTTTTCTATGGCGGAAAGCTTATATACGCCTGCCATAACGGGATTTGAGGCAGATGTGATAAGTCTTTCTCCAACAAGGAAGCTGTCTATTCTCGCACCGTTCTGAAGCATATCTCTGATAATATATTCATCAAGTGAGTTTGAAGCGTATATATCACAGTCGGGATAGCCTGCTTCATTAAGAACTCTTCTGATTTTTTTTGAGAGATACGCGAGATCTCCGCTGTCGATTCTTATACCCTTCGGGCGTTTACCCATAGGAGCTAAAACTTCGTCAAATACCTTTATTGCATTGGGAAGACCTTTATCCATGGTGTCATAGGTATCTATGAGCAGTATACAGCTGTCGGGATACTGTTTTGCAAAGGTTGCAAATGCATCATATTCACTGTCAAACATCTGTATCCATGTATGGCTCATTGAACCGAAAAGCGGAATATCATACTGCTTTGCCGCGCTTACATTTGTTGTGGCGCAGCAGCCGCCGATATATGCGCTTCTGGCACCGTTGAGAGCAGCACCGATGCCGTGTGCTCTTCTTGAACCGAATTCAATAATGGCTCTGCCGCCCGCAGATCTCACTATTCTGTTGGCTTTAGTTGCAATAAGTGATTGGTGATTAACAGACAGCAATATGATAGTTTCAAGAAGCTGAGCCTGTATTACGGGGCCTCTGACTTTTATTACAGGTTCATTTGCAAATACGGGTGTACCTTCGGGAACAGTCCAGATATCGCATGTAAATCTGAAATTCCTGAGGTAATCAATAAATCTGTCGTCAAGCCCTTTGGATGATAAAAATTCGAGATCCTCCTCAGAGAAGGAAAGTCGCGATATATATTCAGTTAACTGCTGAACGCCTGCCATTATGCAAAAACCGCCGATTTCAGGCGCGGGACGGTAGAACATGTCAAACCATGCTACGGTTTCGTCAATACCGTTGGCAAGATAACCGTTGGATTGAGCCAATTCATAAAAATCAAAGAGAAGATCGCATTTGTTCATGGAAATATTATTCATATCAATTCTCCGGTAATGAAAATTATTAAATTCATTTTATCACAAATACGATTGATTGGCAATTGAATAAATTATATATTTTTTGGTTCGATTTTCAGTGATTTTGTTGAATGATATTCGCTAAACTGTTGACCCTACGGCATTTGTATGTTAAAATAAACGGAGAAAATTTTGGAGACAGAAATTATGAGATTACGAAAACAAAAGTTAGGTGACAAAAATATTATCGGTGCAAGAGTTGAAATGAAAAGAAAAGAGCTCGGCATCAAGCAAAAAGATTTTTTGGCACAGCTTCAGGTTGCAGGTATGGATATCAATGCTTCGGGACTTTCAAAGCTTGAAGGTCAGATAAGAAGCGTGTATGACTATGAATTGGCAGTTATTTCCCGCGTTCTCGGTGTGAGCATTTCATGGCTTCTCGGGGAAGAATAAAATATTTAAAAATCTTGCATTTATTAATAATAAATGATATACTTTATCCGGACATTTTCCAGTTTGTCCGGATATTGTTATTTACGGAGGGCTTTTATGTTATTGACAGAAAGGCTTAAAGCCGCCAGAAAAGAATGTAAACTCACTCAGCAGCAAGTGGCTGATATGCTTAATATTGACAGATCTACATATGCCTATTATGAATTAGGCGTTTCAAATCCCTCACTTGATAATCTTGTAAGCCTCGCTGCTGTTTTTAAGACAGATATAGGCTGGCTTTTAGGTACGGACAGAGAAGGAGAAGCCTGGCGTGCCCCCGAAAGTGATTTAGCTGTACTGAAATCCTGTAAAGAAAAACAAATGGCAGAGCTTTCCAAGGAAGAAAGACAAATAGTGGCTCTCTTCAGAATTGCAAACGCACATGGCAAAGCTGAAGATTTTTTTGAAAAGCTCAAAGAGGTTACAGATGAAGGAAAAAATGAAGAGTAATAATGCTCTGAAAATCGCGGTCATAGGCGGTGGTGCTTCGGGACTTACTGCAGCAATTTTTGCCGCAAGAGAAGCGAAAAAGATCGGGAAAAATGTCAAGGTCACCGTTTATGAAGGAAATTCCAGAATTGGTAAAAAAATTCTGGTAACGGGTAACGGTAGATGTAATTTTACCAATGAAAATATTTCATCGGTGAATTATCACGGAGAAACCGCTTTGGCTCAAAGTATCTGCGAGAAATTTACAAACGAAGATGTAAAAGAGTTTTTCTGTTCTTTGGGACTCTTTTCAAAAAGCGATTTTGCAGGAAGAGTTTATCCCATGTCTAATCAGGCAACAGCAGTTTTAGATGCTCTTCGGTTTGAACTTATAAGGCTCGGTATTGAAGAAGTGACAGACACTAAAATAGTGTCCTTAAAAAAAGATTCACACGGTTTCATACTAAATGAACGATATCATTGCGATAAGTGTATTATTGCAACAGGCGGAAAAGCCGCACCCGTGCAGGGAAGTGACGGCAGCGGTTTTATCCTTTTGAAGGATTTCGGTATAGAAGTATCTTCGCTTTTACCTGCTTTAACACCTATTGTTTGTGAGGATTTTACAAAATCACTAAAAGGTATCAGAGCACAGGGAAAAATAAGCATCAAATGCGGCGGTAAGCTCCTTTCAGAGGATACGGGCGAGATTCAGTATACAGATTACGGACTTTCGGGTATCCCCTCAATGCAGGTATCCCGTTTTGTGTCGGGTACACTTAATGTTAATAAAACCGATGTTTTTGCTTTTGTTGATTCATGTCCGTTTTTTACTGCCGATGAACTAAAATCGGCTCTTCTCACGATTATAAAGAACAATCCGTCTTTGCCGGGAGAAATGCTCCTTTCGGGAATTATGCCCAAAAGACTCGGTATGACACTTTTATCGGAGTGTTCTGTAAACCCGTCAAAAAATATCGGTATAATTCACGATGCAGTTCTTGACAGAATAGTATCTGCTGTCAAAAATAAAAAATATAAAGTTACTGCCGTAAAGGGCTTTAATGATGCACAAGTGACCTCAGGCGGTATTGTAGGAAAAGAAATTAATTTTGATACACTTGAACTGAAAAAAGTTAAGGGTATCTATGTCTGCGGCGAAATAGTTGATGTTGACGGCGATTGCGGAGGATATAATCTTCAATGGGCATGGTCGTCGGGTGCCGCAGCAGGAATTAACTCAGTCAGGGGATTTGACAAGTGCTTCGTATAAATGAAATATCAGTGCCCTTAGGAACAGCTCCCGAGGAAATAAAAAGAACGGCGGCTGAATTTATAGGCGTATCTACAGAATTTATTAAGGGCTTTGAAATAGCAAAGGAATCAATTGATTCGAGAAAAAGAAACAATATAAAAATGATCTATTCGGTAAATCTTGAAATAGACGGTGACGAAGAAAGCATCGCTCAGAGATTTCCTCAGAATAAGGTTCATACATGTGAAAAGTATGTGTATGAAATGCCCGAAAACCGCAGAAATTCAAAGCTAAGACCCGTTATAGTCGGTTTCGGTCCTGCGGGAATGTTTGCTTCTCTGATTCTTGCAAAAGCAGGTCTTCGGCCTCTTGTTATTGAAAGAGGAAATGATGTTGATACGAGAACAAAGGATGTATACGGCTTCTGGCATACGAGAAAGCTTAACACCTCATCGAATGTTCAGTTCGGTGAAGGGGGAGCAGGTACTTTTTCCGACGGAAAGCTCACAACGGGAATAAAAGACAACCGTTGCAGATATGTGCTTGAGGCTTTGCATGAATTCGGAGCTCCCGAACAGATACTGTATTCAGCACATCCGCATATAGGAACAGACAGATTGGTGGATGTTGTCAAAAATATCCGAAAAGAAGTAATAAGGCTCGGCGGTGAAATAAAATTCGGCTGCTGTCTTACTGATATTTATAAGGCTAACGGATATATTCACGGTATATCATACCGTGATGAAAACGGACATATCGAAGATAAAGAAACAGACTGTGTTTTACTTTGTATCGGTCATTCTGCAAGAGATACTGTCGAAATGCTTTATTCCCACGGAATAAAAATGGAACAGAAGCCTTTTTCCGTCGGTGTAAGAATAGAGCATCCGCAGGAGCTTATAAATAAAGCTCTCTTCGGAAGTGAGTGGAATAATCCGCTTCTTGGTGCTGCTAATTATAAGCTCGCTAATCACTCCGAGCATCACAGAGGTGCATATACTTTTTGTATGTGCCCCGGCGGCACTGTAGTTTGCGCTTCCTCAGAAGAAGAAATGGTCGTTGTAAACGGAATGAGCGAATTAGCCCGTGACGGAGAAAATGCCAATTCGGCAATTTTAGTGGGTATTGAGCCTGAGCATTTTAATTCAGCGCATCCTCTTGCGGGAATTGAAATTCAAAGAAATATAGAAAAAACGGCATATCTTGCGGGCGGCGGTAATTATACGGCACCCGGACAAACAGTAGGCGACTTTCTGAAGAACAAGCCTTCTAAAAAACTCGGTTTTGTGAAGCCTTCGTGTCCGACTGGCGTTAATCCTACGGATATCAGAAAGGTTTTGCCTGATGCCGTTACTGATTCCATTGCCCTTGCAATAACTGCATTTGATAAAAAATTGAACGGTTTCGCTCTCCCTGATGCTGTTCTTACAGCGCCCGAAAGCCGAAGCTCTTCACCTGTGAGAATTATAAGAGATGATTTTCGGCAGGCGAGCATAAAAGGTATTTTTCCCTGCGGCGAGGGTGCGGGATATGCAGGCGGTATAGTTTCTGCCGCTGTTGACGGAATAAAATGTGCTGAAGCAGTTCTTTCAGATGAATTTGACGACTGCTGAAAGCTTTACAGAAGGTGTTGATTATGAAAACTTTAGCTCTTATTGTGCCTTGTTTCAATGAGGCAGATGTACTCGGAATGTTTTATAACGAAACAAAGAAGGTTATTGACTCCATCAGCGGAGAATATATGACCGAGCTTGTTTTTGTTGATGACGGAAGCCGTGACGATACTCTTAAAATAGTAAAAGAATTGGCTGCTCGTGATCATCATGTAAAGTATATTTCTTTTTCGAGAAATTTCGGTAAAGAAGCGGCAATGCTCGCAGGTATGGAATATGCCGTGAAAGCCGATTTTGTCGGAATACTTGATGCTGATTTACAGCATTCTCCCGAAATAATTCCCGAAATGCTTCATTTCGTTGATAAGGAAGGCTTTGATGTTGCAGCCGCTAACAGAGAAGACCGTGAGGGAGAAGCTAAATTCAAGAGCTTTCTTTCCGAAAGCTTCTATAAAGTCATAAATAAAGTCAGCGAAACTAAGATAACTGAATCCGCACAGGATTTCAGAATAATGAAAAAAGATGTTGTTAAGGCAATTATATCTCTTCCCGAAAATATCCGCTTTTCTAAAGGTATTTTCAGCTGGGTCGGATTTAAGGTCAAATGGATAGGACATACTAACAGAGAACGAGCAGCCGGCGAAACAAAGTGGTCAATAACAAAGCTTCTGAAATATGCAATTGACGGTATTTTAAGCTTTACCACAACGCCGCTTCGCTTCAGCTTCGTGTTATCATTGTTGTGTGCTTTGATAGCCTTCGGATGCTTTATATATGCAGTAATCAGAAATATAATTACTCCCGTTTATGCGGCAGTGGTTCCGTTTATTTTAACGGGAATGTTTTTTATCGCATTTCTTCTGTTTTTGGTTATCGGTATATTGGGTGAATATCTTGCCCGTGTATACACCGAAACTAAGGACAGACCGAAATATATTATTTCACAAACAAACACTCAGGTAGTTTACAGCTTCTCTGAGGATGATTGATATTAAAGGAGAAATTAAAATGGTAGTAACAAAAACAACAAAAATCGGTGATATTCTTGATGCAGATAAGGGCACAGCTCCTTTCTTCCTTAACATGGGTATGCATTGTCTCGGCTGTCCTTCAGCAAGAAATGAATCAATTGCACAGGCTTGTATGGTTCACGGCGTAGATGTTGACGAGCTCATAGAAGAACTCAATAATTATTTCCTCAGTCTTTAATATGCTCAATATCGGACCGAGGCTTATGTGTGCCGCCTCTATGGTAAAGGCGCACAGAAAAACAGTTGATATCGGTACAGATCACGCATATCTTCCGGCTTATCTCATATTAAACGGGATAGCGGAGGATGTGCTTGCTTGTGATATCGGCATAAAGCCGCTTTTGAATGCCGAAAAAACGCTTAAAGCATATTCACTTGAAGATAAGATCCGTCTCAGAGTTTCCGACGGACTGAAAAAGGTTTCTCCCGACGAAGCACAGGAGATAACCATTTGCGGTATGGGCGGCACTCTTATGAGTGATATTCTGAAAGACGCCCCGTGGATAAAGAAAAACGGTATTCATCTCGTTCTTCAGCCCATGACTCATTCTGAGGATGTAAGACGGTTTTTGTGTGAAAACGGTTTTCTTATAACTGAGGAGAACTGTGTTCTTGATACAGGAAGAGTTTATTGCTGTATCGGTGCAGAATTTATAGGTGAAGACTGTACTGAAGAAACAGGATTTTATTATTTCGGCACACTTCCGCCGAAGGATGATATTTCTGCAGAATATGTGAAGAAACAGCTGAGCCGTGTGAATATCAAGCTTCAGGCACTTAAAAAAGCAGGTATTGAAACCGAAGAAGTAATAATGCTTCAGGAAGTGAAAGACTACTATGAAAAGAGGATGCAAAGTGAGAGTTAAAGAAATATACGATTACATAGACAGCTTCGCGCCCTTTTCTTCAAAGGCAGATTGGGATAATTCGGGTTTTCTTGTCGGCGACATTGATGCTGATGTAAAAAAGGCTGTAATATGTCTTGATGTAACGGCTGATGTAATCACATTTGCCGTAAAAGAAAATGCCTCTCTTTTGATTTCCCATCATCCTGTGATATTTAAAGCTCAGAAGAATTTTACTGCAGGAAATCCCGCTTTTACTGCAGCAAAATACGGTATAAGCATTATATCAGCACATACCAATCTTGATAAAGCTGCAGACGGTGTCAATGATACTTTATGTAAGGCACTTGATATAACATATGAAAAACTCGATGAGAGTGTTTGCGAGGGATTTCTGAATGTCGGAGAATTCTCTGAAAATATGTCTCCCGCGGCTGCTGCGGCTTTTATATCAAAAAAACTCGGCGGTGCTGTAAATTACTGTGAGGGTAGCACACCCATAAAGAAACTCGGTATATGCTCAGGCTCGGGTGCAGATTTTATTGATGAAGCAGTAAAGCTCGGCTGTAATGCTTTCATTACGGGGGATGCTTCATATCATGATTTTCTTGATGCAAAAGCGGAAGGCATATCCCTTTTTGCCGCAGGTCATTTTGAAACAGAAGTCCTTATTGTAAAAGCACTTGCCGAAAAACTCAGAAACAAATTTAATTTTACGGAATTTATCGAATACATTTCTGTAAGTCCCGTTATTACGGAGAAATAAATGGCAATAGACGGTATTTTTCTTCATTTTTTGAAAAATGAAATTGCAGATTTTGCCATAGGCGCAAAGGTCGATAGGATTTATCTTCCCACAAAATATGAACTTGTACTCACTTTGAGAACAAGAACTCAGACAAAGAAATTATTTATATCTGTTTCGGGAAATTCCCCGAGAATTAATTTTACTGAATATACCCCCGAAAACCCGATGACTCCGCCTATGCTTTGTATGCTGTTGAGAAAACAGCTTTCAGGTGCAGTAATAACAGATATTAAGCAAATAGGCTTTGACAGAATTTTAATGATTGAGCTTGATGCCACTAATGAAATAGGCGACAGAGTCAAAAGAACTCTCGTCATAGAAATTATGGCTCAGTATTCTAACTGTATACTTCTTGATGAAAACGGGGTTATCATAGATGCTCTGAAACGCGTTGATTCTTCAAAATCCTCATTCAGAGAAATTCTTCCTCAAAGAGAGTATAAATTACCGCCTGAACAAAATAAGCTCAGTATTACAGAAAACACTTCCGAGGAAATAGCCGAAAGAATAATTCTTTTGAAAGATAAAAAGCTTTCAGGTGCCGTAATGAATGTACTTTCAGGTATTTCACCGCTTATTTCAAGAGAGCTAGCCTATAGAGTCACTCTCTCTGACACAGATGTCGGCAGTATGAGTGAAGCCATGAAAGAAAGGCTCATACATGAGCTTGAATTTTTAGCCGAAACTGTCAGGTGTCGTAATGTAAAGCCTTGTTATCTTACAGATGAAAACGGAAATTATCTTGATTTTTCATATATGCCGCTTACTCTTTATGATAACAGCGCAAAGGTTTCTTTTACAGAAAATCTTTCCGAAATTCTCGATATGTTCTATTTTGAGCGCGAAAGGCTTCAAAGAGCAAAATCAAAGGCGGAGGACCTTTTTAAGACGGTCGCTTCTCTTATTGAGAGAACAACGAAGAAGCTGAATGTTCAGCATGAAGAGCTTCTTTCATGTGAAGATATGGAAACAAAGAGGATTTTTGCAGAGCTTATTAATGCAAATTTATATTCTCTCGAAAAAGGAAATACAGTCTTTGAAGTACAAAACTACTATGATGATTATAATACGGTTTCAATTCCCGTTCAGCCGCATTTAACACCTTCTCAGAACGCACAGCGGTATTATAAAGAATACCGCAAGGCGCAGACTGCAAAGAAAATGCTGACGGAGCTGATAGATAAGGGAACTAAAGATCTCGAATATCTCTTTTCTGTTCAGGATGAGCTCTCACGGGCTTCAACCGAAAGGGAGCTTTCTGAAATAAGAACAGAGTTATCAAGTGCCGGCTTCTTAAAAAGTAAAACAGGCACTAAAAACAAAAAAAATTCTCCTTTGCCGTTCCTTGAATTTGATTCTCCGAGCGGATTTAAGGTATATGTCGGCAGAAACAATATTCAGAATGATAATCTTTCTTTTAAGAAAGCTTCAAAAAATGATATATGGTTCCATGCTCAGAAAGCACCGGGCTCACATGTAATTTTATCTTTAGAGGGAAAAGAGCCTGAAGCCCGTGATATGGAATTTGCGGCAGAGACCGCAGCATATTTTTCCTCTGTTAAGGACAGGGGCATGGTCGAAGTAGATTATACAAAGGTACGGAATCTGAAAAAACCTGTAGGCGCTAATCCGGGCTTTGTAATATATCATGTATATAACACACTTTATGTAAAAGCGAAAAATCCTGAAATAAAGTAATTTTGAAAGAGAGGAAAACTCACAATGGCAAAATTTTCAATAGGTGTCGATTACGGCACACTGTCAGGCAGAGCACTTATCGTAAATAATGAAACAGGAGAAGAACTCGCTTCTTCCGTTTATGAATATCCCCATTCCGTAATGTCGGAATGCTTGCCCTCAGGCAAAAAACTAGGATATGACTGGGCTTTACAGCATCCTCAGGATTATCTTGATGTTCTTTATAATACTATCCCCGCTGTTCTTAAAGAAAGCGGTGTCAATAAGGATGATGTTGTAGGTATCGGTCTTGACTTTACAGCATGTACTATTCTTCCCGCAAAAAAAGACGGCACTCCCTTATGCTTCTTGCCCGAATATGAGAATGAGCCTCACGCATATGTAAAGCTCTGGAAGCATCATGCGGCACAGCATCTTGCAAACAAATTAAATGCAATTGCAGAAGCAAGAAACGAGCCCTGGCTTAAGAACTACGGCGGAAAGATATCCTCCGAATGGGCAATACCGAAAATCTGGCAGGTGCTCGATGAAGCTCCCGAAATATATGACGCCGCTGATACTTTCATTGAAGCAGCTGACTGGGTCGTATGGCAGCTTTGCGGTAAAGAAAACAGAAATTCCTGCTGTGCAGGCTATAAAGAGATGTGGAATAAGAGAACAGGCTACCCCTCAAAGGATTTCTTCAAAGCACTTGATCCGAGACTCGAAAATGTTATTGAAGAAAAGCTCTCAAACGATATTTCTCCTATGGGCTCAAAGGCAGGCGGACTTACCGCCGATATGGCAGAAAAGCTCGGTCTTAATGAGGGCACTGCTATTGCAACAGCTATAATTGACGCTCATGTTTTTGTTCCTGCCGCAGGTATTGCCGAAGCGGGCAAAATGCTTGCAATCATGGGTACTTCCACCTGTCATATGCTTCTCGGAAATGAAGAAAAGCAGGTAAAGGGTATGTGCGGCGTTGTAGAAGACGGAATTCTTCCCGGATTTTTCGGCTACGAAGCAGGTCAGTCTTGTGTGGGTGATCATTTCCAGTGGTTTATTGATAATTGTCTTCCTGCTTCCTATTACGAGGATGCAAAGTCTAAGGGAATGAACATACATAAATATCTTCGTGAAAAGGCAGAAAAATATAAGCCCGGTGAAAGCGGACTTGTAGCACTCGACTGGTGGAACGGCAACCGCTCCTGCCTTGTTGACGTTGACCTTACAGGTATGATTCTCGGTATGACTCTTCTTACAAAGCCCGAAGAAATTTACCGCGCGCTTATTGAAGCTACGGCATACGGCACAAGGATGATAATTGAAACCTTCCGTGAATACGGCGTTGAAGTCAATGAATTCTATGCGGCGGGCGGTATAGCAAAGAAAGACCCCATGACAATGCAGATATATTCCGATATACTGAATCTCCCCATTAAGATAGCAGGCAGCGATCAGGGCGGCGCTCTCGGTTCAGCGATTTTCGGCTCTGTAGCGGCAGGTAAAGCAAACGGCGGCTATGACGATGTATTCACTGCTGCTTCAAAGCTCGGTAAGGTGCTTGATACAAAGTACACTCCCAACCCCGATGCTGTTAAGGTTTATGATAAGCTTTATGCAGAATATAAGATACTTCACGATTATTTCGGCAGAGGTGCTAATGATGTTATGAAGCGTCTTAAGGAAATCAAAAAATCTGTATAATTGGAGAAAGCTCATGAAAAATTATAAGTTTTATTTTTTAGTAGGTTCTCAGCATCTTTACGGTGATGAAACACTTAAAGAAGTAGATGCACATGCAAAAATCATGGCAGACGGCTTCAATGCCGATCCTCAGATTCCCTGTACGGTTGTAGTTTTACCCTGTGTTACAACTTCAAAAGCAATTGAAGAAGCTGTTATAAAGGCAAATAACGATCCCGATTGTGCAGGTATTATTACATGGATGCACACTTTTTCACCCTCAAAAATGTGGATATCGGGTATTTCTAAAATGATGAAGCCTTATCTTCATCTTAACACTCAGTTTAACCGTGACATTCCGTGGAGCAGTATTGATATGGACTTTATGAATCTCAATCAGAGTGCTCACGGTGACCGTGAACACGGCTATATTGGTGCTCGAATGGGTGCAAAACGCAAGGTTATTGCAGGTCATTGGGAAAATAAAGAATTCAGATGTGAAATCGCATTATGGATGAGAGCGGCTGTTGGTGTTTTTGAGAGCCGCAGAACAAGAGTTCTCAGAATAAGTGACAATATGAGAAGCGTTGCCGTTACCGACGGCGACAAGGTTGAAGCTCAGATGAAGCTCGGCTGGGAGATAGAGCACTACGGTGTCGGCGACATAATTTCAGAGCTGGAGAAAGTAAGTGAAGCCGAAATTGATGCTCTCATGGAAGAGTACAAGGAAAAATATATTATCGCTACAGATAATATTGAAGCTGTCCGCTATCAGGCAAAAGAAGAAATTGCTATAAAGAAGTTTATGGATGAAAGAGGCTTCACAGCCTTCCATACAAACTTTGAAGACCTTCAGGGACTTCGTCAGCTCCCCGGTCTTGCTTCTCAGAATCTGATGGCAAAGGGCTACGGCTTCGGTGCAGAGGGTGACTGGAAGGTTGCCGCAATGACAAGAATTCTTAAAGCCATGACCGCTGACATGACAGGCGGCACTGCTTTTATGGAAGATTATACCTATCACTTTGAGCCCGGTAATGAAATGATAATGGGCGCTCATATGCTTGAAGTTTGCCCAACAATTGCCGCTACAAAGCCCGAAATCAAGGTCTATCCTTTAGGTATAGGTGACAGGGAAGACCCTGCCCGTCTGGTATTTAAATCAAAGTCCGGTTCTGCAATAGTTGTTTCTCTTGTTGATATGGGAGACGGACTTCGTATGATCGTAAATGATGTTGAATGTGTAGAACAGGTAAATGAAACTCCCAATCTTCCCGTTTCCGCAGTTCTCTGGAGACCCATGCCTAATCTTAAGACTTCAGCTGAAGCATGGATATATGCAGGTGCCGCTCACCACTCGGTATTAAGCTATGATGTAACAGCAGATATGATGCGCGATTTTGCAAATATCTTAGGAATTGAATTTGTTCATATTAATAAAGATACTGAAATTAATTCCTTTGTGAAAGAGCTTGAGCTTAATAACCTTATCAGAAAGCTGAAATAATTATGTATGAAGAAATAAAAGAAAAAGCCTATAAGGCTAATATGATGTTATATAAATTAGGTATTGCCCCCTTTACCTGGGGCAATGCCTCTGAATGTGACCGTGAAAAGGGTGTTTTTGCAATTAAACCCTCGGGTGTAGAATATGAAGAGCTTACCCCCGAAAAAATGGTTATAGTCGATTTTGACGGTAATAAGGTAGAAGGAGAGTATAACCCCTCCTCAGATACTGCAACACATGCCGTTTTATACAGTAATTTCCCCGAAATCGGCGGTGTTGTGCATTCTCATTCAATTAATGCCGTAGCTTTTTCGCAGGCAGGAATGGCAGTTCCGGCTCTCGGCACAACCCATGCTGATTTTTGCTTTGGGGATGTACCCTGTGCGAGAGAACTCACAGCAGAAGAAGTCGAAAACGAATATGAGAAAAATACGGGACTCGTAATAGTATCTCATTTCAGAGAAAATTCTATTGATGAAAATGCAGTTCCTGCAGTGCTTGTGCGTTCTCACGGCCCGTTTACATGGGGAAAATCCGCAAAGGATGCCGCAAAAAATGCAGGTACACTTGAAATCGTAGCCGAAATGGCACTGAAAACACTGCGTCTTAACTCTGAAATCGATACAATTCCCGCATATTTACTTAATAAACATTATATGAGAAAACACGGTAAGAACGCATATTACGGACAAGGAAAATAAAATGACAGATTTTACACATTTGCATATACATACGGAATATTCACTTCTTGACGGTGCGTGCAGAATAAAGCCTCTTATTAAGCGAGTAAAAGAGCTCGGAATGACAAGCATTGCAATGACCGATCACGGTGTTATGTACGGTGCGGTTGATTTTTATAAGGCTTGTAAAGCAGAAGGCATCAACGGCATTATAGGCTGTGAAGTCTATGTTGCACAAAGAACCCGATTTGATAAGGTTCACGGACTTGATAATGAAAGATACCATCTTGTTCTTCTTGCTGAAAATCAGACGGGATATCAGAACCTTATAAAAATGGTTTCTGCTGCATGGACTGAAGGCTTCTACACAAAACCAAGAGTTGATAAAGAGCTTCTCGAAAAATATCACGAGGGGCTTATATGTCTTTCTGCTTGTCTTGCGGGAGAAATCCCTCAGGCAATTTTAAGAGGCGACTATGAAAAAGCCAAGGAAACAGCTCTTTGGTATCAGAATGTATTCGGTAAGGATAATTATTTCCTTGAAATTCAGGATCACGGCATAAAAGATCAGAAGACATCAAACCCTGTAATTATAAAGCTTGCACGAGAGCTTGATATCCCCTTGGTTGCAACAAACGACGCTCATTACATCACGAAAGAGGATGCCGAAATACAAAAAATTCTTGTCTGCATTGCAACAAAGCATACCATTGAAGAAGATACGGGTATGGGCTTTGAAACAGAGGAATTTTATGTAAAATCGGGCGACGAAATGTTGGCACTTTTCCCCGATGTTCCCGATGCAATTGCTAATACCAATAAAATTGCCGAGCGTTGTCATGTGGAATTTGAATTCGGTAATACAAAGCTACCTATATTTGAAGTTCCTAATAATCAGGACCATTTCGAATATTTCCGTGATCTTTGTTATAAAGGAATGATACGCTGCTACGGTGAAAATTATAACCCCGAATATATGGAAAGACTTAATTATGAGCTCGGTGTCATTAATCAGATGGGCTTTATTGATTATTTCCTTATAGTGTGGGACTATATAAACTACGCTAAAAGTGTCGGTATTCCCGTAGGCCCGGGGCGTGGCTCGGGTGCAGGCAGTATCGCAGCATACACCTGCGGTATAACCGATATTGACCCAATGCGTTATTCTCTCCTTTTTGAGCGTTTTCTTAACCCCGAACGAGTCAGCATGCCCGACTTTGATATTGACTTCTGCTATGAAAGAAGACAGGAAGTTATTGATTATGTTGTAAGACGCTACGGTGCAGACCATGTTTCTCAGATAGCAACCTTCGGTACTCTTGCTGCGCGTGGAGCAGTGCGAGATGTCGGTAAGGTTCTCGGTATGTCCGTTGCTGAGTGTTCCGCAATACAGAAGGAAATTCCTCAGGAACTCGGCATGACCATTGAAAAGGCACTTCAGTCCAATCAGGAACTCAAAAAGATGTACGACGGGAATGCACTCGTAAAAAAGGTTATTGACACTTCAATAAAAATTGAAGGTATGCCGAGAAATACGGGTATGCACGCAGCAGGTGTTGTTATTTGTGACAAGCCCGTTGACGAATATGTTCCTCTTTTCAAAAGCGGAGATTCCGTTGTTACTCAGTATTATAAGGGCTGGGTAGAAAGTCTCGGACTTCTTAAAATGGACTTTTTGGGACTGCGTACTCTCACGGTTATTGATGACGCAGTTAAAATGATAAGAAAAAAAAATCCCGACATTGATATTATGAAAATTGATGTTGACGATCAGAATGTTTATAAAATGCTCGGCGAAGGCGGAACCTTCGGCGTGTTCCAGTGCGAATCGGGCGGCATTCGCTCATTGATGATAAATATGCAGCCGGAAAATCTTGAAGATATTATTGCGGTTATTGCTCTTTACCGTCCCGGTCCCATGGACTTTATCCCCGCTTATCTTAAAAACCGTCAGGAGCCCGATAAGATTCAGTATCATACCCCTGAACTCAAGCCCATTCTTGATGTTACATACGGCACTATCGTTTATCAGGAGCAGGTTATGCAGATATTCCGTGAGCTTGCGGGATATTCACTCGGTGCGGCAGACATGGTTCGTCGAGCAGTTGCTAAAAAGCAGGCAGATGTTCTTGAACAGCAGAGAAAATATTTCCTTTACGGCTCTGACGGCACAGACGGCGGTTCAAAATGTGACGGATGCCTTAAAAGAGGTATTTCTGAACAGGCGGCAAATGCCATATTTGATGATATGGCTTCGTTCGCTTCATATGCTTTTAATAAATCCCATTCCGCGGCATACGCACTCGTTACCTATCAGACGGCATGGCTCAGATGTTATTATCCGCAGGAATTTATGGCGGCGATGCTTACATCGGTTCTTGATAATACCGATAAGGTCGTAGGCTACATAACAGAATGTCAGACAAATCTCGGTTTTAAGGTTTTACCTCCCAGTGTTAATGAATCCGAAGAAAAATTCACCGTTGTGGGCGATAATGTCCGTTTCGGACTTCTTGCCATTAAAAATCTCGGCAGCGGTGTTATAAAGCAGATAATTGCAGAGCGTGAAGAGAACGGTCCGTTTGAAACATACTACTCATTCTGTAAACGCTGTTACGGAAAAGACCTTAACCGCAGAGCTCTTGAAAATCTTATTAAAAGCGGTGCTGTTGATTGCTTCGGTCTTAACCGAAATCAGATGTTTTTGATGATAGATGATATTTTAAGTGCACTTGAAAATGACAAAAAGGGTAAAATAGAAGGGCAGATAGGACTTTTTGATCTCGGTTCGGCTCTGGCAAAGGCTGTTGAGCCGGTGCCTCCCAATGTAAAGGAATTTCCCGAAAAGCAAAGACTCGCCTTTGAAAAGGAAACAACAGGTCTTTATATGTCGGGTCATCCAATGAGTGAGCATCAAAGACTCGCATCCAGTCTCGGCAGTGCAAAAACCGCAGATATAGTATCATCCTCAGTAACTGATATTGATTCTCCTTATAAAGACGGAGATAAAATACGGCTTTTGGGAATTCTTGCAACCGTCAGAAAGAAAATAACCAAAAATGATACTACTATGGCATTCCTATCAATGGAGGATATCTACGGCAGTGTTGAAGTTCTTGTATTCCCGAAAAAGTTTGATAAATACGGACAGTTTTTTATTGAAGATGAAATCGTTCTAATGACAGCGAAGGTTTCTTTGAAGGACGATGAAATTCCGAAACTTCTGTGTGAAGAGGTCGTACCGCTCAGAGAAATTCCCGATGATGAAGCTTATCTTCAGAATTATAAGCTTCCCGATGCTGATTATACGCTTAAACAAAGTGCATACACCGCATATGAAAAAACAGCCGAGCAGAAAAAGAATACTGTACCCGAAGAACAGAAAGCCTCTTCGCAGACACAGAAAAAGGCTTCCAAGGGGCTGTTTCTCAGAGTATCTTCAAAAATTGGAGAGGATTGCAGCAGAGCAAAAAAAATGTGCTCTATTTTTGAAGGCAATATACCCGTGATTCTTTATTATCAGGATACAAAACAGTATGATTTTGCGACAGGCATTCGTACTGATAATAATAATGAGCTTATAATGGGACTTAAAAAGATGCTTGGTGATAATAATGTTGTATTAAGGATGTAATACAATGAATTTACTGTAAAAAGTAAATTATTGTTGACTTTATTGGAAATTCCTTATATTATATAATCTATATTATTTCATAAAATATCCTTCAGGAGGAAACATAAATGAAAACTATTGCTGTTTTAACAAGCGGCGGTGACGCCCCCGGCATGAACGCTGCTATAAGAGCAGTTGTAAGAACAGGCTGTGAAAACGGTGTCAGAGTTCTCGGTATAAGAAGAGGTTACGCAGGTCTTATGGCAGGCGATATGTATGAGATGAACCTCAGAAGCGTATCCGATATAATTCACAGAGGCGGAACTATGCTTTATTCTGCAAGAAGCAAGGAATTCTGCACAGAAGAAGGTATGCAGAAGGCAATTGATATCTGTAAGGAAAACGGAATTGAAGGTATCGTTGTTATCGGCGGTGACGGCTCCTTCAGAGGTGCAAGAGATCTTTCCCTTCGAGGCATTAACTGTGTAGGTGTTCCCGGAACTATTGATAATGATATTGCTTGCTGTGACTATACTATCGGTTACGATACTTGCCTTAATACCATTATGGATATGGTAGACAGAATAAGAGATACAAGTGAATCTCATGACCGCTGCACAGTTGTTGAAGTTATGGGAAGAAGAGCCGGCTTCCTTGCACTCAATGCAGGTATTGCTGTCGGTGCTACTGCTATTCTTATTCCCGAGCTTGAATTCAATATTGAAAAAGATATTCTTGAAAGAATGAGAAGAACTCAGAAGACAGGCAAGCGCCATTTTATAATCGTTGTTGCTGAAGGCGTAAACGAAAAGCTCGAAGCTCAGGGAATTAACGGCGTTTCTGCTCTCGCGAAATACATTGAGCATAATCTCGGTGTTGAAAGCCGTGCTTCTGTTCTCGGTCATGTTCAGAGAGGCGGTTCTCCCTCAGTTAAGGACAGAGTTGTAGGTAGCCAGATGGGTGCATATGCAGCACATCTTCTTCTTGACGGTATAGGTAACCGTGTTGTTGCAATGCAGAAAGAAAAAATCGTAGACTTTGAAATTGTTGAAGCTCTCAATATGAAAAAATCCATCGATCTTTCTCTTTATGATACTGCAATGGAGATTTCTATATAATTTAATTTTGCGCCGTGATTATCATGGCGCATTTTTTTCATTAGAAAATAGGGGAGAAATTAATGATAAGCTATTTTCCGTCATACTATAATTCATTTAACTGTATTGCAGATAAATGCGAAGATACCTGCTGTGCAAAATGGGAAATCGTTATAGATGATAAAACTGCCGAAAAGTATGAGAAATTAGAAAATAAAACAGGGGACAGGATACGCTCTTTTCTTTTAACAGATGCAGACGGAGATATTTGTTTTCAGCTTCAAAACGGAAAATGCCCTTTTCTCAATGAAAACGGGCTTTGTAATATTCATATTGAGCTCGGAATTCAGTTTACAAGTGAGATCTGCCGCACTCATCCGAGATTTGTTGAAGAGTATGACGGCTTTACTGAAGTGAGTCTTTCCCTGTCATGTCCTGAAGCTAACAGAATAATAATGAATACGCCCGTAAGAGCAGACACTTATCCGACACCTGATTATAACGGTGAGGATGAAGTTCTGCAGCAGCTTGTTATTTCCAGACGAAATATTCTTGAATACGCAGATGATTTCAATAAATTGACAGAAGCTCTTTTGAATACAGCAGCAGATGATCAGCTCGATATTGATTTAGTATATATCGAAAATACTGATATTTTAACTTTATCCCTTATAAAAGAATATTGCGAATATATTTTAAGAAACACTGAAATTCTTACTGACGAATGGAAAAGTCTGTTAAAAAATACGATTGATTCTGAAGTTAATGATGCCGATTTTTTACAGTATATTAAAAAGAATAATGTCTTGCTTTCAAGGGTATGCAGCTATTATATTTACAGATATTATCTTAAAGCGGTAAATGACCTTGATATTTTTTCGAGAGCACTTTTTATTCTGCTGAATACACTGCTTGGTGCATTAATTTCATTTACTGATGATATTTCACTTTCAGAAGCCGCCAGACTTTGCTCTAAAGAAATTGAACATAATACTCTAAATATCAATAAGTTACTCGAATTTTTAAGTGAGATTTAATGTTAAAAGGGGACTTAGTATGTCACGGATAATGAATATAATTAACGATTTCAAAACAGAGTGTAACTGCGGCAGAGTGCATGAAACTTCCGTTAAGGATATAAGAATCGGAAGCGGACTTGTAAACGAAGTAGGGAATATTCTGAAACTCAACGGATTTTCAGATAATATTCTTCTTGTAGCAGATAAAGATACCATAAAAGCGGCACACGGCATTTTGGAAAGTCTTGACGGCTTTTCAGTAGAAACTAAAATATATGATCATTTAAGAGTTGCCGATATGAAGCATGTTGAGGAATTGGAAGAAATTATTAAAAACAGAGATATTTCTGTTTTGTCCGTAGGTACAGGCTCCCTAAATGACCCCTGCAGATTAGCTTGTGCAAGACAGGGAAAGCTTTTATGCATTTTTGCAACAGCACCCTCCATGGATGGATTTGCTTCGGACTCGTCACCGATAGTATGTGAAGGATTTAAGTCTTCATATCCCGCAAAAAGCCCCGAGGTTATAATAGGGGACACTAAAATTCTTGTGAATGCCCCCGCTTATCTTAAATCTTCAGGATTTGGTGATATGATTGCAAAGTATGTGGGACTTATAGATTGGAAAATATCTCATTTATTAACAGGTGAATATTACTGTGAAAAAGTCGCTAATCTTACAAAAAATGCTGTTGATGAGCTTATGAAATTGGCGCATCTTGTGACAGAAAATGATGAAGAAACCGCAGGTAAAATATTTGAAAGCCTTCTGATGACAGGTATTGCAATGAGCTTTACTAAGAACTCGAGACCTGCAAGCGGCAGTGAACATATAATCGCACACCTTATTGAGTGTTTGCAGTTACCGGACGGCATAATTCCCAATTACCACGGTGAGGATGTGGGTGTATGCACACTCAGGATGCTCGAATATTATAATTATCTGGCTTCACAGGATATAATTGAAGCCCATAAAGAAAAAGTCAATTGGGACCAAGTTTTTGCCGTTTACGGAAAAATGGCTGAAGAAGTGAAAAAGCTTAACTTTCCCGAAAATATTGTTGACAGTGTAGATCCGAAAAGTATAGAAAACTCTTGGCAGGAAATAAGAGAGATCATAAAAAGTGTCCCTTCATACGAAGAATGCAAATCCGCTATGGAAAAAGCGGGCTGTAAGATAACGGTTTCAGATATAGAAAAGGAACAAAGCTTTTTTGATTTATGTGTAAAATATTCCCCTTATATGAGAAAAAGGCTCACATTATTAAGGCTTAAAGATATGATCAGTGTTAAAAAATAGCATTTTAATATTGATTTGGAAAAACAATTGGCATATAATGAATTTATTAAATTAATGAGGTGTTTTACAATGAAAAAAATTACTGCTGTTTCATTATGTATTATAATGCTTCTTCCTATGCTTTTTACTGCTTCCTTTGCTGCTGTCAGCGAAAATGCAGGTATGTCTGCCATAAGAGCTCAGTGGTCAAGAGGAGAGGGACCAAAAAAAGACGGCTATGATATTGATTACAGCTTCTTTTCTCCTATTGCAAACGGTTCTTCAGACGAGAAAGAGTATCCTCTTCTTGTAATACTTCCGGGCTTTGGCGAATCTACATATGAAGGCGAAGAGCTTACTGCAAACGAATTTCCTTTATGGTCATCTAAAGAATATCAGGAGAAGTTCTATAACGGCGGGGCATATATCATAATTGCAAGAGCTCCTGAAGAGGCTGCACTCTTTTGGGATTCTGCACTCCCGATTCCTGCTCTTAAAGCTGCAATTGAAGATTTTTGTGTTGAAAATCGCAATGTTGACACCAACAGAATATATGTAATGGGCTGGTCCTTAGGTGCTACGGGAGCTACAAGATTAACTGCAAACTATGATAATTTTATTGCGGCGGCACTTATATTTTCTCCCATTTATGCTATGAGCAATAAAGAAGCTGATGCCTGCCGAAATAAGGCAGTGTGGTTATTTGGCTGTAAAAAAGACAGTATTGCAATTTATGATTTATATACTAAAGCATCATGGAATAATCTTTTAGATAATTCTCTTGATTATTCAAAAATAAGATTTACAACTACTGAAACTGCACCCAATACACCGATGCTTCTCCACCATAACACATGGGATTTGGCGCTCAGGGATATGACGGATAACGGCGGTTGCACAGGTGTTAATACAATTGACGGTTACGGTGATGTGATAGTAAATCCCTCAGTTATAGAGTGGCTCAGTGAACAAAGCCTTGTTGTTGAGGAAGAAATTGAAACCTGTTCACACATTTGTCATAAAGGCGGTATTTCAGGCTTCTTTTATAAAATAATCCGTTTGTTCTGGCAGTTGTTCGGAATGAATAAAACCTGTTCATGCGGATTAGATCATTATTAATTAAATATATAAGGCGGCATCTGAAGCTTGATGCCGCCTTAAAACTGCTTATTTAGCTATTTTATTCATATATTCCCAAGAAAGCTTTGTTGCTTTTTTTGCATCATTATCGAACCAGTCAATATCTTGCTCATACATGATATAAGGAATATCAAGCTCTTTACAAGCATTGTAGCATGCTTTAAGGTCAACAAGTCCTTCTCCGAGTGTGCAGAATTTTCTTTCTCCGTCAATGATATTATAGTCCTTGAAATGGCAGACCTTTACTCTGCCTTTCATTTTATTAAGATATTCCACAGGGTCAGCACCTGCAAAGTGAATCCATGCAACATCGGGAATAAAACGGAAAATTTCAGGATCAGTGTTCTCAATAAGATAATCTATCATGGTTTCACCGTTATCTAACTTTTTGAACTCAAAGTCGTGATTATGATAGTTAAAGGTCATGCCGTTTTCTTTAAGCTTCCCGCCTATTGAATTTATTTTTGCGATGAAGGAATCAACAGCTTCTTTTGTACCTCTCGCATCTTCAGGTGCGCCGCCGAGTCCTAAGGCATCACATTCAATAACCTTGTGTTCTTCAATTAAATTGTCGGTGTCATTTAAAAATCTTTCGAGGGGTTTATGTGTTACACAGACCTTCATTTCGTATTTATCTAAAATTTCCTTTTGTATATTGGCGGGTATCGGACCTATGGCGGATATCTGAACATCTGTTACACCGAGAGAGGAGAGATATGAAAGGGTAGTGTCAAAATCTTCCGCATTCTGGCAAAAATCCCTTAATGTATAAAGCTGAATTCCGAGAATAGGTGTGTTCATTCTTATCAAAACCTTTCTGAATTTGTGATAGTAATAATATAAAGCATAATTATGTTTTTATCAATGTATATTTTCGTTTTTGTAATTTTAACTAATTAAATACATTCAGATTCGTTGAATTGCTGAAAATCATTCATTTGTTTGACATTAGCTGTTATTGATAGTAAAATTATTTTGATATATTATGATAACGGAGGATTAATAATGAAAAAATTATTATCAATTGTTCTTTCTGCAGTAATGGTATTATCTCTCATTACTGTTGCATTTGCAGCAGTTCCCGGTGAAAATGATGTTCTTAAGTTTGATGAAAACGGTGAATTCAAGATTTTTAATATCTGTGATATTCAGGACAATTTTCCCATTCACAAAACCTGTGTTGCATTTATTAAGGATATGATAGAAATCCATGATCCCGACCTTGTTATCCTCGGCGGCGATAATTCAACTGCATCCAAGGAAACAAAGGCTGATGCAATAAAAGAGCTTTGTGATATTTTTGTTAGCACAGAAACTTATTTTACATTCGTTTTCGGTAATCACGATGATGAACAGGGGGTCAGCCGTGAAGAGCTTTATGACATGTATAAGCTTTATGGCGGTGAATACTGCCTTGCTTATGATGCAGATCCCGCACTTACGGGTGTTGCAACTCATAATCTCACAGTAAAGAGTTCTGACGGCAATAAGATAGCTTATAATCTTTATATGTTCGACTCCAATTCCTACGCTTATGATGAAAACGGAAATGAACTCGGTTATGATTGTGTGCATGAAGATCAGATCGAATGGTATAAGAAAACTTCTGCTGATGTAAAGGCTGCCAACGGAAATGAAACTGTTTCCGCAATGGCATTCCAGCACATAGTTGTTCAGGAAATTTTTGAAGAGCTCTTTATTAAGAGCCCCGCGAACCTCGGCGATCTTACACTTAATTTTGACGGCGTTTCCTACACATATCTTCCTCTTTCTCATAACATTAAGGAAGGCTTCCTTCTTGAAGCTCCCTGTCCCGGTTACTACAATTACGGACAGTTTGATGCTATGGTTGAAACAGGAGATGTCGTAGCAATATTCTCAGGACATGATCATCCCAATTCATATACAGTTGAAAGAGACGGTATCGATATCGTTAATACTCCCGGTGCCAGCTTTGAGTCATACGGTGAGAATTCCGTAAGAGGTCTTCGTCTTATTACTCTCAATGAAAACGATACTTCAACTTATGAAACAGAAATTCTGACAGTTGCTGATTATATTCTCGGTGACGGTGCATATTTAACAGAGTTTGGCGATATGTCCACCTTTGATGCTGTTTTAGGTTTAATCGGAAAGCTTTTCTTTAATTTCTATATCAGATTTGTAAATACATTTTTTGCGTTTATCTGATTTGTAACTTTTTTGTTAATTCCAAGTTAATTTATTTGGTAAACTATTTACTAAATTTTACATGAATAGTAAAATTATTAAAAAATTGTTAGGGGGATACAAAAATGAAAACCGTATTTCTTACCGGCGGTACCGGTAACATGGGTTGGGCTGCTTTTCAGGAGCTTTATAAGCTCGGCGATGTAAAGATCAATTTTCTTGCCCGTCCCAGCGACAAAAACAAAGAGATGCTTATGCCTTACATGGGCAAAAAGAATGTTGAAATTATCTGGGGTGACTTCCTTGAATACGATTCAATTCTCAAGGGAATTACAGGTGCAGATTATGTTCTTCATATCGGCGGTATGGTTTCACCTGCTGCTGACTACAAGCCCTATTCAACAAGAAAAGTAAATGTCGGTGCTGCAGAGAATATCTGTAAGGCAGTTCTTGCTCAGCCCAATGCAGACGATATCAAGGTTTGCTACATAGGTTCAGTTGCTGAAACAGGTGACAGAAACACTCCCATTCACTGGGGCAGATGCGGCGACCCCATCAAGGTATCAATTTATGATCATTATGCTATTTCCAAGGTTATGGCTGAAAGAGTTTTCGTTGAAAGCGGAATCAAGCACTGGGTAGTTATGCGTCAGTCAGGTATTCTTTATCCTGATATTCTTCACAATATGGAACCCATTATGTATCATGTTCCTCTCAACGGTATGCTCGAATGGTGTACAGTTGAAGACTCAGGCAGACTTATGAGAAACTTTGTTACAGAAGATCTTCCCGAAGAATTCTTCAGAAGATTCTATAACATCGGTTCAGGTAAAGAATACCGACTTACAAACTATGAGTTTGAAGAGCTTCTTCTCGGCTGTATCGGTCTTGGTTCACCCAAGACACTCTTTGATCCTAACTGGTTCACAACTAAGAACTTCCACGGACAGTATTATGCAGACGGCGATCTTCTTGAAGAATATCTCCATTTCCGTGCTAATATGCCCGTTAAGGATTATTTTGACCATATGGCAAATCAGGTCGAATTCTATTTCAGAATTCCCAAGTATATACCCACAAAGAAGCTTCTCGGTGCATGTGCTAAGCCCTTTATGAAGAAGATTGCCGAAACCGAAAGATGGGGTACTCTTGACTGGATAAAGACAAAGGATCCCGTAAGACTTTCTGCTTATTACGGTTCTTATGAAGATTATCTTAAAATTCCCAACAATTGGGATGACTTTAAGCTTGAAAGCCCCGATAAGAGAAGTGAAGCTGCTGAAAAGTATGTTCTCGATCACGGCTATGATGAATCAAAGCCCAAGGCAGAGCTTGATATTAGTGATATGAAGCAGGCTGCCGAGTTCCGTGGCGGCGAATGCTTAAGTGACACAATGACAAAGGGTGACCTTGTTACAAAGCTTAAGTGGAAGTGCGGATGCTGCGGTCACGAATTTGAAGCAAGTCCCAATCTTATCCTTCTCGGCGGTCACTGGTGCCCCGAATGCTATCTCCCCGAAAAAACATGGAACTATGATGATATAGCAAAGGGTAATCCCTTCTTCGCTCAGGTTTGGTATACAAACCACTCAAAGGATGAACACAATGTTTATCACTTTGATGAGATATTTGACGGTTGGGAAAAGAAAAAATAAAAATATTTCAGTTTTATAATAAACTCAAATAATTTTAGTGCAGCTCTCAATATAAGAGAGTTGCACTTTTTTTGCGTTATGTGTTGATATTTTATTTTATTTGTTTTAATATTAAGTCACAAAATAATCTAAGTGGGAGAACTATGAAATATTCACTTGTAATTTTTGATCTTGACGGTACTGTTCTTGATACGCTTGAGGATTTATATGATGCCGTTAATTTCGCTTTAATGAAGAATAATTTGCCTCAGAGAAAAATTGAAGAGATACGGTCATTTGTAGGAAACGGAATACGGCTTCTGATTGAAAGATCCGTTTGTGAAAACACTGATGACGGCACCGTAAATGCAGTCTTTTCTGATTTTAAGTCATATTATGCTGAGCATAGCTGTGATAAAACAAAACCTTATGACGGGGTTACAGAGCTTCTCTGGAGGCTTAAAGCTAAAGGTGTTCAGATTGCTGTTGTTTCCAATAAAGCTGATTTTGCTGTTCAGGCTCTTGTGCAGAAATTTTTCCCCGATTGCTTTAATATTGCCGTAGGGGAGAGGGAAGGCATATTAAAAAAGCCTGCCCCCGATTCGGTTTTTGAAGTATTAAAAAGACTTGATATTGATGCTCATTCCTGCGTTTATGTCGGTGACTCAGAAGTTGACATTCAGACTTCGGAAAATGCAGGTATAAACTGTATTTCCGTTGATTGGGGCTTTCGTGACAGAGAAGAGCTTTTGCTTGCGGGCGCTGAAATTATCGCATCAGATATAAATGAGCTATATTCGTATCTTTTATAAACAGTCGGACCGAGTACATTTCATATGCACTCGGCCCGATAATTATTTTTATTTTTCGATTGTTCCTTTACATCCGTTTTCGCAGATCTCTGAAATTTTAACAGGTATTATCTTACCGCAAAGATTTTCGTCTGAAACGGCAAAAACAGGTGTGTAATTTTCTGTATAACCCTGTTGGAGCTTACCCTTTGGTGTTTCAAAAAGAACATTAACGGTTTTGCCTACATATGTATCCATAAAGGATTTTCTGATTTTATCACATTCCTTTTGAAGAACAGCACAACGGTTGTTTTTTATACTGTTTTGTATTTTATCAGGGTAATTGTATGCGGGTGTGCCTTCTCTCGGTGAAAACGGGAATACATGCACTTTCATGAATTCGCATTTTTTTGCAAAGCTCAGTGTTTCGTTGAAGTCTTCCTCTGTTTCACCGGGGAAGCCGACAATTATATCGGTAGTGAGAGATATATCCTTGAATGTCAGCTTTAATTTTTCGCAAAGTTCAAAATATTCTTCAGCGGTGTAGTGTCTGTTCATTCTTTTCAGTATCTTATTACTGCCGCTTTGAAGTGAAAGATGAAACTGAGGACAGAATTTCTTCATTTCAGCGAGTCTTTCTATTACTTCATCTGTGATATGGTCGGGTTCAAGTGAGCCTAAACGGAAACGCTCAATTCCTGAAGTTTCTTCTGCAATCTGAAGAGCATCACAGATAGATGTTCCGTTATCAAGTCCGTAAGAGGATAGGTTTATTCCGACAAATACGATTTCCTTATATCCGAGGGATGCGAGTTTTTCTATTTCTTTTTTTATATCGTCAAGCGGTCTTGATCTTGAAAATCCGCGGGCTTTCGGGATAATACAGTATGAACAGTATCGGTTACAACCGTCCTGAATTTTTATAAATGCTCTCGTGTGTCCTTCAAAGGAGTTTATGCTGAGTCCCTTATATGTATCATTCCTGTTGTGGGGGACTATATCAATGATACGGCTGCAGTGCTTCATATATTCTTCAATTTTTTCAATAAGTGAACTGTTGGTTTTATTGCCGAGTATAATATCAGCTTCATGAAGTGCTATAGCTTCATCTTTGAAAGCCTGAGAAAAGCATCCCGTTAAAACAATAACAGCGTCAGGATTGTCGCTTCTGAAGCGTCTTACTGCCTGTCTTGTTTTTCTGCTGCTTTCAGCTGTAACCGTGCAGGAGTTGATAATATAAATGTCGGCATTCTCTTTTGTATCTACAACAGTAAAGCCTGAGTTTTTCAATGAAGAAATCATTTCCTGTGTTTCATACTGATTAACTTTGCAGCCTAAGGTATATATTGCAGCTTTCATGTTTGACCTCTTATAAATTTATTGATATAATTATATACAAAATTACAATAATAATCAATATAATTTGCATTAAAGACAAGGAATTATCATATCCTTTTTCTAAGGAGGAATCGGACATGAAAAAATTATTGTCAGTATTATCAGTGTTATTAATCGTTTTAAGTTTATGTTCGTTTTCAGTAAATGCTGAAAATGTGAACAGTGAAGCGATTTTAACAGTAAACACAGAAATGCAGGTCGAAGTAAATGCCAAAGCATGCGTGCTTATGGATGCTAATACGGGTACATTATTAATGGGATTTAATGAAAATGAGAAATTATATCCTGCATCTGTTACTAAAATTATGACATTACTTCTTGTTTGCGAGGCTATAGAATCGGGCAAGCTTACACTTGAAATGGAAATTACCTGCTCTGAGTCTGCGGCAGCAAAAGGCGGCTCACAAATATGGTTAGAGCCGGGGGAGGTCATGACCGTTCATGAGCTTTTGAAAGCCACAGTTATTTACAGTGCAAATGATGCCTGCTGTTTACTCGGTGAAAGTGTTGCAGGTGATGAAATTGCCTTTTGTGAATTGATGAATAAACGGGCGAAGGAACTAGGCATGAATAATACTCATTTTGTCAATTGCACGGGACTTGATGACGATGTGGATGATCATAAGACAACAGCTTTTGATATTGCCATAATGTCAAGAGAATTATTAAAGCACGAGCTTATAAGAAATTATACTACGATATGGATGGATTCGCTTCGTAACGGCGAAACTCAGCTTGTAAATACCAATAAAATTATCAGAACATATCCGGGAGCTACGGGGCTTAAAACAGGAACAACAAGTAAGGCGGGTTGCTGTGTCAGTGCTACGGCAGAGCGAGACGGATTGGAATTAATAGCGGTAATTCTCGGTGCAGATAACAGTAAAGACCGTTTTTCGGCAGCTCAGAAGCTTCTTGACTGGGGATTTGCCAATTATGAAATTTATTCATTAAATCCCGAAAATACATATCCCGGGAGTATTAAGGTTACTCACGGTGTAAAGCAAGAGTTGAATGTAACTCACTCTGAAGCAGGTGAGGTGCTTATAAATAAGGGTGCTGCTGACAGGATAGTATCTGAGGTGGAAATTGCAGAAGAAATCGAAGCTCCTGTTACCAAGGGGCAGAATGTCGGATATGTAACTTTTAAGGTAGACGGCGATATTATAGGCAAATGTGAGCTGACAGCAGATGAAAATATTGAAAATATGACATTTAAGAATGCGATTAAGGCTATTTTTTCATCATTAAAAAATAATTAATTGTAAAAAATTTCATATTCTTATTGAAATGCACTTTATTTTATAGTAAAATAATAAAAAATCAAATTATGTTGGAGGATTATTTCTGTAATGTCTTTAAAACTGAAAAGCAAATATCTTAGCAGTTTTGTAAGTAATGATGATTTACTCTCAATAGAGGCCGAGGTAAAAAAAGCCCACTCTTTATTAAATGAAAACAAGGCTGAAGCACCTGGAAGTGATTTTCACGGATGGATGAATCTGCCTTTGAATTATGATAAAGAAGAGTTTGACATAATCAAAAAGTGTGCTAAGAAAATTATTTCAGATTCCGAAATACTTGTTGTAATCGGAATCGGAGGATCCTATCTCGGTGCAAGAGCCGCTATAGAGTTTGTTAAGTCCAAGAATTACAATATTGTTGCAAAAGATACTCCGAAAATATTTTTCCTTGGTAACAGCATTTCTCCTACGGAAATATCTGAGCTTTATGCAATATGTGAGAATTGTGATTTTTCGGTGAATGTAATCTCCAAATCCGGAACTACAACAGAACCTGCAATTGCATTCAGAGTATTCAAAAAGCTTCTTGAAAAGAAGTACGGTGAAAAAGAAGCAGCTGCACGTATATATGTTACAACAGATAAAGAAAAGGGAACACTCAAATGTCTTGCTGTAAGACAAGGTTATGAGCAGTTTGTAATTCCCGATGATGTCGGCGGCAGATTTTCCGTTCTGACAGCGGTAGGACTTTTGCCGATGGCATGTGCCGGTGTCGATATAGACAAACTGATGGCAGGTGCTGCAGGTGTTGTTGAAAAATACAATGTTCCTGATATTAATGAAAATGACTGTTACAAATATGCTGCATTAAGAAATATTCTTTACCGTAAGGGTAAGAGGGTTGAAATGATTATTTCTTATGAACCCGATTTTACTATGATGAATGAATGGTTCAAACAGCTTTTCGGTGAGAGTGAAGGAAAAGACAATAAAGGTATTTTCCCTTCATCTGCCATTTACTCTACTGATCTTCATTCTTTGGGACAGTATGTTCAGGAAGGCGAACGAATAATTTTTGAAACCGCAGTTTCTTTTGCTGAACCCAAATGTGACCTTATTATTGAAGAAGACGAAGAAAATGTTGACGGACTCAATTTCCTTGCAGGAAAGGGAATGTCTTTCATTAACAGAAAAGCGTATGAGGGAACAGTTCTTGCTCATACAGATGGCGGAGTTCCGAATATTATAATCAAGGCAGAAAAGATGGACGAAGAAAATCTCGGTGAACTCATTTATTTCTTTGAAAAAGCGTGTGCGATGTCAGGTTATATACTCGGTGTAAATCCCTTTAATCAGCCCGGTGTTGAAAGCTATAAAAAGAATATGTTTGCACTTCTCGGAAAACCCGGATATGAAGAGCTTGCAAATGAACTCAATGAGCGCCTTAATTAAAAAAATAATAGAATTTAAATATTGAAAGGAATTGATTACTATGGTTAAACTTTTAATCGGTGAAAAAGGAACAGGAAAAACTAAAAAACTTATTGCATGTGTCAACGAAGCTCTTGAAGCATCAAAAGGCCATGTTGTTTGTGTAGAAAAGGACGATCTTCTCAGATATCAGATCAGCTATAAGGTAAGACTTCTTGCTGCAAGCAATTACGGAATCAGCGGTTATGACGCTTTTTACGGTTTCCTCAGCGGACTTTGCGCAGGTGATCATGATATTACCGATATTCTCATTGACGCTACACTCAAAATAGGCGGCAGAGATTATGATGAACTTGCTGAGTTCCTTGAAAAGGTAACAAGACTCAGTGCACTCACTGAAACTAAATTTACATTTACTGTTTCTACAGATAAAGAAAATCTTCCCGCAAAAATTTTCGATTTGTGCGAAGCTGAATAAGATAAATTTATTTTAATAATATTCAAAAAAAAGCAGATTTCCTGTTGACAAACGGGGAATCTGCCTATATAATAATGGTTGCGTTTTGTTTTAGGGGATACCCCTGCGTAAATTTAGGAGGATGTAAAAATTGTATCTTGAGCTTGATTCTGTATTCAATACCGAAGGCGAGAGCGTAGAGTTCAATTATGAATTCTCTCTTGAAGACGACAGTGTTGTTTCTCCCGTAAAGGTTATCGGTTCTGTTTATAATAAGACCGGTGTTGTTCATTTAAAGGCGGATGCAAAATTTGATTATTCCACTTCATGTGCCAAATGTAATAAACCTTTACTTAAACATGCAAATGTCCCTGTGCGTCATTTTTTACTCGCACATGCCGAAAGTGAAGATAATGATGAATTCATTGTTCTTGACGGTATGAGACTTAATCTTGATGAGTTGGTAAGCGAAGATATTTTTCTTTCTATCCCGCCAAGATTTTTGTGTAAAGATGACTGTAAGGGCTTATGCAGTATTTGCGGTGTTGATCTGAACGAGCAACAATGCATTTGCCGGGCTCCTTCCGATCCCCGTTGGGATGCGTTGAAGGATATGTTTAATGAGTAATTAACCCAATTTAGGAGGATATAAAAATGGCAGTTCCTGCAAGAAGAGTTTCCAAGGCAAGAAGAGATAAAAGACGTAATAATGTTTGGAAGATATCTGCTCCCGCTATCGAAAAGTGCCCTCAGTGCGGTGAGTATAAGAGATCTCACAGACTTTGTCCCGCTTGCGGCTATTATAACGGCCGTCAGGTTGTTGCTGTCGAGGACTAATATTTGTCTGCCGCTTGTGAGCGGATAATCTTGTACTTTATAGCTCAGGTGGAGAAGATTTTTCCTTCCCCGCCTTTTTGCTGTTAGTTAGGTTGGTGCTTCAATGTCTGTTAAAATTTATGATATTGAAAAGAAATGCAAATGTGCAAAAAAAGGTATAAAACCGGGATATGAGCTTGTATCAATAAACGGTAATGAAATCAATGATGTGCTCGATTACCGCTTTTATTCTGATGAAGAGAAGCTTGTGCTGAATTTTCGCAATGAAAAAGGCAGATACAGGAAAGTAAAGATCAAACATAATGACGGCTGTGACAGCCTCGGTCTCTCTTTTGAAACATACCTTATGGACAAGCATAAGCATTGTAAAAATGCCTGTATCTTTTGTTTTATAGACCAGTTGCCGAAAGGACTTCGTGAAAGTCTGTATTTCAAGGACGATGATTCAAGATTATCATTTTTATTCGGTAACTACATTACACTCACAAATTTAACTGAAGCTGATGTTGAAAGAATTATAAAAATGCACATCAGCCCCATAAACGCTTCGGTGCATACTATGGATCCTGAACTCAGAGTAAAGATGATGAAAAACCCCAATGCGGGTAAATCACTCCAATATCTGAAAAGGTTCTCGGATGCAGGTATAAGTATCAACGCTCAACTGGTGCTTTGTCCCGGAATCAATGACGGTGATGCGCTCAAATATTCTTTGACAGAGCTTTCAAAGCTCCCGTCTGTGAACAGTATAGCTGCAGTTCCCGTAGGTCTTACAAAGTACAGAGACGGTCTTTATCCCTTGACCGCTTTCACTGAAAAAACAGCAAGTGATGTTATTGATATTATTGATAATTTTAATTTGAAGCTATCTGAAAGTAACAGGGAAAAGCTCGCATATCCGTCTGATGAATTTTTTCAGATCGCAAACAGATCCATTCCCGACTATGAGTATTACTGCGACTTTCCGCAGTTGGATAACGGAGTAGGTCTGTATGCGTCCTTGAAAAAGGAATTTCTTGATGCGTTGAATGATTGTGAGGCTGATGCTGAAATACGGGATATTTCCATTGCTACAGGTGTTGCAGCATTTCCGTTATTGAAAATGTTGGCGGATGAATTTTCAGTAAGATTTCAAAACAGCAGAATTTCTGTTTTTTGTATAGAAAACGAATTTTTCGGTGACACTGTTACCGTTGCAGGGCTTATTACAGGAAAAGATCTGATAAATTCATTGAAAAAACAAAATTTTGCCTGTAAAAATCTGCTTCTTCCGTCGGTTATGTTCAAAAGCCGTAATGAACTTATTTTTCTTGATGATACTACAGTATCTGATGTGGAAGAACAGTTAAATACAAGGGTCACAATTACTGATTGTGACGGCGGCAGCTTATTTGATATTTTTTGTGAAATGAAATAATATACCTCTGTTTGAGAGAAAGGCCGGATTTCCGGAACAGGTGATAAATGGGCAAGTCAATTGTAGCCATTGTCGGCAGACCTAATGTAGGTAAATCAACTTTATTTAACAAGTTAAGCGGTAAGCGCCTTGCTATTGTTGATGACAGACCTGGGGTCACCAGAGACAGGATTTATGCTGACTGTGAGTGGCTTGATAAGAAATTTCTGATAGTTGATACGGGCGGTATAGAGCCTTATTCTGATGATATTATCCTCTCTCAGATGAGAAGACAGGCACAGATTGCCATTGAAACTGCAGATGCAATAATTTTTGTCTGCGATGTAAAGACAGGCGTTGTTGCAACTGATGCAGAAGTCGCTTCAATGCTTTTAAAAAGCGGAAAGCCTATCGTTCTGTGTGTAAATAAGTGCGACTCATTAGGTGAGCCTCCTGCAGATTTTTATGAGTTTTATAATCTCGGACTCGGAGATCCTGTTGCTGTTTCTTCTGTTCACGGACACGGAACAGGAGATCTTCTTGACGAGGTTTTGAAGTATCTTCCCGAAGATAATGAGCCACAGGAAGAAGATGACAGAATAAAGGTTGCTGTTATCGGAAAACCCAATGTAGGTAAATCCTCTCTTGTTAATGCGCTTTGCGGTGAAGACAGAATGCTTGTTTCCAATATTGCAGGTACTACAAGAGATGCCACAGATACCGAAGTGATAAATAAGCACGGTAATTTTATGTTTATTGATACCGCAGGTCTTCGCAGAAAGTCAAAGGTTGATGATCAGATCGAAAAGTATTCTGTTATGCGTGCTATTATGGCTGTTGAGAGGGCTAATGTCTGCGTAATAATGATAGATGCTCTTGAAGGCTTTACAGAACAGGATTCAAAGGTAGCAGGTATTGCACATGAAGCGGGAAAAGCATGTATTATAGCAGTAAATAAATGGGATGCTTACGAAAAAGACGGTAAGACCATGGATATTTACAGAAAGAAATTGATGAATGATTTTTCTTTCATGTCTTATGCTCCGATAATTTTCATTTCAGCTAAAACGGGTCAGCGTCTTGACAGACTTTTTGAGCTTATAAAGTATGTTGATGATCAGAATGCCGTTAGAATTCCCACCGGCAGACTTAATCAGGTACTTGCAGATGCTCAGGCAAGAGTTCAGCCGCCCACAGACAAGGGTAAGCGTCTCAAAGTGTACTACATGACTCAGGCATCAACCAGACCGCCGACGTTTGTTGCATTCGTTAATAATAAAGAATTGTTCCATTACAGCTATCAGAGATACATTGATAATCAGATTCGCGAGGTCTTTGGTCTCGAGGGCACACCGACAAGACTGGTTATCCGTGAGAGAGGCGAATAAAATACTTCAGCACCTTCATAAAAGAAGGTGCTTTTCTTATATAATATTATAAATATTTTTAATATACTATTGATTAACTAAATTATATATGTTAAAATAACTAAGATAATGGATAAATTTTGTTAATTAATGAATTAAGGTGATAGCAATGAAACATTTGATTGATTTTACAGCTGAGCAATTAGCTTCTTTTGAAGCTGATGCTCAGAAAAAATATGATGAATTTGTATCAAAGGGAATTACGCTCAATATGGCAAGAGGAAAGCCCGCTCCGGAACAGCTTGACCTTTCTGATAAACTCTTTTCTTTAACTGCGGACGATACGGGTTTCATAGCTTCTGACGGTTCAGACTGCAGAAACTACGGCTTGCTTTACGGAATTCCCGAATGCAGAAAGCTTTTTGGTGAAATACTCGGCGTTGACCCTAAAAATATTATTGCCTGCGGCAGTTCAAGCTTGAACCTGATGTTTGACTACATAGCTCAGTGCTGCTACAGCGGTGTTTCAGGCTGTGAGCCTTGGATATACAATAAAAACAAGAAATTTATCGCAATTGTGCCCGGATATGACAGACATTTCGCCATTGCTGAGTATTTCGGACTTCAGATGATAAATGTCCCCATGGTTGCTGAAGGCCCCGATATGGATATGATAGAGGAGCTTATAAAGGATCCCGATGTCAAGGGAATGTTCTGTGTTCCTAAATATTCGAATCCCGACGGAATTACATATTCTGATGAAACCGTAAGAAGACTTGCAAAAATGAAACCTGCTGCTAAGGATTTCAGAGTTATCTGGGATGCAGCTTATATTGTTCACGATTTATATGAAGAAGGCGATGAGCTTCTTAATATTTTTGATGAAGCCTGCAAATACGGAAATGAAGATAATTTTGTTGCTTTTACATCAACTTCAAAAATTACTTTTGCAGGTGCAGGTGTTTCAGCAATAGCAGTCAGTGACAGAAATTTTGAAGAAATAAGCAGGAGATTGACTTTACAGATAATAAGCTACGATAAAATCAATCAGCTTAAGCACAGTTTTATTTATAAGACTCTTGATGATGTCAAAGCTCAGATGAAAAAGCATGCTGAAATAATGCGTCCTAAATTTATGACGGTTCTCAGCGTTCTTAATGAGGAGCTTGGTGAGCTTGGCATTGCAAAGTGGAACGAACCCAAAGGCGGATATTTTATCAGTCTTGATGTTGAAACAGGTTCCGCGAAATATGTCGGCGAGCTTTGTAAAAATGCAGGACTTACCCTTACCGGAGTCGGTGCTACATATCCCTACGGAATAGATCCGGAAGATAAGAACATCCGTCTTGCTCCTTCTTGTCCATCCGTAGAAGAGTTAAAGGCAGCATCTGAGATTATTTGTCTTGCCGTAAAGCTTGCAGCTTGTAAGGCTATTCGTGAAAGCAAATAATTCAAAAAGGGAAGTGGAATAATGTTTCGAATCGGTCACGGTTATGATGTACATAAATTTTCTGAAAACAGGAAGCTGATAATCGGCGGTGTTGATATTCCCTATGAAATGGGACTTCTCGGTCATTCGGATGCAGATGTTCTTGTTCATGCAATCTGCGATGCACTGTTAGGTGCCGCAGCATTAGGTGATATCGGCAAGCACTTTCCTGATACGGATGAGAAATATAAAAATGCAGACAGCTTAGTTTTGTTAGGTACTGTATGCAGGCTTTTAAGCGATAGTGGTTACAGTATAGAAAATATTGATTCTACGGTAATTGCTCAAAAGCCGAAGCTTTCTCCTTATATTGAACAAATGAGAAAGAATATAGCAGCTGCAAGCGGCATCAGCATTGAAGCTGTCAACATTAAAGCCACAACCGAAGAAGGTTTGGGCTTTACAGGTGAAAAACTCGGAATTGCGGCACATGGTGTTGCATTAATAAAAAAATAATTACGGTGGTGTAAAATAAATGTTTATTGAAACTCTTGAAACATTTTTTATGCAAGTTAAAGATGTTTTTTTGAATATAGACTGGCTTTCAGATATCGCAGATATTTTATTGGTTGCAGTAATAGCATACGGCATAATCATGCAGTTGAGAAAATCACAGTCGATTCAGGTTATAAAGGGAATAATCTTTATCGCTGTTCTCTATGGTTTGGTTAATTTGCTTGGAATGAATACAAGTAAATTCATTTTTACTAAGCTTTTCTCAGATATAATCATTATTTTCGTTGTTCTGTTTTCAACTGAGCTTCGTCAGGCTCTTGAGAATGTCGGAAAAAGAAAATTCGGAAAGAATCCTTTCTTCTCTTCTTCATCCTCAGATGAAAGTGAAGTTGAAGCTATAAATGCTGTTTGCAGAGCCTGCGGAGCAATGAGCAGAAGCAAAGTCGGTGCTCTTATCGTTTTTCAAAGAGATTCACTGCTCGGCGATCTTACAAAGCACGCTGTTTCCATTGATAGTGAAACCACTTTCGAAATGGTTTGCAGTATTTTCTATCCGAAAGCTCCTCTTCATGACGGTGCAATTGTTATAAAAGACGGAAGAATAGTTGCTGCCCGCTGTGTTGTGCCCATGAAGAATGACAGAGTTGTTACAGAGAATATCGGAACAAGACACCGCGCTGCAATTGAAGTCAGCTTGAATTCCGATGCTGTTGCTGTAGTCACAAGTGAAGAAACAGGATTAATTTCACTTGCTGTTGACGGAAAGCTTACCCGCGGTTTCACTGACAGCGAGTTAAGAGAAAAGCTCGGTATGCTTATGCTTACAGATAAAAATGCAAAATCAAAAAGATTTGCTAAAAAGAATAAAAAATCCAAAGCAACAGAAGAAATAGAGGTTACTTCCGAAGAAAAAGTTATTGATACATCACTTTCTCAGGAGACCGAAATTGCCGAGGAAGTTGCTATAGAGGCACCGTTTGAGGATGCCGTTTCTGAAGAAGATAACAAAATCGTTAATGAAGGAGCTGTGAATGATGAACAAGAGTAATGAAAATGCTGCAAAAATTAAATTTTCCTTTTCTTCATTAATGTCCAATAACAAAGCAGTTTTTGTATTTTCTGTGATAATAGCAATTGTTTTCTGGTGCCTTGTTTCGATGTCACAGACAACTGAAGCTGAAAGAGTTTTTCAAGATGTTAAGGTAACTATAAATTTAGACGAGAGCGTAGCTAAAAATAACGGACTCGAAATTTTCGGCTCTAAGGATTTTACTGTTGATGTAAAAGTAAGAGGCTTAAGTTATATCGTAAATGCGTCTTCTTTCACGAATGATAATATTTCAGTAAATGCTTCTTGTTCCGCTGTTGCAGCAGCCGGCACTTATGATCTGCCGCTGAGTGCATCAATTGTCGGCATATCAGGCGAAGCTGAGGTTGTCAGTATATCTGCAAACAGCATAAGAGTTGCTTTTGATGAACGTGTATCAAAAACTTTTGCTCTTACCGAAGAAATAAAGGAGCTTGAAGGTTATTCTCTTGCAGCAGGGCTCATAAGGGAAAATCCAAGACTCAGTGTTGATACCATTGATATTTCAGGGCCTTCCCGTGAGATTGCAAAAATTTCATCTGTTAAGGCTTATGTAGAGCTTGATAAGGAAATGACTTCTACTGAAAGCTTTGAAGCTGAAATTATTGCTGTTTCCGCTTCCGGAGAAATGGATCTTTCAAATTTCACTATTGAAATGTCCGAACCTGTTTATGTTATGATACCGATAAATAAAGTCGGTAAATACGAAACTGCTGTTGATTTCATCGGAATGCCTCAGGAATACAGAGAAGAAGGAATTGAATATTCTGTTTATCCTTCAGAAATAGATGTCTCTGTGTTGACAGGTGCAGGGGACGCTCAGCTTAACGAAAGCAACGAAATACTTATCGGAACTGTTGATTTCAGCGAAGTCAATAATACTATAAACAGAATAGTTATAAATAATGAAAAGCTTGCATCTGAAGTCAAGAATTTTACGGTTACTATAGATATGTCATCAATGGCAAAGCGTTGGCTCGAAATTCCTGTGGATACTTCTTCCGTATCAATTCCTGATGGGGTAAGTATTGTTTCACAATCCGTTGAATCAGTACAGATCATAGGTCCCGCTTCATCCGTTATGAATATAGACCAAAGTGCAGCATATGCAGTTCCTGTATTTGATAATGTAACATATTCAAGCGGTACACATACTATTCCTGCAAAAATTGTTTTAAGAACACTTACAGACAGCTGGGTTCACGGAACATATACTATTCAGATAGAAGTTGAGTAATAAAAGAGGTGAGTGGCATTGAAAAACAGATCTTTGAAGATTATATTATTAATATTTGTCTTGATGTTTACCTTTTCAGGCTGCTCACTTGTTGACTTTTTTTCTGCAGAGAGTTTACTCAGAGCCCCGAAGCTTACAGGTGAAAATTCAGCTCTCCAAAGTGCTGTAGAAGGCGCAGTGGGCAGTGAAATAGGACTTTTTACTCCCATTGCGGGAGATTACAGAGCATCTTATATTCTCTTTGACGCCAATAACGATGGAAATGACGAGGCAGTTGTATTTTATTCATTAAATTCCAATGCTTCTGTTGTTCATATGCATTTGCTTGCAAAAACAGACAATGAATGGCATTCTGTTGCAGATATAACAGGCTCAGGTACAGAGGTTTATAAGGTAGACTTTTTCAATATTGATAATTCTCAGAATTTAGAAATTGCTGTTACCTGGTCGCTTGATGATTCAAAAAGAGAAAAGACATTATCAATTTACAGAATTTCTTCTCTTGAAGCCGGTGCTGAGAATGCGTTAACTTCAATTGCTTCCATACAGCTTGCTGATTATATATATCTTGATATTGATTCTGATGCTGTAAATGAACTTTTATATTTTTACTACAGCAGCACGGATGAAGTATATTCTCTCGTTGCAAGAGTATTGGAATATACAGAAAAAGAGTCTAACTTTTCACCGTCAAGTGAAATTAATCTGTCTCAGCCGACATCAGCATTTGTCGACATAAATTTCGAGAAGGATAATAATAACTATAAGATCTATCTTGATTGCTTAAGCCCCGATAATAAATATTTTACAGAGCTTATTTTATTTGATTATGAAAATTCAGCGTTAAGCTTACCTATGATAAATAATCAATACATATCAGTTCTTTCACGCAGAGCAATTAATGTTACATGTGATGATTTTAATAAGGACGGAAAGCTTGATATACCGTGTGAATTAAATTATGAGGAATCATATATCAGCGGTCTTTCAGAGGATAATCCTGTCAGTATGAAATTTGTACGCTGGTGTAATTATTCTCAAAATGAATTCACTGAAATCGGCAAGTTCTTTATCAACGAATTTGACGGTTTTATAATGAATATCGGAAGCTTATATGAGTCTTATTATTTTGTGTATGATTATGTTAATAATGTAACTCAGGTCAGACTTAAGAATTTCGATGAAGAAAATAATGTCATTTTTTCTGTATCCTGTAGAGAAGAAAGTGACCTTCTTAATCCGCTTTTGAGTGACGACAGAAAAAATGAATATGATATTGTTATTTCTGCAAAAGGTGTGTCAATGAACATTACATACGAATATGTCAGAAATTTAATTGAAGATATTTAAGGAAGGATTATAGATGAAAAGAATACTGATTGCCGAAGATGAAAAATCTATTCGGGAGTTTATTGTAATTAATCTGAAAAGAAGCGGATTTGATGTCATAGAAGCAGATAACGGTGAAACTGCACTTCGTCTTTATGATGAGTATGAAGGAAACTTCGATATAGCCTTGCTTGATATTATGATGCCCGGTGTTGACGGACTTGAAGTATGTAAGCAGCTAAGGCAAAAGAGCAGTACGCTCGGAATTATAATTCTTACTGCAAAAACTCAGGAAATGGATAAGGTCACAGGATTGCTCGTAGGAGCAGACGACTATGTAACAAAGCCATTTTCACCGTCAGAGCTTATGGCAAGAGTTGATGCCATTTATCGCAGAGTTACTCTTAACAGAGAGTATGCCGAGAAAAGCAAGGATAAAGGAAGCATTATTTCTCTTGGTGACTTTTCACTGGATCTCAGAAGCCGTTCTCTTACCAAGAGAGGGCAACACATTGAATTAACACAGGTTGAATTTCAGATAATGGAATTTTTCTTTAATCATCCGAATACAGCTCTTGAGCGCAGTGAAATACTGAATCATGTCTGGGGCAACATGTATTACGGTGATGATAAGGTCGTAGATGTCAATATCAGAAGACTAAGAATGAAGCTTGAAGATGATCCTTCAAGTCCCCATCATCTTACAACGATTTGGGGAGTAGGCTATAAGTGGCTTGTATAAAAATTCAGGGGAGTGAACAGAATGATTAAAAGCGGAATTACTGTCAGATGGCTTTTGACAACTATTCTTGTTATTGCACTTATACTAACATGTATTTCTGCTGCAATTGTTCTTATGCTCAAAGATTACTACTATGAAACAGTAGAGAATAAGCTTCAGTCTCTCGGTCAAAGCGGTGTGGTTGCCGACTATTTCAGCTCATATCTCGGATCCAGTAATGATGCTTTTTCGGCACGCGCACGTGAGTATATTGCTAATTTTCAGGATATTAATGTTGCTGAATTATGGGTAATAAATAAAGACGGTGAAATTATTGTAACTTCTACAGGCTTTATTTCAGAAGAGGAAGCTTATCCTGACTATTTTGATGCGCTTGAGTCAGTTTCGGGCCGTTCTTTCTGGCAAGGAGAAATGAGCTCAGGCGAAAAGGTAATGGCTCTGTCTGTGCTTTTACCAAAAACAAATGGGAACAGTAACGGTGCGGTTCGCTATATAATTTCACTTGAAGCCATTGATCTTCAGATTGTCCGAATTATTATTGTTGTCAGTTTTGTTTGTATTTTTGCTTTACTGCTTGTTGTTTTATCAGGTTTGTTTTTTATACGCTCAATCGTTGTTCCCGTAAAAAAGCTTACATCAGTGGCACGCAGTATTGCTGAAGGCAATTATTCTCAGAAAATAGAAGTTAACAGCCGTTATGACGATGAATTGGTCGAATTGGCTGAGTCTATAAATTATATGACTGACGAAATAGATAAGTCAGATAAAATAAAAAATGATTTCGTTTCTACTGTTTCACATGAATTAAGAACGCCTCTTACTGCAATTAAAGGTTGGACTGAAACACTTTTATGTATCAACGAATCTCAGGATGAAACCATTAATAACGGTTTAAGAGTTATACAGAATGAAACTGAAAGACTGTATTCTCTTGTTGAAGATCTTCTGGATTTCTCAAGAATGCAAAGCGGAAGAATGACATTGCATTTACAAAAAATTGATATCATTGCTGAACTTGACGATGCTGTATATGTATTGAGAGATCGTGCAACAAGAGAAGGAAAAGAGATTTTTTACAGTTCTCCCGATTATCCTGCACCTGTCAATGCGGATCCTGACAGAATAAAACAGGTTTTTGTTAATGTAATCGATAATGCCATTAAATATACGCCTACAGGCGGAAGAATTTCAATTGTAGCAATGATAGGCTCTAATGAAATAAAAATCAGAGTTGCTGATACAGGATGCGGCATTTCGCCTGAGGATCTCCCGAGAGTCAAAGAAAAGTTTTATAAGGCAAATCTGTCAGCTAAGGGTTCAGGTATCGGACTGGCAGTTTGCGACGAGATAATCACTTTGCATAAAGGTAGTTTGGATATTGCAAGTGTATTAGGTGAGGGTACGGAGGTTTCAATTACAATTCCTACGCTTCCTGTTAATTTATCAGAAAGGAAAGACAGCTGATGAGCAAAGACAAAATTTTACATAAAACTTCGGTCGGCGGACAAGCGCTCATAGAAGGCGTTATGATGAACGGTCCGAAAGGAGCCGCACTTTCAGTGAGACATACCGATGGACACATTATTACCGAAATGTCTGAGGTTAAACATATAAAAGACAAATATAAGTTTTTGGGCTTACCTTTTATCCGCGGAATTGTCAATTTTATTGAATCAATGACTATAGGATATAAATCCTTAATGCGTTCAGCTGAGCTTTCAGGTCAGTTGGATGCGGAAGAAAATACCGAGGATATGTCAAAGCTTGATAAATGGCTCAATGAGCATTTAAGTTCGAAGGTTATTACGGCTATTACAGCAGTATTTTCCGTTATTGTTGCAGTTGTTTGTTTTGCTCTGTTTTTCTATGCTCCTACTTTTTTAGTAGATTTAGTTGATGAAAAGCTTCTGAACGGTGCTATAGCTGATTTCCACCCGTTTTTTGAAGGAATCATCAAAATGGTGATAGTAATTTGCTATATGCTTGCCGTTTCTCAGATGAATGATATTAAAAGAGTTTTTATGTATCACGGTGCGGAGCATAAGTCAATTTTCTGCTATGAAAAAGGACTTGAGCTTACTGTAGAGAATGTTCGCGTATGCCGCCGTTTTCATCCGAGATGCGGAACAAGCTTCATTTTTATAGTTTTGATAACAAGCGTAATTATTTCTTCTGTTACAGTGCTTATATTCCCGATTCTTAATTCTCCCGATTACAGAATTATATGGACACTCGTAAAAATATTCGCAATTCTGCCTGTGGTTACCGGTATCAGCTATGAACTGATAAAATATGCAGGCAGACACGACAATATAATAACAAAAATATTTTCAGCTCCCGGTCTTTGGATGCAAAGAATTACAACAAAGGAACCCACAGACGATATGATTGAGGTTGCAATCGCATCAATTAAAGCTGTTATCACTGATGACCCAAAGGATGATGTGCTTCAATGAGTACATGGAGAGAACTCCGCAAATACGGTGAATCTGTTCTTCAGAATGCAGGTATAGAAGACAGTTCTTTTGACGCATTTCAATTACTGTTGTTTGTTTCGGGGTATTCATTACAAGATTATTATCTTAAGGACAACGATGAAGCAGGTAACTCTGCCGAGGAGCAATATAATAAGCTTCTTTGTCGCAGAACCGCGAAGGAACCCTTACAATATATTCTCGGCAAATGGTCCTTTTATAAATCAGAGTTTTTTGTCGGTGAAGGGGTGTTGATTCCGAGACCCGAAACCGAAGAACTCGTTGAAAAATCAATTGATCTGATACGAAAAGAAAATTATAAAACTGTATATGATCTGTGCTCAGGAAGCGGTTGCATCGGGCTTAGTATTGCAAAAGAATGTCCTGATGTTCATTGTTATCTTTTTGAGTTGTATGATAAGGCATACGAATACTTATGTAAAAATGCCGAAAACATGATGCTTCAGAATGTAACCGTAGTTAAGCATGATGTTTTAACCGGTTGTTTACATGATTTACCTGAAGCAGATTTAATTGTATCAAATCCGCCGTACATAGAAAGCAGCACCATTGACTTTTTGCAAACTGAAGTTCTTAAAGAACCTCATACAGCCTTGGACGGCGGTGAAGACGGCTTGGTTTTTTACCGTGCTATTGCAGACATCTGGATCGAAAAGCTCTCATCCGGCGGCAGTGTTGCTGTTGAATGCGGTGAAAATCAGAGCCGGATTATTAAATCAATATTTTCAAGTTCATTGGAATCCCAAATATTTTATGATGTTTACGGAGTAGACCGTTTTGTTATAGGAAAAAAAGTTTAATGCAGGAGGTTTATTATGCTACGGTATTTGTTAGCCTTTATGTCAGGCGAAGTTGACACACTTTCTTTTTTAATTGAAATTTGTGTTCTGTCTTTTGTGACTATCTGTTGTTTGCCCGTTCACGAATGTGCTCATGCATGGATGGCTGACAGACTCGGAGATTCAACAGGCAGATTAAAAGGAAGAATCAGCTTGAATCCTTTGGATCATTTATCTCTCGCAGGTACAATAATGCTGTTTTTATTCGGCTTCGGATACGCAAAGCCCGTTCCTGTAAATATCAGAAATTTTAAGAACAGAAAACTTCATTTTGGATTGACAGCCCTTGCAGGACCTGTATCTAATCTGATTTTGGCTGTAATTTTTATTATAGTTGCCAACATTTTTATGATGCTTGGCTCGATGAATGAAGGTTCAACCGTTATTCAAATTGCACACCTCTTTTTCTATAATGTTGCGTATTATAATGTAGCATTAGCTGTATTTAACATGATACCGTTTCCGCCGCTCGACGGGTCGCGTATTTTAACTATGGTATTGCCCGACAGGATCTATTATAAAATATTGGGCTATGAAAGATATTTATTCTATGCATTGTTTGCATTGATATTTATATTTAATCGAATAGGAATTTCTCCGATCGGCTCTATTTCTTCTTTTATATTCGGATTACTGCAAAATACCGTAGGTAATGCCGTAGTCAGTATTTTCGGAATATTTATGTGATAAGGATTTAATTTATGTCTACCATTAATTATAAGATAGAAGTATTTGAAGGTCCTATGGACTTGCTTTTACATCTTATCTCAAAACACAAATTAAATATTTATGATATTCCTATTGTCGAGCTTGTCGAACAGTATCTTTCGTATGTTGAACAGATGAAGGATGCTGATCTTGAAATTGCGAGTGAATTTCTTGAAATGGCAGCAAGACTTGTGTACATAAAAACTGTTTCCCTTTTACCTGTATATGAAGAAGGGGATAAACTCAGGCGTGAACTCAGCGGCGAGCTTATTGAATATGCGGAGTGTAAGCGTGTAGCTCAGGTTCTCTCAACAAAAACTGAAGGTTTTAATTATATTTCAAGACCTCAGGAAACCTTTGAGGTTGATATGACATATACAAGAGTTCATGACACACTTGAGTTATTAAATGCTTATATGCGAGTAGTCGGAAAGAGACTCAGAAAGATACCGCCGCCGCTTGATTCTTTCAAAGCAATAGTCGTAAAAAAAATCGTTTCAGTTTCCTCAAAAATCAAAAATGTTGTTGCTGCCTTATCTATGAACGGGAAACAAAAGTTTTCTGATATAATTCTTGCTTCAGAAAGCAGATCGGATATGGTTGCTGCATTTCTTGCAATACTTGAACTTGCAAAAACCAAACATATTGTTTTATCCGGTCAGGGTGAAAATTTAGAGATAGAACTTATAAAAGTTCCTGAAGGAGAATTGGATTTTGACTGATCATACCATTAACTTAAAAAATACGGTTGAAGCAATTATTTTTGCTTCAGGTGAGCCTATAGACCGAATTAAATTAATAGATGCTCTCGGCTGCAGTCCTGAACGCCTTGACAGCATATTAGCAGAAATTTCTGCAGAATATGCAGAACGCTCAAGTGCAATTGAACTTCTGTGCCTTGGCTCTGAGGTTCAGTTTGTGACTCGTCCCGAATATGCTGCCACTGTCAGAAATGTATTGGATATGAAAAGAAATCAACCCTTGTCTTCTGCAGCCTTTGAAGTATTGGCAATCATTGCATATAATCAGCCTGTTACAAAAGCATTTATAGAGCAGGTGAGAGGTGTTGACTGCAGCGGTGTTATTAATACTCTTTGTCAAAGGAATCTTATAGAAGAGTGCGGAAGACTTGACTTACCGGGCAGACCTTTGCTATACTGTACTACAACAGATTTTTTGAAGTGCTTTTGCATGTCTACTCTTGCAGAATTACCGGAAATTCCTGACACAAAAGCTGCAGCTGCAGCATTAGAAAATATTCATAACGATGATAATGTAATAACAGGTCAGATGTCTATTTTATAATTTCCCGGAGAGGTTGGTGGAAAATGATAGTTCTGAAGATTATCGGTTGCTTCATTCTCGGTATTCTCATATTGATAATTTTAGCTTTATCTGTTAAGGTTAAAATTTTTGCAGAATATTCTGAAGTTGACACTAATGTCAGAGTTCAATGGCTGTTTTTGAAATTGCCGTTATATCCTTCAAAAAAGAATGATAAAAAGAGTACGACCGAAGAAAAATCAGGCCCTTCTGTAAAAGAAGAGCTTGGTAAAGAAATCATAAATGAAACCTTACCTGATGTGATAACTCCTGAAGAGACGTCAACAGAGGACTCGGCAACAGAAACTACTGAAAATACACAGACGAATACTCAGAAGCCTAAAAACAGTCTTTTGAACACTATTTATTCAACCCACGGAATTGACGGACTTATTCTGATTGTAAAACGAGTATTCCGTTATATCGGTACCTTCCTCGGAGATCTGATGCATTCACTTGTTATTGATGAGCTATATATTGATGTAATGTGCAATAAGAATGATGCAGCATCAACGGCAATTTATTACGGTGAAGTTTGTTCAACCTTATTTCCGATGTTAGGTGCGTTGGTAACAAAGTATAAAGTCAGAAAATATGATATAAATGTTTATCCCGATTATCTTGCAAAGCATTCATCCGCATCCTTTGCTGTTTCAATGCATTTATATCCTATATATGTTATAGGAATTTCCGTGTCATTAGTTATTAAACTGATTTTTAAGGTATTATTAAGACTTATAGGTAAAACTTTTCTCCATTCAAAAAAAATGGGAAATGAAAATACAAAAACCGATACTGAAGAATCGGTAGCTTAAATATTAAAGAGAAAGTGAGAGTTTTAAATGAAGGATCAATCAGCAGCAGGAATACTTGCAACAACTATTGAAAAGGTTCGTCAGTTAGTTGATGTTAGCACTATCGTAGGTGAACCCATAGTATTATCTGATGAAATTACCGTAATTCCTGTATCAAAGGTTACATACGGCTTTGCATCAGGCGGTTCAGATTTCCCCTCAAAGAACAATACTCAGCTTTTCGGCGGCGGCGGCGGTGCCGGTGTTACTATTAATCCCGTTGCTTTTCTTATTCTCAAGAACGGTGAAGTAACTCTTAAGCATATTACTTCAAATGATAATGCCGCTGAACGCTTTGTTAACATGGTTCCTGAGGTTATTGACAAAGTCAGTGATGTTGTTTCAAAAGTTAAATCAGGCGATAAATAAGATTTAATTAATGAAATATTAAAACATAAAGGTTGATGAGCTTCATTTTAAGATTATGAACTCATTAGCCTTTGATGTGTTGTTATTCAGATGATATATAATTTGGAAGGTATTTTATGGCAGAACTCATAAGATTACAGAAATATATGGCTGATTGCGGTGTTGCCTCAAGACGCAAGTCTGAAGAGCTCATAGCTGCAGGTAAGGTTAAGGTCAACGGTATGGTAGCTTCAATCGGCGATAAAATTGATCCAAAAAATGATACTGTAAGTGTCAACGGCCGAAAATTAACTAAAGACAAGAACTATGTCTATATTATGCTTCATAAGCCAAGAGGCTATGTTACGACCATGAGTGATGAAATGGACAGAAAATGTGTTGCTGAGCTTGTTGCTGATATAGGTAAAAGAATATATCCTATCGGAAGATTGGACAGAGATTCCGAGGGCTTGCTTTTATTTACTAATGACGGCGAATTTGCTAATGCTCTTACTCATCCGTCAAGACATATAGCAAAAACCTACAGAGTCAGCGTTAAGCCTGCAATAACTGAAGATCAGCTTACTATCCTTACATCATCCATGATGATAGACGGAAAGAAAACATTGCCCGCTGATGTAAGAATTATCAATAAAGAGGATGACAAATCCACACTTGAAATTATTTTATATGAAGGAAAAAACAGACAAATAAGACGCTTGTGTGAAGAAGCAGGACTTGAAACAGCCAGATTAAAGCGACTTTCTATCGGACAATTAAAACTCGGCGGACTTAAGGTCGGAGAATACAGACATCTTACGCATGATGAAATCGCTTTACTTAAAAGACAGTCAGGCTGTTATTAATTCAGAGGTATAAGAATATGGTAAAAAGTATGACCGGCTACGGCAGAGCCGTTGAAACTATCGGTTCTATGACAATTACTGTCGAAATTAAAAGTGTAAATCACAGATTTTTTGAATTTACTCCCAAGGTATACAGAGCTTATTCTTTCTTGGAAGAAAAGCTCAAAGCATTCTTACAGCAATATATTTCAAGAGGTAAGGTTGATTTGTATATTCAGATCGAAACTGACGATGTTGAAGATAGTATCGTTCAGGTAAATCATTCCTTGGTTTCGGGATATATAAATGCTTTTAAGGAAATTTCTGAGCGTTATGACCTCGAAATGGACGATGCTTTTGAAATGCTTGTCGGCAGATCTGATATTTTTACTGTCAGAAAAGCTCCCGCAGACGAAGAGGCTATCTGGGAATCAGTAAGCAAGGTTGTAAAATCTGCTGTTGATGCCTTTATTGATATGCGCTGTGTAGAGGGCGAAAAACTCAAAAATGATATTTTATTCCGTGCAGATTCAATTCTCGAAAATGTTTCGTTTGTTGAAAGCAGATCCCCTGAAACGGTAAAAGAATATAACGAAAAGTTGAAGAACCGCATGGTTGAGCTTTTAGGTGATGCAAATGTTGATGAACAGCGTTTATTGACGGAAGCCGCAATTTTTGCTGATAAAATTGCTGTTGCTGAAGAAACTGTAAGATTAAGAAGTCACATTGACCAGTTAAGACAGTTTTTTGAGTCAGACGAACCTATCGGAAGAAAGCTTGATTTTCTTGTTCAGGAAATTAACCGTGAAGCAAATACAATTGGTTCAAAGGCATCAGATATTGAAATTGCCCGCAGAGTAATAGATATTAAATCCGACGTGGAAAAAATCAGGGAACAGATACAGAATATAGAATAATGAGGATTTATTTATGAAGCTTATAAATGTCGGCTTTGGAAATCTTGTTAATGCGCAAAGGGTTATCGCTGTTGTTTCTCCTGATTCTGCTCCTGTAAAACGAATTATTCAGAATTCCAAGGATAGCGGAAGATTAATAGATGTAACACAGGGAAGAAAAACCATGTCAGTAGTTTTTACTGACAGTGAGCATGTAATTTTATCTTATCTTAAACCTGAAAAAATTTCCGAAAGATTTGATGATGAAAATGATGTTGCGGAGGATTAGTTTTGTATGCTGAATAAAAAAGGCAAAATATTCGTTTTGTCAGGACCTTCAGGTTGCGGCAAAAATACTGTTTTTGAAGGAATTCAACAGTTTAATAAAAATGTTGCTCAGACAGTTTCTGTTACGACAAGAGCTCCGAGAACCAATGAAAAAAACGGCATAGATTATTATTTTGTTGAAAAAGAAGAATTTTTAAGAAAAATAGAGAATAATGAGTTTATAGAATATGCTCTTTACGGCGAGAATTACTACGGAACATTAAAGAGTGAAGTAGACCGATTGGTTGATAACGGAAACATCGTTATTCTTGTAATTGAAGTTCAGGGCGCTGCCAATATTAAAAAGGTGATGCCTGAATCAAAATCCATATTTTTGCTTCCGCCTTCTTTGGATGAGCTTGGTAAGCGTTTACGAAGCAGAGAACAGAATACCGAAGCAGAAATAAATATGCGCATGAACATAGCGCTTGAAGAAATCAAGTTTAAGGACAGTTATGATTTTTGTGTATTAAATGACGATCTTGATAAATGTATTCAGGATGTTAATGATATAATAACAAAATAAGGAGAAATAAATTATGATTAATATTGACATGAAACCTTTACTTAAGGGCGGCATCAGCAGATATTCACTTGTTGTTGGTGTTGCTAAGCGTTCAAGAGAAATTGCTGACGAGGCAAATGAAGAAAAGGAAATCCTTGTCGAAAAGCCCGTAAGTCTTGCAGTTGAAGAGCTTCTTGACGGAAAATTTGCTATTGAAGAGCCTGATGACAGCAATAAAGTTTGAGGTGTAAGTTTTGTCTTTACGTTCTGTTGCCCTTATAGGTGTCGAAAACTGTGCATACAGCTTCGATAATCTGTTTTCTTATATCATACCTGAAAAATATACAGATATTCTGTGTGCAGGTATGCGTGTAATGGTTCCGTTCGGAAACGGCAATAAACTCAGACAAGGTTTTGTTTTTGATGTAACAGATGATGAAGCATTAAATACAGAGTTAAAAAATCTCAAAGAAATTTCAAGCTTGCTTGATTCGGCACCGCTCTTGTCAGATGAACTGATAAAGCTTGCTCTCTGGCTCAGAGAGAGATGTTTTTGCACATATTTTGTTGCTGCAAAAGCACTTTTACCCGGAGGCATGTGCTTAAAGACTGAAAAAACTTATTCATGTGCTCCCGATATATTACCGGAAATACTCGATTCTCTTTCCGATGATGAAAAGTCGGTAATAGGCTTTTTACGCAAAAAAAAGGACTTCACCAGGGAATCTGTAATATTAAAAAGAATCGGTGCAGATAAAAATTCACCTATACTTAAACGCATGGTCAGAAACAACATTTTGTCTGAATCAACTGATGCTTTTACAAGAGTAAATGATTTGTCGGTACAATTGATTCGTTTGACAGAGGATAATTTATGCGAGGATCAGTATTCGCTTACTTCAAAACAGGCTTCCGTCACTGATGTCTTAAGAGATATCGGTGCTGCAACAATTAAAGAACTGTGCTATTTTACAGGTGTCAGTGAGTCAGTTGTAAGAACTTTGATATCTAAAGGGGTATGTGAAGTTTTTACGGCACCCATTCAGCGTGAGGTTAAGATTTCTGAGGTTTCAGATAAATTTGAAAAACCGATCCTGTCGGATTTACAAAGGAAAGTGTATTCTGAGCTTTATGAAGCTTACAGTACAAAAAGTCATAAAGCAGGATTATTGTTCGGAGTTACGGGCAGCGGAAAAACAAGTGTTTATCTTGAGCTTATTGATGCAGTTCTTCGTGACGGTAAAAATGTAATTGTTCTTGTGCCTGAAATCTCTTTGACCCCGCAGACCTTTTCTATTTTTTCACGCAGATACGGAAAAGATATCGCTGTTCTTCACAGCGGTCTTTCCATGGGTGAGCGACATGATGAATGGAAGAGGATTGCTTCCGGAAAAGTACGGGTAGTTATTGGTACGAGAAGTGCTGTATTTGCTCCCATTGATAATTTAGGTCTTATAATTATTGATGAAGAGCAGGAGCATACATATAAGTCTGAAATGTCACCGAGATATAATGCAAAGGAAGTTGCAAGATTTCGCTGCGGCTATCATAATGCATTTTTACTCCTCGCATCTGCAACTCCGAGTATTGAAACTTATGCAAAGGCACAAAACGGGCAATTACTTTTTTGTGAATTAAGCAACAGATACGGAAAGGCAGTTTTGCCTGATGTTTTTACAGTTGATATGACTGATAAATCACTGCTTTCATCATTTTTTGCTATAAGTGATCCCCTGGCAGAGGAGATCGGCAAAAATATTGAAAATAAAGAGCAATCTATACTTCTTGTTAACAGACGCGGATATAATACTTTTGTTGTATGCAGTGACTGTAAAAAAGTTTTGACCTGCCCGAAGTGCAGTATATCCATGACTTATCATTCAGCCAATAACAGACTTATGTGTCATTATTGCGGATATTCCATTCCCTTTGCTATGAACTGTCCTACCTGTGGTGCTGAAAATATAAGATACGCAGGTTTCGGTACACAAAGAGTTGAACAGGAATTGAAAATCCGATTTCCGGATGCTAAAGTAATCAGAATGGATGCGGATACGACAGCATCAAAAAATTCCCATGGAAAAGTTTTATCTTCTTTTGCAAACGGAGAATACGATATACTTATCGGAACTCAAATGGTTGCTAAAGGTCTTGATTTCCCGAATGTAACTTTAGTCGGAATTACATCTGCTGACAAGGAATTATATAATAATGATTTCAGAAGTGCCGAACGCTCGTTTGATCTTATCACACAGGTGGTAGGAAGAGCAGGAAGAGGTACAAAAAAGGGCAGAGCAGTAATACAGACTGTTTCTCCCGATAATCATATTATTTCAATTGCTTCAAAGCAGGATTATAAGGCATTTTATAAGGCAGAGATAAATTTAAGAAAAGCTCTTATATATCCTCCTTTTTGTGATTTATGTGAAATCAATTTTTCAGGCTTATCGCAGGAAAATGTATTATTATGTGCAAATACATTTTTTGAAAAGATAGTTTCTCTGAATGAGAATAAATTCTCCGATCAAAAAATAATAGTTTTAGGACCGATGTTTCCCAGAGTTTCTAAAATTAATGAATTTTACAGACAACGTATTCTTATTAAATGTAAAAACACATCGAGATTCAGAGAATTCGTTGATGCTGTATTAAAAGATATATGTTCAGATAAAGCATTCAAGGATGTTTCTGTTTACGCAGATATGAACCCTGAAAACTTAAATTAAATTCAAGGTGTGAAAATAATGGCAATTAGAAATATAAGAACTGAAGAAGATCCCATACTCAGAAAAATCAGCAGAAAAGTTGAAAATTTTGATGACAGATTATTAATGATCCTTGACGATATGAAAGATACTCTTATAAAATCGCAGGGAATAGGACTTGCTGCAGTTCAGATAGGAATTCTCAGAAGAATAGTTCTTGTAAGATTCAATGATAAGATAATTGAGCTTATAAATCCTGAAATTATTGAGCGCGAAGGCGAACAGATAGAGGCTGAAGCCTGCTTATCAGTTCCGAGAAAAGCAGGGAAAACTCTTCGTCCTAAAACCGTAACGGTTAAAGCTCAGAACAGAAACGGAAATTGGTGTATCTATAAAGGCACTGACCTTGAAGCAAGATGTTTTTGTCATGAGCTGGATCATTTAGACGGTAAGCTTTATCTTGATAATCTTGCACCGGGTGAAAAAGCTTACTTTACAAGAGATTATGAATAAAGGTGATAAAATGAAATCTGTTGTATTTATGGGAACTCCCGATTTTGCGGTTCCTGCACTCGAAGCACTCATTAATTCTCCTGATTATGATGTAAAGCTCGTAATTTCACAGACTGATAAACCCCAAGGCAGAAAACAGATTTTAACTCCTCCACCTGTAAAGCAATTGGCATTACAGTATGATGTTGAAGTTTACCAGCCGGATACTCTTAAAACAGATGAAGCATATGAAAAGATAGCTTCGTGTTCACCTGATTTTATTGTTGTTTCCGCATACGGAAAAATATTACCAAAGCGAATTCTTGATATCCCGGTCTACGGATGTGTTAATCTGCACGGTTCATTACTTCCTAAGTACAGAGGTGCTGCACCCATTCAGTGGAGTGTAATCAACGGTGATGAAGTCACAGGTGTTACAACAATGCTCATGGATGTCGGTCTTGATACAGGCGATATTCTTTTGACTTCTGAAAAAACTATTGACTGCAATGAAACTGCAGGAGAAGTGTTTGATGCTTTGGCTGATCTTTGTCCGGAGCTTCTTCTTGAAACCTTGGAGAAGTTAGCTGCCGGAGCTATTACGCCTATAAAGCAAAATGAAAGTGAAGCAACATATGTTTCCGTTCTTACCAAAGAAATGGCTTTAATAGATTGGAACAAATCTGCAGATACTATTCATAATCTCGTAAGAGGACTTAATCCCTGGCCTGTTGCCAGAACCTTTTATAACAATAAAATATTAAAAATATTTAAGACAACTGTATGTGAAAAGCATATTTCTTTACCGGTAGGTACTGTTAAAACAGAAAATAATGCGATTTATGTTGCATGCGGTAACAATACAGTGCTGTCACTTGATGAAATTCAATTAGAAGGATCAAAAAGAATGACAGCTGAAGACTTTCTTCGCGGTCGTTCATTTGAGCCCGGTTTTAGTTTTGTAACGGAGGAATAACAATGAATATAATTCCTGCATATTTGGGGACAGGATTTTACTATAATTTCAGTTATATATATCTTTTAATACCTGCAATGCTGATAGCCTTAGCAGCTCAGATAGCAGTTAAAAGAACATACGCTAAAATGTCACAGGTATATTCGAAAAGCGGCTATTCGGGGGCACAGGCTGCTGTTGCGGTGCTTCGTCATTACGGTATCAATGATGTCCGTGTAGAACAGTGTTCAGGTAAGCTTTCTGATCATTATGATCCGAAATCCAAAGTCATACGACTTTCAGAAGGTGTATATTCTTCAACATCAATTGCTGCAATCGGCATTGCTTGTCATGAAGCGGGCCATGCTGCACAGCATGCCTCTGATTACCTTCCTATTAAGCTAAGAAATTCTATATTACCCATATGTCAGATAGGCTCATATGCCGGCATCCCTCTTGCTTTTCTAGGAATGCTTTTAAGCTTTGAAACCTTAATTTTCGTAGGTCTTTTGCTTTATTCATTTATAATGCTTTTTCAGCTGGTAACATTACCTGTTGAATTAAATGCAAGTGCAAGAGCTCTCGCTGTGATCCAGGATACGGGGCTTCTTCGTGATGAAAATGAGCTCAGCGGTGCGAAAAAGGTATTAACGAGTGCTGCAATGACTTATGTTGCTGCTTTAATTTCGTCACTGGCAAATCTTTTAAGATTTATATTGATATTCACTCGCAGAAGAGATTGATATTTTGAAAGGACTTTATATGTCTAATCCCAGAATTACAGCTGTTAAGCTTTTAACAAAATTTGAAAAGAATTCATCTTACTCTGCATTGGCACTGTCCGATGAACTTAAGAAAATCAATTTTTCTGACAGCAGAGATAAAGCATTCGCCGTCTCTTTGATATACGGAGTGCTTGAACATAAAATTACTCTTGATTATAATATTTCTTTGTATCTTGTTTCAAAGCTCAGTAAATTGAAAATCGAAGTGCTTAATATTCTCAGAGTAGGTGCTTATCAGTTGCTTTATATGGATAAAATTCCTAAGAGTGCTGCCGTAAACGAAGCTGTAAATTCTTCTAAAAAAATGGGATTGTCTTTTTCATCGGGGCTTATAAATGCAGTTTTACATAAAATTGCAAATAAAGGTCTTATATTACCCGATGAAGAAAATACAGCAGATTACCTGAGCGTTTTATATTCCGCAGATAAAAGCATTTTAAGCTCTGTTATCAGTGATTTCGGTATCGAAAAGACAAAAGAGATATTCAGCGTATTTTCGGGCAGACGACCGATTTATATAAGACATAATTCATTAAAATGTTCTGAAGAACAGTTATGTGAATCGTTGAAAAAAGACGGTGTTGAAGTAACTTCCGCTTCTCTTGACGGTTGCTTTTGTATCAATAATACAGGTGACATAGCCGAACTTGCGGCATATAAAAACGGATGGTTTCATGTTCAGGATATGTCTTCTCAGCTGTGCTGTAAACTTTTGGATGTCAGACCCGGTGATACTGTTGTAGACTGTTGTGCGGCACCCGGAGGAAAATCATTTACTCTTGCTCAGTATCTGTGCGGTTCGGGATCAATACTTTCCTGTGATATGTATGAACATAAAACTAAGCTTATCGAAAACGGCGCAAAAAGGCTTGGTATCAATAATCTTAAAGCTGTATGTTCAGATGCCAGAGAGCTGTATAAGCAGGGGCTGAATGCCGATAAGGTTTTATGTGATGTTCCGTGCTCAGGCTTTGGCGTTATCGGAAGAAAACCCGAAATCCGCTATAAAACTATGGATGAGCTTTCAGAGCTTCCCATCATACAAAAAGAGATTTTATATTCTTGTGCAAAAATGGTAAAAAGCGGCGGAACTCTTATATATTCTACCTGTACTTTGAACAAAGCGGAAAATGACGCTGTTTGTGACAGCTTTCTTTCTGATTTTCCCGATTTTTCAATTGCTTCTCAAGGCGAATATTCTGAACTTACAGATAAATATTTAACTGTTTTTCCCGAGGCCCTCGGCGGTGACGGCTTTTTTATCGCAAAATTTATCAGAGGTTAGTTATGAAGAAAGATATTTTATCCATGGATCTTAATGAACTTACTTCGGAAATAGTGGCATTAGGTCAACCAAAGTTTAAGGCAAAACAGATTTATCGGTGGTTACATAAAAGCTTTGTGACGGATTTCAGTCAAATGACCGATATATCATTGGAATTGAGGCAGAATCTTAATGACAATTTTGTCATATTTGGTTGTTCTATTGAAAAAAAACTTATTTCAGAGTATGATAGTACAATAAAGTATTTATTCAGACTCGATGACGGCGAATATATCGAATCGGTACTTATGAAATATAAATACGGTTATACTGTTTGTGTTTCTTCACAGGTCGGCTGCCGTATGGGGTGCTCTTTTTGTGCATCTACACTCTCGGGTGTTGTGCGAAACCTGCACCCGTCTGAGATATTATCACAGATATATGCAATAAGTCGTGATAACTGCATTCGTGTTTCTCATATTGTTATGATGGGAATGGGTGAGCCCTTTGATAATTATGACAATGTTGTGAAATTTTTGAATCTTGTTTCTGATGAAAACGGCGTTAATATCAGTATGCGGCATATTTCACTTTCAACATGCGGAATTGTAACGGGTATTTATAAATTAATGGAAGAGAATTTTCAGCTTACGCTTTCAATTTCTCTTCATGCTCCAAATAATGAGCTTCGCTCCTCAATGATGCCTGTTAATAAAAAATGGAATATCGAAGAATTGATTTTCGCCTGTAAAAAATATACCGAAAAAACATCCCGTCGAATTTCCTTTGAATATGCTTTAGTAAAAGGTGTTAATGACACGGATGAATGTGCTGTAGAGCTTTCCCGTATACTTAAAGGAATGCTCTGTCATATTAATCTTATCCCTGTAAATGAAGTCAGTGAAACAGGGTGTAAAAAAAGTACACCTGAGCGTGTAAAAAGGTTTTCAGATATATTATCCAAAAAAGGATTCACTGTTACAGTCCGAAGAGAGCTGGGCTCTGATATAAATGCTGCGTGCGGTCAGCTCAGACGAAGCACGCAAAAGGAAAAATAAGAAATACAGAAAGGAGATGTCAGCTTTGTTATATTCAATGAAAACGGATAAAGGTCTTATGCGTGACGTAAATCAGGATTGTTGTTTTGTTACTCTTTTTGATAAAGATACCTGTTTTGCTGTTGTATGCGACGGTATGGGCGGACCTAATGCCGGTGATGTTGCTTCCGCTATTGCATTGAAAAATATTTCAGAGCGTTTTGTATCAGGCTGGCGTCAGGGCATCTCTGAAATTTCTGTTAAAAATCTGATGACTACTGCTATCAGTGCTGCAAATATCTGCGTATATGATGAAGCACATGAAAATCCAAACTTTTACGGCATGGGTACTACTGCAGTTGCTGTGTATATCAGTAAAAACAATGCAATAATTGCGAATGTCGGTGACAGCAGATGTTATACAGTCAACACTGTATTGAAGCAGCTCACAAAGGATCATTCTTTGGTTCAGCAGATGATAGATAACGGTGAGCTTACTGAAACCGATGCCCGATTTTATCCGTATAAAAATATTATTACCAGAGCTATCGGTATTGAAGAACATATCGAAATTGATTTTGTTGAAACTAAATTAGAAGATAATGATAAGCTGCTTTTATGTACTGACGGTCTTACTAATTTTGTTTCGGAAGAGGAAATACTTAAAATAATAAACGGAACTGAAATTGAAACAGTTGCAGGTTTGTTAATAGACAAAGCAAATAATAACGGCGGTGGTGACAATATTACTGCTGTAGTTATATCAAAATAATGGATAAGGAGTGTGATCGTCTTGGATAAATATATCAATCAGATTATCAGTGACAGATATGAGATCAAGGAAATTATAGGCGTTGGCGGCATGGCAAAAGTCTATAAAGCATACGATCGCGTTGATGACAGAATTGTTGCTGTCAAAATTCTTAAAGAAGAATATATCGCAAATGAAGAATATCGTGTTCGTTTTAAGAATGAATCTCGGGCAATCTCTTTATTGAATCATTTAAATGTTGTTAAGGTTTACGATGTTTGCTTCAGCGATGATATTCAGTATATCGTAATGGAACATGTTGAGGGAATAACTCTCAAGGAGTTTATTGAAAAACAGAAGGTTCTTGATTGGAAAGAAGCGCTCATTGTTGTGGTTCAGATTTTAAGAGCTCTTCAGCATGCTCATGATAAAGGTGTTATCCACAGAGATATTAAGCCTCAGAACATATTACTTTTATCAAATGCCACCATAAAGGTAACAGATTTCGGTATCGCGAGCTTTAAGCGCGGTGAGCTTAGCTCTCTCGAAGATAATGAAGCAATCGGCTCTGTCCATTATGTTAGTCCCGAACAGGCAAGAGGCGATTACACCGACGAAAAATCCGATATTTATTCTGTTGGTGTTGTATTATATGAAATGCTTACAGGTAAGATTCCGTTTGAGTCAGACAGAGAAGAAAATGTAGCCTTGATGCAGGTACAGGAAGAAGCTGTCAGACCTACGGCAATTAATTCTTCTATTCCTTTAGGACTTGAGCAGATTACCCTCAGAGCAATGCAGAAAAATGCTTCTGACAGATATCACTCCGCTGCTGAGTTTTTAATGGATCTTGATGAATTCAGAAAGAATCCCGAAATAATTTTTGATTATCATTATTTTATTGATAAAACTCCGACTAAATTTATTTCATCAAAACCTGATTTCAAAAAGGACATGGCTCCTGTTCTTATTGACGATGAATATGATGAGGATGATGAATATATAGACGATGATGAGGATGATGACGATACTTCAAGAAGCTCTGCGCTTCCTGTTCTTATCGGTGTCGCCATAGCTCTTGTTCTTGTTGTTGCACTTATTGTGTTCGGTGTTTTCGGGAGCACTATAAAAGATTTTATTTTTGGTGAATCATCGAGCCAGTCCGATGACGGCAGTTTCTTGGATAAAATTGATATTTTCGGTTGGTTCAGTAAAGACGATATTGAGGTTCCGCATTTCATAAATATGAAATTCGATGAGGTTCTTGAAAAATATCCTGAACTTGCAATCGAAACGCCTCCTCAGTATGAATATAATTCAACATATGATGACGGTTATGTTTGCAATCAGTATCCTGAAGCAGGTGATAAAGTTTCTAAAGATACTGTTTTTAAGCTTACTGTTGCTACCAGTGGTGAAAGTGTTCTTATTCAGGATGTTTCAGGTAAATCTTCAATTCAGGCAGAATCGATTCTTCGTGCATCAGGTCTTGTTGTTGAGATGATTCCGTTATCGGATGATACAAGAGATGAGGGTGAGGTAATTTATACTAAGCCCAGTGCGAACACATATACCCCATATAAGAGCACGGTTTATGTGTATTATGCTACAGGTAAGAACACAATTGATACAGTTAATGTGCCTAATGTTGTTGGATATGAGCTTGAAGCTGCAAAACAGAAGATAATAAATGCAGGTCTTAAGGTCGGCGCCGTGACACAGGGTGCAAGTACCCCTTCAATGGAAGGATTTGTTATAAGTCAGACTCCTGACAGCTCTACTCCCGTAAACTCAGGTATGAATGTTAATCTTGTAATAGGAAACGGTATTCCTGCAACAAACACTGCTGTATTTACCATTTCCTTGCCTTCTCTTGGTGCAGGATCTATAAGTACAATCAAGACATATCTCAATGATACTCCATATGATTCCATATCAGGTGTTTCACTTAACGGAGAAAGCTATCAGCTTAGTTTTACCGGTTCAGGTAATGAAAATTCATTCAAAATTTATTGTGATGCAGTGCTTATTTATACAGGCGATATCGATTTTACTACAACACCTCCCACATTTTCCAATGTTCACGGATATCAGTTCTCAACTAAGGAATCCGTTCCGAATGTTGTTGGTTTATCGGAAAGTGAAGCTGAAGCAGCTCTTTCAGCTGCAGGCTTCAACAGAGTTAAAATAACTACAGAAGCAAGTGCTACTGTGCCTGAGGGCTTTGTAATTTCACAGTCACCGATATACAGTGAAACTGCAAAATATTCTACTGCAACTATAGTTACTATAGTTATCAGTGAAGGCGCCGTAGCTGTTGTACCTCCCGAAGGTGAATCAGTAACTAATGAAGCACCTTCTGTTGAAGAGACCACTGGTAGTTCCAATACAGGCGAAAATGTTACCGATGCTGTAAATCCTGATGAAACTACAGCTGGACCGACTTCCTCGGAAGTACCGGTTGTATAAATAAGCGAAAGCAGAAAACGGAGAGATCTGATGTCTTTGTTATCCGGCAGAATAATACAATCAATCAGCGGCTTTTACTATGTTGAAGCCGCTGATGCGGTTTTCGAATGTAAAGCAAAAGGAAATTTCAGAAAGAAGAATATAACTCCATTGGTTGGTGATATCGTTCAGATAGAAACTGTTGATGATAAGGGTACTGTTATCGAAATTTCTGAGCGAAAAAATGCTTTGATTCGTCCACCTGTAGCAAATATAGATATTTTATTTATAATAGCATCTGTAGAAGATCCTAAGCCTAATTTATATGTTCTGGATAAATTAAGTGCTTTTGCTGAATTTCATAAAATTGAGCCTGTTATTGTTTTTTCAAAATGTGATTTAGGTTATTATAACAATTATTTGGATATATACAGCAAAAGTTCACTGAAAACAATTTGCTGTTCATCTTTGTCAGGTGACGGTATTGATGAAATAGTAAAGCTTATCGGTGGTAATATTTGTGCTTTTACCGGTAATTCAGGTGTCGGAAAATCAAGTATCCTGAATGCAATTGTACCCGAATTAGCGCTGCCGACAAATTCTATCAGCTCCAAGCTCGGACGCGGTAAGCATACAACAAGAACCGTAAGCTTATATAAAATAGCGGACGGCTATGTTGCTGACACGCCGGGATTTTCTTCATTGGATTTTGAAAATACTTCTGAAAGGATATATAAAGAAGAGCTCCCTGAATGTTTTCCTGAATTTGCTCCATTTGTCGAACACTGTAAATTTAACACTTCTTGTTCTCATGTTGCAGATAAGGGCTGTGCTGTTGTTGATGCGGTAAATAAAGGAATTATAGCTAAAGAACGCCATGAAAGTTATGTCAGAATGTATGGTGAAGTCAAAAATTTAAATAAATGGGATTAAATTTTACTTGACAGGCACTTATTAAAATCTACCTGCGTATTATTTATTGTGAAACAGTTTTGGCTGTAATCAGGACATATTTTACGGGGTGGAGTATGAGGAAACATAATTATTCAAAAGGTTTTATTGTTATCAGTTTTGGTGCAGGATTGTTTCTTGCTTACTGTTTTCCGTCAAAGGTCCTGATAATTGCGTTGGCACTGCTGCTCATCGGTGCCGGTATTATCCTGTTAAGATCCTGAGAGGAGAGTAGTTATGATGCGAATTTTTGTAATCAGCAGTCCTGCTTTTGTCCGTAAATTATTCAGATTGTTTTATAAGGAATAAATGCAAATGAAGTTAAAAAGAATCAGATTAAAAAAGCTTAAGAATACAAGAGACTTAGGTAACTTTCCGACATCAAACGGAAAAAGGATAAGACCGAAGTTATTAATCAGAAGCGGGCATCTTGCAAAGGCTTCTCATGAAGATATCAGTTGCTTATGTAATGATTATAATCTCGGAACTGTTATTGATCTGAGAATTGATGCAGAGATAAAAGAAAAGAATTATTCTCTTCCTGATGGTGTTAATTATATTCACATTCCGCTTTTGGATAAGGCATATCTCGGAATAACCCGTGATGAGTATTCATTGCAGTCATGGTTTAATTTGTTTAAGGATACAAACAGAAAGCCCGAGGATATTTTTTATGAAATGTATGATCTTCTGGTTTTCGGCGAACGTTCAAAAGAATTAATACCTCAGATTTTTGATATTTTATTAAACAGCGGTGACAAAGCCGTATTATGGCACTGCAGTGCGGGAAAAGACCGTGTCGGAGTTGTGACAATGCTGATACTTTTAGCATTAGGTGTTGACAGAGATCTCATTATTCAAGACTTTATGGCAACAAATCGCTTTTCATCGCAAGAAATAATAAAGACCAGAGTATTTGCACCTCTGGTAATTAAAGAACGCAGACTGCGAAAATGTCTTGCAGTATTAATGGGTGTCAAGAGAGTTTATATGGAGAAGCTTTTTGCCCGAATTGATGCCCAATATGACGGTATCGAAGACTTTTTTATGCAGCAGTATGGTATTTCATCTGCTGAAATTGAAGAATTAAAGAAAAAGTATCTCTATTAAATAGGAGTAGTATTATGAAAAATCAAGATATTAATATCAGAGATCCTTTTATAATTTGCAAAAATCAAAAATATTATATGTACGGAACACGAGGAAATAATTTCGGACAGGGAACAGGCGGTTTTGATGTCTATATAGGTACTGATCTTGAGAACTGGTCAGATCCTGTTCAGGTTTTTGATTCCGAAAAATATTCTATGAACAAAAGTGCAAATTGGGCACCTGAGGTTCACGAATTTAACGGTAAATATTATATGTTTGCAACATTTCAACAGGAAAACGGTATGAGAGGTACATACTCTCTTGTAAGTGACACTCCTGAGGGAGAGTTTGTTCCCTGTTCAAAAGGTGCTCTGACACCTTCCGAATGGTGGAGTCTTGACGGCACTTTATATGTTTCAAAGGATAATATACCTTATCTTGTTTTCTGTCATGAGCATGTTCAGATACTTAACGGAACGATTTGTTTTATCAGACTTAATGAAGAGCTCTCCGAAGCTGTCGGAGAACCGCAGTACTTATTCAGCGGCTCCGATGCTTACGGTGCTGAAAATATTGAAGGTGAAAGATATGTGACTGACGGACCGTTTATGTACAGAGGCAAAAATGACCGCCTTTATATGATCTGGTCTTCTATTGTTAATAGTCAGTACTATCAGTGTATTGCAGTATCTGACAACGGCGAAATTGACGGAAAGTGGATACAGCTTGAACCTATTTTCACAAAAGACGGAGGACACGGAATGGTCTTTTGTGATTATAACGGTAAGCTAAGACTTACTTTACATTGTCCGAATGAACAGCCCAAAGAACGCCCCGCTTTCTTTCAATTGGAAGATACGGGAACTACACTCAGAATAAAATAAATTATCGGCGGTAATCATGCTGTTTGATTACCGCCGACGGTTTTTAAAGCATATTCTTGAAATCTATGGTAAGCTCTCTCATTTGCTGGATTTCAGCCATTCTGTTTGGAGTAAATTCTGCTTTGTTTCTTGACCTGCTGTCGATGTTAATATCTAATCCCTCAAGAGAAAGATAATATTTTGCATTTACGGGATAGCACTGACACTCAGCCACAGAAAAGAATCCAACGAAATTCTGAAGCTTCTGAGCTTTTTGGGGATCATTTTTATATATCTTACAAAGCTCGGCATAAAGTTCGGGGTGAAAATTTGCCATGACCCCTGAAAAGCCGGCACAGCCGAGCTTCAGAGACTCCAGAAGAGTAGCCGAATTAGCGTTATAAATTTTAAGTGATGAACCTTCAACAGCTTCAAGCTTTTCTTTAATCTGATCGATGTTACAGCATGTATCTTTTAAGAACTGATATTTACCTGTTTCGGCCATTTTCTTAAGAACATAAGGAGTGAGAAGTCGCTTATAGGGGTAGGGACATTCATAAACACCTAAGCCTATTTCGGGGATGTTTGAAGCAACATATTCCATGTTTTTAAGAAGAATGTCATCGCTTTCGTCGGGCTTTGCAAATCTGTTTGAAATAAAAACATATGCGTCTATTCCGCAATCAATAAATTTATTTGCTTCATAAATCTGTTTATCAAGGTCATCTGCAGTATGACCGCTTGCAATTATTGAAACTCCCTCAGGCTTATGAGCCATAATGAATTTCAGCAGCTCAAGTCTTTCTTCAAATGAAAGAAAAAATATTTCACTGGATTGACAAATTGCGAATATACCGTCAACATTTCTTTCTTTATACCAATGAAGTAATTGTTCAACTGCATTATAGTCTATCTTGTTGTCGGCTGTATACGGTGTAATCATTGTCGGATATACGCCGTTCGGAATGTTCTTTATCATAATAAACTCTCCTCAATATTATTTAAGTTAAGTATAAAACTTTTTTGATTTTTGTCAATATTTTTCTAAATGATTGAAATTGTTAAATTTGCATGTTAAAATTCACAGGAGGTGAATTGGATGAATAAATTTGAAGGCGTATTAATTGCATCTGATTTTGACGGCACATTGACCGACTCAAAAGGAAATATACCTGAAATAAATAAAGAAGCAATAAAATATTTTATTGCCAACGGCGGTAAATTTACTGTATCGACAGGCAGAACAAAAATAGGATTTCATAACTATGATTCTGAATTTATTAATGCCCCCGTGCTTCTCGGTAACGGTGCGATGGCTTACGATTATAAAGAAAATTTCGCGGTTTTTACGAACTCAATTAATGAATGTGACATTGATATCTTAAATAAAATTTATAATGATAATCCATGGCTCAGTATGGAGCTTTATTCTGTTGATGATAAAGCTTATGTCTTAAATCCGAACCCTGCAAGCATAAGGCACTTTAACGGTCTTAAAGTTGAAAATTATAACATTATAAATGAATTGTCAGAAAAAATGTTTCCTATGGTAAAAATTATGCTGAGCGTCGGTGAACGAACCTTTGAAATTCAGAATTATCTGAATAAGATATCATTAGGTAACATGAAGTATATACCGTGTTCAGGTTCGTTTGTTGAAATTCTTTCCGTTAATGCCGGAAAGGGAAGAGCGTTATATCAGCTCGCACAGTATTTCAATTTAGAAGAGAGAAATGTTTTTGCCGTCGGCGATGCTTCAAATGATGTGGATATGTTAAAAGCGGCATCCATTGGCTTTGTTCCCGTAAGCGCAGACGAGTATGCCAAAAATGCCGCAAAAATACAAGTGTGCTCCAGTGATGACGGAGCTGTAGCAGGTGTTATAAGGTATCTTGATGAAATATATTAAAAGCAAAAGCCGTTGTCTTTTCTGATAGTGTCGCAAATTTCCCGTACAGTAAGAGCTGTATTTTTTGAAAATAAATATTCAGTGTTATTAAAGTCCCTTGTAGTGCACATATTCAGGAAAAATCTGATTTCACCGCTCATAATCTCATCTCTTGAAACTTCTTCAGGTACAAGAGTTTCGGATATTTCTTTATGCTTAAAATAAACGCCCGTAAGTTGCGATACGGATGAAAACATCAGTGTGCCTTTATCGCCGATAATTTCCGAATATGAATATGTTTGCCCGACTTTTGAATAATTCAATGTTACAGACAGATTTTCATATTTCAGAATAGCACTTCCTGCAGCATCACAGTCGTTCGGAAGCTTTACAGCATCGGAAATAATTTTTGTGGGACGACCGAACAGTGCGGCAGCAAGATACAGATTATAAACACCTATATCCATTAAGCAGCCTGTGTGCATATCGGGATTAAAAATATTCGGTTTTTTACCTTCGGTATAAGCCTGATACTTAGATGACAGCTGATAGAAATCAAAATGGGCAGACCTTATCTTTCCTAAGTCTTGAAGCTTTTTTCTTATAATATTAAAGCCATCAGCATGAATGGTCATAATAGCTTCGCAATAGATTAGATTATTTTTTTCTGCAATTGCTATGAGTTCTTCCATTTGCTTTTTTGTTGTAGTTGCAGGCTTTTCGCATATAACATTTTTACCGTGTGATAATAACAGCTTACTCTGCTCATAATGGCAAACATTAGGACTTGCAATATAAACTGCTTCAAATTGGGTGCTTTGAGCCATTTGTGTCAGATCTGTAAAGAATAGCTTTGCGCCGTGCTTTGCGGCAAAATCATGAGCCTTTTTTTCGTCTCTTGAATATATTGCTGTTAAATTCATATCGGGAACCGTGTTTGCCGCAGAAATGAACTTTTCCGTTATCCAAGAAGTTCCTATAGTTGCATATTTCATAGTAATATTCTCCAAAAATTCAGTTTAGTAAAATATAACACATTTTTCTGAAAAAAAATATAGTTTGTGTAGACTTTTTGAAAAAAAAATTATATAATAAAAGAAAAATTTCAGAGGTGAGCTTATGGCTTCCGTAAGACCGTATAAAGAAAGTGATAAAGAAAGGGTTCAGCACATTTGTCTTGCAAATGCTGAGTGTCTGGATAAACCCGAATCTTTACAAAAGTATATTCTCATTATGTATTGTAATTATTATATAGAGCAAGAGCCCGGAAATTGCTTTGTTGCAGTAAATGATGAAGATGAAGCAGTAGGTTATATAATCTGCAGTGAAAATTATGATACATATGAAGAGAGATTCAAAGATCTTTATCTTAATCAATGTGCAGCAATAAGCCCTACAAAATATGTGGAAGCTAAGCTTGATCTGTTATCTCATTCTATGTTCAAAAAGCAATATCCCACACATTTTCATATAGATATTGATGATAATTATCAAAGAATGGGACTCGGCTCTCTTCTTATCAGCACATTAAAAGCTCATCTGAGAAAGAAGAATATAAACAGCATGATGATGGTTTGCGGTGAAGATAATCAAAAAGCCATTGATTTTTATAAGAAAAACGGCTTTAAGGATCTTATAACTACAAAAATGGGTCACGCAATGGGGTTGGAGTTTGAAGATTGATGGAAGTTTTCGCAAGAGAGCAGTATGATAAATTAGAGCAACTTGTTAAAAGCTGCGGAAATATAATGCTCAGTGCATTATCTGTTGAAAGCAATTCAGAGAGTATTAAAAGTAAAATCGGCGATGCGAATTTCGTAACAAAATATGATGAAGAGGTTCAGCAGAAGCTTATTGACGGAATCAGCCGGATTTTCCCCGATGCTCATTTCTTTGCAGAGGAAAAAGAAAATTTTGAAGCTGATACTAAAAAAGGTTTGTGCTTTGTAATCGATCCCATAGACGGAACTACCAATTTTATTCACTCTCTCGGTGCATCTGCGATATCCGTTGCGTTGCTTATTGACGGAAATGTTGAATTCGCTCTTATATATGATCCTTACAGGAACGAGCTTTTTAAGGCTTATAAAGGCAAGGGGGCATTTCTCAACGGAAACAGTATTTCGGTGTCTGTTAGGGATTTGGAGCTTTCTGTGGTTGCTTTCGGTACAACACCCTACAGAAAAAACGATTTTGCCGATAAAGGCTTTAGTATTGCTCAGAATGTTTTTCTGAACTGTGCCGATATCAGAAGAAGCGGCAGTGCAGCACTTGATATGGCATATGTTGCTTGCGGCAGGATTGATGCGTTTTTTGAATGTATTTTATCCCCTTGGGACTATGCCGCAGGAGCGCTTATAATAAAAGAAGCTGGTGGACTTACCACCGATTTCAGCGGAAATGATGTGGGTTTTTCTGTCCCCTCATCTGTTCTTTACTCAAATAAAAAAGTTCATGATAAGCTTTTAGCTTTGATTAATAAATAATTCGGAGGTCAATATGGCAGACAATATTCTTGATCGTTTTAAAGACGGCAGTGATGAAGAAAAGGTAATTGATACCACCAAAAAAATTAAGGTAGGTATAATCGGTACAGGTTGGATAGCAGAGGCACATGTAGCAAACTATCTCAGATGTCCCGATGTTGAAATCGTAGCAGCTGCGGAGCTTATTCCCGGTAAAGCAGAAAAATTCTGTAAGGTAAACGGAATTGACGGTATAAGACTTTACCCCGATCATAAGGCCATGATAGATGCTGAAGAGCTTGATGCTGTCAGCGTTTGTACTTATAACAGAACTCATGCTGAATGTACAATTTATGCACTTGAGCACGGAGTAAATGTTCTTCTCGAAAAGCCCATGTGTGTTACTCTTGAAGAAGCAGTTGCAATCTGCCGCGCAGAAAAGAAGAGCGGAAAGATTCTTTCAATCGGATTCCAGCCGAGATTTGACGAAAATATGAAAATGGTTAAAAAGATTGTTGAATCAGGCGAACTCGGTGATATTTATTATATCCAGACAGGCGGCGGCAGAAGAAGAGGTATTCCTACTCCTTACGGAACCAGCTTTATTGAGGACAAGACTGCAGGTATCGGTGCACTTGCAGATATCGGCTGTTATTCACTTGATATGGTGCTTAACGCTGTCGGTTATCCCAAGCCTCTTACTGTTTCAGGTTATACTTCAGCATTTTTCGGAAAAGATCCTGTAACCTTCCCCGGACATCCCGAATATGCAGATGTTTTCGGTGTTGACGATTTTGCTGCAGCATTTGTTCGTCTTGAAGGCGGAATAATTCTTGACTTCCGTATCTCATGGGCTATGAACCTTGACACCCCCGGTGATACAATTATTCTCGGTACAAAAGCAGGTCTTCGTATTCCTTCAACTGAATGCTGGAACGGAAGCATTGGCGGACCTCTTAAAATTTACAGAACCATTGCAGGCAGCGATGTTGAAACTGTCGTTCCCGAAAGAAGCAATAAAGAAGACAATTTCTACAGTAAGATCCGTTTATTTGTAGATGCAGTAAAAGAAGGCGGCTGCGCTCCCGTTCCTTCAAGTCAGATTATTTATAATCAGGCTATTATTGACGGTATTTCAAGATCTGCAAAATGCGGCAGAGAAGTTACCGTTGAAATTCCTGAAATCTAAATTATGTTAAAAGATTATCTCGAACTTGGTCAGATAGTCGGAACACACGGAATAAAAGGGGAGATTCGCATCAATCCATGGTGCGATTCTCCCGATTTTGCGAAAAAATTCAAAACTGTGTATTTTGACAGTAAAGGACTCAAATCCTGTAAGATCATTTCCTGCAGAGCGCACGGAAATCTGATCCTTATGAAGCTTGACGGAATTGATACAATTGAGTCTGCTCAGACCTTAAGAAATAAAGTGATTTATATAAAACGGGCTGATGCCCGTCTGCCTGACGGCACATGGTTTATAGAAGAGCTTATCGGCTGTGAAGTATATGATGCTGAAACACAAGAGCTTTACGGAAAAATAAGCGATGTTTCAGAAACAGGTGCTAATGATGTCTGGCACATAACTGATGAAAACGGCAATGAATATCTCATTCCTTCGATTAAGGAAGTTGTTATTGAAGTAAATGTTGCTGATAATAAAGTTTTGATAAAACCTTTGAAAGGAATTTTTGATAATGCGGATTGATATTCTGACTCTTTTTCCCGATATGTGTAAAGCTGTATATTCCGAGAGTATTATCGGACGTGCACTTTCAAAGGGAATTATAGAAATCCATTCACATAATATCAGAGATTTTACACAAGATAAGCATAAAAGAGTTGATGATTCGCCATACGGCGGCGGCATGGGAATGCTCATGCAGGCACAGCCGATTTATGACTGTTATAAGTCTGTTTGTGATAGTGTCGGTAAAAAAACTCATTTGATATATTTGTCACCTCAGGGGACGGTTTTAACTCAAAAAAGAGCTGTTGAGCTTTCGAAACTTGACAATATCACATTGTTGTGCGGTCACTATGAGGGAATAGATGAACGCGTTTTAGAAGAGATTGTTGATGAAGAGATATCAATCGGTGATTTTGTATTAACAGGCGGTGAATTGCCGGCTTTAGTACTGATTGATTGTATTGCAAGAATGGTAGACGGTGTTTTACCAAATGAGGAAGCATTTTCCTGTGAGAGTCATTATTCAGGTCTTTTAGAGCATCCCCAGTATACTAAACCATACGAATGGAACGGCATAAAGGTTCCCGATGTTCTGATCTCTGGGCATCATGCGAACATCGAAAAATGGAAGCGTGAGCAGTCACTTAAAAGAACATTTGAAAGGCGTCCCGATCTGTTGGAAAACGCTTCTTTGTCAGATTTTGACAGGAAATTTTTGGACAATCTTAAAAATTCAGTTGAAGATTTGGATTAATTGCTGTAATTATCATTTTTATTGTAGGTAAATTGCACAAATCGCCTTGTCTCTTTTTGTTTCCTTTTAGATTTTCAAACGAATTACATTTTTATTTTGTTATTTTGATTGACTGAAAATAAGTTTGTGATATAATATATTAGAAATCTGTTATCCGAGAGGAGATTATAATATGATCACAAAGGAAATTACCGTACAAAATCAGGTAGGTCTTCACGCAAGACCGGCAACATTCTTCATTCAGAAAGCTAATGAGTTTAAGTCTTCCATCTGGGTTGAAAAAGAAGAACGCAGAGCTAACGCAAAGAGCCTTTTAGGCGTATTATCTCTCGGAATAACCGGTGGCACACAGATTAAGATCATTGCAGACGGTCATGATGAAGAAGCAGCAGTAGATGCTCTTGAAAAGCTCATTATTTCAGGTTTTGCAGAATAATAATTTGCATATTTAAGGTGCATCGGCAACGGTGCACTTTTTTCTTTTTTTACAGGCGGTGAAAAATTTGAACCGAATTGATTATTTAAGAAATAAAGCTCAGGCTCTTCCCGAACAGCCGGGAGTATATATTATGAAAAATGCCCGTTCCGAGATAATTTATATCGGAAAGGCAAAGGTGTTGAAAAACCGTGTGAGTCAATATTTCGGCTCTCAGAATAAACACTCAACCAAAGTAAAAAGAATGGTTGAAAATGTTTATGATTTTGATTATATTATTGTTTCAAGTGAATTTGAAGCACTGATACTTGAATGCAGTCTTATAAAACAAAATATGCCGAAATATAACATCCTGTTAAAGGATGACAAAGGCTACACATATGTTAAACTCGAAGATAACGGTTGGAAGAAAATATCCTCTGTGTTTCAAAAGAATGATGATAACGCAACCTATTACGGTCCCTACACATCCTCTGATTATGTTTCGACCGCCGTAAAAGAGGCAACTGACATTTTTATGCTGCCTCACTGCAATAAAAAATTTCCCGATGATATAAAAAAGAAGGGAAGACCGTGTCTTAATTATCATATAAAGATTTGCTCAGGTGCTTGCTCAGGAAAAATATCCGTAGATGAAAATAATCAAAATGTTGACGATGCTTTGCGTTTTGTTTTAGGCGGTAAGACTGATCTTATCAATTCCTTGAGAACTCAAATGGAACAAGCCTCTGAAAGACTCGATTTTGAAAGAGCTGCAAAAATTCGTGATAAGCTTCGTTCTATTGAAAAGGTTTCTCAGAAACAACATGTAGTTGCATTAAAAATTAAAAATCAGGATATTTTCGGAATTGAAAGTATTGAAGAGAAAACCTGTGTCAACATTCTTACCGTGAGAAACGGTACGATAATAAATACTGAAAATTTTATTTTAGACAGGCTTGAAGAATCTGAAGATGAATATGTTCAGCTTCTTGCAAATTATTACTCGGAAAAGCACGATCTGCCCGACAGAATTTGTGTTGAATTTGACTTATCGAACGCTGATTATTTACTTGATTTTTTATATAATATTTCAAATAAAAAAGTTGCCTTGCATTTTCCGAAATCTGGAGAAAGTGCATCCTTAATGAAAATGGCAAAAAGTAATGCAAGAGAAAAGCTTTCAAGAGTATTGTCATATAATAATAAATCCAAGGCGGCATTATATGAACTCAAAGAGCTGTTAGGACTTGAAGAGTTTCCCTCAATTATTGAGGCATATGATATTTCCAATATGAACGGCAGTGAAAATGTCGGCGGGATGGTCGTATTCGTAAACGGAAAACCCGATAAAAAAAGATACAGAAGATTTGCCATTAAAAGCTTTGAGGGGCAGGATGACTACAGATCTCTTGCGGAAGTATTAAACAGGCGTATCGGAGAATATTATATCAATATTGACGGCGGAGATGAATTCGGTGATAAGCCCGATCTAATACTTCTTGACGGCGGAACAGGACAGGTTAATGCTGTAAAAGAAATACTTGAAAAGCGTGGCTTTGATGTTCCTTTGTTCGGAATGGTAAAAGACGGCAAACACAGGACAAGAGCTATTGCAACAGGCGGAAGAGAAATAACAATCAATGATAACCGAAGCGTATTTACCTTGATTTCGGATATTCAGGAAGAGGTACATCGGTATGCTATCAGTTATCATCATAAGCTTAAGCAAAAGAATGCTTTAACCTCATCTTTGTTATCAATACCCGGTATCGGAGAAAAGAGAACCAAAAATTTACTGTTGAAATTTGGTTCAGTATCAAAAATTAAAGAAGCAAGTATTGAAGAGTTAGCTTCAGTAAAGGGCATCACAGAATCACAAGCACTTATAATTCGCAATTATTTTAATTAATGTTAAGAGTTATTTTTAAAATAACAGTTGACAAAACACGGTATTTGGTGTGATAATATAGTGTAAATAATATTACGGAGTTTTATATGCGTGTAATAACCGGTTCAGCCAGGGGCAGACGACTTCTTTCTCCTGAAGGTGCTGACATTCGACCGACTACCGATAAGGTAAAAGAATCTATTTTTAATATAATACAGTTTGAATTAGAGGATGCAAATGTGCTCGATTTATTTGCGGGTTCAGGTCAATTGGGAATCGAAGCATTGAGCCGAGGTGCAAAACGGACTGTTTTCGTAGATTCATCTAAAAAGTCACTTGATATAGTAAAAAAGAATATTGAATTATGTAAGTTTTCATCCTGTGCTCATACGGTATTTTCCGATGCGATAGCTTTTTTAAGAGGAACATCTGAAAAATTTGATATTGTTTTTCTTGATCCCCCTTATCATAATTCGCTTTGTAATAAAGCACTGGAGAACATTTCTCCTTGTCTTAATGATGAAGCTGTGGTTATATGTGAAACGCAGACAGATGAGATTTTGCCTGAAAAAGCAGGGGAATTAAATGTTGTTCGTGAATATTGTTATTCTGCTATAAAACTAACGGTTTACCGCAAAAATTCTGTATGCGGGGAGTGATTTGATGGATTCCATTGCTATTTGTCCCGGTAGCTTTGATCCTATTACAATAGGTCATCTTAATATAATTGCAAGAACAGCAAAAATGTTCAGTAAGGTTATCGTTGTTGTAATGATAAACAGAAAAAAGCCCGGGGGACTTTTTACACCCGAGGAAAGAATCGATTTTATAAAGCGATGCACTTCAGATATCCCGAATGTTGAGGTTGATTTTTCTGACGGTTTACTTGCTGATTACGCTATAAGCAAAGGTGCTGTGGCTATTGTCAAAGGCTTGCGTGTTTTATCCGATTACGAAGATGAATTCAAGCAAGCTCTTACTAATAAGAAACTTGCGAAAGATGTCGAAACGATTTTTATGGTCACTGACACTGAATATATGTTTCTCAGCTCCAGCGTTGTTAAAGAAATTTGCAGTTTCGGCGGCGATATAAGTGATTTTGTTCCAAAAGAAATAAAACAAGATATAATAAACAGAATACGAGAAAGGTGAATATTATGAATATTGACGATTTACTTAATCAGCTTGAAGACATTCTTGAAGAAGGAAAATATCCCTTTGGCGGAAGCAAGGTAAAGGTTGATGCAGATGCTATCCGCTCAATTCTTAATGACATTCGCGTAGGTCTTCCCGATGAGGTTATCAAAGCAAGACAGATAGCTTCTGAAAGAAAGGCAATTCTCTCACAGGCAAATGATGCAGCTGAAGTTAAAATCAGACAAGCTGAATCTCAGGCTCGCAAGCTCGTTGAGGATCATGAGATCACTAAGGGTGCTCAGCTTAATGCTGCTGAGATAATTGCTGATGCAAAGAAGCAGGCTGCAGAGATTATTGAAAAGGCAAAAGCTAACTCAAATGAGATAGTAGACAACGCTCAGAAATGGGCAAGCGATCTTCGCAGCAGCGCAAGCAGTTTTGTTGAAACAATAATGAATGAAAGTGATGAAATTCTCACTCAGAGTATAGAAGACTTTACAAAGAGTCTTAATAAGGTCAGAATTGCTTCTCAGCATCTTAAGAGCGTGACTGCAAAAAAATCAGGACAGTAAAACAGTAATACGGATTCAGCGCCTCGCATATTAATGTGCGAGGTGTTTGTTTGTGAAAGCTTTTATTTGCAGGTATCCTAAAAATCATATTACTGATATTTTACTGAGCCTGTTTTGTATATTTACTATATGTCTTATTTTGCAGAATTCTGACACTAAGAACATAATATATTGTTATTCTGAAAACGAAAGAATTGATTTTCTGAATATTAACGGTTGGGTCGTTGATGAATCAACAGGAGAATATTCTGAAATAAGTTTACCGAATGTTATTGATGAAACCTTTGAGGAATATATTGAACTGCAAAAGGAGCAAGGCTTCGACTTGATGCCGTATATCGGTAAAAGTGTTCAAAAATATACTTATGAGGTTTTAAATTATCCCGGCTACGAAAATTCAGGCGGTATTTTTGCTACTATATTTGTTTATTCAGATAAAATAATAGCTGCTGATATTTATTCAGCTGCAATTGACGGTTTTATTCAAGGAGTGATATCCTGATATCTATGGAAACGATAAGATTGGACAAATTTTTGTCATCTCAGCTTAATATTTCCAGAACTGATGCAAAAAAGCTACTTCGACAGGGAGGCGTTTTGGTTAACAGCATCATTGCTAAGAAAGCAGATGCTGCTATAAACCCTCAAACCGATAAGGTCTCAGTTAACGGAAATGTAATTGAATATAAGAAGCATATCTATATAATGCTTAATAAACCCAAGGGAATAGTTTCCGCTACAACAGACGGAAGAGATAAGACTGTTATAGATATATTACCCGATAAATTAAAGCGAAGCGGACTTTTTCCTGCAGGAAGACTTGATAAAGACACTACAGGCTTCACGCTGATAACAGATGACGGTGAGTTTGCTCATAATATTCTTTCTCCCTCTCACCATGTAAAAAAGACATATATTGTGGAAGTCGGAAGAAAAGTTACTGAAGATGAAATGAAGCGATTTATTGACGGCATGATGATAGGTGATGAACTTTTTAAGCCTGCACAGCTTCGTTTTATGTCCGAAAATGCAGATACAGGCAATTTTCAATATGAAATAAAAATTATAGAAGGAAGATATCATCAGATAAAAAGAATGTTCGCATCTGTTTCCAATCCTGTTTTAGAGCTCACCCGAACAGCGATAGGCGGATTAGAGCTTGATACCGGGCTGAATCCCGGAGAAGCGCGTGAAATTACAAAAAAAGAGCTTGATAAAATTACTGAGAAAAAAAATATTAATTGAATTAGTAAAAATACACAACAGCCAAATTTACAAAAAAGTAGATATGCTGTTGTGTATTTTTTCTTATAATATGAGCAAAACACACCGAAATGAATAAAAAACAGGCATTTTTTTGTAATATTTTATTAAAGCCACTTGCATTATACGATAAAAATGTGTATAATACCTATGTTAATGTTGTGAAATTGTATAAATTTCGAAAAACGATTAAAAAATATCATAAATTTGAAAGGATGAATATTATGTCAAACCGTCTTTTTCAGAGCGTTATTCATCATATGAAAGAAGCAGTAGGCAGAACTATAGGGGTTATAGATGAGTCAGGAACAATTATTGCCTGTACCGAGCTTACCCGAATCGGTGATGTTGTAAATCTTGGTTCTTCTGATGTTCTTTCTGCTAATTCAGTTATCAGTATTAATGGGAATACATATAAGCCCTTCGGTTCTCTCATGCAGCCGGAATATATTGTATTTGTTGAGGGTAATGATGCTTTAGCAGAAAAATATGTTTCAATTCTTGCTGTGTCACTTTCAAGCATAAAACAGTATTATGATGAGAAATATGACAGAGGAAATTTCATTAAAAATGTAATGCTTGACAATATTCTCCCCGGTGATATTTATCTTAAAGCAAGAGAGCTTCATTTTAATAATGACTCTATCCGCGTTGTTCTTCTTGTTCGTTTTTCAGAAGTTTGCGAGTCCAACATGTTTGATACCATTCAATCGCTTTTCCCCGATAAGAATAAAGATTTTGTAATAAGTGTAAATGAAAACGATGTTGCCATTATCAAGGATATTCCCGCAGCAACTGATAGTAAGGATCTTGAAAAGCTTGCGCGTTCTGTTATCGATTCTTTCGGTTCCGATGTTCCCGGACAGGCTGTAGTGGGTATAGGAACTGCTGTTAAGAGCATCAAGGATCTTGCAAAATCTTTCAAGGAAGCTCAGGTTGCTCTTGAAGTCGGCAAGGTTTTTGACACAGAAAAAGTTATTATAAGCTGTGAAAATCTCGGTATTGCCCGTCTTATTTATCAGCTTCCTACAACTCTTTGCGACATGTTCCTTAAAGAAGTATTTAAGGTCGGTTCAATAGATACACTTGATCATGAAACATTATTTACAATTCAAAAATTCTTTGAAAATAATCTTAATGTTTCGGAAACTTCAAGAAAGCTGTTTGTACATAGAAATACTCTTGTTTACAGACTTGAAAAAATCAGAAAGCTTACGGGACTTGACCTCAGAGAATTTGACGATGCTATTGTTTTCAAAGTAGCTCTTATGGTCAAAAAATATCTTGACTCCTCTCCCATTAAATATTAATTTTATGTTTTTTTAAGCTTAGTTTGCTAATACTCTTTAAAAAAGGATTATTTTTATGATAGATTTTTCCGGAGTGTCAAAAACATATCCAAACGGTACACACGCGCTTAATAATGTTAATATTCATATTGACAGAGGCGAGTTTGTTTTTATTATCGGTTCTTCAGGAGCAGGTAAGAGTACCTTCCTTAAAATGATAATGCGTGAAGAAGTTCCTTCTTCGGGCGGTATAGTTATTGACGGAATTGAACTTAACTCATTAAAAGCAAGTAAGATTCCTTATTACAGAAGAAAGCTCGGTATCGTTTTTCAGGATTTCAGACTTATTCCAAACAGAACCGTTTACGATAATGTTGCTTTTGCAATGCATGTTATCGGAGCTAAAAATAAGGATATTTCACGAAGAGTTGCATATGCTTTAAGCCTTGTCGGACTCAGTGTTAAGGCTAAATGTTATCCGAATGAGCTTTCCGGCGGTGAACAGCAAAGAGTAGCCCTTGCAAGAGCACTTGTTAATAAGGCTGATATTATAGTTGCTGATGAACCTACAGGAAACATAGATCCCGAAATGTCCCGTGAAATAGTTGATCTGCTCAGCCATATTAACGCAAATAACAACACAACTATTATTATGGTTACTCATGAAGTTGATCTTGTTAAACAATATAATAAACGCATGATCACTATTAAAAACGGTACTGTTATATCGGATACTGCTCATCCTGAAATAATAGTCGAAGAAATTCCCGAAAGAGTAGAAACCGCCCCCCGCGCTTTCTATGAAGCACCGTTAGAGGATGATGATATCGAATCATTTATACAAAACTACGGTAAACATTCAGCTGATACAGCCAATTCCTCTGAAAATAATGCTGAAACTGCGAATTCAGAAGATTCTGCTGTTTGATTTGAAAGGTTAGACTATGAAAAACAGAAACATTCGCTATCTTACCCATGAGGGTATAAAAAATATAGGCATTAACAGACTTATGTCTGTTGCATCAATTGCTGTTTTGATGTCTTGCCTTGTAATAATAGGATTTGCATTATTGCTCTTTCTCAATGTAGATTCTTTACTGCAAAATATAGAATCACAAAATGTTGTAATGGCATTCTGCGAGGTAGGTGCATCTGAAGACGAAGTTTCTTCTACCGAAATCAAGCTCAAGTCCATTGATAATATATCAACCTGTGAATTTGTATCTAAGGCAGAAGCATATGATTCCGTTGTTGCTTCCTTGGGTGCTGATGCTGAGATATTAAGTAATATTGACGATTCATTTTTACCTGATGGATTCAGAATCACCATTAATGATATGAGTCTTTTTGTTGAAACCGTTTCCAAAATTCAGGCGGTTGATACAATAGCAAGTGTTCAACAGAACAGTGATCTCGCTGAAAAATTTCAAGAAATTCGTTCTGCTGTTACTTATATCAGCATAGGTGTTATTATTGTTTTGTTCATTGTTTCAATGTTTATCATTGCAAATACTGTCAGAATAACAATGTTTTCACGAAAACTTGAAATCAGTATAATGAAAGCCGTCGGAGCAACTAATTGGTTTATCAGATGGCCGTTTCTTATTGAAGGTATAACACTTGGTCTTATTGCATCGGTATTTTCATTTGCTGTACTGGCATTATTATATAATGCTCTTGGCGGTGCATTCTCTTCGATATTCGGAATATTGGGCAATACGATCGTTAATTTCTGGGATTATTCATTACTGATTTTCGGTGGCTTCGTGATTGTCAGCTTGATTACAGGCGGACTTGGCAGCCTTGTTTCAATGCGTCGTTATCTTAAAGAGCAAGGGAGTGTAGTTCTTGATGAAAACTGATTTTCTGAAAAAATTCATTTCCTTTTCCCTTACTTTTGTTTTTATTTTCCTGTTGTCGTTTGAATCAATAGCAACTATCAGCAGTTCGGATCAGCAGAAAATTGATGAATATGAAAAAAAACAGGAAGAATTACAAGACAAAATTGATGCAGCACAGGTTGAAATTGATAAGCTTAAAGAAAATATTGCAGATAAGGAAGAATATGCTTCCCAGCTTGCTGTTCAGATAGATAACTATCAGGCTCAGATTGATGTTTTGAATGAAGGAATTGCAGAACTTGAAGCACAAAAAAGCGTCATTCAGGAAAAAATTGATGAGCTTGATTCTGAAATAGCAAAAATTGAGGCTGATATAAAGCAAAATGAAGAAGATAAAGCTTTAACTGAAGATGAAATTGCAAATGTATATCTTGAATTACAAGACAGACTTCGTGAGATTTATGTAAACGGTGCAACCTCAGAACTCGAGCTACTTCTTGATCTTGATCAGAGCAATGATTTTTCTAATTATCTGATAATTATGGAGCTTTCTCAGCTTCGCGCAAAAAAAGATGAAGAAATGATTCAATCTCTCAATGAAAATATTCGTAAGCTTGATCTATTAACCGCTGAATATAATCTGATGATTGACGAAATCGAAGTTAAAAGAGAAGAGCATCAGGTTCAGGTTGACGAGCTGAATGTCAAGGAAAATGAAATCGTTGTTTCAAAATCCAAGCTTGTTGACTCACAGGATGAACTTGTTACCTTGCAGGAAGAGGCTTATGCCTATATTCGTGAACTTGATGCAGAAAGTGCAGCTTATGAGAAGCTGGTAGCAAGCTATGAAGCTGACATTAAAGCGTTTGAAAATAAGATTGATGAAATTATTAACGGTGCATCAAAAGGCAATGCTGATATAGCTTCAAAGCCCGGCGGATTTATCTGGCCTTTGCAGTACAGTGATGTATATATTTCATCCTCATATGGTTACAGATATGATCCGATATCAGGTGTTTATAAGCTTCACGGAGGCACAGATACTTGCTGTTGGAGTGGAACTATGGGTAAGGCTGTTCGTGCAGCAGCCTCCGGAACTGTTATCATATCTACATATCACTCAGCCTACGGATACTATGTCGGTGTGGATCATGGTGACGGTATTGTCACTATATATGCACATAACAGCTCACTTAATGTTTCTGTGGGACAAAGTGTTCAGCAAGGTGATATTGTTGCTTATGCCGGTTCAACAGGTTATTCAACCGGTGCACACTGTCATTTTGAAGTTCGCTTAAACGGCACAAAAGTAAACCCGACAGGATATGCTTCTTTGCCGTAAATTATTCTGAAAGTTGAATTTTTTATGAGTAAAAAAATACCATTAGGTATAACTATCGCTTTAGTATTAATTTCAATATTTGTTTCAACAGTAGCCTCGATTTTCATTTTTCTTAATTTGTATGATGATCTGCTTCTTGAGCTTCCTCAGAGGGCATCTCAGTATGAAAAATTGGCTGATATCGATGAATTAGTACGAAGAGAATATTTCGGTGAAATTAATGGTGAGAGTATTGATAAAAGCCTTGCTACAGGTTATCTCAGCGGTCTTCAGGACAAATATTGTTATTATATCTACCCCGAAGATTATTCAGCCTATGAGCATATGATTCAAGGGGTAATGCCGGGTATCGGTATATCTGCTTATTATGATGCTGAAACCGGTTATCTGAAAACAAGTTATATCTATTCAGATTCTCCCGCTGAGGACAGCGGTATAACAGAGAATTCCTATATTTTAAGTGTAAACGGTAAAAATGTAACCGAAGATAATGCCGAAAGCTTATTATCAGAAATTGCTGATGAATATAATAAAAAAATTAAATTAGAATACATTACTTCTGTTTCTGAACAGAATATTTCTGAAGTAACCTTAACAAGCGGATATCAGCAAAATTCATGCACATATAGAATAGACGGTCCTGTCGGTTATATAAAGCTTTCTTCTTTTTATGAGAATACATCTCAAATCTTTGCTGATGCCATAAATTATTTTTCAGAGAACAGTATCAGTGCAATGATACTTGATGTCAGAAATTGTTCGGGCATTAATTATGATGCAGCAGCTGAACTAATTGATATGATCGTTCCTGTAGGAAGCGAGGGTACAGGTGCTATATATTCTGCGAAGAACTCTGCAGATGAACTTGTAAAGCAAGTATCTTCAGATGCCGCTTCAATTAATATGACAATTGCAGTATTAATTAATTCCAGAACGGAAAGTGCAGCAGAGCTTGTTGCTTGTGATCTTCGCGATTTCGGAAAAGCTATTCTTATAGGAGAAAAAACTGCCGGAAATGGTACAATGCAGCAATTATTTAAATTGGATGACGGCGGTGCAGTTTCTTTAACGGTTGCAAAAATCATTCCTTATATTAGCGGTAGTTTTGATGAAATCGGTGTAACACCTGACCGTGAAATTATAACTTCGGAATCTTTTAAAAACAGTCTGGATACGGCTGAAGATTTTTCAGATGATGAACAATATCAGAACGCATATTCATATTTATCAGGCAAATAATAAATCAGCATCCTGTCAAAGGATGCTGATTTTATTTCTTTATAGGAAATTCCTTCCTATAAAGAAATAATATTTTATAACATTATAAAAACGCTCGCTACAAGGCGTATGGCGAAGCGTTTTCTTGTGTCATATTTATTCTATAACGATCATTTCTTTAAGGTTTGCAAATATGGCTTCGCCAATACCCGGGACGTTCAATAATTCATTGATGTCATCAAAATCTCCGTTTTCTTTTCTGTATTCAATAATTGCCTCTGCCTTTGATGTGCCGATGCCGGGTAAAAGCGATAATTCGAAAATATCGTCACTGTTAATATTCACAGAAAGCTTTTGAGTTTCACTATTTTCCTCAGATACTTCAGTAGAAAATGCAGTATAATATTCAGAAATTTCTAAATTTTGTCTATCAGTAAATTTCATTCCGAATAAGTAGATCAGTAGCATTAGAATAATAGCTGTTAAGATATATATAACAGTATTATCTTTGATTTTCTTATGATTGAAATTATTTGCAATATCTGATTCATCACTTAATCTTGAAGTTTTTTCTGATTCATTTATATTTTGCATCATTTTTTTATACTCTTAATTATTTTAATTGCCGCTATGGGTAAAATAACAGGTGCAGTGTATTTAATAACTGCTTTCAGTACATCTAATTTTACGCTGATTCGATCTCTCAAAACCTTTTCTGCGCCATGAATGGAATGACATTCAGTTCCAATTAAATCACGATAATAGACCATTTTTGTGTCGAATTCAGTCGGAATATCCTTTTTGATATCAATAATTCTGACTCCTTGCATTAAACCGTCACCGTATGGTCTGAAACCGGCTGTTTTACATTGACCAAGTGTTATTCCGTCTACATCTCCTATAAAATCATTCATATGATCGTGACCGAAAAATGCGGCAATAACATTACCTGTTTTTTTCCAAGACTTAAATTGTCCGCTGTTATAACCTGATGTGCACGGAGCTTCTCCCATATATCCGACTGTTTTCTTTTTATCCAAAGTGTAAAACTTGCCCTTTTGTTCGTTTTGCCCTGTAACACCGTCAGCTATCATAGAAAGGAATGAACGCTCTTTAAGCAGACGGAATTCTTCCGGTACAGGTATGTGTTGGATTACCATAGAGGGGACGGTTTTATTATTTAATAATTTTAATTCTTCTGACTTTTCTTCATACCACCTGATTTGTTCGGCTTTTACAAAATCGTAGCAGCTATAATATTCTTTTGCGGCACCGCTTCCCGAATACATGAGCCAAAAATTAAATATGTCTTCTGTTTCATCATCATTTTTTATAGTTAAAAAATAGTCGCCGAAAGAATTAACTTCATCCTTACAGGGTAATACACAACAGGGAAGTGTACGGTAAACATCATACTGAACATTTATGTCATTTACCTCACATTCAAGATCATGATTACCCAATATAAAAGCAAATGGAATATTATGATCAGCATAAGGTTTTGTTATTCTGAGTAAAACCTTTCTTAATTCATCGGTATCTTTGCCTTTTGCGTTGTCACCCATTAATATAACAAGATCAGGTTTAAGCTCTGTAACTGCCGCATATTGCAAAGCTAAATAATCTGCAATTTTAGCTTTATCTTCATCTGATTTGTCCTTCGGACTTTCATGAGGATCTCCGACAAGCATAACTCTGAAAGTATCATTGTTAAATTTTAGAGAGTTTTTCATAATATGCTACCTCTTTTCTGAATAAGAAAGAAATTGTTGTGAATAATAATATCGAAAAAGAAAAGGAGTGACTAAAATGCTTGATAAATTAGCTTTGTTGCTTGTAATAATCGGAGCAATAAACTGGGGATCTATCGGACTGTTTCAGTTTGATATAGTCGGCTGGATATTCGGCGGACAATCAGCAATAATCAGCAGAATTATTTTCACTGTTGTTGCTCTTGCCGGAATCTGGTGCATTTCTCTACTGTTCAGAGAAAATGAAGTACTTGTCGATAATAAGGATATGTAATCTTAAAACAAAGAAATAAAGGCTTGGTAACAAATTTAAGTTATCAAGCCCAAATTTTTTTATATGACTGCTGCAATTAATTCCTGAGTTTTATCTGTTCTTTCCCATGAAAGATCAAGGTCAGTTCTTCCGATATGACCGTATGCCGCAATATTGTGGTAAATCGGTCGTCTGAGTTCAAGAGTATCAATAATTGCTGCAGGTCTTAAATCAAAGACCTTGGAAACTGCTTCTGAAATCTTTTCATCGCTCACAGTCCCTGTTCCGTATGTATCAACTAGAATAGAAACAGGTTTTGCAACGCCGATAGCATAAGCAAGTTCTACCTGGCAACGCTTGGCAAGTCCTGCAGCAACAATATTTTTTGCAACATATCTTGCAGCATAAGCAGCGGAACGGTCAACCTTTGTCGGATCCTTGCCTGAAAAAGCACCGCCGCCGTGACAAGCATATCCGCCATAGGTGTCAACAATGATTTTTCTGCCTGTAAGCCCGCTGTCACCCTCGGGACCGCCTGTGACAAATCTTCCGGTAGGATTGATAAAATATTTGGTATCAGCATCTAAAAGAGAAGGATCGATAGTAGGAAGAATGACCTGTTTTATAATATCCTCTCTTATTGTTTCAAGTGAAACACAGTCCTTATGCTGAGTTGAAACTACGACAGTGTCAACTCTTAAGGGCTTGTTGTCTTCATATTCAATTGTGACCTGTGTTTTTCCGTCAGGACGAAGATAATCGAGTGTTCCGTCTTTTCTGACAAGTGCAAGTCTTTTTGCAAGCTTATGAGCGAGAGTTATGGGCATTGGCATAAGCTCAGGTGTTTCATCACAGGCATAACCGAACATCATGCCCTGATCTCCTGCACCGTGTAAATTATATTCATCATTCTCGCCGTTTTTCATTTCAAGTGACTTGCTGACACCCATATCAATATCGGGGGATTGTTTGTCAATTGTTGTAAGAACAGCACAGGTATTGCCGTCAAAGCCGGCATCAGGAGAGTTAAATCCTGTATCGCATATTGCTTTTCTTGCAACGGCGGGAATATCAATATTAGCTTTAGTCGAAATCTCACCCATAACAAGTGCCATGCCTGTTGTGCACACACTTTCACAGGCAACTCTTGAATATGGATCGATTGACAGTAAAGCGTCAAGAACTGCATCAGAAATCTGATCGCAAACTTTATCAGGATGTCCTTCTGTTACAGACTCAGATGTAAAAAAGTGTTTTGCCATTTGTTTACCTCCAAAAAAATACTCACGGTTTCCCGTGAGTAAACAAATTACCTTATCTCTCGGATTAACCGCGGATTTAGCACCTTGCAAAATGCAGGTTGCCGGGCTTCACAGGGCCGTTCCCTCTGCCACTCTTCATAAGGATTATGAATATGCTGTTATTATATTACATTAAAATAGATATGTCAACAATTTATTGTTTATTGGGTAACAACATCTTAGATTTTGACAAAATTTCTTTCAATGGATGATACATAAGAACAGTAATAATTGAATTGATTACGCCTTTCAGCAAATTAAATGGTATTATTGCAGGAAGCATCAGTTCAAGGACCGCTTCTACTGTTGTATTAAGATAAAGGGGAGTGAAAATAAGATTTAACGGAATCATAATAAGAGTTAAAGCAACTGTCGCACAACAAACACCCGCAATAAGGTATTTAAGAGAATCTTTTTTGTGAGTAAAAAGCTTTAATATTAAGATATAGCACCCTGTAGAAAGAAGGTGCATAACAAATCCTTGCCAGCTGCTCGCAGCACTGACCGTTAGTGATTGAATGAGAGAAACAAGTACTAAGACAAAAAGGCTGCTTGGTGTGCCAAGGAACAAGGAGGAAAAAATAACAGGAATGTCGCCCATATCATACTCAAGAAATTTTGCACCGGGAAGTATGCTGAATCTGACTACAAGCATCAAAACAACAGCAAGAGCACTCATCATTCCTGTTGCAACAATTTTTTGTACCGAAAGATTTGCTTTTTTTTGCATAAAAAAACACCTCGAAATTAATCGGGGCGAAAGTAACCTTACAGGCATAATAACTTCTATCATCCGGACTATACCGTCGGTTTCGGAATTTCACCGAATCAACCAAAAAGGCTCGCGGACTTTACCGCCGGTGGGGAATTACACCCCGCCCCGAAGTATTTATATAATTATTATATCACTTCGTATTGATTTGTCAACCGAATTTTATTATAATAAACTTATAAAAATATGGAGTGAAAAATAATGGCAGGAAAAAAGAATTCTAAATTGAAGCTTTTATATCTCAAAGAAATTTTTGAGAAGTATTCAGATGAAGATAATATATTAAACTCTGCTGATATTGCTCATTATCTTGAAGAATATGAAATTGAATGTGAAAGAAAATCCATTTATAAAGATATAGAAATTCTTATAGATTACGGTATGGATATCATAAAAACCAGTAAGCCTAAAACCGGATATTTTCTTGCTTCGCGTGATTTTGAGATTGCTGAACTAAGGCTTATTAATGATGCCGTGCAGGCTGCTAATTTTATTTCAAAGAAAAAGACAGTTCAGTTACTCAAAAAGACAAATGAACTTGTCAGTGTGTCGCAGTCTTCAAGACTGAAAAAACAGGTTTTTATCGATAATCGAAATAAATGTACAAATGAAGAAATATTCTATAATATTGATGCTTTAGACAGAGCAATAAAAAGCGGAAAAAAAGTAAAGCTCAGATATAATCGAAGAAAGCTTGACAATAAATTCACTGCAACAAATGAGCAACGAGAGTTTATTTTAAGTCCATACGCGTTGATATGGTCAAATGATCATTATTATCTTGTTGCAAATAATCAGAAATATGACAATCTCATGAATATGAGAATTGACAGAATTCGTAAAGTGGAGCTTCTTGACGAGAATTTCAGGCATTTTTCCGAAGTATCTGAATATACTTCTTCATTTGATGCAGCCGATTATGTTTCAAAGGCTTTTAATATGTTCAGCGGAAAGTTAATGTCAACAGAACTTCATTGCCGAACAGAAATTATTGAGGAAATGCTCGACAGATTCGGAGAAAAGGTTTCTATAAGAAAAGGGGAGGAAGGTTGGTTTTATGTCCATGATGATTTATATATCAATGATGGACTCGCTTCCTGGATAATGCAATTCGGGGATAAAATTGAAGTAATATATCCTCCGGAGCTAAAACAAGCAATTTTAGAGAAATCTAATAACATATTAAAACTGTACTCTGCTTATTAAGGAGGTTTTATATATTGATTCATAAATTAATGAATATTAATGAGCTGAATGATGAATTAATAGGTCATTACTTTCCGATGCTAACAGAAGCGAAGCAAAAAAAAATCGCTTCACTTCAAAATATTGAAGACCGTAAAATATTTTTCTGCTGTGAAATTCTTGCAAGAAAATGTCTGTCTGAATTATGTGATGCACCTGAATTCTCATTTGATATCCTGTGTAATCCTAATTCAAAAAGTATTGTCGGAAATTATAATGCTGAAGTAAGTATTGTCAAATGTGATGAATTCGTTGCTTGTGCTGTTTCAAACAATTATGTCGGTATAGGTATTCAAAAAATAAAATCTTTTTCATTCCGTGATGCGCAGAATTTATTTTCTGATTCTGAAATTAGAGCAATATTTTCTGATTCAGTTTATTCTTTCAGTGACATTGTAAATTTTCAGGAATGTAAAGAGATATCGGTTATGCAGAAATATGCTCTGTTTTCAACACTGAAGGAAGCACATTTTTTCGCAAGCGGCAGAGGTATTCGCTCTGAAATTAAAAATACGGTATTTAATTTCAACGGCAGAGAAATACTTTGTTCCGATGAAAATGCAAAAATCACTGATTCTTACATAGATTCAAGTAAAAATTTAGCGGTATCAGTAATAGAGAGGTGTAAAAAATGAATGAATTTTTAATTGGTAAAAAAAGTTTTTTGTTGAACGGCGAGCCCATAAGAATAGTATCGGGTGCGATGCACTACTTCAGAGTTCCGAGAGAATACTGGCGTGACAGATTACTTAAAATTAAAGCATGCGGATTTAATACCATTGAAACTTATACTGCATGGAATCTTCATGAGCCTGAAGAGGGAAAATTCAATTTCGAGGGAATGCTCGACTTAAAAGCATACCTTGAACTTATTAAAGAACTTGGAATGTATGCTATAGTAAGACCCGGACCTTATATTTGTTCGGAATGGGAATTCGGCGGTTTTCCTTGGTGGCTGCTAAAATATGATGACATTCAGCTTCGTTGTATGAATAACCGTTATCTTGAAAAGGTAGATAAATATTTTGATAAAATTATACCTATTATTGCTGACTGTCAGCTTGAAAAAGGCGGCAGTGTAATTATGGTGCAGGTCGAAAATGAATACGGCAGCTACGGAGATGACAGCGAATATATAAGATATATCGCAGCCGGTCTCAGAGCAAGAGGCATTACAGCAGAGCTCTTCACTTCCGACGGGGATTGCGACTGTATGTTAACAGGCGGCACAGTGCCAGAAATACATAAGACCTGTAATTTTGGCTCAAGAGCAGAAAAAGCATTCAGTGCACTGAGAAAATTCCAGCCTGAAGGACCTTTGATGTGTGCAGAATACTGGAACGGCTGGTTTGATCATTGGGGCGAAAGGCATCATGATCGAGATCCCCGGGATGCAGCAAAGAGCCTTAAAGAGATACTTGATTGCGACGGAAGTGTATCAGTGTATATGATGCACGGAGGCACCAATTTCGGCTATATGAACGGAGCCAACTGCACAGATAAAGAGTATCAGCCGACAGTCAGCAGTTATGATGACGATGCTCCTATAAATGAATACGGCGGACTGACTGAAAAGTATTATGCATTTAAAAAGCTTCTGGAGCAATACGGTCATACATCGGACATTACAGTTTCTGACCCAAAGACAGTTTCTTATCCTGATGTAATATTAAATCAGACTGCCGAGCTTTTTTCCAACCTTTCTGTACTTTCTCAGAAGCATGAAACTGTTTTACCTGTTCCCATGGAAAAATTAGATCAGGGCTACGGATATATTCTTTATGAAGCAGATGTTGCAGGTCCCAGAGAAGGAAATGAAATATATATTGATGCACATGACAGGGCATATGTTTTTATAAACGGTAAATTCAAGGGAATTCAATACAGAAATGATAAAAAGATGAAGATTAAGATCAATTCTGTTCCTGAAGAAGGTATGAAACTTTCTATCCTCGTTGAAAATATGGGAAGAATCAATTACGGTCCCTACATGGTAGATAAAAAAGGTATTGTTTCACCTGTCAGAATAGGCAATCAGTTACTTTTTCATTGGAATACATACACTCTTCCGTTTTCTGATTTGTCTGAATTAAAGTTTATGAGACCTAAAAATGTGAAATACGGTAAGACACCTATGTTCTTAAAGGGCAATTTCAATATTGAAGGGGAGCCTCAAGATACTTTTATTAAGCTTGATAACTTCAAAAAAGGTTTAATATGGGTAAATGGCAAATTATTATCAAGGTATTGGGAGGTAGGTCCTCAGCAAACTGCTTATCTTCCTGCGCCTTGGTTAAAAACAGGAGCTAATGAAATCATAATTTTTGAAACGGAAGGCTTCAAAAAACCGATAGTTCATTTTGTAGATAAGCCTGTACTTGATAAGAGATAAATTGAATACAAAAAAATTTAAGCATACGGATTTTTTCCGTATGCTTAATTTTTTACATTATAGGAAAATCCTTCCTATAATGTAAAAAGATTTTATGTCTCTCCGAACGGAAAGTAAACTTCCCTCGGCGAGGCCTCGCCGAAAACGGTCGCCTGAGGCTTCGGCGAGGCCGTTTTTTTGTTGATTAGATTAGGAATAGAGTTTTGCAGCCATTTTACATGCTTCGTTACCTGCAAAGTTTACAAATGCAGCACCAACAGCATTTCCTTCAACCGATTCTTCAACTTCTTTTTCGATCTCAGCAAATGCTTCTGAGCCGAGTGTTTCTCTTGCAGCGGCTTTCCAAGCGGGTTCATCATGCTGTTTTACATAATACATAATGTGCCAACCATAGTTAGTCATGATGATATCGACATCGCCTGTCTTACGGCTTGCTTCGTATACCCATTCTTCGAAAGGTAATACCATCTCGCCCTGTTCAATGCCCTCAATAAGACCGCCGTTACCGTTTTCGCCTGCGGAACCTGTGTCATCACTGTGTTCATTTGCAAGCTCAGCGAAGGCTTCTTCTGTCTTATCGCCGTTTACGAACTCGTCATAAATTTCCTGAGCAGCCTTATAAGCTTCTGTAACAAGCTCTATTGAATAGCCGGTACCTTCATTTGTAATAACATCACCGTTTTCAAGCTCAGCAGTTTTAATTTCAACATCACTATTCTTTTCAATATCAATCTTGTTGTCTTCCTGTTTTTTAAGTCCTTCAGCTACACTGTCGAATGAAACAAGAATGTGTCGTGCATCAGCAAGAGGTTCTTCAACTCTGTATGCTGTTTTAATTATATAAATAACATATACATAGTCGTCAGTTGAATATACTGTCTTATCGCCGACAACTCTCTCTTCAGAATAAAGCCATTCTGCAAGATCTTCACCGATCTGACTTTCAACAATTGATTTCTTTATATTTCTTGCAAGTGTTGCAGAGCCATCCTTAAATGTTTCCTTATCATCTTCAGCGGCATATTCATATGCAAGCTTCATGAAGGAGTCTTCATCCTTTACTCTGTTGAGCATTTCATTAGCAAGAAGTTCAGTCTTTGTGGGTTCTTTTTCTTCGGCAGCAGTTGTTTCTTCAGAAGCTGTTGTATCCTCTGATACAGTAGTTTCTTCTGCTACGGTAGTTTCTTCTGCTACAGTAGTAGTTTCTGATGATGTGGTTGTTTCTTCTGTAGTTTCACCCTCAACCTTCTTAACATCAAGCCCAAAAAGACGAAGGTCTACAGACTGAAAATCAGCAGGAGCTTCTGCGTATGCGTTTTCAAGGTCTTCATCAGAAATTTCGTTGTAGCATTCAGCTTCGAGGTCTTCAATATACTGTGCTACAAGATACTGCTCTTTGAGAAGCTCAACAAACATTTTTTCATTCATGCCTTTACCGTAAATAAGGCTGATATATCTTGATGTTGAAAAACCGTTTGCTGCTGCAGTTGTAGAAAGCTCATTGAGCATGGTATCAATTTCGCTCTGATGTGCTTCTGAAAGTGAAATGCCTTCTTCTTCACATTTTGCTAAATAATGATTTGTTGTTGCAAGAGTTGTCAGCACACGCTCTCTGAACAATTCATCATAAGTAATTTTATTTCCGTCTTCATCAGTTGTTGTCTGGATAGCAGGATCTTCAGAGGGATCAAAAACCGCATAACCAAAATTCTGGTACATAGTATTTGACTGTTCTGCATAAGACTGGAATACTGATGAATAATAATATCCGTATTCAGCAACAGAATATGTTCTGTCGCCGACTTTTGCAGCAGGTAATACCTTATGAGGAAGACCAAACTGATATATTGCAAAAGCAGCAATACCGATAACAACTGCAATTGTAATAATTCTTACAATCCAGGTTACAAGCTTTACAGTGTCAACACCTGATTTTTTGTTTTGCTTGGCAGCTTTCGCCAATCGTTTCTTTCTTTCAGCACGGTAATCGTTCTGATTTTCTTTGTTTGCCATAATTAACACCTTTCAGTATCAAAATAATTTATGGTAATTTAAACCATTCCTAAACATTATATAATAAAATAAATAAAAGTACAAGCATTTTTTTTAATATATTAAAATATTTATAACAATTAAAAGGAGCAGTCGGTCGACTGCTCCCGAATTGCTTGTTACTGCTGGGTTATTTTACCCTTCTTTATATTGAATGAAAATGTTTTTCTCTTACCGTCAAGCTCAGAAACGATAGTAATATTCTCTTTATCTGTATATTCAGCAGATATTACTTTTTCATCAGTCTTTCTGAAAAACTTTTTAAGAAGAGCCATTTGCTTTTCATCATAATCTCCGGCGTTATCAGAAACAAAAAGAACATTACCGAAAAGATTATTGATTTTTGCGAGAAGAAGCTTCTGTTCTTCTGTAAATTTAAGATTATTGTTTCTTAAGAAGAAAACATCGGGGTCATTCATAAATGCTCTGCCGTTAAGATGTCTTCTGAAAATTGAATTATTGATTGCGTGCTGTGCACTGAGAATTTCATTGGAAACACTGAGGAAATTATAAATCTTTCCCTTATAAGTAAGGTCAACATCACAGCTTATTCTGCAAGCATCAACAAGGCCTAAGCAAGAACTCATGGGAACACCGCAGCCGAGAAGTAATTTATCACCAACTAATTCTCTGAGAAATTCCATTGCTTCACGCATAATTTCACCGCGGCACTTGCCGTTACGGGGAAGAATACATTCACTGTAAAGGAAATCGAGTTTTACCATATCGAATTTCCATTCATTGAGTACAACATCGAATACTTTTCGCAGGTATTCTCTTACTTCCTCGTTATAAACATCAAGTATATAAGCGCCGCCCCATGCTAAACATCCCTGATAGGGAACACCGTTTTCGTCCTGAACAAGCCAGTCGGGGTGCTCTTTTGCAATTCTTGAAATTTTCTGACAGCTGAAAGGAGCAAGCCAGATACCTGCTTTATATCCCTTTTCATGAATTTTATCTGCAATATATCCCATTCCGTGAGGGAATCTTGAAGGATTGGGGTCGATCCAGTCACCGACAAATGTTTCATATCCGTCATCTATCTGGAATATAGATACTTCCTCTTTTGCCGGGTCAAGACCGTTAAGATCGCGAAGAATTATCTCTTCGTTAATATCCTGAAAATAGTTATACCATGAAGTATATCCGCTCATTGAGCCATTACGGGTTTCGGGCATATCCATAAGAGCAAAATACTTATCAAATACTTCATCATATCCGCCTTCAAAATATACAACATCAAATACTTTATAAGACTGAGTTATAAATTTTCCGAGGACATCTTTTCTGAATGAGAAATAATTATCATTCATTTTTACCTTAAAGTATGAAAAACCTGTATTTTCACTCAAAGAGCCCCAAAGTTTAAGATTGTCACCGTTTCTGACATATGTATAGCCGTGGCTGTGAAATTCACCGGGCTTTTCGGAATATTCTACAATACGCTCATCACTTGTCATGCTGGCGATATATTTAACCTTTTTGTGAATGTTAGCTAATTTAATTGTACCCTTCTGAATATCGGTTTTTATCATTTCCTTAGTAACTGTCCATGACTGATAGCCGGCTGCGAAAAACTTGTCATTATCCTTGAATACATAGGGGAATTCTACATAAAAATCAACAAGCTCAAAGGTTTTCTTAGGGTTAAGAGTTACAGTAAAACGCTCATCAGTATCAATGATATCAAGTGAATAAAAGCTGTTTTCTGTTTCATTTGTTGTAATAATTTTGTTGCCTGCTTTGTACTTGATTACAAATGTTTTCATATCATTTCTCCTCTTTATTAAATAAATGTGCTATTAATTGTTCCGTATTTTCAAAATCCGGAATAACAGCATCAGCACCCGCACTCAATAATTTTTTTCGCTTGTATTCATTGACACCGCACTGATGTTTTTCATCTGTTGCAACAGCAACAGTGTATCCTCCGACTTTATTTACAAGTTCAATTTCAACAAAGCCGTCACCAAAGGAAAGAAGATTTTCGCCTTTTATGTTATTCTCAGTTAAAAGTCTTTGGATAACTACTTCCTTTGAGCATTGCTGAGCATGCTCATCAAGTGCTCCGAAAATATTATTGCCGAAATACTTGTCAAGCCCTAAAAGCTTTGCCTCCTCTATAACCTGAGGCTGATCGGTACCGCTGGCGCACAGTAACTCAATTCCTTCATTTTTCAATGCAGATAAAAATTCCGCAGCACCTTTTACAAGAAGCTCCTCAGGCTTAATACTGCCGTCAGAAAGACCGTTTCGCTTGTCTTCAATTCTTAAAAATAAGCGTCTGAGATACTCATTTTTATACTCCATGGCATCTTTAGCATGTCCGCCTCTTTTTTCTATTTCAATTTTAAGTTGCAGACATTGAAAAATAGTCTGTTTTCCTGTAAGCTCATCGACAAAATCAGTAATAAGTTCAATAACTTCGTCATCGCTTTCAGTTTTATTCGGTACAGAGCTATTGAATTCTTCACAAAAATAGGGAATCATTATTTCCTGCCAGCCTTCTCTGATAAGACTGAGTGTACCGTCAAAATCAAATAAAGCCGCTTTAAATACCCTGTCGGCAGGTACATTATTTATTATTTCCAAGGACCAGCTTGATTTATCTGCAGGAGCAGTTGACATGTATAGAACCTCCGAAATTTATTTTAATTATTATACAATGTATTTAATTTTCATTCAAGTGTTATTTTGTGAATATTATCACTTAAAATAAAACTGACTCCGTAAAAAACGAAGTCAGCAGGTTGCAGTAAACAAATCAATTATGATACTTTAGTTTTTTCTTCCTCGTGATATTTTTCAATTATCGCATTGACATCATATTTTCCTTTATGTCTGTAAGGAATAATACAGAAAATTCCATACATTATGAATGCACCGATAAAGTTAAGAACAATGTCACCCATAGTATCCATTAATGCAAATCTCATGGGATCTTCAACAGGGAAGAGGTGGAATATTTTGCTGGGATCACCGCCTGCAACGGCAAGAGCATTTTCATAGCTCCAATGCTGAGCATCTCCGCCGAAAAACTGGTCAAAAATAAATTCAAATAATTCCCAGCCGCTTGAAAGAATAAAACCAAAACCGAGAGCCGTTAAATTTGCGATCTGATGGGGACATGTCTTTTTAAGCTTTAATTGCGTTGCAGCAATATATTCATATCCGATATAAACACCTTCTGCAGTGCCGAGTGCATGAAGAACCTTGTCGTATCCCGGGAGAGTATAGTAAAGATTGAGATATGCACCGCCGAAAGAGCCTAAGAAAAATCCGAGAACGGTAATATTCTGGAATTTATGAGAGAGTAATCTTAATCTGTTATTTTTGGGAAGCATCTGGAAAACTTCATAACCGAACATTCCGCATAAATTGGCAAACATCTGTAACGGCTGATTGCTTCCGAGATATTCATCACCGAATATTAATGATTCAATAATACCGTATATCATTAAACCTCTGAGTATCCACCAATATATAAGCTCGATTTTAGATACATTTGAAAGTATATTGTTAGCATATGCCTTTATCTTATCCATACAAAAACCTCCTGTTTTCGACTAATAATAACACTGCAAAAATAAATTATAATTCTAATTCAGAAATATAAGCAAAAGTAATTAAAATTAATAATTTTTGTTTATCTTCATTTAATCTAAACAGTATTATTGATTTAACCGAAAAAAAGTGTTATAATTCTATTCATTAAATAAAGGAGATATGTTATGGAATTTTTACCTAAGCTCAGATTTATTGTTACAAGTGATATTCATTATAAAATTGATGAAGATATTCAAAAAGAACGCTTTGAAAAAGGCATGAAACTTGCATATGACTATGCAGAAAAAAGTCCGTATTCAAAAATTGATGCTTTTTTCGCTGTCGGTGATTTTGCAAACAGCGGAAGTGAAGCTGAAATGCTTAAATTCAAGCAGTCTCTTGATAAAGTGATTGCCCCTGAAACCAAAATAACATTAATGCTTGCAAGTCACGAATTTAAATCTGACGGTGAAGAAGGTGCCATCAACCGTCTTAAAACGATTTACTCACTTGAACCCGATAATTTCTTTGAAATAGCAGATTGTCCGTTCATTTGTATTTCAACAGAAAACGGTTGCCGTATGGGAGAAAACAAACAAAAATGGCTGAAGTCTTGTCTTGAAAAGGCTGTAGCCAACGGCAGAGAAAAACCTATATTTGTTTTTCAGCATCCGCATATTACTGATACGGTATACGGCAGCATAAATTGGGGCGAGGATGATATCACGGCAATTTTAACCGATTATCCTCAGGTAATTGATTTTTCAGGTCATTCACATGCTCCCATTAACGACCCCAGAAGCATTCATCAGAAATATTTTACTTCTCTCGGTACAGGTTCTCTTGATTATTTTGAGCTTGATGAATTTGATTTTATGTACGGTACTATTCCTCCTGATTGCGATGAATGTGCTCAGTTTTATATAGTTGAAATAGATGAAAATAACGCAGTCAGAATTTTACCGTTTGATATTTTAAGTGAAAAATTCTTTAATGACGGTTATGTTATCAGCACTCCTTGGGAGCCCGATAGTTTTAACTATACTTTCGACAGAGCACTTACTGAGAAAAAACCGTATTTCGATGATTCATTCAAGTGTGAATATGAAATATCAGCTGATAAAAAGCTAAATATTTCCTTCACACAGGCTAAATCCAATGATTACAGAGTCAACACTTATTCAGTAGTTCTCAGAAACAAAGCTTCTAATATTGTACTTGCACAAAAGAAAATAAGTTCATCTTATTACAGATATTATATGCCTGAAAGTTTAAGTCTTTCGATAGATTTTCCTTATTCATCCGGGGATTATGTCATAGAGATTACAGCAAACGGATTCTGGTATGCAAAGTCAGATAAATATTCTCTCCACTTTTCTATATGAGGTAATTTATGACAGAAAAGCTGTATTATAATGACAGTCATCTTATTGAATTTGAAGCAAAAATAGTTGATATCTTTGAGGAAAACAGAAGACTGGTACTGATCCTTGATAAAACCGCTTTTTTCCCTGAGGGCGGTGGACAATTATATGATATCGGCTTTATAAACCAATCTGAAGTTGTTGAAGTTCAGGAAAAAGAAGGTCAGATTTATCATTATCTGAAAGATACGCAATGTAATTTTCAAACAGGTGATAGCGTTACGGGAAAAATACTGTGGGAATTACGATTTAAAAGAATGCAAGCTCATTCAGGTGAACATATTATTTCGGGTGTTGCTCATAATTTGTTTGGTGCTGATAATGTCGGTTTTCATATGGATAATGATAATATTTTGACTATCGACTTCAATATTTATCTTACTAAAGCTCAAGTTTCATTGCTTGAGCAAAGTACAAACGATTGTATTTATAAAAATCTTGAAATCCGTTCTTTCACATATGCTGCAGAAGATATTAAAAATATCGATTTCAGAAGTAAACTTGAATTTACGGATTCAGTCAGAATTGTAGAAATAGACGGTGTAGATAAGTGTGCTTGCTGTGCACCTCATGTTAAATATACAGGTGAAATCGGTTTAATAAAAATACTGTCCTGTATAAGTCACAGAGGAGGAGTCCGTCTTACTGCTGTTTGCGGTGCAGATGCTTTTGAAGATTACATAAGAAAATATGATAATGTATTAAAAATTGCGTCTCAGCTTTGTGCAAAGCATAATGAAGTTTCAGATGCAGTTGAAGTTTTGTTACAGCAGAATTCTTCACTGAAAAGAAAGATTACAGAAATTAATTCTAAACATTTGAATTATGTGGCTTCTCTTGTAGAGTCTGCTGATGTAATCTTAAGATTTTATGAAGACTTTTCAATTGAAGATCTGCGAGAACTTTCAAATTTATTAAAGGACAAATGTAAAATTGCAGTTATTTTGCTCTCAGGAAATAACGAAATCGGTTATTCCTACTCTGTGTATTCCGAAAAAATGAATTTATCTTTGTTTGCAAAAGCATTTAATTTGTCTCTTGACGGCACAGGCGGGGGCAGAGGCTCAATTATTCAGGGAAAAGTAAAATCAAATTCAGAACAAATAACAGAATTTGTGAAAAATATGAGGTTTGAAGAATATGAGAATGCGTAAAAAGAAGCATCTTGAAGAAAAATTGATGCAATGCAAAAATTTAATCGATATACCTCCTGTTACACAAGATTTCCGTAATGTAGTAGCAGTAAAAGAATATATTGATTTTTCGGAATATTTCAAAAATAACAATCCGATACAAATGGAAATCGGTTGCGGAAAGGGTCAGTTTATATTCGAACTTGCACAGCGAAATCCTGAAATTAACTACATAGCTGTTGAAGTTAATCGAAATGTTATTTGTGATGCATGTAAAAAAGCACAGGATTCAGGTTTGAGTAATGTAATATTTTTGCATTGCGGTGCGGAAATTCTGACAAAATACATTAAACCTTCGTCTATAGAAAGGCTTTATCTGAATTTTTCTTGTCCGTTCCCGAAAAATGCATATGAAAACAGAAGACTTACAAATGTCAGATTTCTTGATATTTATAAAGAAATTTTATCAGAAGATGCAGAAATTCATCAAAAAACAGACAATATGCACTTTTTCGAATATTCCATTGAACAGTATACACTTGCAGGGTATAAACTAAAAAATATTTCGCTTGATTTGCATAACAGTGACTTTGAGGGAAATATAATTACCGAATACGAAAATCGTTTTTCCTCAATGGGAATGCCGATTTACAGACTTGAAGCATATGTATAAATTATGGGCCGTCAAAACTGACGGCCTTTTGTAATATTCAGGACAGGGAGTACATATCATTTAGTGAAATAAATAATGGGAGTGCTTCTTAATGAATGTTGAAAAAATAGCAATAAAATCAGCAAAACAACCGGTGTCTTTATCCGGACAGCAAAATATAGAAACTGATATAATATTACCGGATTACTACGATAACATAAGTAAAATACTGAAATGCACAATCAAACCTTTTGTCGAAGCTGTAACTTCAACCGATGACAGAATAAGCATAGCAGGTTCTGTTACATTATCGTTGCTGTATTCAGGAGAGGACAAAAAGCTGTATCACTATGAAAATGAGATCAAATATACAAAAATATTGAATAATCAAGGCTATAAAATCGGTGACAATATTACGGCTGAGCAACATGTTTCTTCCTGTAGCTACAGAGCTGTAGGACCTAAAAGGGTCGACTTAAAAGGAGTTATTCAGATTTACGCAAAAATCTATGAGCATATAGATGCAGATATTATTACAAGCATTGAAAGCGAATATGTGCATGCCCGTTCAAGCTCTCTTAAAATTAATATGACAAACGGATTGTTTAATCGGGACTTTACGGTATCAGACGAATTCAAGCTGAATAGTGAGCATGGAAAGATCAGAACAGTAATCAGAAAAGACTGCAAAATTAGCATAAATGAGAAAAAAACAATAGTAAATAAAATCTTCATTAAAGGCACTTGCAAAATGTTTGTAATCTATATAACCGAGGAGACTAACGCGGTAAATAATTTATCATACGAAGTGCCGTTTTCCGAGGTTGTAGATGCTTACGGCGTTGAAGAAAATGATGAAATTGAGATTTATAATATTCAGACAAATGTGTCAGTTAATATTAAAAATCAGGATAGTGACACACCTATTCTTGATACATCAATCGACATTTCACTTTGCATCAGTGCGGCAAGAGAGCAAACTATCGATTATATAGATGATGTGTACTCTTCCATGAATGAAATTTCAGCAACGTTCAATGATATTGATTTAGAAAATAATTTCATGAAAAAAACAATGAACATGGATGTAAGCTTTGAGGCAGATTCTTTTATTGATGATGACTACAGTATTTGTGACAGTTATATTGACGATATAAAATTAAGCTCTGAAATAAAAGAAAACAAGATGTATTTACTTATAAACGCAAACTATAATGCTTTGATAAAGCTTTCGGACGGAACATTCAGTCTGATAACACGAAATTTTACAGCTGAGAGAGAATTTATTTCTGCTGAAATTACTGACAGGCCGAAAAACATGAGCTATGATATGTTAAGTGTTTCAGCTTTACGGATGAATGACGGCAAAATACGGTTTATGTCAGATTATTTTATTGAAACAGCAATATGCAGCAGCTGTAAAATTAAAGCCTTGACAGCTTTGACGGAAAGTGAAAATCCACAGCGCAATTTTAATAACGGTATTATTTTGTATTATGCTCAAAAAGGTGAAGATCTCTGGAGCATTGCAAAAGAAAACAGAACAACCGTTGAAACAATAAAAGCCTCCAATGAAATTGCAGATGACAGTCTCACGGAAAGCAGATTGTTGGTTTTTCCGAATTATTGATGTTTGTCTTGATTTATAAAGAGATTTAATCTATATTATATATATCATGCAGCAGGAGGCTAATATGGACAGTTGTTTTAAAGGCAAAGGAATGGAATCATTGAGAGAGTTATATAAAATCGGTGTTGGGCCTTCAAGTTCTCACACAATGGGACCTGAAAGAGCAGCAAAAATTATCTCGTTAAAATATCCGGATGCCGATAAATATGTTGTTACACTTTACGGCTCTCTTGCAAAAACAGGTATCGGCCACAGAACAGATTATATAATCAAAAAAACTCTTAGTGAAGAAAAAACCGAAATAATTTTTGATGAAAATAAAACAGATATTCCTCATCCTAACACAATGCAGTTTAAGGTTTTTAAAGAGGGAAGTATATTTAATGAATTTACGGTCTTAAGTATCGGCGGGGGAGATATCAGATTTATGGGTGACGATATTAAACCGCCGAAGCGACCGTATGAATTATCCACATTTTCTGAAATATCAGAATATTGTAAAGCTCATGATATGCGCCTTTGGCAGTATGTTGAAATGGTCGAAGGCTTTGAAATATGGGATTTTCTTCAGACTATATGGGATTGTATGAAAAACTCAATTAAAGAAGGCGTTACTGCAGAAGGTGAAATTTTCGGCGGACTTCACGTTCTTCGTAAAGCAAAGCAGCTTTACAACTATCGCCATATGGATGAACTCTCTGAAACTAAAGAAAACCGCCTTGTCTGCTCATATGCTTTTGCAGTAAGTGAACAAAATGCTTCATGTAACGGAAAAATCGTAACAGCTCCCACCTGCGGAGCCAGCGGTGTTTTGCCTGCAGTATTAAAATATACTCAGGATAAGAGAAAGTTATCTGATTCTGACATTTTAAGAGCTCTTGCTACAGGCGGACTTATCGGAAATATTATAAAAACAAATGCTTCCATAAGCGGAGCAGAAGCGGGGTGTCAGGCTGAAATCGGAAGTGCCTGTTCAATGGCGGCTGCAGCACTTGGGGAGCTATATGAAATGGATATTGATCAGATTGAATATGCAGCCGAAGTCGCAATGGAGCATCACTTGGGTCTTACATGTGATCCCGTAAAAGGTCTTGTTCAGATACCTTGTATTGAAAGAAATGCTGTTGCGGCAATGAGAGCCATTAATGCAGTAAATCTCGCAAACTTTCTTGCAGGCTCCAGAAAAATTTCATTTGACCTTGTTGTTAAAACCATGTATGAAACCGGAAAAGATCTACATAACAGATACAGAGAAACAAGCGAAGGCGGTCTTGCCAAACTTTATAATTAAATCGTTACGGAGTCTGAGTTTAAGACTCCGTAAATTTTTTTATATAAATGTATTGTAATTATTTTTTTTAGTGGTAAAATTAAATGATATAGAAAAAATAAAGGAATGATAATTATGACAAAAATAGATATTTACTCCGGATTTCTCGGAGCAGGAAAAACAACACTCATTAAAAAGCTCATTTCCGAGTGTTATAAGGGTGAAAAACTTGTCCTTATTGAAAATGAATTCGGTGAAATAGGCATTGACGGCGGATTTTTACAGGATGCCGGAATTGAAATCACAGAAATGAATTCAGGCTGCATATGCTGTAGCCTTGTGGGTGATTTCAGAACAGCTCTTACTAAGGTTATTGATGAATATACACCTGACCGCATTTTAATAGAGCCGTCCGGTGTCGGAAAGCTTTCTGATGTTATAAGAGCTGTTGAGAGTATTGCAAGTGAAAGTGTTTTGTTAAATGCTTTTACTACTGTAGTTGATGCAGGAAAATGCAAAATGTATATGAAAAATTTCGGTGAATTCTTCAATGATCAGATTGAGCATGCGGGAACAATTGTTATGAGCCATGCTGACAGCGTAAAGCCCGAAAAGCTGTCTGTTGCAGTAGAACTCGTAAAAGAAAAAAATCCCGATGCTGTAATAGTTACTACACCTATTTCTCTCTTATCTCCCGAAGCTCTTGTTTCTGCAATAGAGAGAAAAGATACACTCAATGAAGTTCTGAAATCGCTTCATCATGACGAAGAGCATCATCACCATCATCACGACCATGATGAATGTGATTGCGATTGTCACGAGCACGAACATGAGCATCATCACGAACATCAACACGAACATGATGAAGACTGCGATTGCGGATGTCATGATCATGAGCATCATGAACACCACCATCATCACGAGCATGATGAAGATTGCGACTGCGGCTGTCACGACCATGAGCATCATGAGCACCACCATCACCACGAGCATGACGAAAACTGCACTTGCGGATGCCATGATCATGAGCATCACCATCATCATGCTGATGAAGTCTTTGTCAGCTGGGGCAGAGAAACAACCAAGAAATTTACAGTTGAAGAGATTAATGAAATTCTTGATTCTTTCTGTGATGAGGAAGCCTTTGGTATCGTTTTAAGAGCAAAAGGTATTGTAGACGGAGCTGACGGAAATTGGATACATTTTGACTATACACCCGGAGAATCTGATGTAAGACTTGGTTCAGCCGGTATTATAGGACGAATTTGTGTAATAGGCTCTAAAATCAATGAGAAGGCAATTGAAAAAGCATTCGGAATCTGAGAGGTGACTTAATATGGCAGTACCCGTTTATTTATTCAGCGGTTTTTTAGAATCGGGGAAAACAACATTTATTCAGGATACACTTGAAGACAAGAGATTCAATGCAGGTGAGAGAACTCTTTTGCTCGTTTGCGAAGAGGGTGAAGAAGAATATTCTCCCGAGAAATTCAGCGGCAAAAATGTTAAAATTTGCATAATTGATTCTAAAGAGGAACTCAATGAGAACAATCTCGCTGAAATGGTAAAGTCATTCAAGGCAGAAAGAGTTCTTGTCGAATATAACGGAATGTGGTCTATTCAGGATTTCTACGATAATATGCCTGAAGACTGGGTTCCGTATCAGAACATGCTGTTCTTTGATACCAACACATTTTTAAGCTATAATTCAAATATGAGAAGTCTTGTCGTTGATAAACTTTCAGACTGTGATGTTGCGGTTTTTAACAGAATTGAAAAAGATTTTGATACAATGCAGCTTCACAAAATTGTGAGAGGCACCTCAAGAAGAACACAGATATTATATGAATATGCCGACGGTACACTTATTCCCGATGAAATTGAAGATCCCTTGCCTTTCGATATTGAAGCCCCTGTAGTGACAATTGAGGACAGAGATTTTGCTTTATTTTATCGTGATTTAACCGAGGATATGAAAAAATATAAGGGAAAAACCGTTAAATTCAAGGCTGTTGCGGCAACAGACCCAAAATTTCCCGATAAGACCTGTGCTTTGGGCAGACATATCATGACCTGCTGTGCCGATGACATTCAGTATTGCGGACTTGTTTCCAAAATTAAGGATGCGGGGCTTGTAGAAAATGCAGGTTGGTATATAGTTACTGCTGAAATTGATATAAGATTTTCAAGATTGTATGGCAAAAAGGGTCCTGTTTTCAATGTTAAGGAACTAATTAGTGCTGAGCCTCCGGAAGATCAGATAGCAACATTTTATTAAAAGGAGAATTAATATGAATATACCGAGAAGTGAACATCCCAAACCTCAGTTCCAAAGAAGCAATTGGATGAATCTTAACGGCGAATGGGATTTTTGTTTTGATAACGGAAGAAGCGGTATTGCCCGCAAATTCTATGAAAATTCTGACGCTTTTGACAAAAAAATTACTGTTCCTTTCTGTGTAGAATCTTCTCTTTCAGGAATTGGACATAAGGATTTTATGTATGGCGTATGGTATCGCCGCACTTTTGATATTTCCGAAGATAAAACAGCCTTAAGAACCGTTTTGCACATAGGTGCAGCAGATTTTAAGACTTATGTTTATGTTAACGGCAAAATAGCAGGCGAACACACAGGCGGTTATGTTTCTTTCAGTTTTGATATTTCTGATTTTATCGAGAAAGGAGAAAATACCGTCGTAATATATTGTGAGGATGATACGAGAAATCCTCTTATCCCGAGAGGTAAGCAGAGCGAGGAATATTATTCTCATGGCTGCGATTATACCAGAACTACAGGTATCTGGCAGACAGTCTGGCTCGAATTTACCGAAAAACAATACATTAAACATTGTAAATATTATCCTGATTACAGAAAATCCACATTAACTATAGTAGGAGATGTATCGGGAAGCGGCGATTTATCCGTTAAAGCATTATACGATGGCAGGGAAGTGGGTTTCTGTGAAATTGCTGATTGCTCCGGAAATTTCTGTCTTACAATTAATCTAAGTGAAACACATCTCTGGGATGTCGGAAGCGGCAGACTGTATGATCTCGAGTTAAAATTCGGAAATGATACAGTTAAGAGTTATTTCGGACTCAGAAATATCTGGTTTGACGGCTATAAGTTCATGCTCAATGGGAAATCCGTTTTCCAAAGACTTATACTTGACCAAGGCTTTTATCCCGACGGAATATATACCGCTCCTTCAGACGAAGCACTTCTCAATGATATTAAAATGTCTCAGGCTTGCGGATTTAACGGTGCAAGACTTCATGAAAAAGTTTTTGAAGAAAGATTTTTATATCACTGTGACAAAGAAGGTTATCTTGTCTGGGGTGAATATGCAAACTGGGGACTCGATCACACAAGAGCTGATGCTATATATACATTTTTGCCCGAATGGTTCAGTGAAATCGACCGTGACTTTAATCATCCCGCTATTATCGGTTGGTGTCCTTTCAATGAAACATGGGATATAAACGGACTTAAGCAATACGATGAGCTTTTGAGAATGGTTTACACAGCTACAAAGTCTGCGGATAAGACCCGTCCTTGTATTGACACCAGCGGTAATTTCCATGTGGAAACAGATATTTTTGATTTACATGATTATGAGCAGAATGTTGATGAATTCAAGAAGAATAATGATGTAATTATTGAAACGGGAATTCCTAATGACAGATTTTCTGACAGACAGGAATATAAAAATGGTCTTCCCGTGTTTATAAGCGAATACGGCGGAATTAAATGGAGTCCTGTATCAGGAAATTCTCGTGAAGTATCCTGGGGATACGGAGACGCCCCGAAGACAGAAGAAGAGTTCAAAGCAAGATATAAAGGTCTTACGGATGCTCTGCTTGATAATCCCTGCTTCTTCGGTTTCTGTTATACACAGCTTACTGACGTTGAACAGGAACAAAACGGAGTCTATACATATGACAGGAAGGAAAAATTCCCGTCAGAATTCTTTTATAAAGTAAATTCCAGAAAAGCTGCTATAGAAGAATAATGTTTAAGAGTCTTTAAAGGTTTTTAACTATACTTGAACTTGTAAATGGAGAAGTTTTCCATTTATAACCCCCTTTCTCTTAATCATATTGTAAGTAATTTACAGACAGGAGCTTCGGAATATTTTTCGAAGCTTTTGTCTTTTAATTTTATCAGAAGGTGAATTTTTTATGAGACAAAAACAATTTAAGGCAGAATCAAAAAAACTGCTGGATTTAATGATCAATTCAATTTATACACATAAAGAGATATTTTTAAGAGAGCTTATTTCAAATGCCAGTGATGCTATTGATAAGCTTTATTTTAAGTCATTAACAGATGACAGTGTAGCTCTTAATAAGGATGATTTTTATATAAGAATTACTGCAGATAAAGAAAACAGAATACTTACTATATCCGATAACGGTATCGGTATGACTTCAGAAGAGCTTGAAAACAATCTCGGCGTTATAGCAAAGAGCGGTTCACAAAAATTCAAAGCTGAAAATTCTGACGAAAATATTGATATAATCGGTCAATTCGGTGTCGGTTTTTATTCTTCCTTTATGGTAAGTAAAAATGTGAAGGTGATAACAAAGGCTCATGGTTCTGAGGAAGCATTTTGTTGGGAATCTTCAGGTGTTGAAGGATATACTGTCACTCCCTGTGAAAAAGAAACTGTCGGAACAGACATAATTCTTGCCATTAATGATAATTCTGAAGATATTAGTTTTGATGAATTTCTTGATCAATACCGCCTTTCATCACTTGTTAAGAAATACTCAAATTACATCAGATATCCCATAAAAATGGAATTTGAAACAACTGTTCCTTCTGAAGAAAATTCTGATGAATATAACTCTGTCACAGAAGACAGAGTTCTAAATTCCATGCTTCCTCTTTGGAAAAAAGCAAAATCAGAAATTACGGAAGAAGAATACAGCACTTTCTATAAAGAAGTATTTTATGATTTCGAGGAGCCTCTGAGAGTTATTCATTCAAAAACCGAAGGTAATGCAACTTATAATGCACTTTTATTTGTTCCTTCTCATGCTCCGTTTGATTATTATTCAAAGAATTTTGAAAAGGGTTTGCAATTATTCTCAAAAGGTGTTCTTATTACTGATAAATGCAGTGAATTGCTTCCCGATTATTTCAATTTCGTAAAAGGTCTTGTTGACAGCGAGGATATTTCTCTTAATATTTCCCGTGAAATGCTGCAGCACGATCATCAGCTGAAGCTGATTGCAAAAACGATTGAAAAGAAGATAAAATCCGAGCTTATTAAAATGCTCAATACTGACAGGGAAAAATACGAAAAATTCTTTGATGCCTTCGGCACTTCACTGAAATTCGGCGTATACAGTGATTACGGTATTCATAAAGATGAACTTAAGGATCTGCTTATTTTTAAAAGTTCAAATGATAAGAAATATGTAACGCTCAATGAATATGTTGAGCGGATGAAGAGCGAGCAAGCAAGCATTTATTATGCGGCCGGCGAGACTATTGAAAGAATAGAAATGCTTCCTCAGGTTGAAAAGGTCAAGGATAAAGGCTTTGAAATTTTATATCTTACAGATTATGTAGATGAATTTGCGCTTAAAACATTAATGATGTTTAATGAAAAGCCTTTCATAAACATCTGCGCTGATGAAGCCGATTTTGATACAGAAGAAGAAAAGAATGCTCTGAATTCCGATAATGAAGCAAATAAAGAAATGTTTGATTTAATGAAAGAAGTTTTACCTGGTGTTACTTCTGTCCGTTTTACAAACAAACTCAAGAATTATCCTGCATGTCTTACAAATGAAGGCGAAATTTCTGCAGAAATGGAAAAGATATTAAGATCAATGCCCGGAAATGCACCTGTTAATGCAGAATATGTTCTTGAAATTAATATTCAGCACAAAATAGCTGAAAAATTAAAGGCTCTCTTTATCGAAGATACAAGCAAACTTCAAAGTTATGCAAAACTTCTGTATAATCAGGCAAGATTAATAGGCGGACTTAATATAGAAGATCCTGCAGAATTTTCAAATCTCATATGTGAATTAATGTAAAAATTTAAGGACTGCAAGCATTAAACTGTTTGCAGTCCGTCTATTATCATAGTCAGAAAATTTATTGCAATTTAAGTTAAAAAATGCTTGACATTTTGATAAATTGCTTATATAATAATCAAGCAGTTTGACAACGGGCCATTAGCTCAGTTGGTTAGAGCAACCGGCTCATAACCGGTTGGTCCGGGGTTCGAGTCCCTGATGGCCCACCATTTTCAAACTGCATTAATTATAGGGGTATAGCTCAGTTGGTAGAGCAGCGGTCTCCAAAACCGCGTGCCGAGGGTTCGAGCCCTTCTGCCCCTGCCAAAAATCCTCGTACAACAGTACGGGGATTTTTTACTTATAAAATATCATATAATAGAACAATATTCATTTTTAGCGAAAACAGGAGGAAAAGAATATGCCATGGTATGATGAGGCTATATTTTATCATATTTATCCGTTGGGGCTGACAGGTGCACCAAAACTAAATTCTTATGGAGAGCCTGTGCCTCGTTTGAATACATTGCTTCCATGGATTTCTCATATTAAAAAAATCGGATGTAATGCACTTTACATCGGCCCGCTTTTTGAATCAGTAGGACACGGATATGAAACAACGGATTATAAAAAATTAGACTCCAGACTCGGAACAAATGATGATCTCAAAAATTTTGTGTCAGAATGTCACAAACACGGAATTCGAGTAGTTTTAGACGGTGTGTTTAATCATACAGGCCGTGATTTCTTTGCGTTTCAGGATATTAAACAAAATCGCGAAAATTCACGATATAAAGATTGGTATTGTAATGTAAACTTTTATGGAAACAACTCCTTTGGTGACGGTTTCTCTTATGAAAATTGGGGAGGTTTCGACCTTCTTGCAAAATTAAATCAGCATAATCCTGATGTCATAGACTATATTTGTGATGTGGTTCGCTTCTGGGTAAGCGAGTTTGATATTGACGGAATCCGTCTTGATGCTGCAGATGTTATGGACTTTAATTATATGAAAGCTCTTCGTCATGTTGCAAATGAAGTCAAACCTGACTTCTGGCTTATGGGTGAAGTTATCCATGGTAACTATTCACGCTGGGCAAATGACGGAACTCTTCATTCAGTCACAAACTATATGCTTCATAAGGCCTTGTATTCCGCCCATAACGACCATAATTATTTTGAAATAGCCCATACAATCAAGTATGTAAGCGGCATGGCGGGTAATCGTCTGAAACTTTATACCTTTGTTGATAACCATGATGTTGAACGCATTTACACAAAGCTTACTAACAAAGCTCATTTTGTGCCAGTGCATGTTATGCTTTATACTTTACCCGGAATTCCGTCAATCTATTACGGTTCAGAATTCGGAATCGAAGGCAAAAAAGACCGTTTTTCAGATGACTCCTTGAGACCTGCGTTAAATTATGAGGATTATAAGGATGCAGCAAAAAGCAATCCCTTAACAAAGCTTATTGCAGCGCTTGGCAAGATTCGTCAGAATACACCTGCTCTTTGTTACGGTGATTACAAGGAGCTGGAGCTTCAGACTACTTATTTTTCATATGAAAGAACTCTTGACGGCAAGTCTGTAATTATAACAGTCAACAATGGGAATAATGATGTAAATATGTGTCTTGCCTGTGGAGATACCAAAGAATATGTCGGTGCACTGACGGGAGAACGTGTATGTGTAATTAACGGACAAGTTCAGGTATGTGTACCTTCAGATTCCGGCGAAATCTGGATTCCTGCAGAGCTTTACGGTGAAAGTATTGAACCGATTAATACAGTGGAAATTAAGAAAACACCTAAATCTATAAATATTGTTGCAGAGTCAGAGATGCCGGAGCCTGTAAAAGTACAGCAAGAAAAAGTAGTCATAGACCTCAGTAAACGATATGATGACATGTCTGTCGAAGAGCTTCAGGCTGCAATTCTTGAAAAAATGAAACACAACGGTCCGGTAACTGATTATATGTTAGGAACAGTGCGAGAAAATACACATCACGGTTCATTAGTTACTTGGGTCAAAAGCTTTAACTAAATAATTTCAGTGAATGAACGACATTTATAATGTTTTATTACAAAATAGAACAATTTAAACAAAATATATTACAAAAAATTACAAATATGCTTGTTTTTCTATATTCATTATGTTATAATACAATCAATTGTGATTAACGCAATTGATTGTATTTTATTTTTTTTATTCTGATTTGTTTTAACTATTCAATTCGCTAAAATAAAAGTATGTGACTTCAGAAATATTAGGAGTTTTTTATGGAAAATTACAGCGTTTTAATGTCAGTTTACAATGGAGAGAAACCAGAGTATTTACTTCAAAGCATAGAAAGTATTTTTTCGCAAACTATACCAACAAATGATTTTGTTTTGGTGTGTGACGGTCCGCTGACAGAGGAATTAAATTCACTTATCACAGAATTTGAACAAAAATATGAAGAAAAGTTTAATGTAGTGAGATTTAAAAACAACAGGGGATTAGGCCCGGCTCTTAATGACGGCTTAAGACTTTGCAAAAACAGACTTGTGGCTCGTATGGATTCTGACGATATTGCTCCGGAATACCGCTGTGAAATGCAACTTAAGGCATTTTCAGATGAGCCTCAATTGTCCATAGTCGGAGGTGCAATTGAGGAATTCGCTTGTTGCACCAATAATATTATATCTAAAAAAAATATGCCGCTGAATCATGAAGACATTCTTAATTATTCCAAAAAGAGATGTCCGTTTAATCATCCGACCGTTATGTATGACAAAGATGTTGTTTTGGCAAACGGAGGCTATCCTGATATTCTGCTTCATGAAGACTATGCATTATGGGTAAAATTACTTCAAAACGGGGTAATTTCGCGTAATCTTCCCGACAATCTCTGTTTTATGCGTGTTGACAGCGGTCTTTACGGACGCAGAGGCGGATTGAATTATCTTAAAATTGCTTATAAATTCAGATGGCACTTATACAGGACAGGTTTTTGCAGCTTTTTCCAGGCCATTTATACAATTTTTGCATTAACTGCTGTTTGTCTTGTTCCCACATCACTCAGAGAATTTATATATAAAAAAGTTCTGAGATCAGAATAAAAGTAAGGAGTAATATTTTTGCTTACCAAAAAAGATATTTTCGCTAAAAGTTCATTTATAGCATGGGCAATAGCGGTGGGAGCGTATTTTTTTCAATTTCCGTTTTCTAAACTTTCTTCGCTTATTTTACCGTTTTTGTTCATTTATATAGCTTTACAAATTCCCAACATAAAAATTCCTAAAAATAAAGTTTATTTGTCACTGTTAGCATTATTTGTGGTGTTTATGTGTTTCCAGGGGATCCGAGCGATTGTCTTGGGGATTTCATTCAGCAGAATATTGCGTTTTGCGGCAATATTGACTGTAATACCTTTTTCCTGTTTTATTAAGGATGAAAACTTTAATCAGAAAAAAGAATTATTCCTTAATCTTGCAATGATTAAAAGTATTATTCTGATATTTATCGGAACAATAATTGTTCATGACGGTGATTTCAGAGTATTCAGGGATTGGGCTTACTCATTCGGGCTTGGTGATATTTATTTCCTGAATAGATTTATACCGAAGGTTCAGGTTCACGGCAACGCACTTTTAGTAATTGCTTTTATGCTTGATTGTTTAAGTGATAAAAAAATTACCAAGAGAAAAATTCTTCTGTTATTAGGTGTACTGGTTGCAGGCAATTTTGCTTTTATTCTTGCACTTCTTGCATTTATTGCATGGCAAGCCGGTACTTTTGCAATAAAATTAGCAAAAAGAAATAAATATGTGAAATACATTTCAATAGCAGTAATTATTATTGCTGTTGCAGTGCTTGTGCCGTATTTTATTTCAAAAATAGTAGAAAAAGCTGCGACTTCCAATGCTGTAAGACTGGAACAAGCTAAAGTTTTTCTTGATGCTAATCCATTCATCGGAGACGGGCTCGGCTGTTGGGTCACTGCACAGACAGAGCATTTAAGTTATAACGGTGAAATTTATTTTGAATTACAAACGCTTTACATTTTCAAACAAGTCGGAATTATAACGCTGTTACTTTTTTATGCAGTAACACTGATTCCTATGTATTATGCGGGCAAGAATAGATTTATTTTCTATCTCATATATCTTTTCTTCAGTTTCTGGAATCCGTATTGTTTCGATGTAACGCAAATAATTACAATAATTCTTGCGATCAACATATCGCAATTAGGAGAAGTAAATGATAAAATCGCTTATTACAGTATACCATCCGGGTTGCTGCGTCAAAGAAAACATTCGTAATATTGCACTTCAAACAGATGAAGTTTATATTTGCGACAACAGTCCTCAAAAAAGTGAAGAGCTTTGTGACTTTAATATTGACAATAAGATAAATTATATCTGGTTTGGTGAAAACTTAGGTTTATCAAAGGCTTTTAATAAAGTTCTTCTGGAACAAAGCTTTAATGACGATGACTATATTATTTTCTTTGATCAGGATTCCAGCATTTCCGAAGGTCATATCCAAAAACTTATCAGTGAATTTGAAGCATTAGAAGAGCAGGGAGAACAAATAGGTTGCATTGCTCCGGTATTTTTTAATACCAGCAATAATACAGTTGAAAGCCCTCGCGCAAAAACACCTTTAAATGAGCATTCTTTCAAAGTTGCAAGTGTAATAACTTCATCAATGCTTTGTAAATACAAAGATATAAAAGCGATAAATTTCTGGAATGAACGTGTTTTTCTTGATATGGCAGACTGGGATATATCATGGCGTCTTCAGGAAAGCGGAAAAATTTGTGTAATGACAGATGCTGTTACTCTCAAGCACAGTCTCGGCGAAGGTGAAAAAAAGGTCGGTCCGCTGAAGATCAGGGTAGGCAGTGCATTCCGTGAGTATTATCAGACCAGAGAATGTTTATATCTTCTCACAAAGAAATATACACCGCTTAAATTTAAGATACGGTTTTTGGCCATGCTTTCCGTTCGTCCTGTCATTCATTTATTGTTTTTGAACAATCGTAAAGCAAGGTTAAAATATATAATTAAAGGTATTAAAGATTTTTTCTGTAAAAAAACAGGAGAATTGAAATTATAAAGGAGGTCACTCAATATGAAAGGTATCATACTCGCCGGAGGCTCCGGAACAAGACTTTATCCGCTTACAAAGGTAACTTCCAAACAGCTTCTTCCGATTTATGATAAACCCATGATTTATTATCCGATGTCTGTTCTTATGAACGCAGGTATACGCGATATTTTAATTATTTCGACACCGCAGGACACCCCACGCTTTCAGGAGCTTTTAGGTGACGGTCATCAGTTTGGTGTTGAGCTTTCATATGCTGTTCAGCCTTCTCCCGACGGACTTGCCCAGGCTTTTATCATTGGTGAAGAATTTATCCGAGATGACTCAGTTGCTATGGTGCTCGGTGATAATATCTTTGCCGGTCACGGACTTAAAAAACGTCTTAAAGCTGCAGTTCAGAATGCAGAGAGTGGAAACGGCGCAACTGTCTTCGGTTATTATGTTGACGATCCCGAGCGCTTCGGAATTGTTGAATTTGATAAAGACGGAAGAGCAATTTCAATTGAGGAAAAACCTGCTAAACCTAAAAGCAATTATTGTGTTACAGGTCTTTATTTCTATGATAACCGTGTTGTTGAATATGCAAAAAATCTTAAGCCCTCACCGAGAGGTGAGCTTGAAATTACTGACCTTAACAGAATTTATCTTGATAACGGCGAACTTAATGTTGAGCTTCTCGGTCAGGGCTTTACATGGCTTGACACAGGAACTCATGAAAGCCTCGTTGAAGCAACTAACTTTGTTAAGACAGTTGAAACACATCAACATAGAAAAATTGCATGTCTTGAAGAAATTGCCTATCTCAACGGTTGGATAACTGAAGACGATGTTCTTGAGGTCTATGAGGTATTAAAGAAAAATCAGTACGGACAATACCTTAAGGATGTCCTTGACGGAAAATATATTGATGTATTACATTAATTTTTAAGGAGATATTTATATGACTATTATTGTTACCGGCGGTGCCGGCTTCATTGGTGCCAATTTCGTGTTTCATATGCTTGGCAAATATCCCGATTACCGCATAGTTTGCCTCGATAAACTTACATATGCAGGTAATCTTTCAACTTTGGCTCCTGTTATGGATAACCCCAATTTCCGTTTTGTAAAAGCGGATATCTGTGACAGAGACGCAGTTTATAAGCTTTTTGAAGAAGAAAAGCCTGACATTGTTGTTAACTTTGCCGCTGAAAGTCATGTTGACCGTTCTATTGAGGATCCCGGCATTTTCCTTCAGACAAATATTCTGGGAACAGGTGTTCTTATGGATGCCTGCCGTAAATACGGAATTACCCGATATCATCAGGTATCAACCGACGAAGTTTACGGTGATCTTCCTCTTGACAGACCTGACCTCTTCTTTACAGAAGAAACACCTATTCACACTTCATCTCCCTATTCCAGCTCAAAAGCAGGTGCCGATTTATTAGTTTTATCATATCACCGTACTTTCGGACTTCCTGTTACTATAAGCCGTTGCTCAAATAACTACGGTCCTTATCATTTCCCGGAAAAGCTTATCCCTCTTATGATAGCTAATGCGCTTAATGATAAACCGCTTCCTGTTTACGGTGAAGGACTTAATGTCCGTGATTGGCTTTATGTTGAAGATCATTGTAAAGCTATTGATCTTATTATTCATAAGGGTAAGGTCGGAGAGGTCTACAATATCGGTGGACATAATGAAATGAAGAATATTGATATTGTTAAGATCATCTGTAAGGCCCTTGATAAGCCGGAGTCTCTTATTACATATGTCACAGACCGTAAAGGCCATGATATGCGCTATGCTATCGACCCGACAAAGATACACAATGAACTTGGCTGGCTCCCCGAAACAATGTTCGCTGACGGTATTCAGAAGACCATTAAGTGGTATCTTGATAACAAGGAATGGTGGGAAACCATAATTTCAGGAGAATACCAGAACTATTACGACAAAATGTACTCTAACAGATAAAGAGGATTTTTATGAAAGTTTTCGTTACAGGTGTCTGCGGTCAGTTAGGTCATGATGTATTAAATGAATTATCTGCCCGTGGCCATGAAGGCGTGGGCAGTGATATTCACACTGTTTACAGCGGAGTTTCTGATAATTCCGCTGTCTTGTCTATGCCTTATGTTTCTTTAGATATTACCGATGCTGTCGCAGTAAAAAATGTACTTGCAGAAATAAATCCCGATGTAGTAATACATTGTGCAGCATGGACTGCTGTGGATCTTGCTGAAGATGAAGAAAATATTCCTAAGGTTCGTGCTATTAATGCAGACGGAACACGAAATATAGCAGAAGCTTGCAAAGAGCTTGACTGTAAAATGATATATATCAGTACTGACTATGTTTTCGACGGACAGGGAACTGTTCCTTGGAAGCCCGACTGCAAGGACTATGCTCCGTTGAGTGTTTACGGTAAAACAAAGCTCGAAGGAGAATTTGCAGTCAGTAGCATCTTAGATAAATATTTTATTGTAAGAATAGCTTGGGTATTCGGAACGAACGGTAAAAACTTTATCAAGACAATGCTGAATGTAGGCAAAAAATATGACACAGTACGTGTTGTATCAGATCAGATTGGTACACCGACATACACATACGACCTTTCCCGTTTACTTATTGATATGGCTGAAACTGAAAAATACGGTTATTATCATGCTACCAACGAAGGCGGATATATCAGCTGGTATGATTTTACCTGTGAAATTTTCCGTCAGGCAGGATACAAAACTAATGTTATACCGGTTACAACAGAGGAATATGGTCTTTCTAAGGCAGCAAGGCCCTTTAACAGCCGTCTTGATAAGAGTAAGCTTATTGAAAACGGTTTTGAGCCTTTGCCTATATGGAAAGATGCCTTAGCCCGCTATTTAAAAGAAATTGAGGATTAATATGGGACAGATTAAAGTTACAAAATGTCCGATTGAAGGACTTTATATTATTGAACCCGCAGTTCACGGGGACTCCAGAGGTTATTTTACAGAAACATACAATCAGCGTGATATGGCAGAAGCCGGACTTAATATGGTTTTTGTTCAGGATAATCAGAGTATGTCTGTAAAAGGTGTTCTCAGAGGATTACACTTTCAGAAGGAATATCCGCAAGGAAAGCTTGTCCGTGTTATTAAAGGCCGCGTGTTTGATGTAGCAGTCGATCTCAGAAAGGGAAGTGCTACTTACGGTAAATGGTACGGAATTGAGCTTACTGAAGAAAATAAGAAGCAGTTCTATATTTCTGAGGGCTTTGCACACGGTTTTTTGGTTCTTTCCGAAACTGCTGAGTTCTGCTATAAGGTTACTGATTTCTATCACCCAGGTGATGAGGGCGGACTTGCATGGAATGACCCCGAAATCGGAATTGAGTGGCCTGAACTTGAAGGAGTTTATAACGGCACCGCGTCAGCTGATGGCTATACTCTTCTTGACGGAACTCCGCTTATATTGTCTGAAAAGGATCAGAAATGGGATGGAATTAAAAATACATTCAGTTTTTAATTAGAAAAGAGGATCTTCTAATGAAAGAAAAAATATTATATTTGTCACATATTGATTGGAATTGGATTAAACAAAGACCTCAGTTTATTGCAGAGGGCTTAAGAGCGTATTTTGATGTTTCTGTTCTTTTTATGTTTCAGGTAAGAAATAGAAAAAGTTTACAAAAACGTTCATACCGAAAAGAGAATGCTAAACCATTCTTTCTTATTCCTTTTGCAGGTCGTATTGCGATCATAAGTAAAATTAATAAGATTTTTTCTTCCATACAGTTTTGGTATCATTTAAAAAAAGAAAAACCTCAGTACATATATGTTACATATCCGTTACAAGATGAATTTTTACCTGTAAACAGTGGCTGTAAGATAATATATGATTGTATGGACAATTATACTGCACTTTGTCCCGAAGGTATGACTAAAAAGATATTTACTTTAGAAAATTCTCTTGTAAATAAAGCAGATTATATATTGGTTTCCAGTAACAATCTGAAACAGAAGCTTTGTAAACTTTATGGTGATTTTATTGAAAGCAAGATAGTTTTGGTAAGAAACGGTTACAATGGAAGTATTCTTGATGTTGAACCTGAAATTCAGAAAAATAAGAATGAATTTACTATTTCTTATATTGGCACTGTTGGAAAATGGTTTGATTTTGATATGCTCGCAAAAAGTTTAGACGATTTTCCCAACCTGAATTACAGGATAATAGGTCCTATAGATACTGAAGTCATAAATCACAGCAGAATAGAGTATGTCGGTACAGTTGAACACAGTAAATTATATGATAAAATAAAAGATACCGATTGTTTGATCATGCCATTCGTTCTTAATGAGATAGTTGAGGCTGTAGATCCTGTAAAGCTCTATGAGTATATAAACTACAATATGAATATTTTATGTGTAAAATATGATGAGGTTGAACGTTTTGAACCATTCGTTCATTTTTATACTGATTATGAATCTTTCAAAAATGAGATATCAGAACTAATGAATGACAGTCATGTGAAGTATGATGCTGCTACAAGAAAAGAATTTTTGGAAACAAATGGATGGAAAGCCAGAGTTGAAACAATAGAGCAACTCATACATTCAAATTAAGGAGGAAATCTGAGATATCAGATATAGTTAATATGAAGAAGATAATGTTGGTTTTTGGAACAAGACCTGAAGCTATAAAAATGTGTCCCTTGGTAAATGAGCTTAAAAGCCGTAAGAATGTTGAAACTATTGTTTGTGTTACCGGACAGCACCGCCAGATGTTGGATCAGGTTCTTGAAACATTCAACATAGTGCCCGATTATGACCTTTCTATAATGCAGCAACGTCAGACTTTATTTGATGTAACAGTAAATATATTACAGAGAATTAAATCTGTTCTTGAAGAGGTTAAACCTGATGTTGTTCTGGTTCACGGTGATACCTCAACTACATTTGTAACTGCACTCGCGTGCTTCTATTTACAGATCCCTGTCGGACATGTTGAGGCAGGCCTTAGAACATACAATATTTTTTCTCCGTATCCCGAAGAATTCAATCGACAGGCTGTCGGCATAGTAGCACAATATAATTTTTCACCCACTGAAATGTCAAAACAGAATCTTCTTAATGAAGGTAAGAATGCTGAAACTATTTATGTTACTGGCAATACTGCAATTGATGCATTAAAAACTACTGTACGTGCTGATTATTCTCATCCTGAATTAGAGTGGGCTAAAGACAGTCGACTTATTCTTATTACTGCCCATCGCCGTGAAAATCTCGGTGAACCGATGAGAAATATGTTCAGAGCTATCCAGCGTGTTATGGAAGAACATCCTAATGTAAAAGCTATATATCCGATACATATGAATCCTGCTGTTCGTGAAGCAGCTTATGAAATATTTGGCAATAATGACAGAATGCATATTATTGAACCTCTGGATGTTTTGGATTTTCATAACTTTATGTCAAGAAGCTTTCTTATTCTTACTGATTCGGGCGGTATTCAGGAGGAAGCTCCCAGTCTCGGTAAACCTGTGCTCGTTATGAGAGATACAACCGAGCGCCCTGAGGGAATAACGGCCGGCACATTAAAATTGGTAGGAACTGAAGAAGAAGTTATATATAATAATTTCAGAATCCTTCTGGATGATCCGAACGAATATGATAGAATGAGTAAAGCAAGCAATCCTTATGGTGACGGAACTGCTTGTAAGCAAATTGCGGACATTTTAACAAAGGAATAATGTGAATAAGTAAGAAATCAGGCGATAATTAATATGAGCAGAATGAATAATGCCCGTAAAGGTATAGGATTTGGTATAATAAATAATTTACTTAATATTCTATTGCCTTTTGTATCGAGAACAATAATAATCTATGCTTTGGGTAATCAGTATGTTGGACTAAGTGGACTTTTTGTATCCATAATTAACGTGCTGAATATTTCCGAATTAGGTTTTTCAGCGGCGGTATCATACATTTTATATAAACCTGTTGCAGACGGCGACGATGATAAAGTTTGCGCAATTTTAGGTTTTGCAAGAAAATGCTTTGCCATAATAGGTTCGGTTGTTCTTGCAGGTGGATTAATTGTATTACCGTTCCTTAAAAGGTTTATTTCAGGCGATGTACCTTCCGACATAAATATTTATATTCTTTACCTTTTCTATTTGGGAAATGTAGTTGTCAGTTATTTAATGTTCTCTTATAAGAGAATATTATTTTCAGCTAACCAGAGATATGACATAGAAACTAATATTTCGTCTGTAACTCTTTTAATACAGTATGTTCTGCAGATAGTTTTATTGCTCATATTTAAAAATTATTATTTATATGCAATTGTTATCCCGATAATGACTATTTGCAACAATCTGTTGTGTCAATATATATCAAAAAAGAAATACCCCCAATATTTTTGCAAAGGAAAAATAAGCAAGAGCGAAATAGATGCCCTAAAGAAAAAAGTCGGAGGATCATTTTTTTCAAAAGTTGGTGAAACAATATATCTTTCTGTCAGCAATATTGTTATTTCATCATTTTTTGGACTTGTAATTCTCGGTCAATACGGTAATTATTATTATGTTATAACTTCATTAATTGCGATTTTTGCTGTAATACATAATACTATGAGACCTATTATAGGCAATTGTATTGTTACAGAAGATAAGAACAAAAACTTTCAGAGATTTTTGGATTTTGATAATATTTATATCTGGGTTTCGGCTTTTTGCACAGCATGTCTTCTTAGTTTGTATCAGGATTTTATTTTTGTTTGGGTTGGAAAAGAGAATATGTTTGCCTTTATTCTTGTTATCCTCTTTGCACTTAATTTCTTTGTTGGCCGAATATCCTGTGTTCCGTCTCTTTATATTGAGGCGTCAGGTTTATGGTGGGAGAGTCGTTATGTTACTCTTGCTGCTGCATTAACAAATTTAGTTTTAGCTATTGTTTTATCTGCCGTAATCGGTCTGGAGGGTGTACTGATCGCTTCTATAATCAGCTCACTTTGTATAATGTTCGGAGGCAGATTAATTATTCTTTTCAAATACTATTTCAACAAAGAACAACGCAAAAAATATATAAAAACAGTTCTTTTAATTTGTGTTTCATCAATCGGATGTATTCTTGTTACATTTTTTGTTTCAAATTTTATATCTGCAGAAAATATTTTATTACTGTTGATTAAGGGTGTTGTTGTTGTCGGCATTTTTGGTGTTTCGTACCTTTTGCTGAATGTTGGAAACAAAAATTCCAGAAGAATATGGAAAATTGCATTTTCTTTTATCGGAATTGATAAGATAATCAATAAACTGACAAAACGGAATTGAGGAGGCAAAACAATGGTTTATTATCCGGTTATAATTCCCACGTTAAACCGTGTTGATCATTTAAAAAGATGTCTTGACTCTCTTATGAAAAACTCTGGTGCAGAGAATACGGAAGTCTATGTTGCGGTCGATTTTCCTCCTTCCGAAAAATATCAAGATGGATATATTAAAGTTAAAGAGTATTTGGAGACTCAGGATTTTTCTGTATTTAAGAAGTTTAATGTGATATATCATAGTGAAAATCTCGGACCTGGCGGAAACAGTAAGTTTTTAGAAGATTTAGTAAAAGAAAAATATGATGCTTTTATTTATTCTGAGGACGATAACGATTTTTCTCAAAACTTTCTTGAATACATGAACAAAGGTCTTGAATTATTCAAAGATGATCCTGATGTAATTTGTATTTGCGGTGCTAAAGATACACAATGGGTAAATAACGATAAAAATTTTTCATTCTCCAAACTTTATGCTGCATACGGACTTGGTTGCTGGTTTGATAAGCGACAGAAAGAAATTTCAGCAGGAACAAAAATAATTTTACCTGACAAAACTTATTTTCTCGGAAAAATGTATGATTTATATAAGAAAAATTCCGGTTTGTTTTGTGTTTATGTTCTTTCTATCCTTGCAAATGACTCGGGACTTTTCTGGAAAACAAATGGAGAGCTTAATTGGTGTGATACAGTACACAGTATTTATATGCATTTTACTGATGCTGTTTGTGTTGTTCCAGCTGTCGCAAAATCCAGAACATGGGGAAATGACGGAAGCGGTGTTAATATGAATCTTTTGAGTGACTACGATCCTGAAAAAGATTCACCTCTCGATGAAATGCAAAACTTTGAGTATGACAACATTGATGGTATTAGTTTTTATGATGAAAATTACGCTTTAGGTAATGATTATTTAAAACCCGGCAGAATTGAAATTATAAAAGCGTTTTTTTGCTACTTTGTCTTGCTTCTTTTTAGAGGAAACAGAAATCTTGCTGTTAAGATATTAAAAAAACCTCGTATTATTTGGAAAAAAATCAAGAAGTAAGGAAAAACTAAGATTTTTTTGATAAAATATTTATTTTCTTGCAAAAAGATATAATAATGACTCGAATACATATTGTTTTTTATGTTGAGCTCAACGAAAAACAAGGAAAGGGAATTTATGAAAACTTCAAAAAGTGCACAAGCAATAGAACTATCATTGACCAGGCATTTATTTAATATGGCAAAGGAATATGATAATGTAATTGATCTTACTCTCGGAGACCCTGATCTCCCACCCTCCGAAACAATCAGAAAAGCTGCTTGTGACGCAGTAATGGCAGGAAAAACAAGATATTCTGCCAATGCAGGACTTCTTTCCCTTCGTGAAGTGATTGCCGAAAATTTCGAAAAAGAATACAGTGTTGCCGTCCAGCCTTCGAAAAACGTTATGGTAACTGTAGGCGGTATGGAGGCTTTATATCTTAGTCTTGCAAGCATTGTTGACGACGGTGACGAGGTAATCATTTTCGCACCTTATTATGTAAATTACAGACAGATGGTTCGTATGTGCGGCGGTGTTCCCGTTGTTATCAATACACTTGAAGAAAACGGCTATGCAATAAAAGAGGATGCTCTGAGAGCAGCAATCACTGAAAAAACAATTGCCGTAATCATTAACACTCCCTCTAATCCAACGGGTGCTGTTCTCAATTATTCTTCTCTTGAAGCTGTTGCAAAGGTAGCTGAAGAATATGATCTTACGGTTATTTCCGATGAAGTATATAAAAATCTTATTTATGATAACAAACAGCATTGCAGCATTATTAATATCGACGGAATGGCAAAGAGAACCCTTGTTATTGACAGTTTATCAAAAAGATTTGCAATGACCGGCTACAGAGTAGGCTTTGCCGTAGGCTATGAAGAAATAATAGCAAATATGACAAAATTACAGGAAAATATTGCGGCTTGTGCTCCGCTTCCTTCACAGCACGCCGGTATTGCCGCATTCCTTAATTGTGCAGATGACAGATTTATTGTTGATGAATTTGAAGAACGCCGTAATTTTATGTATGAAGCCATTAATTCCATAGAAGGTTTGTCCTGCATTAAGCCTGCAGCAACATTTTATCTGTTTGTTAATATAGACAGCCTCGGTCTTGACAGCAAAAGCTTTGCTTATCAGCTTCTTGAAAAAGAACAGGTTGCAGTTGTACCGGGAATTACATACGGTGATAATTATGATAATTATTTCCGTATTGCATATACTATGAAAATTGATGTTCTTGAGAAAGCGGTAGAAAGAATCCGCAGATTTGTTGAAGGACTTGACAAATAATTGTTACGGAGGTCAGTTATGAAGAAAATACTTATGCTCGGCGGAGCTATGCAACAGATTCCCGCCATTAAGCAAGCTAAAGAAAAAGGCTATTATACCATAACCTGTGACTATCTTCCCGATAATCCCGGTCATAAGTATGCAGATGCATATTACAATGTAAGCACTACCGACAAAGAGGCTGTACTTAAATTGGCTAAAGAGCTTGAAATTGACGGTATTGTAGCATACGCTTCCGACCCTGCCGCACCTACTGCGGCTTATGTCTCGGAAAAAATGGGCTTGCCCGGAAATCCTTATGAAAGCGTTGACATACTTACTCAGAAAGACCTTTTCCGTAACTTTTTGCAGAAAAACGGTTTCAATACTCCCAAAGCCAAGGGCTATACTTGCTTTGAGGATGCTTATAATGAAATTGATCTTTTTAAATTCCCCGTAATGGTAAAGCCCGTTGATTCTTCGGGAAGCAAGGGTGTTGTTAAAGTGTATGAAAAAGCTCAGCTTGAAGATGCCGTAAAAGAAGCTTTTTCATATTCAAGAGGAAAAAGAATAATTATTGAAGAATTCATTCAGAAAAAGGGTTATCAGGTATCCGGTGACGGTTTCTCTGTAGACGGAAAGCTTGTATTTACAAGCTACGGCAATGAGCTTTACAGCGGCAAAGGAACAAGAGAATATGTAGCTCTCGGTGAATTCTGGCCATTGCTTCTCAGCGATGAATTAAAAGAAAAAATAGACAACGAACTTCAGAAACTCATAACAGCGCTCGGAATGAAGACTTGTGCATATAATATTGAAGTTATTCTTGATGAAAATGACGATGTTTATGTTCTTGAATTAGGACCCAGAAACGGCGGAAGCTATATTCCTCAGCTGATTCACTATGCAACGGGGGTAGACCTTATTGACTATACTCTCCGTGCGGCTGTGGGTGAAGACTGTTCAGACCTTAAACACGCAGAAACAAAAGGTGTATTCAGTAACTATATGATTTACAGCACCGAATCGGGTAAGTATGACGGAATTTGGTTTAGTGACTCATTTAAGAATAATAATCTGCTTGATGTTTACTGTACATATTCTGATGGTGATGATGTTCATGCATATCAGAATACAGCTCACTCATTAGGTACAATTCTCTTCAAAGCATCAAGTGTTGAAGAAATGATTGAGCTTACCGATAATATGGAGAAAAATTATAAAGTTCTGGTAAAATAAAATCGATTTTATAAGGATACGATTATAATGGCAAAAGAAATTGGCGGATATCTTGAGTTTGAGCATTACAATACTTCGGAATATTACAGCGATTTGATTGCTCTTAATACGGCAAGAAATGCTCTTTTATATTTATTAATTGCTAAAAAAATAAAGAAATTATATCTTCCTTATTTTTTGTGTGATTCCGTATATACTTTATGTGAACAAAATGGCTTTGAATATGAGTTTTACTCAATCAATCCTGATTTTACTCCTGTTTTTTCTGAAGAATTAGGGAAAGATGAGTATCTATATGTTGTAAATTTTTACGGCCAGCTTACCGATGAAGGCATCCTGAATCTCAAAAAGAAGCACGAGAACATTATTCTTGACAATGTTCAGGCATTTTTCAGAAAACCTATTGAAAATATTGATGCAATTTATTGTTGCAGAAAGTTTTTCGGAGTACCTGACGGAGCATATTTGTCAACTGATGCGGTTTTAAGTGAACCTTTGGAAACAGATAAATCAAAAGATAGATTGGTACATCTTTTCGGACGTTTTGAAGAAAGTGCGTCAGAGTATTATAAAAAATTTCAAGAAAATGAGCATACATTTGAAAATCTGCCGCTGAGATATATGTCAGAACTTACTCATAATCTTTTAAGGGCTGTAGACTACGAATTTGTTGCATCAGCAAGAAGCAGTAATTTCAGAACACTTGATAATTTATTGAAGGATGTAAATACAATACAACCCCGCTTTAATGACGGGGCGTACTGTTATCCGCTATATCTGAAAAACGGCTTGTCAATAAAGAGGGAACTTGCAAAGAACAATATTTTTATACCTACTCTCTGGCCCAATGCTGCAGAACTAAAAGGAACTCTTGAATGTGATTATGCGGAAAACATTTTACCGTTACCTGTAGACCAAAGGTATAACGCAGAGGATATGGAATATCTTGCAAAGGAAGTATTGAAATGTATAGATTAAGAGAGTTGGCAAAAAAGGATTTATGCAGAATTAACGAATGGCGCAATAATCCTCAGTTAATTAAGCTTTTAGGCGCACCGTTCAGATATATTGATGTTCAAATAGATGAACGTTGGTATGATAACTATTTATCAAACAGAAATACCGCAATACGTTGTTCAATAGTTGATGAAAATGATGAAATTCTCGGATTGGTAAGTCTTTTAGATATAGACCGTCTGAATCAGTGTGCTGAGTTTAATATAATGATCGGCGATACTGAAAATCAAGGAAAGGGTATTGGTTCTTTTGCGTTAAAAGAAATGCTTCATCATGCATTTTATGATATGAACTTGCAAAGAATTGAACTTACCGTTCTCGATGATAATGCAAGAGCAAAGCATGTTTATGAAAAGAACGGTTTTGTTTATGAAGGCAGAAAACGTAAATCTGTGTTCAAAGACGGAAGATTTGTTGATATGCTTATGTATTCTGTTTTGCGTGAAGAATATTCATTCTGAATAAAAGCGTTAGGAGAATAAAATTATGATTAATGTTACTCGTTCCTCTATGCCCGGTTTTGAGGAGTTTTGTGAAGAAATAAAAGAACTGTGGGAGAGCCATTGGCTCACCAATATGGGTACAAAACACAAGCAGCTTCAAGCTGAGCTCGAACAGTATCTTGATACTCCCCATGTTGCTCTTTATACAAACGGACATTTAGCTCTCGAAAATGTAATTGCAGCTTTTGATTTTCAAAAGGGAAGTGAAGTAATTACTACTCCCTTTACATTCGCATCAACCACACATGCTATTGTGAGAAATGGTCTTGTGCCTGTATTCTGCGATGTTAATGAAAATGATTACACAATTGATGTTACCAAAATAGAAGCACTTATTACCGATAAAACAGTTGCCATTGTACCCGTTCATGTTTACGGAAACATTTGTGATGTAGAAACTATAAAGAATATTGCAGATAAGTATTCTCTTAAAGTTATTTATGATGCTGCTCACGCATTCGGAACTACATATAAAGGCGTTAATGTAGCAAACTTCGGTGATGCTTCAATGTTCAGTTTCCATGCAACAAAGGTATATAATACTATTGAAGGCGGTGCTGTAACATTTTCTGATGACTCATTTGTTCAGCTTCTTAATGACCTTAAAAACTTTGGAATCAGAAGTCCTGAAGAAGTAGCTTTTGTTGGCGGAAACGCAAAAATGAATGAATTTCAAGCTGCTATGGGTATATGTAATCTTCGTCATCTCTCAACAGAAATTGCAAAGAGAAAAAAAGTCGTAGAGCATTACTGTAGCAGATTATCAGGAATTAATGGTATTAAGCTTTGTGCTATTCAGGATGGTGTTGTTTCTAACTACGCGTATTTTCCTGTTGTTTTTGACGGATATAAATACTCACGCGATGAGATTTTCTCAAAACTCGGCGAAAACGGAATTATTGCAAGAAAATATTTTTATCCGCTCGTAAATGAATATGACTGCTATAAAGATCTTTCTACAGCAGGGACTGAAAAAACTCCTGTAGCAAAGCATATAGCAGACAGAGTTTTAACGTTACCTCTTTATGCAGATTTGACTGAAAAAGATATAGATATGATCTGCGATATCATAATAGCTTAACAAGCAATACTTAATTAAACCCGATTTTTAAGTCGGGTTTTATTTTTTTTATCAAGTATATTTTTTATCTATTAGCAGATAATAGTATCACTATTAATAAAAACACAAGGAGATAGATTTATATATGAAAGCTACAGGAATCGTCCGACGAATTGATGATCTCGGCAGAGTAGTCATTCCTAAAGAAATCAGAAGAACTATGAGAATACGAGAAGGAGACCCGCTTGAAATATATACTGATGCAGACGGAGAAGTAATATTCAAGAAATATTCGCCGATGGGTGAATTAGCGGAATTTACGGCACAATATTGTGAAGTTTTGTTTAAGGCAATATCTATGCCCGTCTTAATTACAGACAGAGATCATGTGGTATGCGGTATGGGGGTCAGCAAAAAAGATGCGGTGGACAGAAGAATTACACCTGCTCTTGAGAGAATTATGGAAAATCGCTCCACGTTTATAGCATCATCATTTGAGAATAATATGTTGACACCTGTTGAAGGCATAGATAAAAATGCTTGTATTGCCGTTCCGATTATCGGAAACGGAGATGTATCAGGTTGTGTTGTAGTTCTTTTTAATGATAAAAATGAACTGCCGTCTGCAGCCGAAATCAAGCTCGCAGAAGTAGCCGCCGGATTTTTAGGAAAACAGACAGAAGAATAATGTCATAGTGTGTAAAATTACTTGACAAGAATTTCCTATTTTGATATCATATATCTAAACAAATAGAACTTGAGGGAGTAGTTTGCACAGTGAGCTGTGTGGTATGTCAACATCATGACTTATTTAGTCTGGCATATCTTAAATAACGAGACTCATGGACAGTAAAAAACTGTGCTGAGTCTTTTTTAGACTTTAGTGCATAGGTGTACTGGGGTCTTTTTGTTTTTCTCAAGTTTATAAAAATAATTTGTAAAGGAGCCTAATTAATGAAGTACTACTTGGAAAACATTGAGAACGTTTTTGAAGAAGTAAAATCAAGTCCTCAAGGTTTAAGTTCCTCAGAAGCTGCAAAACGAGCTGAACAGTACGGCAAAAACAAGCTTGCTGAAGCAAAAAAAGATTCAATATTCAAAAAGTTTTTCGATCAGATGAAAGACCCTATGATCATTATTCTTATTGTTGCTGCCGCTATTTCCGCTGTAACTGAGTATATCGAAGCATCTTCCGCAGGTGCAAGCTTTTTCCCGACAGATACTCTTATCATTCTTGCTGTTGTTATTATCAATGCTGTTTTGGGTGTAATGCAGGAAAGCAAGGCTGAAAAAGCTGTTGAAGCTCTTCAGAAGATGTCTGCTGCAACAACAAAAACACTTCGTGACGGCAAAGTTGAGATAATCAAGAGTGAAGATCTTGTTGTAGGTGATGTTATTCTCCTTGATGCAGGTGATGCTATCCCTGCCGACTGCCGTATTTTTGAATGTGCAAGTATGAAGATAGAAGAAGCAGCACTTACAGGTGAATCTGTTCCTGTAACAAAGCTTGTTAACGCTCTTATGGGTAAGAAGGAAAATGACGAAATTCCTCTCGGTGACCGTAAGAACATGGCATATATGGGTTCAACTCTTGTATACGGACGCGGAAAAGCTGTTGTTGTTGATACAGGTATGAACACCGAAATGGGTAAAATTGCCAATGCAATTTCTCTTGCTGAAGAAGGAAAAACACCTCTCGAAATTAAACTTGAACAGCTTTCAAAGATACTTACAAAACTTGTTATCGGTGTTTGCATAGTTATATTCGGTTATAATATTATTATGCACTTTGTTTCAGGCAGTGATGCAGAATTCTATCATGTAGCACTTGACTCATTTATTACAGCTATCGCTCTTGCTGTTGCTGCTATTCCGGAGGGTCTTGTTGCAGTTATGACCATTGTCCTGTCAATCGGTGTTACGAATATGTCCAAGAAAAATGCAATTATTCGTAAAATGAATGCCGTTGAAACTCTTGGCTGTACACAGATTATATGTTCTGATAAGACAGGTACTCTTACTCAGAATGTTATGACAGTTGTTGATCATTTTGCTGAAGACGAAAAATTACTTGCTACAGCTATGGCTCTTTGCACAAATGCTGAAGTTGAAGAAGACGGCAAAAGCACTGGTGAGCCTGATGAAGTTGCGCTTATAAATTATGCAAAAACCTTAAACCTTAAGAAAGCAGATCTCGTAGCTTCTAATCCCAGAGTCGGCGAAGTTCCTTTTGACTCAGGCAGAAAGATGATGAGTACTGTTCATTCTGTAAGCGGCAAATTTGTTCAGTATACTAAAGGTGCACCTGATGAAATTCTTAAGAAGTGCAATCGTATAATCACAGACGGTCAGGTTATTGAAATAACTGACGAACACCGTGCAAAGATTGCAGAAGAAAACACAAGAATGGGCAATAAGGCTCTTCGTGTATTCGCAGTAGCATTTAAGGAATACAATGCAGCACCTGTTGTTTATGAGTCCGCTGAACTCGAGTATGATATGATATTCATCGGTCTTACAGGTATGATTGACCCCGTGCGTCCTGAGGTTAAAGATGCTATTGTTGAGTGCCGCGGTGCAGGTATCACACCTATCATGATAACAGGTGACCATATCAATACAGCAAAAGCAATCGCAAGAGAGCTTGGAATTCTCAGTGATGATTCACAGGCTATGATGGGCGCTGATATTGACAAGTATTCTGATGAAGAATTTGAAAAGATAGTTGAAAATGTTTTTGTATATGCCCGAGTGCAGCCCGAACATAAAACAAGAATTGTTAATGCATGGAAGAGCAAGGGGTATGTTACTGCAATGACCGGCGACGGTGTTAACGACGCTCCCTCAATTAAGAGTGCCGATATCGGCGTTGGTATGGGTATCACAGGTACTGACGTTACAAAGAATGTAGCTGATATGGTTCTTACTGATGATAACTTTGCAACTATAGTTGCTGCAGTTGGTGAAGGCAGAAGAATTTACGATAATATCCGTAAAGCAATTCAGTTCCTTCTTGGTTCAAACCTTTCAGAAGTTATTTCAATTTTCTTTGCAACAATTATGGGCTTTACAATTCTTGAAGCTCCGCATCTGCTCTTCATTAATCTCGTAACAGATAGTATTCCTGCTCTTGCTCTCGGTCTGGAAAAGCCCGAAGCTAACATTATGAGAAGAAAACCCAGAAGCAAAACTGACGGTATTTTTGCAGGCGGTCTCGGGTTGGACTGTGCATATCAGGGTATTCTCGTTAGTATTCTTACAATTATTGCTTTCTATATCGGCGAATTCCTTGAGACAGGACACCTTGTATTTACAAACATTCCCAACAGCTCAGAAGGTATGACAATGGCGTTCTTCACAATGGCTATGTGTGAAATTTTCCATTCCTTCAATATGCGTTCCCAGAGAGGTTCTGCTGTTGCTATGGTATTCAAAGGACATCACAATATAGCTCTTTACGGTGCTATGATCGGTTCCTTCCTTCTTACAACTGCTGTTGTTGAAGTTGATTTCCTTTCAAATCTCTTCGGATTTGCTCACCTTGACTTCAAGGCATATATGATTTCTCTCGGTCTTTCTGTCCTTATTATACCCATTGTTGAAATCGTTAAAGTTATTCAACGAGCAACATCAAAGAATAATGTATAAAAATTGGGGCTGTATCAAAACATCTAAGACAGATGTTGTTGATGCAGCCTCTGAAATTTTAATTATCAACACCAATTATGTGATTGTTGGTCACATTGTTGATAACTTTTTTCATAGCAAAGCTGAGGTTCTTTAGGAACCC
>JAFXFC010000009.1 GCA_017513525.1 Clostridia bacterium
GAAAACAAAGCATCTTAAATTTAATGCGTGGATAAAAACTATAATTTTTTCAGTTAGTTTTTTTCGTGGCAGGCACCTTAAAATTATACTTGCGTCAAAGACGGTGATTTATGAACATCTTTCCCCGATAAATTATGATTTAATAGTAGTATGTTGGGTTTTCATTCATTGTATAGTTAAAATCTCTTACATACTGCGGTGCGTCTTCTTCTGACAGGTATCTTACCGTGTATTCGCCGTTAGTGTATTTTACGAGGCAGAAGTAGCCTGAATCGAAGGTATATTCGTGAAGACGCATGAGGGAATCGAGTTGAGTGAGCTTTTCTTTATCTGTTATGATGTTTTCACTGTAGTTGCCTTCAAGCTTGAAATTGGGTTCATTTTCGATATCGTAAAACTCCATGGGGTTAACGGCATATGCGAAGAAATCATGAAGATAGTTTGTTTCACTGTTGTTGTAGTAATAGTTAAAAATCTCACCTGAATTATATTCACGGAAAGATACCGATTCAACGGTAAGTTCTGTTTTGAAGCAATCCGTAAGTCCTGCCTTTTCGAGGACTGATAGAGTATTTATCATATTTTCCGTTATGATAACATCATAAGAGCCGTTATAATCGAGGCCTCCAAGAGCCGAATAGAGCTCGTTTGAGGTATAAAGATAGGGACTGTCTTCTTCGGGGACTTCTTCCGTGATGATAACTTCAGGTAAAGTTTCTTCGGGTATATCCTCGGGGATCACTTCTGCTTCGGGTATTGTCGGCATGGTCACAGCTTCTTCGGTGTAGCCGTTGAGTCCCTCTATTTTATATGCTTTTTCATTTACATCAAAGCTTAAAACTCCGAGCTGCTTAAAGTCCGAGCTGAAATATTCTGAGCTGCTCTGAGCTGAGAGGTCCTTGAAAACTGCATCTTTAAGAGCCGTGAATTCTTCCTTTGTGAGGTCAAGTGCTCTGCTTTCATGTAAGGACGGTGTTCGTGCTGAAACGCTTGAATACTCATATTCGAATGCAAGCTGTTTAATTATACTTTCATCTACATAGTAATTATTCAATGCCGCTTTTTTGATTTCATCAACTCTGTTTTCTTTATAGAAGAGGTTCTTTAATTCTTCTTTATAAGCCTTTGTATCATAAAGACTGAAAAGACTTGCTATTTCGTCTTTATTTCTGAGCACTATCTTTCTTTCGGAGAAGCTACCGCTGTGATAATTATAGCGGATAACTATCTGACAAAAGCTTCCGTCATCATTTTCGTTTTCGTGAATGAGTTTATTTACTTCCATAACGGTGTCAATATCGCCGGATTCCGTAAATACGGGCATATACATCATATGGTAGGGTTCATAAATTCTTATAAAAGCATCACTGTTCCAGCCGTATCCCATATAATATGTTGAAATTCCTGAATATGAGAAGGGGACAGCTACTTCTGCGGATTTTATTTTTGATTTGTCGGGAATATATGTATCATATCCGAATGCACCTGTAGCACAGATACCGAAAATTATTGCAATAACCGCCATGTGTGCCACAAATTTATAAAGGGAGAACACGATTTTTTTGAAGTTTCTCTTTAAGAAAATTTCTGCGATTATATAAAGCACGAAGGCTGCTACGGCACCGATTGAAAGAACGACCGCGGGGCCTTCCCATCTTATTTCGCTGAGGAAAATGCTTGAACCGAAAAGGCAAAGCTCAAAAATCGTGAGATTGCTTAAAAGCTTATTTGTGTTAAGGAAGCCGCAGTTTTCAGCCTTTATTCTCTTAAAGAGTAATGCACCGATAACACCGGCCGCAACTGCAATTATAAACCACGGGAAGTGTATAAGTATATTTGGGAATATCCATTCACTGTCAATTCCCATAAGCTCTATCTTTGTGCCGTCAATTAAACCGCAGGAGTATTTGAGAAGCTCATCAGCAAAGAACAAAACAGGGTTAAAGGCTGCTGTAGCTTCAAGTAAGCTTGAAGAGCCCGAATAATACATATAAGGATCGTCACCGAAATGAGCGAGATATTCATTAAGCGTTGACGAGGGTAAAAATGCGCCTATTATCTGTTCGGTGATGAATATTATTATTGTCGGAGCGAATAAAACTGCTACTGAATATACAACGGCTTCGGAAACCGTTCCGACACTTGAAAATACCGCTGCCGTTATGCTGTAGCAAAGGAGCATAAATACGGAAAGTCCGCAGTAAAGGTGCAGCAGTACAAGCGATAACTGCCATGAGGGGCCGAGATATATTACATTGACAAAATAAGAAAGTACGGTGGGAATGGCTGTTGCGGCACATAAAAGCACGGCACCTGCGAAGTATTTTGACATGAAAAGAGAGCTTCTTTTTATGCCGAGGCTATAGTAAACATTTACCGTTTTCTTATCGCAGATAAAGCTGAATATTCTTACTGCAACGAGAATTGAAAAAACTCCCAGCACGGCAAGTATCATATAAAACATTACCGTGTCAAGAAAATCTCTTGAACCGAAAACCGAGAACTTGAAAATGTCCTTTGCTTTTTTTACAGTTTCCGAAAGGCTGTCCTGTGCGTTGGTGTTGATACCTATAAATTCAATAAGGGGAAGAACAGCCATAATGACTGTCCCGAATATTGCGATAAAAATTGCGGGAACCATTGATGCGGACAAGCCGCTGAAAAATGAATAGGCGGCGCCCTTTTTCTTACTTAAAGATTTGTGAAAAATCATAGTCCACACCCTCCACTTCTTCAAGGAATATTTCTTCCATGGTCATCGGGAACTGTTCAAGATAAACGGGATTCATTGCTTTTATCAAATCTTTTGCCTTATCCTTTTCCCCTTTGACGGTAATAGTTATTAATCTTCCGTCTTTTATGAATTTACTGAGAGGTATCATTGCGAAATCCTCTTCGGATTTGTCGTCACCCTCGGCGAATGCCATACGGTATTTCGTAAAATCGTCACCGATATCTGACATATCGTGGTCAAGCACCAGCTTTTTGCCGTTGATAAGACCGAAGCGGTCGCACATATCCCCTAAATCGTGAAGATTATGAGAGGATATGATAACATGTGCGCCTCTGTCCTTTACATATTCTGTTACAAGATTTTTGATTATCTGCCTTTTCTGAGGGTCAAGTCCGTCAAAGGATTCGTCAAGAAGCAGAAAATCGGGGTTTGTTGCCATTGCGAGCACGAGTTCTGCCTGACGCTGCATACCTTTAGAAAAGCCGTTTAAGTTTTTTTTCGGGTCAAGTCCGAAAACATCGGTAAGCCTTTTAAATGTATCGTAGCTGAAATTACTGTAATAGCCGTTATAGAAGGCTGCCATTTTATTCATGCTTGAATATGCCTTGAAATAAATATCGTCGGGCACATAAAAAAGACGGGATTTCTGACGAGCATTATCGTATATGTTTTCTCCGTCAAAAAGCACCTCACCCGAATCGGCTTTATAAACGCCTGCAACGGTTTTAAGAAGTGTGGTTTTACCTGCTCCGTTATAGCCTATAAGACCGTAAATTGAGCCTTCATCCACCTTAAAGCTCAGTCTGTCAAGAGCAGTATATTTTCCGTAGCATTTAATAAGATTTTTTATTTCAATCAAGGAAAATTCCTCCTTTCGGTATCTTCATAATAGCACACAAAAAAACCTTAACGCAAGAAGGTTAAGGTTTTCTTAAATATTTCATAATTTATTCCTCAAAGAGGAAGTGTTCTATCACATCAAGATATTCTTTTACCGTTTCGTCAAAGCCCATATAAATTTCATGCTTGCATTTTGTGAATTTTTCGAGTCTGCCGTCTTTTACCTGCTTTATAAATACATCCTGCTTTTCGGAAATTACCATGGCATCAACTTCGGGCTGACATAAAAGCACCTTTGCGGTAATCTTGCTGTTTCTCTTAGGGTCAAGGTTAAGAGAGGCAACTCTTACGGCTTCACTTACCCAGCGGTAAGAGGGAGCTGTAGTCTGAAGCGAGGGGGTGTTTATTCTCTTTTTATGATAATAATTAAATCTTTCTTCGCTCGCACTGTTGCTTTCTTCATAGGTTCTTCCCGGGTTAAAGGGCTTATAGCCTACTACCTTGTTTTTTTCTTTTCCGAGAAGTATAAATATACGGGCGGCGAAGCTTGCAATTTTATTGGGAATACCTGCCGTGTTTGCCTGTATCATGGGAGCGGAAAGAATGACTTTTTCGAAAACTCCGGGATGTGTCTGCATATGCTGAACCGCTATAGCTCCTCCCATTGAATGTGAGAACATATACATCGGAAGGGAAGGGGCTTTAACCATAATAACTTTTTTTGCAAAGGTCTGAAAATCCGTGACATACTGGTCGAAATTCTTTATGTGAACGACCTGAATATCATCGTTATGACGGTGAGAAAGACCGTGTCCTCTGTGATCAACAATGAATACATTAAGATTCATGTTAAGAAAATAAAAGCACATCTCAAGGAATTTTTCAGTGGATTCCGTAAAGCCGTGGCAGATTGCCATATTACCTACTGCATTATCCGCCTTATAAAATACATAGTGCAGTTTTTTTCCGTCAAGAGCTTCAAAATATCCGTCCTCTGCACGCTCACAAAGATACGGCTCTGCAATATTTTTCATGTTTTCACTGAAATTCTTTTCACTTATAAAATAATCTCTTGTTTTTGTCATAATAAACATCCCTCTTTCAGAAGTCATTTTCATATTAGCATATATTTTTTATCAGGTAAATATATTTTTTTCTTCTGTTGCATTTTTTTTCACACTTTGTTATTATGTAAACGAAAAAAATAAACAGGACGGTGTTTGTTGTGATACATTACAGTGATTTTATTGTGAACTTTATGGATAGATATGAATATCCCGCTGAGGCTATCGAAACCTTTACAAGAGTTCTCAAAAGACTTGACAGCGAAAAAGAATTCGGTGACAAGATGGATAAGCTGGTTGAAGGCTATATGTACCCCTGGGCAAACAATATGGATACATATCTTAAACAAGTCATTGAGCTTTCAAAGGAATATGACGAAAATGAATGTACACTTGATTTCATTTTCCTGCTTCTTTGCACACCTATAGTTTATGAAAGATATAAGGAAAGAAACATTCCCGAATATATCTATTGGGATACTATGGCTGATATGAAGTGTAAGCTTATTGAATGTATCAAGTGCGAAGAGGTTCCCGGAACCTTTGTTGCAGGCTGGTATAACGGATTTTTCAAGCTCGAAAGATTTGCCTACGGCAGATTCCAGTTTGAAGAAGGCGAATACGATTTCAGCTTCGATTTCGTAACAAAAGCAGGCTACCGTCTGACAAAGGGACAGAAAATTATAGGCTTCCATATTCCCTCATCAGGCATACCCCTTACAGATGAAGTAAGACTTGACGCATATAAGAAGGCATATGAAGCTTATAAGCATCTTTTCCCCGACGGAATTATGTATTTCTGGTGCGGAAGCTGGCTTCTTTATCCCAGACACAAAGAATTTTTACCCGAAAAGTCAAATATTCTTAAGTTTATGAGTGACTTTGAAATCGTTTCATGGTCAGAGCATGAGGAATTCCACGATGCCTGGAGAATTTTTGATAAGGATTCAGACCTTCCCGTGGATCAGCTTCCCACAAACACATCCTTAAGAAAAGCCTATGCCGATTGGTTCAAGGCAGGAAACAAGGGCGGCAGTGCCTGCGGCGTTATAGTATTTGACGGCGAAAAAATTCTCAGATAAGGAGAATATATATGAAAACTATAGTATTTCAGGGCGATTCAATAACAGATGCAGGCAGAAACAGAGATAACGACAGCGAAAGAGGTATCGGCTATCCCACACTCGTTTCTGCAGAGCTCGGCTTCAAATATCCCGGCGAATTTATTTTTATCAATGAGGGCATCTCAGGCAACAGAATAGTTGACCTTTATGCAAGAATAAAGCGTGATATAATTCTTCGCAGACCCGACTATCTTACAATACTTATCGGTATAAACGATGTATGGCACGAGATAAATGACAGAAACGGCGTTGACAATGCTAAGTTTTTCCGTGTTTACTGTAATCTCATTGAAGAGATAAAGACTATGCTTCCCGATATAAAAATATTTATTCTCGAGCCTTTTGTTCTGAAAGCTTCGGCTACTCAGAAGGCATACGGTATTTTCAGAAGAGAAACCGAAATGAGAGCCGAAAGTGCCAAGGCTGTTGCAGAAAAATACTCTCTTACTTTTATTCCCTTACAGAAAAAGTTTGACGAAGCCGAAAAGAAAGCAGAAGCTTCATACTGGCTTTCTGACGGAGTTCATCCCACTTCAGCAGGACATGAGCTTATTGCAAGGGAAGTAGCACTTGCTTTAGAGGGTGCTATAAATGGATGAACAGATCTATAACAGTATTTCTCTTACGAAAACTGCCGCTACAATAACCTCTCTTCTGGGAGTATCTGCTCCCGAGAGTGCTGCTGCACCTATTGATATAGTGCTCAAGAAGGCAAACAAGGCATTTTCCGGTGAAAAAGCGGATACGGTGGTAATGTATAATCCCGATGCCGTGGCTTTATGGCTTTATCAGAAGTATACGCACCTTTTTTCTGATGTGTTAGAAAATTCTTCTCTTATGTTGCCGCTTGAAAGCGTTATGCCGTCTGTTACTCCCGTTTGCTTTGCTTCTATGTATACGGGTGCTTTCCCTCAGGTGCACGGTATTCAGAGCTATACCAAGCCTGTTCTTAAAACAGATACGGTTTTTGATGCGCTTATAAGAGAGGGCAAAAAGCCTGTTATTATTTCAACCTCAGGGGACAGTATTTCAAAAATCTTCCTTGAAAGGAAAATGGATTATTTTATTTTCGATTCAGCCAAGGAATGTAATGCGAAAGCAGAAGAAGTCATAAAATCGAAAGAATATGACCTTATTGTGCTTTATAACGGAAATTATGACGGAACTATGCACAGAGAGGGACCCGAAAACGAGCTTTCTCTTAATGTGCTTAAAGAAAATGCAGGTGTTTTCGCACACCTCGCTTCTCTTCTGAAGGAATACCGTAAAAATGAAAATTGCTGTCTTTTCTTTGCTCCCGACCACGGCTGTCATGAAATAGACGGCGGCTGCGGTTCTCACGGACTATTAATGCCTGAGGATATCAATATCGTTCATTTTTATGAATTCTTCCCGAAAACCTTGTAAAAATAATATTTTTATGTTATTATAATCAATACCTTAATTTTACGGAGGAAAAAACAATGAAAAGAATTATCAATTCGGTTATTGCAATAGTTCTTTGCTGTTGCCTTATGATGCCCACAGTTGCATTTGCTGCAAACGAGGCAGACGGCTTTACTTCTGTTGAGGACTATGTAGCCGCTTCTGAAACAGGTGTTATTGTCGAAGATGCTGCTCCCGCAGATGCCTTGACACAGATAAAAATAGTATTTTCAAAGGTGCTTAATTTCTTAAGCAATTTCCTTATTAACGGAGTTGTAGGAAATCTTCTGAAGCTTGTTTTACCCGATTCCGCTGCAGTTCTTGATTATGAGAGCTTTGATCTCAGAGAATATGAGAACTTCTATGCAGGTATGGACGAGTTTATTGATGAGCCTCAGGGCGACAAGGTATGGAGCCTCGGTTACGGTAAGGCTTCCGTGCTTCCCAAGGATTTCGGTGAGAAATCTTATGCAAAGGGCGCATATCTTCCTTATGTTTTCGGCAATGAAATGTATAAGGACGAAGAAGGAAAAGACGAAGACCTTATGGCAAGAGCTGTTGTTATGAATGACGGTTCAGGCAGAGGTAATGTTGTATTTATTTCTCTTGATGCTATGGGCTTTGCAAATTCCGATGTAAGACTTATCCGTGAAGCATTAAAGGATGTTGCAGCTGCCAATAACATTGTAAGCGTCAATGTTTCCTGTACTCATATTCATACAGGTATCGACTCTCAGGGTGTATGGACTGACCCCGTAGGTGTTATTTTCAATAACATTTTAAGTGATAATGTAAAATACGGTGTTGACAGATCCTTTGTTGAGTCCGTTGTTGAAGGCTCAAAAAAGGCTGTTGAAGCAGCTTTAGCTGATATGACAGAGGGTGAGCTTTATTACTCATCCATTGACATTGAAGACTATGTCTGGGACCGTACCGCTCCCATTGAGCTTGATACAAATATGTATAAGCTTGAATTTGTACCTTTCAGTTCAGAAAAAGCTCCCACTATCATTGCTACCTTCGGTTGTCATCCCGAATCTGCAAGCTATGACTGGTCCGATGACGGCAGTGACAGACTTCTTCCCTTTGATCAGAAGTTCTCTGCTGACTTTATCTGGTACACAGAAAAGGTTATGAATGCTGCAGGCTACAATTTTATATTCATTCAGGGTAATGTTTCCACTGTTACTTCAGGCAGAGGTAATTCAAATGACGGTCTTGACAAGAATGCTCACGATACCGCAATCCGTTACGGTTATGAAATAGGTTATATTCTTCTCGGTATGAGCCTTAATGAAGCCGACAGAATTGCTATGAATGCGGCTACAGGCGATAAGCTCGGTGTAGAGCTTTATAAGGGACAGGAGGACTATACCGTATGGTATGAAGGACTTCCCACTGTAGTAGCTCAGGAAGTAAAGCCTGTTCTTAATATTAAGAATAAGCAGTTCTTTGTTAAGATTGAAAACAATATTATTGCAACTCTCGGTAAGACATCCGTTGCAGATAACCTTGTTCTTAAAGACGACAAGGGCAACTACTACACAGTTTCCGAAGTAGGCTATCTTGAAATCGGCGACAATATGAAGGTTTATATGAGCCCCGGCGAAACCTTCGGTGAGCTTCTTTTCGGCGGAAACGGTGCAAAGGGCTTCCCCCTTCTTCCCATCAGAGAATACACAGGTGAAGACATTATCATCATGGACCTTATGAATGATGCTGCAGGCTATGTTGCAAATGAAGCTAACTTCGTAATGGCAGGTCTTCAGTATAACGAAGAAACAGGTGAATTCGACGATGATACATGGTGCCTTATCTCCTACGGTAAGACAGCAGGTACAACCTTCATCACTCACTTCTACGATATATTTGACAACGTAAAATAAGTACAAACAAATTTCCCGACACCGGTAAGTGTCGGGAATATTTTTTGTGCAAAATCATAATTTAACGGCAAGACGCTAAAAATTCGGAATTAGGAATTCGGAATTAGGAATTCGGAATTGCGGAATAAACTGTACCCATAAAAATGGACACACATATTGTAGTGCAAAAAGGGTACGCACCTGAAAAACAGACAGTGCTAAAAATCAAACCCCTTAAAAATAGACAGTGCAATATGTAACAGTTTATGGTAAAATGTATCCGGTC
>JAFXFC010000010.1 GCA_017513525.1 Clostridia bacterium
CCTTTAGCTGTTCCTCCGAAAATCAATGTTCTTTCCTTGGTTGATGCGCCTAATGCTACACCCTGAGCAAGCCTTATATCGTGGGCAATACTGCCGGTTATTGCCGCTGACTGAGTATTGCTTATTCCGTTTGCAACAGGATAAGCAGCCGCAGGTGTACTCCAACCTGTAAAGGAACTTGAAGAATATTTTTCAAATCCGGGATTTTCAAGAAGATTATAATGACCTGCGCTCGATGCCTCTTCAAACTGCAATGCATCAAAATATACCGTACCTGAAGTACCTTCGATATAAACATAAGGGCGCATATATGTTGTGCCTGACGGACAGGTAAGCGTAGTCTGAACACGAATCCAACCATCCGTTACTGTTGTTACGGTTGAACTGCGTATTGCATCTATAGTTGAATTTCCGCTTTTTGCTTCAATACACAAACCGGCAGACCCTCCGTCCATAGCTGTAGCTTTTATATAAGCGGAAAAAGTATATTCCTTACCGGCAGTTACATTATATATATCTTGAAGAAACAAAATTATACCGGAAGACCAGCGTGTAAATTTTAATGCAGTAGAGCCTATATAGCTTTGAGAAGAGGAGAGTGAATAGGAATCATTTCCGGTGTTTGAATAAGCAATCCAATTTGAAAATTCATTTTCAAAACTGTGATTAGAAAGCAGATTATCGCTGAAGGCGAAAGTATCCGAGCTTTCTGCAACAGTGTTATTCATATTTCCGCCGGTGTTGTATTTCGTTGTAGAAATTTTTCCGTCTTTATCGGTATAGCTTACGGCTCTGCCCATATTATCGAAGCCTACGGTAAGCTCACTGTCCGAGGAATCTGTAATAAAGGTGTTTGATCCGTTGAAATAAAAATTCATTCTTCTCAGAACCGTTCCGGTGGTTCCTTGCATTTCAATATAGTTTACTCTGTTACTCGATTTATACATAAAAGCAACTCTATTAAGATTTGTCTGTACTATACAAAACAAGCGGTTTGATATATAAGACAGTCTTGTTTCTTTTCCATCGGGATAAGTAATTAAAGTAAGATTGCCGTTTCTATATGTATATGTGGTAACTCTCCCCATAGCATCCGACATGGAAGTGAGATAGCCATCGGTATAGGTAAAGTGCACTTTTCTTCCGAGATAATCTGAAATGTAGCTTATTCTTCCTTCTTCGTCATATCTATGTATAATATTATTTCCGTTTTTATTAACAATTGACAGCAATTTACCGTCCGAATCATACTGCCTTTTACTTCCGTCTTCATATTGAAGCTCATATGTATATGAAGCTCCTGATACAGTTTTTAATATCAGATTTGTATCAAATTCAAAATACCACTCATTATCTGTTCTATGCTTGAAATAATGTGCTGTTCCGTCTGCATCAGTAAGATATGCTCTATAACCGTCATCATATAATTCGTCATTCTGTTCCAATACGGTAACACTCTCCTGAGCCGACAATCTGAACCCGTATCCGTAGGGCTTAGATTCTTTGTAATCATTGGAGTAAATATGAGCAGCCGAAAGATAGGTTACATTTCCTCCAAGATTTATATCAGTATGAACATATGTCAGAAGACCGTTATACTGATTTACATATGCAGTACCCGAACGCCCCATATCTATAGTTTCATAAGACCAATAATCTTCTAATCCTTTATTATCAATGTATGAGATTAGGATCTTAGGATAAGCATTATTTGCCGTATAATTAGAAGTATAAATAGTAGAACGCCAGGTGCTGTTTTCATTGGCCGAAGCTAAAAACAACCCATTATTTACTCCTTCTTCAAACCATTTTTTGGCTATTTTTGTTATATCAAGAATATAAGAAACGCTACCGCTGTCACCTGATCTGAAAACCGTATAATCTACAATAGGCTGAGAAGCCAATGAGGGTTGATTATTCCATGTAAGCGTCTGATAATTCTGAGGTGAGGGACTTTCATATACTACCATATGATTTGTAACACCGTTACCCGGATCATACCCTAACTGCACAAGAGCCAGCTGTACATTTGTTATTACTCCGCAATGAGGCAAATCCGGAAAATTAAATTTAAGATATGCTCTGCCCGTTCCGAGAACATTATAGCCGATAATTGAATAGATTTCCTCGGGATTACTTGCATTGGGAGCACCGCTGTCAACATAAGTATCAAAAATCTCATTGACCCTTTCAGGGTCAAAAAACAGTGTCGGGTCGATAACTACCGGGAATTCTCTTTCGGGAGTATTCAGCCAATCCTTGTCCGCTGTCACCGTCAAAATGTATTCACTTCCCGATACACTCAATGACATAGTTACCTGATTGGAGAAAAGACCCTTTGCATCTGTCATAAACGGGGCGACAATAACATATTCAAGACTGTCCCCGTTATTTCCGTCAATAAGTGAAATTGAACCGTTTGAATTTGTAACAGGGGTCAGTTCCCCTATATCCATACTGAAATTGTATACATATTCGTTTTGTCTGCCTGACACGATTATGCTTTCTTTCAGCATCGTTGAGCTTAACTCATACTCAATATCTGTCGACTCGGAAACATTGTTATACTTCAGTGCTCCGTTTCTGACAGCATGCTTACTCTCCGCAGCAGCTTTATATCCACTTATGTCCGATATTTTCTTTTCAGACGAAGTTAATATCTGTGACGAAGAAATAATCGCTGAATCGTCTTTTTTATATCCGAAGGATATTTCATGTCCGTTCTTTTTAATTTTGACTTTATCAACCGCATTTATATTATCAGGAAAAGTAAACTCTGTTCCTGAAATATTTGCGGTATATTTTTCTTTTCCTTTTGTTTCATTTGAATTTAATTTAATTGTGTTATCGTATTCTATCCATTGACCGCCTTCATAATAATGGACGGGTTCAGCATATACGGCGGCTTGATATGTTCCGTCACTCATTTTGAAATGTTTTACATTTTCTTCTCTTTTTGAAATGTCTTCAGAAAGAATATACGGTTCATTTACCGCAGGTTCAGTTGATGTTTCTTTTGATATCTGAGTGCTTTCCGCCTGTAATAAACTCTCTAAAGCGGAAGCATTCAGTGGGATAGCCTGCAAAATCAGCAGTAGACTTAAAAATACTGATATTGTTTTTATAAATTTTTTCATTTTTGCAAACCTCCTGAATTTTTATGAACAGAATCGAATATTATATTGCTCCTCCTTTCAATTCTGAGTAAAACGATCTGTTCTCATATATATAAAGTTTGCAAACAAGAAAAAAGTAACACAAAAAATGTAAAATAAATAAATATTTACAAAATCTCCATAATTTGTACAACTTTCAATAAAAAAAAGACCGTTGCCAAAGCATTCGATTTGACACGGTCTTTATATTTATCAGAACTTGATTTTCTTGAGGTTATCCATTGAGGATACTGCTTCACCGTTTTCTATTCTTTTGATGAAGTTATATATCTGCTCGTTGACAGGAGTGGGAACGCCGTATTCCTTACCCTGCTTTACTATGTAGCCGTTGAAGATATCGATTTCTGTCTTTTCGCCTCTGTCTAAGGACTGAAGAGTTGAGGGGCGGACATCTCCGAATTTTTTACCGACTATTGTTACAACCGCTTTGCAAACGGACTTGAACCAATCAGCCTCTGAGATAAGAAGAAGATTATAATTAAGAACTGTAGCATAAGGAGGAACCTTAAGTCCCATTTTCTTTGAAACATAAGTTGCCTCTCTTGCAATTTCAAGGAAGATCGACTTTGCTTCATCAGCTGTGAGCATAACGCCTACGCACTCACCTGTGAGAGCTGCAATGGAGTTGATGCAAGAATTGATAATAAGCTTTGAATAAAGCTGTGCATCAATATTATCAACTACCTTTGTAGGAAGAAGTGCCTTATAAACTTCACCGAGTGCCTTTATCTTATCGTCAACAATGCCGTTGACTCTTCCGATTTTAAGCTCACCGCCCGAAGTGACATTAACGTCACCGCTCGGAAGCATTGTTGCACCGAAGCCTATCATACAGCCTGCTGTCCTTTCAGTGCCGACAACATCGGAAAGTATCTTTGTGCAGATACCGTTCTGCATTGACATAAAAATACCGTCAGCCTTTACATGAGGAAGCATTTTTTCAGCAACCGCAGCTAAAGCAAAATACTTTGTTGCAATAATGCAAACATCGTAAACTGAAGTAAGCTCATCTATGCTTTCATAAACAGTAAACTTCTGGGTATGATTTCCGAGAGCGCCCGTAAGAGTTATACCCTCTTTACGAATCTTTTCGGCTCTTTCGTGATTTGCTTCAATTATTTCAATATCGTGTCCTTTTTCTTTAAGCATTGTTGCAGTTGTGCCGCCAATTGAACCTGCGCCTACAAGGATAATTTTCATATTTATCTTCCTCCGAAATTTATTAATATAATAATAAAATAAAAGCTGCCATAAGTCAATATTTTTGAACTATTTCCCACAAAAGAGTTCAATTTGTATTATTGATTATGTAAAATTTTTATGGTAAAATACAAAAAAAGCTCAAAGGAGAATGTTTTTATGATAAAATCATTTTCGGGGAAGACACCCGTTATTGATGAAAGTGCATTTATTGCAGAAAATGCCACAGTTATCGGTGATGTTACAATAGGAAAAGGCAGCTCCGTTTGGTACTCTGCAGTATTAAGAGGAGATATGTGTTCTATCAAGATCGGCAAAAATTCAAATATTCAGGATAATGCAACAATTCATGTAGGAATTAAAGACTCTGCTATTATCGGTGACGGCGTTACTGTAGGTCACAATGCCTTGGTACACGGCGCTACTGTTGAAGATAATGCTCTTATCGGAATGGGAAGTGTTGTTCTTGACGGTGCCGTTATCGGCAAAAACTCCATTGTTGCAGCAGGTGCGGTCGTAACCTCAGGCACGGTAGTTCCTCCGAATTCTCTTGTAGCAGGTGTCCCCGCAACCGTCGTAAAAGAATTATCCGCTACTAAGGTAATGGGTAATAAGATGAATGCTATGGCATACACAACTCTTGCAAGTAAATATAAAAAAGAAGCTGAATAAAATTTACGAGGTCAACGGAATTTCCGCTGACCTCTATTTTTTAGTTATTCTTTAGATAAAGATATGCCTTTAATATTGCTGTCTGAGTTTTTCCGTCCTTGATATTGCCTTTCATAATTTCATCGACTAATGTTTCAAGCGGCACTTTTTCAACACCGACAAATTCATCATCATCGAGCTTTTGTGCACCTTGTGTGAGACCTGTTGCAAGATACATATGAATTACTTCGTCCGAATAAGCACAGGTCGGGTAATATTCACCTAAATACACCATATTTTCTGCAGAGTAGCCTGTTTCTTCTTTAAGTTCTCTGAGGGCTGCTTCAAGGTGCGGTTCTTTCTTTGAATCAAGCTTTCCTGCAGGAATTTCCGTAAGCACCGCTGAAAAAGGATAGCGGAACTGTTTTTCGATTATCACATTCCCGTCATTATCAACAGGAACAACACAAGCCGCTCCCACATGCTTTATATACTCTCTTTTAGAGGTATTGCCGTTGGGTAAAAGAACATCGTCACAGTAAAGGTCGAGAATTATTCCCTCATATATATGTGTTGAGGAAATTTTCTTTTCCGTAAGATTATCCATTATATTTCCTCCTGATGAAATAAGCGGCAGCACCTATTCCGACAGCGACTGCGGCAGTGCCTGCTATAAGTGCTGATTTCTGTTTTATGCATCCGTCAGCATCCCAGATATAAGCTATGCGGCTCGGAATTGAAGTTCCGCATATATCGGCATATGTAAGAAAATATGTCTTGAATTCTTCGGGATTATTTTCATCGAGCTCAAAAATACGGACACCTCTGAGGTGATTTCCGTAGCATCTGAAAGAAGCCGCAGAAGACTGTATTATCGTTATTCCGTCATGCTCACCTATAAAATTATTAGTGTGATCGTGTCCGTAAACCACAGCCTTAACATCACCCTGTTTTTTCAATGCTTCAAGCTGTCCGTAGTTCTCTTCACAGGGTGTTATTGGTTCACAAAGAAATCCGTCGGCTTTTTTAGGATCAAGCTTTACATATCTTTCCTTTTCACCTTTTCTGAAAAAAGGTACAGCCAAAGGATCGTCTTTTTCACAGTCAACAAGAAGCCTTACACTTTCGGGCATCGGGATATGCTGGAACATCAGGGACGGCAGCGGTTTTCCCGAATTTTCGGCTTTAAGCTCGTCGCTTCTTTTTATATACCAGTCAACAGTTTCTTTTTTTACCGCCTCGTGGCACTTATCCTCTTTTTTGTCATACCATGCAGAGTCTATCATCCAGAGGTTAAAAAGCTTTCTTGAAAGATCTCTTGAATATATGGGAAGATCAAAGGTATCAACATCTACACTTTTATCGGGATTATCAAGTCCTACACACATTTTATAAGAACGGTAGATATCCGCCTGTTCTTCCTTTGTTATCTCATTCACATCGTCATGATTTCCATAAATCATCGTAAAAGGAATATTTCTTTTTTCAAGAGGATTACAGATATGAGCTATAGCAGTCTTCATTCTCTCATATTCTTCCTTCTTGGTATGAATAACATGCTTAGAACCGAAACGGGCATCTCTGAGGTGATTGCCGAGGATATTATCCCCTGTAAAAACTACAAGGTCGGGAGAGATGCGGTCATATACCTTATTTAACATTCTTACCATTGTATGGCGCACGAATTGCAGGTCCTGAGGATCGCTTACCTGCATTATTATAAATTTTCCGTCTTTATTAAAACTCAGCTTTTCATCACTCATTATTATTTTCTCCATGTGTTGTCTTTTCTTTTTCTGCGGCTGAAATCATTTGTGCAGCCGAGCGTATGTGAATATCCTCTGCTTCACTGCCGTAGGTCATACGGGCAAGCTCATTCGTTCTTTCCATTTTGGAAAGCTCTTTTATTCTTGTATAGGTTTTTCCGTCAATGACTTCTTTATAAAGATATTTGTGAGAGTCGGAAAAGGCTGCTATCTGCGCCAAATGGGTAATACAGAGTATCTGTGAGTTTTTTGATACTTCCGAGAGCTTTATCGCAATTCTTCTTGCGGCAGAACCGCTGACACCTGTATCTATTTCATCGAATATTAAAGTATCAACTCCGCCTTCTTTATTGAGAACATTTTTCATTGCAAGCATTATTCTCGAAAGCTCACCGCCCGAAGCTACCTTATTAAGGGGTTTGGGCTCTTCTCCGGGGTTTGCGGAAATAAGGAATTCTACTATATCCGTTCCTTTTTCGTGCATTTCGCCCTCAGTAATATCAGCCACGAATTTACATGACGGCATATCAAGAAAGCTCAGCTCATACTGAACTGCCATAGAAAGTCTTTTTGCCGCATCTTTTCTTTTTGAAGTAATATTTGCCGCTTTTTCACGGCAGATATTAAGAGTTTCGGAATGCTTTTCATTTAGCATGGAAAGCCTTTCGGCGGAAGATGATATTGACTCAAGCTCTTTTTTTGCATTATCGAGATAGCTTAGCATTTCTTCTTCGGTTTCACCGTATTTTTTTGAAAGACGGTAAATAATATCAAGTCTTTCTTCTATTTCATCAATATTTCCGTCCATGTCTTCAAGCTGTCTTAACACATCGTCAAGAAGCCTTGTGCAGTCCTCTATATAAGAATTCGCATTATTAAGGTTTTCAGTCAGCGAATCAAGGCCTTTTGCGAGTGAGGAAACAGAAGAAATAAGCGTTATCGCGGAAGAAATAAGTGCATCTGCACCGTAATTTTCACCGTCACCGCTAAGTGCCGTAAGCGCTCCCCTTAAAGCCTCGGTAAGCTTTTTACTGTTATTAAGTATGTTCTTTTTCTTTATAAGAGCAGCTCTCTCTCCTACCGTAATATTGGCATTTTCGAGCTCGTTTATCTGGTATGTCAGAAGATCTGTCTGTCGTTCCTTATATGCTTCATCAAGACTCAATTTTTTGATTTCACTTTTGATTTTCTGAAGCTCTTCAAAAGAACTGAGGTAATCGTTGAGCAGTTCTGCAATTCCTGAAAAGCCGTCAAGAAAATCTATATGTCTTTCACTGTCAAGAAGAGCCTGCGAATCTCTTTGCCCGTGAATATTAATAAGACTCATACCGATATTCTTAAGCATTGATACTGTAACGGAGGCTCCGTTTACCCGACAGGAATTTTTTCCGTCTTTAAAAAGCTTTCTCTGCAGAAGAAGCGTGGAATCTTCCTCAACAGGTAAACCGTTTTCAATAAGCTTTTCTTTTACAAAGGGAGAAATATCTTCAAAAAAAGCACAAACCTCAGCGGCATCCTCGCCTGTTCTTATAAGCTCTCTTGAGGTCTTTTCCCCCGTTACGGCATTAATAGAATCTATTAATATAGATTTACCTGCACCCGTTTCGCCCGTAAGGATATTAAGCCCCTGTGTAAATTCCACGGAGGCTTTTTCAATTATTGCAATATTTTCAATATTAAGAGATTTAAGCATAATTAAAATCCAAGCAATGAATCAAGTTTTTTCTTAACCTTAACAGCAGCTTCCGCTGTGTAGCAAAGAACAAATATGGTATCATCTCCTGCAAGTGTTCCTGCAACACCCTGAAGTCCCATTGAATCAAGTGCCGCACAGGCTGCCTGAGCTGTTCCGACATGGCATTTAAGTACAACTGTATTCATTGCAATATCGGTACAAACAGCAGAACCGATAAGTATTGACATATATTTTCCGCTGTTTTCTTCAGGAGCTAAAGTAGGCAAACAATATTTATATTCTCCTGTAGGAGCAGGGTGCTTAACTATGTGCATTTCCTTGATATCACGGGATACTGTTGCCTGTGTTACATTGACACCTGCATCAAGAAGCATTGTGAGTAAATCTTCCTGTGTGCTTATCACATTTTCTTCAATAAGCTTTGCTATTAATGCCTGTCTGTTTTTTTTCATAAAACTTCCTCACTTTTCAAGTTTCTTATTAAGCACATCTATAAAATTATCTGTTTTTATTGAAATAAATGAAGCGGCAATATCTGCTTTCTTTATTTTTACAACACAGTCATCGCCGACCTTTACTGCCTCACCGCCGTCACAGGATAAAAATACATCATTTTCATCTGTTGTTTTCTTTACGGCAATTTCAAATTCTGCGTCACCCGAAAAAATATAGGGTCTGACTGCAAGTGAATGGGGACATATGGGAGTCAGCAGTATTGCTTCAAGAGTGGGCTCTACAATGGGACCGCCTGCCGACATTGAATAAGCAGTAGAGCCTGTCGGGGTTGCAAAAATAGCTCCGTCTGCAAGATAATCGGCAATATCTCTGCCGCCTGTCTTTACACTGAGATCTATGAGTCTGAGATTAGCACCTCTGTTAAAAACTGCATCATTCAGGCAATTCGCAGAATATATTTTTTTTCCGCCGCAATACATTTCGGCTGTTAGCATCATTCTCCGCTGAACGGTATAGTTTCCGTCTTTAAGACAGGATAACAATTGCAGTTCATTCGCATCAAGTCCGCAAAGATACGCAAGTCTTCCTGCATTTATTCCGAGAATATTTTTATTCTCCTTGGCGGCAAGCTTTGCGGATCTGAGCATTGAACCGTCACCGCCGACGGAAATAACCATATCCGAGTTTTTTATAAAAGTTTCAGAGTTCCCGAACACATCGGAGGAAAAATCGGAAAACTCACTGCGAATTTCTTCACTGAAACAAAATTCTATCCCGTTTATTTTAAGTTCATTACATAAAGCTAAAGTAACCTCTCTCGCCTTATGTCTTGTAAGATTTGGGATGATCGCTATTTTCAAGCTTTCCACCTGCCTTATTTGTCGAGTTCTCCGTGAGAAGCGTTTACTACATCAACAGGAGATATTTCTGCATGCTCCCCGGGCTCTTTAGATATATAAAGTAAATACTCGATATTCCCTTCGGGACCTTTTATGGGAGAAAAATCAAGTCCCTTAACAGTAAAGCCTGTTTCCTTTGCAAAAGAAACTATCTTTTCAACTACTTCAATATGTGTACTTTTTTCTCTTACTACGCCTTTTTTTCCGACCTTTTCACGACCTGCTTCAAACTGAGGCTTTATAAGGCAGACACACTCCCCTTTTTCGGAAAGCAGCTCATAGACCTTGGGCAGAACAAGGCATAATGAAATAAATGAAACATCTATTGAAGAAAAATCCGTCTTTTCGGGAATTTGTTCTTCTGTTATATATCTTACATTGGTGCGTTCAAGATTTATAACTCTTTTATCACTGCGAAGCTTCCATGCAAGCTGTCCGTAGCCGACATCTACACAATAAACCCTTATAGCTCCGCGTTGGAGCATGCAGTCCGTAAAACCGCCCGTGGATGCACCGATATCCATACAGACCTTACCCTCAAGAGTTATTGGGAAAACAGACATAGCTTTTTTGAGTTTATAGCCGCCACGGCTTACAAATTCCATTCCGCCTCTTACTTCTATGGAATCTGTTTCTTTAACCGTGTCACCTGCTTTAAGTGCCTTTTGTCCGTTTATATAAACTATCCCTGCCATTATTGCAGCTTTTGCCTTTTCTCGGCTTTCAAAATATCCCTCATTTGTAAGAAAAGCATCAAGCCGTATTTTTTCAGCCATTTTTTTCACATTCCTCTGAAATCTTAGTAAAAATACCTTCCCCGTCAAGGTAATAATGCTTCATAAGTCCCTTGACAGTATTTTGCATAGGGAATTCTCCCTCAACTGCAATATTACGGTAAACACCGTTATAATCAAATTTGAACAGCTTGTCACCGAAGGTTTCTCCTATACCGCCGAAGCGCTGCCCTTCTTCAAAGAAAAATACCTTTTCACAGTGAAGAACTTCTTTTACGGCTAGATTGCTGACAGGCTTAATGGTGTTAAGCTTTACAATAAAAGCATTTATATTTTTTTCTTTAAGCATTTTGAGTGCTTTACATGCCTCTCCGAAGCACCTGCCGTATGTAACTATGGCAATTTTTTCACTGCTATCACCGTAAATATCAAAATCACCGAAGCTGCTGTTAAAGTCATAAGGCAATTCAATATCCACGCCTCTGGGATATCGCACGGCAACAGGACCGTCGCAGCCGTATAAAGCTTTATTAAATGCCAGTTCGAGTTCTTTGAAGGTTGTAGGTGCAAATACCGTAATATCGGGAATGGTATTAATAAAAGCAGCATCAAACACTCCGTGGTGGGACTCCCCGTCTGCGCCCACAAAGCCTGCTCTGTCTATACCAAAAACGATTTTCAGTCCCTGCATGGCACAGTCATGGATGATCTGATCATATGCTCTTTGAAGGAAGGATGAATAAACTGCAAAAACAGGTAACATTCCGCCTCTTGCAAGACCTGCTGCGAATGTTACTGCATGCTGTTCGGCAATTCCCACATCATAAAATCTGTTTTCAAATCTTGCCTTAAATTCTTCCAATCCGCAGCCAAGACTCATAGCCGCAGTAATTGCACATATCCTGCTGTCTTTTTCGGCGGCAGAAACCAGATATTTTCCGAAAGCATCGGAAAAACTCGGTTCCGAGAAAACGGGCTCACCGGAATTCAGATCAAATGCCGAAATACCGTGAAAAGCATCGGGAGCTTTTTCGGCATATTCATAGCCCTTGCCTTTTACCGTATTTATATGCAGTACAACGGGAGAATCGACTTCCTTTGCACCCTCAAGTGCTGATGTCAGCATTGATATATTATGACCGTCAACAGGTCCCATATATCTGAAGCCGAGATCCTCAAACATTGTTGAATTGTATATGATATTTTTTATGAATGTTTTTGTGTTATATATTCCTTTAACAAGAGGCTTTCCTATAAGAGGAATATGTGTTAAGACCTTTTCCGTATGCGATTTAAATCGAACATAACGGGGAGTTGCCTTCATCTGTGCAAAATACCGTGCGAGTGAACCGACATTGGGAGAAATGGACATTTCATTGTCATTGAGTACAACTATAAGCTTTGTACCCGTTCCGGCTCTGCCTGCATTATTAAGTGCCTCATAAACCATTCCACCCGTAAAAGCACCGTCACCTATGACGGCTACAACATAGTTTTTGTTACCGTCTAATTTATTTGCCGCTGCAATTCCGTATGCCGCGGAAAGTGCAACGCTCGAATGACCGCCCGAAAAAATATCGTGTTCACTTTCCTTTCTTCTGGAAAAACCCGATATTCCGTCAGGCTGTCTTAATGTATTGAATTTTTTGCCTCTGCCCGTAAACAGCTTATGTGTATAACTCTGATGAGATACATCCCATATTATTTTATCTTCGGGGGAAGAAAAAACTCTGTGTAAAGCGATAGTCAGCTCTACAACACCGAGATTTGAAGCCAGATGTCCACCTGTTTTCGATACAGTGGAAATCAGCTCTTCCCTTATTTCTTCTGCCAATAAAGAAAGCTCTTCTTCAGGTATAGCTTTTACATCATCAGGGCAATTTATATCAGGCAGATACTTTCCTTTCATTAACATACCCTCTAATACAACTTAGTTTTTTCTGTAAAGTAAGCTTTCTGCAATTTGTCTTATTTCATCTGCGGCGGGACCGAAATGATCAAGGGCACCAAGAGCATTTTTAGTATGAATGGCCGCAAGCTCTTTTGCTTTTTCTATACCGAAAAGTGAAACATAGGTCACCTTTCCGTTTTTTGCATCACTTGATTCGCCGCCCTCTTCTGCTTCAAGCACATCATCCTTTATCTGGAAAGCAAGTCCCAGCTCTCTTGCAAAATCTCTGGCATAAGATAACTCACAGTCATCTGCACCTGCGGCAATAAGTCCCAGTGTACAGGCACTCTCTATCAGTGCTGCCGTTTTTAATGTATCCATTTCAACAAGAACAGGAAGTGTTGCGGGAGTATTTTCATATTTAAGGTCGATATACTGACCGCCTATCATGCCTCTCATTCCGCTGAGACTTGAAAGCTCCTTTACGGCTCTGACGCACTGAAGGGAACTGATATCGCCGTCAACTGCCGCTTGCGAAATAAGATAAAAAGCATGAGTTAAAAGCGCATCACCTGCAAGAAGTGCATTTGCTTCACCGAATTGTTTGTGAGAAGACAGCTTTCCTCTTCTCATATCATCATTATCCATACACGGAAGATCATCATGCACCAAAGAATATGTGTGAACAAATTCGACGGCACAAGCGAGCTTCAGCGCCTTTTCGGGATCTCCGCCGACGGCAGCACAAAACTCAAGACACAAAAGCGGTCTTACTCTCTTTCCGCCGCTTTCAAGTGAATACATCAGCATTTCTGCAATAGGGGCTGTTTCTTCCGATAATTCAGGCAATGAATTATTTATTGCATTTTCTATTTTTTCTATAAAAACAGGAACGTTACTCATATTCAGTCCTCATTTATATCTTCAAGTGAAATAATTTTTTGTTCTGCATTTTTAAGTGCATCTTCGCAGAATTTAGCGAGCTTTGCACCTTCCTCAAAAAGCTTTACGGAGTTTTCAAGCGGAAGTCCGCCGCTTTCAAGGGCTTTTACTATTTCCTGAAGCCGTTTCAAAGCTTCTTCATATGTGAGTTCACTCATTTTCAGTTCTCCTTTCCGTGTCGAGAACAAGACAGCTTACATTTCCGTCAGACATGGATATCTGAAGTATGTCGTCTTTTTTTATTTTTTCTACACTCTCTACTATTCTTCCGTCAAGGCTTACAAGAGAATAACCTCTTAATAAAACACTTAAGGGATTAAGTCTTTGGAGTGCAGATACCGCTTCCGTAAGGCTGTTTTTTTCTTTATATAAGATTCTGTCGGCTGCGGCTTTTAATCTTACCGTATTTTTATTAAGCATTTCATATTCGGATTTAAAAAATTTACCGGGATCCGTGAAAGACCTTTTTTCAAGCAACATTAAAAGCCTTCTTTTTTCAGAAGCTATATAATTCGTTATAGCACCGTATAACCTGTCCGTAAGCGAAGCGGTATTCATCATAAGCGTGTTCATATCGGGAACGGCTAATTCTGCCGCCGCTGACGGTGTCGGAGCTCTCATATCGCTTACAAAATCACATATTGTGAAATCTGTTTCATGACCTACCGCAGAAATAATCGGAATGGGGCAGTTATATACGGCTCTTGCGAGCAGTTCATCATTAAAGCACCACAGGTCTTCTGTACTGCCGCCGCCTCTTCCGATAATTATTACATCCGCGCAGTTTTTCCTTGTGAACCCCTCAATAGCTTCTATCATTTCCGAGGGCGCCGAAGCTCCCTGCACGGAAACTCCTTTAAAAACGACCTCTGCTTTGGGAAATCTTCTTCCGAGAACATTGAAAATATCTCTTACTGCAGCTCCCGTAGGAGATGTTATAACACCTACTCTTTTGGGAAATGACGGTATAGGCTTTTTGTGTTCGGGAGAAAAAAGTCCTTCTGCTTCAAGCCTCTTTTTAAGCTGTTCAAAAGCCACCGCCAATGCACCTGCGCCGTCGGGCTGCATATTTTCCACGTATATCTGATAAACACCGTCGCGTTCAAAAACGGAAATTCTGCCGTTTACAATGACCTTCATACCGTTTTCGGGTGTAAAACGAATCTTTGAAGCTTGCCTTGCAAACATAACAGCTTTTATTGAAGCTGAATCATCCTTTAATGAAAAATAAAGATGACCTGTTTTGTAGTGATTTGAAAAATTCGATATCTCTCCCGAAATAAAGATCGACTGCATTCCGAGATCAGAATCAAAAAGTGATTTTATATAACGGTTTGCCTGAGAAACCGTAAAAGTCGGTATATTCATCATAATTTTATATAGATGCGAGGACTGCAAGTCCTGCTGCATTATCGGAAGAAAAGCCGGGAGCGGCGAACACTGCCCCGAATTCTTCGCTTAAGCGTTTTCTTATAAGAGTATTGGACATTACACCGCCTGAATAAACCAATGGAAGCCCCGGATATTTCAGAAGAATTGAAGAAGTCATTTCATATATTACCTGTGATATATAATCAATACAGTATTTTGCAATATCGCAGTCCTTTTCTTTGTTTTCTTTCATTTTTTCGCACTTATTCTGAAGTCCCGATATAGAACAGTTTCCGCCTTTCATAAAAGGTTTTATCTTAAATTCTTTTTCGCTCTGAAGACTTAATTTATCAAGCTCGGGTCCTGCAGGAAAAGGAAGTCCCAGAAGATTTCCCGTTCTGTCTATCGCTTGTCCTGCTTTAAGATCCAATGATCTTGAAACAGGCTCAACGGTAAAAATTCTGTTTTTATCGGGAGTTACTTTCACGGCTTCTGTCGTGCCGCCCGAAACATGAAATGCGATAAATTCTTTTTCTAAAAGATACAATGAATCGGAAGAATAAAGAGCTGCCGCAATGTGCCCTGCCTGATGTGAAAAATATTTAAGTTCTGCTCCATAGGCACCTGCCAATATTTGCGCTGTCCCCTTGCCTGCCATAAAACAGGGCATATAAGAACCTTCTTCATCACGGGGAGAAACGGAAACGGCAATTCTTTCAATTTTTTTGCCGCCTTTGGGAAGAACTGCATTTACCGTTTCAGGCAAATTGAGGGTATGCTGAAATACCGCATCAGACTGTCTAAGGCCCAATTCCCCTTCTTTCACAGTCAAAAGCTTTCTTGACTGAATGATTTCACCGCTGACAGCATCATAAAGAGCCGCCGAAGTAGTATAATTACTTGTATCTATACCAAGGCACAGCATCAGTTTGTTTTTCCTCTGATAACAGAGCCTAAAACTCCGTTTATAAATGAAGCATCATCATCGCCGCCGTATTTTTTGGCAAGTTCAACAGCTTCATTTGCACATACGCTGTCGGGAACATCTTCAAAGAATAATATCTCAACCACGGCAAGTCTTAAAAGAGCAAGAGAAACCTTGGGAATTCTCTGCAAAGTCCATTTTCTGAGATGCGATGAAATCACTTCATCTGCCTTTTCCTGATTTTCGCATACCGAGATAAAAAGCTTCTCAGAAAACTCATCAAGCACGAAAAGCTCGCTTTCTTCTGCAATAGCTTTTATATCGTCAACACTTAATTCAGGATTGAATATTTTTTCAAAAATAAGTATAAATGCCTGTTCACGGGCTTCACTTCTTGTCATACTTTAACCTCCGCAAAACATACTGCTATTTCATCTTATAATATATCACAGTGAATATGAATATACAAGAATTTTTTGTATATTCATATGAATATACAAGAATTTATACACAATTTTATACATAATATAAGTTTAATTTTCTTGATTTTAACATAATTTTAGAGTATCATTATTTATATGAATATATCGAAAGGGTGATATTATTGAACAGAGCTGAACTTGTTTTTAAGGCCATCGATGTATTGGGAGAAAGACCGCAGAATGCTGTCAGATATCCGGGCATTATAAGAATACAGAATATTGCCTATCACAACGAATCGGAAGAATTCAATGTTGCCGATTTATATTTCAGAAGAGATATTTTTGATGACGGCAAAAAGCATCCCGTGCTTCTTTATATACACGGCGGCGGATTTATTAAGGGCGACAAGGATTACAGAATCACGAACTCTGAATTTTTTGCTCATCACGGTTATTTTGTTTTTAATATAGACTACCGTATGCCGCCCGAAGTAGAAATTGATGAAAATTATGCAGATATAATAAGAGCATTAAACTATATTGATACTCTCAAAAAATACTGCAACCTTGATACCGACAAAATAGTTATTTCAGGTGACTCGTCAGGTGCATATCTTTCGGCAATGCTTTGTGCTTTTGCAAATGACGATGATCTCAGAAATCGTTTTCAGTTACCCGAAATTAAGCTAAAACCTGCGGCTCTTGCACTTATGTGCGGCATCTTCGATTTAAGAAAACTCGAAACATCGCCTAATGTTATGGGAATAGTTTCAAAAACTCTCAGCATGATACTCGGCTTTGAAGTAAAAAGAGATTATTCAAACACTACTGAGTATGAGCATATAGATTATATTTCTCCCATAAGTTTTGTTAATGAAAAATGGCCCCCCGTATTTATTACATGGGCAGATGACGATATTCTCTGTATAGATCAGGGAAAGCCTATGGCTGAAAAATTTGATGAATTCGGCATTAAATATAAATCTTTTGTTGTTGACGGCTTCCTCAATAACCATTGCTATCATCTTAATTTAAGATTTAAGCTGGCTAAGAGATGTATGAACAAATGCGTACATTTTCTTAATAAGGTTCTTGATATAGAAGACAGCACTGAGGATGAAATCGAAGAAGACGAAATGTAAAAAACAACAGAAAACGGTTTTGCTGTACACTGAAAGGTGTATAACAAAACCGTTTTTTTATGTATTTACGTATTATCTGTTCTGAATATAGTATTTGTAGAATTTTACGCCCTCGGCTAATGCCGACACTCCGATACTTTCATTTGCAGCGTGCATAGCAGCAAGCTGTTCGGGGGTAAGTCTTGTAGGAGTAAATCTTAAGCAATTATCTGAAACAAGCTCAAACTGTCTGCAATCCGTTCCGCCTGTCATAAGATAAGGAATCGGCACAACATCGGGGATTGCTTCTTCAATACATTTTTTAAGATAATTGAATTCTTTTCCTTCGGGAGAAGAAACATTTGAGGGATCACGGGAAAGTAAAACTTCGGTTTCAATATCATACTTCTTTGCGATATTTCTCAGCACCTCAATGGATTCCTCTGCCTTCTGATGAACAGAAGGACGGATATTGCATATAACATATGCTTCGTCGGGAATAACATTCGGAGCTTCGGAGCCCGAAGCCATAGTGAATGCACAGGTGGTTCTTACGAATGCACCTGCCATGGGTGAAAACAGGGGCAGAACCTTAGATAGAAGTCCCTTGAAAAGCCAGAGATTTGACATAACAAGACGAAGCGGGAAAATAAGATGACCTGCAATGCTTGTGAACATTTCGGGGATAGGAGAAACCAGCTCTCTTTTGAAGGGATCTGTTTTTTCCACCTCTGCCATAAACATGGCGAGTCTTGCAATGGGAGTATTTTTGGGAGGTGTTGAAGAATGACCGCCTGCACCCTTTGCAATAAATTTAAGATTACAAAAGCCCTTTTCAACAATACCAATAGCAGCACAGGGCTGTGAAAGACCAGGGAAAACATTTCCTATAACAGCACCGCCTTCATCAAGAACGGCATTGAGTCTTATTCCCTGCTCTTTAAACCATTTTGCGGCATCAATAGCGCCGCCGCCTGAATTTTCTTCATTTACGGACGAGAAAAGCCAGATATCTTCTTCGGGAATAAAGCCTTCTTCAAGAAGCTCTTCAACAGCACTCCATTCTGCTGAAAGAGTGCTCTTACAGTCCATAGCACCTCTTCCGTGGATACATCCGGCTTCTATTGCACCTGAAAAAGGATCTCTTGTCCATTCCTTTTCTGCAGCAGGAACAACATCCTGATGTCCCATAAGAAGAATGGCACCTTTAGAAGAATTCTTACCCTTCCAAAGTCTTAAGATATTTCCTTCAAAATCATGCTTTTCAAGCTTTTGGAAAATATTGGGATACAGTTTTTCCATGACCTCCTGTAATTTCAGAAAGTCGCTGTATTCCTCACCCTTTTTCTTCGAAACGGTAGGAACCTTTACCATTTCGGAGAGAGCCTTTGCATACTTTTCTTCCTCTTCCTTAGTCCAGCTTATTGCAGGCTTTTTCTCTGAGGGAGATTTTTTTACTTTTACTGCTCTTACTACGCATATGAGCATCATAAAAACAAAAACCGCTAATATTGCGAGTAATGCAAATAATACATATTTCATACCGGCATTCCACCATTCTTTTAATTTCGTTTAAATTATATAGTATAACGCGTAATAATTCAAGATAAAAAAGAAAAGGTATTTTCTTTCCGTAAAGAAGAGAAAATACCTTTATAAATTAAAGTTCTGCGCCGATATTAAGTGCATCAAGATTATACTTTAACATATCCTGATGTCTTGCGGAAATTACCTTATTAAGAGCGGCTTCAAGATTGTCAGAGCCTATCTCGGAAACTTCCTTGATAACCTTACCCGTAATAATCATATTTGCGAGTGTCTTGATATTCTTTTCACTTGCAAGTCCTGAAGCGGGTATATAGAAAACTTCTACATCTGTTCTTTCTACTTTTCTTCCGATAAGTGTTGAATCAACGAAAATCTTACCGCCGGGAACAACTGAATTCTCATATTTATCAAGAGAAGGAAGATTCATAGCAATAAGCACATCGGGCTTATCAACTATGGGAGAGCCGATAGGAGCATCACTCAGAATAACGGAGCAGTTAGCAGTACCGCCTCTCATTTCGGGACCGTAGGAAGGAAGCCAGCTTACCTGCTTACCCTCGATAAGCCCCTTATAAGCAAGGAATTTTCCCGCAAAGAGGATACCCTGACCGCCGAAGCCTGCAAAGAGCATATTAACAGTAGCCATTATTCTGCCTCCTTTTCTTCTGTAATATCCTTATAAATACCGAGAGGATAATAAGGAATCATATTGTCCTGAAGCCAAGTGAGTGCCTTTTCGGGAGACATACCCCAGTTTGTGGGACAGGTGGAAAGAACTTCAACAAGCGAGAAGCCTTTTCCGTCTATCTGATTCTGGAAAGCCTTTTTAATTGCCTTCTTTGCATTTCTGATGTTCTTTACATTATTAACGGCAACTCTTTCAAGATAAGCGGCACCGTCAACATTACTTAAAAGCTCGCAGACCTTTACGGGATAGCCTACGGTATTAACATCTCTGCCGTAGGGGGAAGTCTGTGTTACCTGACCGGGAAGAGTTGTGGGAGCCATCTGACCGCCTGTCATACCGTAAATTGCATTATTAACGAAAATAACAGTAATATTTTCTCTTCTTGCTGCTGCGTGTACTGTTTCTGCAGTACCTATAGCGGCAAGGTCTCCGTCACCCTGATATGTAAATACAATATTATCGGGATCTGAGCGCTTTACACCTGTTGCAACTGCGGGAGCTCTGCCGTGAGCTGCCTGAACAAAGTCACAGGTAAAATAATTATATGCCATAACGGAGCAGCCGACAGGTGCTACACCGATGGTTTTTCCTGTAATGCCGAGTTCATCCATAACTTCAGCTACAAGACGGTGAATAATACCGTGAGTACAGCCGGGGCAATAATGAAGCACTGCATCTGTTAATGAATCGGGTTTTTTAAATACTGTAGCCATACTCAAGCCTCCTTTGAATCTACTTCAATGATTTTTGCAAGTACCTGTTCGGGTGAGGGGATCATACCGCCTGTACGGCAGCAAAGATGTACTTCCTTCTTACATCTGATGCTAAGCTCTATATCCTCTATCATCTGTCCCATATTCATTTCAACGGAAATGAATGCCTTGCACTTATCTGCAGCTTTAAGAAGCGCTGCTTTCGGGAAAGGCCAGAGAGTAATAGGACGGATAAGACCTACCTTTATACCCTGTTTTCTCGCCTCATTGATAGCGTTCTTTGCAACACGGGATGTAATTCCGAAAGCGACTACACAGATTTCGGCATCCTCCATGAGGTATTCCTCATACATTGCTTCATTAGCTTCAATGAGCTTATATCTTTCATATCTTTCGAAATTCTTCTGTTCAAGCTCTTCGGGCTGTAAGAAAAGAGAATTTACGATATTGTGCTGTCTCTCTCCCTTTGTACCTGTAACAGCCCAGGGCTTTTTAACGGAATATGTGCTTTCGATATCAAGGGAAACAGGCTCCATCATCTGTCCCATAGTACCGTCTGCAAGTATCATTGATACCATTCTGTATTTATCAGCGAGTTCAAAGCCTTTAACGGTAAGACTTGCCATTTCCTGAACGGAAGCAGGTGCTAAAACTATATTATGGAAATCGCCGTGGCTACCGCCTTTAACAGCCTGCCAATAGTCGGACTGAGAAGGCTGAATACCGCCGAGACCGGGACCGCCTCTCTGTACATTAACAACGAGTGCGGGAAGATCACAGCCTGCAAGATAGGATATACCCTCACTCTTAAGAGAAATTCCGGGTGAAGAGGAAGAAGTCATAACACGCTTGCCGGTAGATGCAACACCGATAACCATATTTATGGCTGCAACTTCACTTTCTGCTTGAAGGAATACGCCGCCAATTTTGGGCATTCTCTTTGACATATATGCAGCAACCTCAGTCTGAGGAGTAATGGGATAACCGAAGTAGTGACGGCAGCCTGCTTTTATGGCAGCTTCCGCAATGGCTTCATTTCCCTTCATTAATACCATATCACTCATATTTTTCACCTCTCAACAGTAATTACGCAGTCGGGACACATTGTGGCACAAAATGCACATGCAATACAGGAATCCTGATCGGTTATTTCTGCAGGATGATGTCCCTTGACATTAAGACGGTTTTCCGACAACTTGATAATACCTTTAGGGCAGGCACCAACGCAAAGAGCACAGCCCTTGCAAAGGTCCTCCGTAAATGTAACTTTTGCCATTATATTTCTCTCCAATCAAATGATTTTCTTTTGAAGCTCCAAGGGGAACAGATTATCTGTTTTTCCCGAAAGCTTATTATAAAGACTGCTTGAAACAGTTGTGAACTTTACGGGTAAAGACGACATCAAGGACAGTTTACTACATTCTTCAACAGATGTCAAAACCATATTTTCCCTTGTAAGCTCTCCGATATTTGAATTATTGATTATAGCGGTAAATTTCATATTACAGGCTCTTTCAATTTCACCCATGACCTCAAATGCACTTTCGGCATCGGGAGTTAAGGGCCTATACATATTAAAAACAAAATAGAATTCGAAGCTGTTTTCTTCTTTTATTTTATCCGCATATCTTCCAAGAGCATATGCACCTCTGTCATCGCCGCCGAGATCAACTATATAATATCTCTCTTTATCGTCGATTATTGAATACATATCCTGCGGAATTGCAGGGATATCAACATTCGAGTTGGCGTATTCCGAGGAAATGAGTTTTATTCCCGCGGCATCCAGCCTTTCAAGCGAATCCTTTGTTCTGAAATAAGGGTTTACAATATCAAGGTCTGCAATAACCGTATCGAAGCCCTCACTCTTCATTTTAAGAGCCATATTTACCGCAATATTTGTTTTACCTGAGCCGTAATGACCGGCTAAAATGCTTATTCTTTTCATAAAATTAAAGTTTATTTCTCTGAATCTTTCCGCTTATAGTCTTGGGAAGAGAGTCTCTGAATACAACGATTCTGGGATATTTATAAGGAGCTGTATGCTCTTTGACATACTTCTGAATCTCTTTTTTGAGTTCTTCTGAAGGCTCAGTGCCCTTTGTAAGAACAATACTTGCCTTTACGACCTGACCTCTTAATTCATCGGGTTCGGCAGAGACACCGCATTCGAGTACATAAGGGAGCTCCATAATAACATTTTCAATTTCGAAGGGTCCTATACGGTAGCCTGAAGACTTGATAACATCGTCAACTCTGCCGACATACCAGAAGTGGCCGTCTTCATCCTTCCATGCAAGGTCGCCTGTGTGATAATATCCGTCGTGCCATACTTCTTCAGTCTTTTCAGGCTGATTGTAATAGCCGAGGAACAAGCCGCAAGGAACCTTTTCGGAAGTGCGCACAACAATTTCACCGTTTTCACCGAGCTGTGCGGGAGTTCCGTCTGCTTTTATTATATCAATATCATACATGGGATTTGCCTTACCCATAGAACCGGGCTTGGGTGTTGTTCCGATAAGGTTTGCGATAGTAAGTGTAGTTTCCGTCTGGCCGAAGCCTTCCATAAGCTGAAGTCCCGTTGCAGCCTCAAACTGCTTGAAGACCTCGGGATTGAGTGCTTCGCCTGCTATAGTAGCATGCTTTATGGAAGAAAGATCATATTTTGAAAGATCCTGCTTTATAAGCATTCTGTACATGGTGGGAGGTGCACAGAAGGTGGTAATTCCGTATTTTGAGAACATCGGAAGAATCTCTGAAGCATCAAAACGGTCAAAGTCATAAACAAATACAGATCCTTCACAAAGCCACTGTCCGTAAAGCTTACCCCAAAGAGCTTTTCCCCAGCCTGTATCGGAAATTGTGAAGTGGAGTCCGTCTTTGCTTACTGAGTGCCAATATTTTGCAGTAACAAAATGTGCAAGAGGATAAGAAAAGCTGTGAGTTGCAATTTTGGGATAACCTGTTGTACCTGAAGTGAAGAACATAAGCATAGGATCTTTTCCGCAGGCAGTATCTTCTTCTCTTCTGAAGCGACGGGAGAAAAGCTTATATTCCTCATTGAAATTATGCCAGCCGTCTCTTGGCTCACCTACAACAACCTTTGTCACAAGAGTGGGACATTTATCTGCACATTCATCAACATGTGCGGGAGTATTATCATCGGAAGTACAGATTATTGCACTGACTCCTGCTGAATTGAAACGGTATTCAAAATCATGTGCCTGAAGCTGATGAGTTGCAGGAATGACTACGGCACCGAGGCGATGAAGTGCTAATATTGAGAACCAGAACTGATAATGACGCTTTAATACGAGCATTACCCTATCGCCCTTTTTAATACCGAGAGAACGGAAATAGTTTGCTGTCTGACAGGAATATTCCTTGATATCCTGATATGTGAACACTCTTTCAGTCTTATCCTTTGCAATATGTATCATTGCAGTCTTGTCGGGTGATTTTTTTGCTATTTTATCAACTACATCATATACAAAGTTGAATGCATCAGTGTTTTCAAAATCTATATCGACAAGCTCTCCGCGCTCATTCTCCACAGGCTTTACGAACTTGTGACATACGAGCGATTCGGAAACTCTGGCTTCGGGCATTATTCTGTTTTTTGCAATATCCTCGGGAGCTTCGTCGGAAGCAAGAATAAATGCGAGGAATACGCAGTCTCTTCCGTCAACAGCTATCATTCCGTGAGGTGTGGAGCTCTTATAATAAATACTGTCACCCTCGTGGAGTATCTCTGTATGATCACCGACTTTTACCATAAGTGTTCCGCTTATAACCATATCAAATTCCTGACCTGCGTGGGTAGATGTATGGATAGGTTTATTTTCAAGATCAGCGGAATATTCATATCTTACCCAATAGGGATCACCCAGCTTATCCTTGAACAGCGGTGCAAGATTTTGAATTTCAATGCCGTTTTCTTTAGCAGTAGTCTGTCCTTCGCCTTTTCTTGTTACGGTATATGATGTAAGCTTTGCGCTGTGTCCTTCAAGAAGATCGGTTATACCTATATCAAAAGCAAGAGCACACTTATGAATAAAAGAGAAAGGAAGATCCTCTGCTCCGCCTTCAAAAGATTCATACTGTTCAGGTGTAACTTCAGTTTTCTCTGCCATTTCTTCAACTGTAAAGTCACAAATTGAACGCATCTCCTGAATTCGGCGTGCGACCTCAAAAAGTTTATTGTCTGTTTTTGTTGTAGCCATAAACCTAACCTCCTATAAAGAAAAAACCGTCTCAAAGAAAAATTTCTTTGAGACGGAAATAATATTCCGCGGTACCACTCAAATTGCAACGGCTATTGCCGTATGCCGCTTTAGAGTCCGACAACTCCTTTGCACTAACGGGGCATTCCCGGGAAACACTACTGAACTTTTCGCATTTCCGGCTCAGAAGCGATAGCCTCTTGAAAGTATCGTCTTACGGCTCACACCAACCGCCGTTTCTCTGGATCGGACATCTTTCAGGCCTCTTCGTCACAGCCATTGAATGAATGATAACATAAGTATATATATTTGTCAACATCACAAAATTAATAAAATTTATTAATTTTTTTAATTATGCCGTAACTATGGAATCTGCTTTCTGAAGACCGAGTTTTTTCACGGCATCCTCACGCATTTTATACTTAAGGATCTTACCTGCGGCATTCATGGGGAATTCTGTTACGAAATCAACATATTTCGGAACCTTATGCTTTGCCATATGATCCCGCACATACTGCTTCATTTCTTCTACGGTCATTTCTTCTCCCTCTTTGAGAATAACACAAGCCATGATTTCTTCACCCATTGCTTCATCAGGAACACCTATTACCTGAACATCGCTTACTTTGGGATGAGTATATATAAATTCCTCTATCTCCTTGGGATAAATATTTTCACCGCCACGGATTATCATATCCTTAAGTCTTCCCGTAATTCTGAAATTACCCTCAGGTGTTCTGCAAGCAAGATCCCCCGTATGAAGCCAGCCGTCTTTATCAATAGCAGAAGCGGTGGCCTTGGGCATTTTATAATAGCCTTTCATTATGTTATAGCCGCGGGCAACGAACTCACCTGTTACATTATCGGGGCATTCTTCACCCGTTTCGGGATCTACTATCTTACATTCTATTTCGGGAAGGGCCCTGCCGACGGTTGCAACTCTTACTTCAAGAGGATCGTCCGTACTGCTCATAGTACAACCGGGAGAAGCCTCTGTCTGACCGTAAACAATGGTGATTTCCTTCATATTCATCTTATCGACAACATCCTGCATAACGCTTATGGGACAGGGAGACCCCGCCATAATACCCGTTCTCATGTGTGAGAAATCCGTTTTCGGGAAATCATCATGACCGAGAAGCGCAATAAACATTGTGGGAACACCGTGAAAAGCGGTAATTTTCTCGTTATTTATGCAAGAAAGTGCAGGCTTCGGTGAGAAGTAAGGAAGCGGCATAAGTGTTGCACCGTGAGTCATAGATGCAGTCATAGCAAGGACCATGCCGAAGCAGTGGAACATGGGAACCTGTATCATCATACGGTCTGCCGTTGAAAGATCCATTCTGTCACCGATACATTTACCGTTGTTGACAACATTATGATGAGTAAGCATAACACCCTTCGGGAAGCCTGTTGTGCCCGATGTATACTGCATATTGCAGACATCGTCTTTATCTACCTGTGAAGCATATCTGTAAACCTCTTCAACGGGTACGCTCTTTCCTTTTTCTACTGCTTCATCCCATGTCATACAGCCTTCCATTGAAAATCCGCAGGTTATGACATTCCTGAGGAAAGGCAGTCTTTTTGCATGAAGCGGCTCGCCTGAACGGTTGCTTTCAAGTTCGGGACACAGTTCTTTGACAATAGAAGCATAATCTGAATCACGGTACTTATCAATCATAATAAGTGTGTGCGTATCTGACTGACGGAAAAGATACTCCGCCTCGTGAATTTTATATGCTGTATTTACAGTAACAAGAACTGCACCGATTTTAGTTGCCGCCCAGAATGCAATATACCACTGAGGAATGTTTGTTGCCCAAACTGCTACATGAGTACCTGGGCGCACTCCCATTGCTATAAGGCTTCTTGCAAAGGTATCAACATCATCACGGAACTCGGAATATGTTCTCGTATAATCAAGTGTTGTATACTTAAAAGCAAGCTGATCGGGGAATGCTTCACACTGAGCATCAAGCACCTGTGAAAAGGTCTTATCTATAAGCTGTTCCTTTTTCCAGATAAACTTACCGTCACCTGTTTTATTGCGGTATAAATGCTTTTTGTTTTTCTTAGGATTACCGTAGGCATTCATATGAGATTCAAAGAATGTAAGAATAACATCAAAATCGTCAATTTCGGGAAGCCATTCGGTATTCCATTCAATTCCGACATAACCGTTATAATTTATAGAACGAAGAGCATTTATCATATCTGTAACAGGAAGACTTCCCTCTCCTATAAGAACAGGTCTTCCCTCACTGTCGGCATCGTTGACACTGACCGATTTTACATATGCACCGAGGTTTTTAATTGTAGTTTCAGCATCTTCTTTTTCCTTGAAATAAGTAGAATACATATTCCAGCAAGCACCTATAGAATCACTTGCAAAGGAATCAAGAAACTCACGAAGAGCCGAAGAATCACTGTAAATACCGTCAGTTTCTATAAGAATGATAACATTCTCTTTTTCGGCTGTAACTGACACTGCACGAAGAAACTTTTCAGCTGTTTCTTTATCAGTTCCGGCATATGCCTTAACAAAGCTGACATTGATATTTGCTGCAGTTATAATAATATTTTCAGCTTTTTGGAGATTTTCATTAAAATTTTCACTATCAGAAATATCAAACGGAAAATCGAGCTGTGAAATTGCAATTCCCGTATTCAGAAGCTTTCTTTTTGTAGAAAAAACTCCCGAGCTTGAAAAAGATGATTTTTCACCGCCGAAGCAAGCTTTATATATATCATATATTTCAACAGCACTGTATTTTTGTGAGAGTGCCGTATTAAGATAACCGGAGAGAGGCATATCCGGCATATATCTTGTTGAAAAAGAGAGTTTCATTATCTGTTCTCCTCAAATGCGATTTTATTAAGTGCGTTAAGATATGCCTTGATACTTGCACCTATTACGTCTGTGGAAATACCGCTGCCCGAATAAAGCTTACCTGAATCGGAACGAAGCTTCACGAGTGCCTGACCCATAGCTTCTCTGCCTTCTGTTACGGACTGTATCTGGAAATCGTCAAGCTCAAAATGGTGACCAACGACCTGCTCTATAGCAAGGAAAGCCGCATCAATGGGACCGTCACCTACATAAACTCCGTTGAGCTTCTTTCCGTCTTTCTCTATGCAAAGATTTGCAGTCGCGGTAATTACATTACCTGCATTTATAACATAGCTTACAAGGTGGTAGGTTGAAGGAACCTGCATTGTAACAGTTGCAATGATAGCTTCAAGCTCTTTTGTAGTGATAATCTCTTTTCTTTCCGAAAGCTTTAAGAATTCATCATAAACCTTTGAGCTGTCTTGGGCACTCAGATCATAACCTATCTTCTGCACAGCCTGAGAAACTATACTGAAGTCATCATTTTTATGAAGCTCAATTTCATCGTCGCTTCTTATAACTCCTGTATAGGGAGATTCTTTACTGCGGTCCATATCTATAATAGCTTTCAGCTTTTCACAGACATTTTTAAGTGTTGCAGTTTTAACACCTGAGGATATACCCATTTTTTCGCCTTTTGCCGAAATAAATGCTGAAATTTTCTCAATATCTGCAAAGCCATAATCGCCAACGGTGGTTTTTATTCCAGTTGCACCGTTTTTAAGCGCTTCGGCAATACAAGCTGTTGACATATTTATGGCATCTGAAACATCCACCGTGACATTAATATTTTGGATACCCTGAACAGAAGAGAAAACACCGTTTATAAACGAGCCGAAATCATCTGCATCCATAACACCTGCATCATCGCAAAGCGTTATGCTATCAGCTCCTGCTTTAATTGCTTCATTTAATGCTTGATAAAGGAATTCACTTTCTGCTCTTGTAGCATCAAGTGCGGTAAATTCAACCGTTTCACAAAGAGTTTTTGCAAATGAAACCAACTCCTCAATTCTGAGAAGCATTTTATCGGGCTTCAAAGCACAGAAATATTCCATTCCTGCAGGAGACATGGGAACAGCAATATTGAGAATTTTCCTTTTTGCATCCTTGATACATGAAGCGGCACATTCAAGGGCTTCCTTTGTAAATCCCGCAAGAATGCTTACTGCTGTTTTTTCAACAACACTTGCAATATTTTTTACAAGAAGCATATCTGCTTTTTCGTTTTTTATGGCAGGCAGCTCAATAACATCAACACCAAGCTTATCAAGCTGCTTTGCTATTTCGGTTTTTTCTCTGAAGCTCAAATCTGCAGAAAGTCCTGCCATTGTTTTATCGATAATTGAGATCTTTTTCATGGTATTCTCCTTATACTTTGCAAAAATAAAATCCCCGAAACAAAGTTTCAGGGACGATAAAAATTACCGCGGTACCACCCGGATTGCTGTTTAAACAGCCGCTTATAAGGCTCTTCAAGCCATAGGTCATGATAACGGGACCTACCGCAGCTCCCTATCTCCCGAAGGCATTCAGAAGCCGTACTCCGATACGAGACAAACCGTAAAACTCGCTGCCGTCTTACACCTGCCGACGGCTCTCTGAAAACTACCTTAAACGGTCTTAATATCATCACTGCATTTAATTTATTATATGCAGTATACTAAATACATAATGGCAAGTCAATAGTTTTCTTCAAAATGGAGTTATGAAAAAAGTGTAAGAATATTATTAACAAAACTAATTAATTTTTCACATCCATTAATTGCCGTAATGCTTTATAAGTCTGTTATATTCCTCGTCTGTAATTTCAATAAATCTTCCGTGCTTAAAGCCATACGGGAATGAAAATTCGCTGTCAGCTCTCTTGAAAGCGGCATCGCCGGGAGTTTTTGAAACGAAGGGCACATAACCCATTTTATCCTTGGGACAGCCGAAGAAATCGAGCATCAGGCACCATCTGCCGTCAGGGAGCGTATAGGTCGTCGCACCCTCATACGAACCGCCGTTTGTATAATAACGAACCAATTCATCAAAGCTATCATCATGAGTAAAGGGGCCCATTATATTATCCGAGGTCTCGTGCATATTTCCCGAAGGATCGTGAGCATTTTTATAGAACAAATGCCATGTATCACCGTGCTTCATAAGGTGTGAATCAAGTATCTCATTAGTCTTTGTAAAGAATAATTCGGGATAGGTAAAGCTTTTAAAATCCTTTGTGCGGGTACAGTATATAGACATATGATTGAAGTCATCTTCCCTTACTGTAGAGCCCCAATGAATAAGATACTCTTCTTTTTCCTCATCATATGTAATTTCAGGTGCCCAAAGACAGCCGAAATCATCTCTTCCGAAGAAGAGCAGCTCCTGTTCGGTAAAGTTTATAAGATCTTCGCTTTCCCAATAAGAAAGACATTTACTGCCGTTGTGGTTAATATCCTTCCAATCGATATTATAATTTTCATCCATTCTTTTTACAACACAAAGGTCGGTTGCAAGAATGGCAAACTTTCCGTCAGCACGCTTTATTATTTCAATATCACGCACACCGCCTGTACCTTTTTCACTCCAAAGAACAGGTCGGCCGCCGTTTAATGTTTCCCAATTAAAACCGTCCTTTGAAACGGAAAAATGAACCTGTTCACCGTCTACAGTCAGTTTTTCACGAAAATGCACACTGAGATATGGCATATCAAATCTCCTTTATTTTATTATCCAGGCTTCAAGAATTTCTTTTCCCGAATAACCTACATTCTGATCGACTGCTTTTCCGTCTTTGAATTTTATAAGAGTCGGAATAGATACAATGCCGTATGCGGCTGCAATTGCAGGCTCATCATCAACATTTACCTTGCAGAAGGTAATTTCGGTATGTTTTTCGGAAAGCTCTTCAACAAGAGGAGCAATCATCTTACACGGACCGCACCAATCTGCCCAGAAATCAAGAATTACCGTTCCTTTTGAATCGGAAATAATTTCTTTGAAGTTAGAATGATCTACATTTAATACTGACATTATAATTTCTCCTTTAGTCTTTTGATTTATAATAAAGCATGCAATGACAATAGCCTTCAAAATCAGGATCGGCTATCTGTTCACGGAATTCCTTGCATATACACTTAAATTCCTCTGTTTTCGGGAGTCTGCAGGGGCAATATCCGTCTTTAAGCTTTAATCCTTCTTTTACTCTTGCAACAATCTCTTTATTTTCATTAAGTCTTACTGCCATATACACTCTCCTTTTTATAATATTTTATATCAGATTTTTCCGATGTGTCAACAGAAAAGTTTAAGAAAAACAGCGACTGCTGATATGAGTACACCTCATAAGGATGCTTTTTGAGAGATACGGTGTAACCCTTTTTTGTGGTTGCACCGTTTTTTCTACTCTCAGAGAGCGCACTGTTCCATCTTTACGGTGGTGAGCAAGTGCGTCTTTCGTTTTCGGTCAGTTCAAGTGTTATTCTGCCTTGCGGCAGAGTGATATTATTGTCTTAGACAATAGTGATATTGAAACTTTCAGTTTCAGTGTTATTTTATTCGCAATACTGACCGAAGGTCAATAACACTATGCGCAGCATAATATCACTGCGAAGCAATATAACTCGCCCGGAGGCGAATAAAACTGCCGAGTGTCCTTACGAACACTCGGCATAGCAACCGCTGTTAAATTAAATTAGTTCAGATTAACCGAAAAGACCGCCGAACAAATTGGTTATATTAGCAATGATCATATAGAACCAGTTAACGATCTTCTGCCAGAAGGTAAGCTGTTCTTCTTCAACAGTATCATCTGTAATACAGCTTGCACTGCATATATACGGTGCATCTGCGGTATTTTCAGCAATACAGATAATAAACTTACCGATATCGTCGGTTGTAAGGGTATAAGAATCAGTATCCTTTGCTATCAATGTGCCCTGTGAGGGATCCATGTCGAAAGAATCGACTCTGTACCACTTGAAATTAAGATACTGCTGAGCATTCATGGGAATGTTTATAGCTTCAGCATAGAGAGTTTTACCGCTCTGTAATGTACCTTCGATATATAATTCCATATCGGGAAGCTCAGCCGGAACAACAGTGATAGTGATAAACGCTGTTTTTTCTGCGTAATCGTTATCATTGAAGGGGGTAAATACTACTTTATATACATCAGTAAATATACCGACACTTCCGGGAATAGTTTCGGGATCTGCCATAGCGAAAGTACCGTTCTGTGAAGCATCAAACTGAATTTCACCGAGCATCTGTCCGAATGTCAATGTTGCTGAAGTGGGGAATGTAACAGTACCGATATCAGCCTTTGTTATCTCAACCGTAACAGTGGGATTGAGAAGTACAAGCTCATAGTTGGAAGCTTTATCACCTATAAGAGTGGGATAGGTAAAGGTTACATACTTAGTACCTGCTGCATCGCTTGGAACAGTACCTGTAACGGAAAGTGAGCTGAGAGATAAGTTATCGCTACCGTAAACATTTTCGAGTGCTGAGAAGTTAACCGTAACATTAAGATTTCCGGGAACAAACTGTCTGTTTTCGGCAACAGCTTCAACAAAGACTGCACGCTTAGCCACTGTCAGTTTACCGCTTTCATACTCGAAATTATAGTTATTACTCTGTAAGGTGCTGTCGATAGTGATATCATACTCACCGATATCTTTACCTGCATTATAGTCACTGTTCATAATGACATAACCGTTTACTTCATCATTGAATTTATCAAGATCTGAAACACCTGAAACAGTGTAACGGTATGTAGGCTCATTGTCACCGTAAGTAACGGTAAAGCTTTCTGCCTTAACTGTAACGGTAGCTTTAGATATTGTGAATGTTACATTCTGCTCTACAGTAGTAAAGTTATCGGTATCATCAGGTGTATAAATTGCTTTATAAGTATGTGTACCTGCACCAAAGACTTTATCTGCTACAGCAGGATCCCAGCTCCAGTGGCTGTCACCAAGAGTTATCGCTGAAAGAGGTCTTGTATTATCATAGGTGATGCTTCCTACCATAGGAACGGAATATCCGGGAGCAGCCTTATGAATCTCTACGGTAAGTCCTTCGAGATTTATAAATTTAAGCTCATAGTTAGTAGCCTTTTCACCTATAAGAACAGCATCAGAAACTGTAACTTCTCGTGTTCCGGCATTGTCATCATCAATTGTAGCCTTAACACGGGATTCATCAACATATACTAAGTTTTCGTCACCGTCTATTAATGTTTCTGCAACTGTTTCAAAGAGAAGATATATATTCTTGTTATTCTTCTGATAATCTCTTTCAACGGGGATTATCTTAACTTCAAGAGTTTTCTTTGTTATATCAGCCGCACCGCCATTTGCAAGGGTAAGGATAAGATCATAATTAGAAGCATCTTCTCCTGTAAGCTTGAGCGAATCACTGTTATAGTTTGCAGCCTTATTCATACCGGCTTCAGCTGACTCAAAGAAGAATACAGCAGACTTAACATCAAAAGATACATCATCGTTGCCGGCGGCACCTGTTTCACTCACGATTTTTGCAGTAGCATCAGTTGTTCCGTCGTAAACCTTATCAAGAACTTCTGCTACAACATTATATTTAGCTTTTTCGATAGTAAGAGTTCCTATCTTATGATTGAGTACAGGTTCATAAGTTGCTGTTGCAGCAATATCAACTGTAACTGTATATGTATCTGCAGCTACGGGAGCTTCTTTTGAACCATTATATTTAACTGTCGCGGTTCCAAGTGCAGTATTACTGAATTCAACTGCGTGAGCCTGTGCATTGTAAGAGGCCGTCACATTACCAATATTTGCATTATTGAGAATATCTTCGATAGAAGCAAGATCGGAAGTGGCAACAACAAAGGAATCGCTTTCTATATTTCCTCTGTAAGGAGCCTTTGATTCAGCTTTAACCGTAATTGTTTTACCTAAATGTTCATCTGTCAGAGTAAGCTCTGTGCCTCTGCTGATTTCAGCACCGCCTGCATACCATATAATTGTATAGTGGTTTAATTCAGAGGGAACAAGATTTGAAGCATCGACTGTAAGAGTATTTCCTACTGTGGGAGTACCTGTAACTGAAAGATTACCGTAAACTTCAGTAGCCTGAACACTGAGAGGAACTATAATATTTTTAACAGTATTATAGTTTGCTGTGTCCTCTGGAATAAATGTTGCAGTATAGATCTTATATTCTTCTTCACGGTAAACGGGAATTTCTGCAGAGTTATCATAAACAAACTTACCTGCTACACTGCCTGTAACATCGCCACCTTCAAATATTGCATCGGCAAGTGTAAGACCGTATGTAAGCTTTGCAGAGGGAATTGCTGTCACATTGAGATTAGCTTTAATAACTGTTACGACAGCACTCTCAACGCTAACTTCATAGTTGTTGAATTGAGCCTCTGAAATATCGATCGTTATAGGATAACCGTTTCTGTTAACAACAGAACCCTTTTTATATGTCGTATCTATCTTGATTTCACCGTCGGAAACAATCTTTCCGAGAGTGTCTTCCTTCTTTGCACCTACAAGAGTGATACATTCCTCTATACCGGGAAGGTCGCTGTTATATTCAAGTGTTATGTTATTGGTCTTGATAGTAAGAGGAGCCTTTGTAACATTAAGAGTACCGCTGATTACTTCTATCGCATAGTTATTATTTGATACAGTAAATCCGGGCACAGCATTTATATTATAACTACCTACCTGATAATTGTCGATTTCTGAAAAACCAGTGGTGTATGTAAATGCAATATCACCGGCAATTACAGCGTCAAATGTATCATTGCCGACAAGGGAAGATTCATCCCAAGTGACATTTACATTATCTGCTGAAGGAGTAAAGTTTTCGCCGTAAACTACAGAAGCATCAGATACCGTAAAGGTTATCTTTCTGGGCTCAACTTTTATAACACCATTCTGAACCGCAAAAATATAGTTGTTATTCTTATCAACAAAATTGTCTGCTTTGACAGTAACAGCATACTCTCCGACAGGATCCATCTGCTTATAATCAGTTGCGGGTGTAATGTTACCTGAGGTCAGAACATTTTTGATATTGAAATTGGGGTCTTCTACAGAGCTATAGGTATAATCTGTGATATTGGGAACATTGTCACCGTAGGATATTGTGGCATTATATGTAATAGTAACAGGAGTCTGCTTAACATTTACAGTAACATCTGCCGTTATTATTTCATAATTTTCTTTATCATCAGGGATAAACTGTGCCTTATAGCTTGAAACTGCAACTGTGGGATTTATAGCCCCGTCGACCCATTTCCATGCACCGCTTACGGGTGTATTCACAACAGGAAGACTGATATCAGCAAGAGTTACATCAGCCTGATAGTATCTGTCGGAAATAACGGGAGCTTGCATTTCAAGTGTAGCCTTTTCTATATTAACAAGAAGCTTTTCACCTGTTGCATATACAATCTTCTCTACTGCATAGTTTCTTGTAACATCGGAAAGCTGGTTATTTACAGCTTCGAGAGTTATATCAATAACCTCTCTTGTACCGACAGCATTATTATCAAGCATTCCCTGCATTGTGCCGATAGCAACAGAATCATTACCGTGTAAACCGGCTGTGACAGTAAATGTAACATTTACTTTATTGTTATTTGCTTCATATGCTCTGTCAGCGGCAGTTGCTAAAACAGTAAGCGGTCTTTTTGCAATTGTTAATTGTCCGACATTCGGAACAACTTCGCAATTATAATTAGCAAGAACTGCAGAATTTTCATCGAGAACTGCTTTTATATAATAAATACCGGCAGCTCTTTCGGAATTATAGCTGTATGAGTAATTGCCGTCTATGTACTCATAGCTTATTGCCTTTGATATTTCAGAAACACTGTCATCTGCAACAACGCCTTCTAAAGTAACACTAAACGGAGTCTTGAATTCTGTATCACCGTATACAACTTCTGCATTATTGGGAGTTATTTTAAGAGGAGCCTTATTTACTGTAAATTCTACTTCAAATACAGTTTCTTTATAGTTTGAAACTTCAGCGTCTTCGATAAATTCGGGAGTCCATTTGATTTCAACAGTATGTGTTCCCACATCTTTGAAAGAACTCATATCAGAAGCATTAGAGAATGTGAAAGCACCTGAAATATCCTTGTCTGCTTCAACAAGACCTGTTGCATTATATAAATCCAAAGATAATGCTTTACCGAGTGTCTCGCCGTAAGTAAAGGCAGGAATACTTGTGGGAAGGTTGCCTCTTAATACAGAAGCCTTTTCTATTACCAGAGTAAAATCATAATCAACGCCGAGTCTGTTTTTGTATACGGCAGGATCGCTTCCGTAATTTGTCTGATCGGCTATTTTAAGATTTATTTTATATGTACCTGCATTTGTAGGCATACCGCTGCCCTTTTCGGTTTTGCCTGCAGCATTTGTTCCTTCATAGGAATATTCTACATTGATAAGAGAATCATTATTACAGTCGATATCATACTCATTTGTAAAATCTGTACCGTATGAGGAATCAACAATCTTAAGTCCGAAATCAGAAGCTTTTATAGGAGCACCTGTATATGTAGTTGTTGCAATATTTCCGTTTTTCAATTCAGCACTGATAGAAATCGGAGTAACTCTTACATAGTCTACAAAAATATAAATCGGTTTATCACTTACTGGTGTTCCGGGATGAGTGTCTGCCGACGAAAAGTCATCCAACAAAGTACCTGTCTGGGGAGCTGCTACATTATAATCAGAGAACCAACTGTCCGGCTGAGTATATGTGATATATGAAAGCCTCCAGTAGTTACTGTTCTTCGGCTCACCGCCGTTATTATATGAAACACTTGCTGTATTAGCCTTTGTAAGATTATTTGAGGCTGTAACATTGTTAAATGAAACAAGTGTCTTTACAACATTTGTTCCGTCAGTAAGAGGCTTATAAGAATAACCGACATTACCGTCAGAACCTACAATTGATGTGTCAATATCTTTTCTGTTTGCATTTAACCAATATCTGTAAACAATATGAACTCGGTTTGTGCCGGCTTTAGCACCACGGACAATACTTACGGGATGAGTATTTATAGTTGTTGCAATACTTGCATCATATGAATTACCGACTTCATCAAGGAATTTGCTGACACTTATCGTTCCGTTAGGCCAAGCCTGATAAGAACCCTGATAGCCGTAGTTATCACTTACAATCTTGTCAGAAGATTTAGGCATTTCAGTGCCTGAAACTACAGTTCCTTCGCTGTATCTTCTAGCACCGCGATCATCGCCGGATTCAGAAATACTGCCATTACCTGCATTTATTGTAGCATCAACAATTACGGGCGTATGACCGGTGGTAACATATATACCACCCGAATAAAGATTAATAGAACCAACATCTTTCTCTGAAGTAGTTGCATTACTGCTGTTAAGAGTTGCATTATGAGAAATGGAAGCACCTGTTATTGAAACATTTCCGGAAGTTGCAATACCGTATGAAATACCGGTTATTTTTGATTCACCGCAATGTTTTCTATCATTGGTATCAGATTCTCGCGTGGATTTTGCTGTAGCTGCAACATTAATAGATGTACCGCCGGAAATATTTACATTACCGCCGTAAATACCGTAAGCGACAGCAGTACTGTTACAGGGAGGTGAAGAAGGATAATAAGTAACATCTCCCCAGTCATACTCAGTATCTGCATTATAAACAGATATACTCGTTGCTGTTGCGGATAAATTTGCACCGTTAACAACACAAGAAGCTGTAGACTTAGTGTTATATATAGCCGTAGCACCGTTTGCAATCTGCTCCTGCTTGTCATTATTAGTTTCATCAAATTCATTGTGAACCTGAACAGTAATTGAAACATTGCGGTTAACAGTCAGTGTACCTTCGTTTCTGATACCTTCAAAGTTTGAATATACCGTACCTTGGTCTTCGGTACAGTTCTGACTGGTTCTGATATTAATAAGAGTAATACCGGCATTTACCAAAGCTTCGGGACTTGCACCGCTGTAAACGTTAAGAGTACCCTTGTTATGTATGCCGTAAACATAAGGCAATTTATATGCACCGTTTTCAGGACGGTAATAAGTTATTTGTCTGCCGTTAAGGAACAGATTTACGGTTAAACCTTCGGGAATTACAATACCTGTAATACCACTGGAAAATACTTCCGGAAGGACACCTTCAGCATTTTGTCCTGTGCCTGTAAGATCAACGTTATTTGTGAGTGTCATATTAACAACACTGACCTCGGGATCAGCCGCATATCCATTAAGTGTTGCATTGATAACATCAACACCGGAATACGGATGAACGGTATAATCTACCGCAGCGGAAGCTCCGGTAAAGATATCCAATGATAATGTGGGAAGAACAGAAAGGGATAAAACAACAGCCAGAAGAATAACAATTATCTTAGCTGTCAATTTCATAAATCTGCTCTGTGATGAATTATTTTTCACAATAATTCCTCCTCCTTAAAAGTCTTAAAAAATAACAACGATAGTCCAAATGGGCATACCGATATAATTATACATATTGATTATATTATTTTAAGTGTCAACTGTCAATGATATACTTAAAAAATTAACACCATGTAATAATTTTTTTACAAAGCACCAAAAATAACACATATATTTTATTGAGAATTACAATTAAGTCAAATATGCGTAAAATTTGCCTTGAACTGAAAATATTTATGTGATAAAATAACCTGAATATGAATAAAGATTTTAATATAAATTAACAGTGGGAGGAAAACTCATGAATAATACATGTGCCGTGATACTTGCAGGCGGCGAAGGAACAAGAATGAAATCAGATAAACCAAAGGTTATGGCAGAGCTTCTTTTTAAGCCCATGCTTTCCTGGGTCATAGATGCCGCAAAGGGAGCAGGCATAAATGATATACTTGTAGTTACAGGCTATAAAAGCGAGGTAATAGCAGAATACCTTCAAGGTACTTGTGAAACCGCAAAGCAGGAGCAGCGACTGGGAACGGGCCATGCAGTTATGCAGGCGGCAGATTTTATAAAAAGACACTCAGGCGGCAATGTTCTTATATTAAACGGAGATGCACCTCTTATTGACTCAAAAACTATATCCGATGCACTCACCTTTCACACTGACGGCAATTTCGTTCAGACTGTAATTTCCGCAAAAATAGAAAATCCTTTCGGCTACGGAAGAATAGTAAGAACCGAAAGCGGAGATTTTTCCGCCATAGTTGAAGAAGCATCTGCAACAGATGAAATAAAGAAGATAAACGAAATCAATTCAGGTGTCATGTGGTTCAATTGCGACACCCTCATTGAGCTTTTGGGAAAAATCAAAAATGATAATTCAAAAGGTGAATATTATCTCACTGATACAGTTGAGATAGCACTCTCAGAGGGCAAAAAAGTCGGTGCATTCATAACATGTAACTGTGATGCCGTTCTCGGGGCTAATTCAAGAGTTCAGTTATATGAGCTTAATGAAAAGGTAAGAATAAGCATTCTGGAAAAATTTATGCTCGAGGGTGTTTCTATCCCCTGCATTGACGGGGTGTTAATTGATAAAAATACCGTAATCGGAAGAGATACAGTAATTCTTCCGGGCACAATAATTAAAGAAGGCTGCATAATCGGAAGCGGTGTCACAATAGGTCCCAATACTGTTCTTTATAAAACAACAGTCGGAAATGATACGGTATTAAACTCCGTTCAGGCTGAAGAAGCTGTGATCGGTTCAGATGTTTCAATGGGTCCTTTTGTTCATATAAGACCTAATTCCGTTATAAAAGACGGTGCACATTGCGGAAACTTTGTTGAAGTTAAGAATTCTACCGTAGGAGAAAAAACAAGCATTTCACATCTTACCTATGTGGGTGACTCCGATGTGGGAAGCGGTGTTAATATCGGCTGCGGTGTTGTAACCGTAAACTTTAACGGCAAGGATAAAAACCGTTGCAAAATAGGTGACGATGCCTTTATCGGCTGTAATACAAATCTTATTGCACCCGTTGAAGTGGGCGACAGAGCATACACAGCGGCAGGCTCTACCATTACCGAGGATATTCCCGCCGATGCTCTCGCCATTGCAAGAGAAAGACAGACAAATATTGATGAATGGGTAAAAATAAAAAAGCCCTACAGAGAAAAGAAATAATCGGAGAAATAAAATGGCATTTTTCAGAAAAAAAACTACGGAAGTCCAAAGCTTTGCGGGAAAGCCCGAATTTATAATTGCAGGGCTCGGTAATCCCGGAAAGGAATATGAATATTCAAGACACAATGCAGGTTTTTTGTGTCTTGATATACTCTGCAATAAATACGGAATAAAAACAGACAGAGTAAAATACAGAGCACTCACCTGCACCGCTATGATAGAGGGACACCCCTGTCTTATTATGCGACCTCAGACATACATGAACAACTCGGGAGAATCAATTAAAGCGGCGGCAGATTTTTATAAAATCCCCACTGAAAAGATAATCGTCATTTATGATGATATATCTCTCCCCACGGGAACGCTCAGAATCCGAAAAAAAGGTTCGGCAGGCGGTCATAACGGAATAAAAAGCATAATATGGCAATTGAATTCCGATGTTTTCCCCCGACTTAAAATCGGTGTCAGCGACCGTAAGGACAAGGACGACGACTTAAAGGACTATGTTCTCGGAAAATTCTCAAAAGAGGATATGGAAGTCCTCAAAAAAACTATGGAAAAAGCCGTTGAGAGCTTAAAATACATACTTGATGGTGATACTGACGGTGCTATGAGCCGTTATAACGGGTAAACTTATGTCTTGCTATTCTAATTTATTCAGCACATCTTCTGAATACCAAAGCATAAAAATCAATACAGAAAAAGGCAGATATCCTATTGGTGTTTTAGGTCTTCCTCCTACACCTAAAGCCTTTCTGATACACACACTGTGCGAAGATTACCCGCACGGTGCTGTTGTTTTGGTCCCCGACGAAGCAACAGGTGAAAAATTATATACCGATCTCAGTGTTTTAGGTTCAAAATGCGTAACATATCCTGCAAGAGATTTTAATTTTCACAGCGTTGAAACAGGAAGCCATGAATATGAACAGAAAAGAATAGGTGCTCTTTCAAAAATGATTTCGGGAGAGTGTAATATTCTCATTTTAAGCGTTGAAGCGGCAATGCAGAGAACTCTTCCGAAGAAGGAGCTTATAGAAAGAACCTTCACTCTTGAGCCCTCACAGGAAATATCAACAGAGGAAATAAGAGAAAAACTTGTAAAATGCGGTTACAGTGCCTGTGAAATGGTAGAGGGCGCGGGACAGTTTTCCCTGAGAGGCGGTATTCTCGATATATTCCCTTGTAATCTTGATAACCCCATAAGAATAGAATTCTGGGGCGACGAAATAGATACAATATCTCAATTTGATATTATTTCTCAGAGAAGAACCGAAACAGTTGATAAAATTTCGTTAGCACCCGTTACAGAAATTCTTTTTGACGATACCGAAATCTTAGCCGATAAGCTAAGCTTATTAAAAAAGGGACTCCGTACAAAAAACGCAGATAAAGTAAAAGAATTTCTTTCAAGAGATGAAGAGCTTTCAAGAAACAGAATACTTCCGGGGTGCTGTGACAAGTATCTTCCGCTTGCATATGAAAAAGCCGAAACTCCGCTTGACTATTTCCCCGAAAAGCTTCTTTTCGTTTGTGAAACATCGGGTGTAAAAGAGAGAGGCACCTCACAGGAAAAGCTTTCAAACGAAGAAATAAAAGAGCTGTTTTCAGACGGCGTTTTATGTAAAGGGCTTGACGGCTATTATTCTCCCTTTTCTGAAATTACAGACCGCTATTTAACAAGTAAAACCGTATATATTGACAACTTCGCAAGAGGCAGCTTTGACACTCCCGTAAAAGACCTTATAACTTATCATATAAATCAGATCTCAGCATGGGACGGCTCATATAAGCTTCTTCTTGAGGATATTTCATATCCCGTTAAAAACAAATACACCGTTCTTGTATTTGCAGGCACGGAAAAAGCAGGCGAAGGTCTTTTAGAAGAACTGGCAGACGATGAATTCCCTGCACTTCTTTGCAAAAAAACTCCCGAAGTAATACAGAAAGGGTATATAAATATTCTACCGGGTGCTCTTAATGCAGGTATTGACTTTCCGGGAGAAAAGCTTCTTGTTGTAAGCTACGGCAGACACGCAAAAGCGGCAAGAAAATCAGTAAAAAAATATCAGAAAAATAAAAACTCATTTAACTCCCTTGAAGAGCTTCATGTGGGTGACTATGTTGTTCACGCGACTAACGGTATCGGTATTTTTGACGGCATCCATAAGGTTCAGATGGAGGGAGTCACAAAGGATTATATAAAAATCAAGTATGCAAAAGGCGATATTCTTTATGTGCCCGTTACTAAACTTGAACTTGTAACAAAATATGTAGGACCGCACGAAGAGGATTCTTCAAGAACGGTAAAAATAAACCGTCTTGGTGCAGGTGACTGGGAAAAGACAAAATCCCGTGTCAGAGGCGCGGTAAAGGATATTGCGGCTGATCTTATAAAGCTTTATGCACAAAGGCAGAATACTCCGGGATACTCATTTTCTCCCGATATTGATATGCAAAACGATTTTGAACGCCGTTTTGAATTTGAGGAAACCGATGATCAGCTCAGAAGCGTAGATGAAATAAAATATGATATGGAAAAATCCTGTCCTATGGACAGACTTTTATGCGGAGATGTTGGCTTCGGAAAAACCGAGGTCGCGCTTCGTGCTGCCTTTAAGTGCATCTGCGACGGAAAACAGGTTGCTTTTCTTGTACCGACAACTATATTGGCACTTCAGCATTACAGAACGATACTTCACCGCTTTGAGGGATTTCCTATTGAAGCAGAAATGCTCTGCCGTTTCAGATCACCTAAACAACAGAAAGAAATAATCAAAAAATTAAAAGCAGGTGCCGTTGATATTGTTGCAGGTACACACCGTATCATTTCAAAGGATGTTGAATTTAAGGATCTCGGACTTCTGATAGTTGACGAGGAACAGCGTTTCGGTGTGCTTCAGAAAGAAAAATTAAAAGAAAAGTTCCCCACTGTGGATGTTCTGACACTATCAGCAACACCTATCCCCAGAACTCTCAATCTTGCCCTTTCGGGAATAAGAGATCTTTCGGTAATAGAAGAAGCTCCCATGGACAGATATCCCGTTCAGACTTATGTCATTGAGCACGATATGGGTATTATTTCTCAGGCAATCGCAAAAGAGCTTCGCCGAGGCGGACAGGTTTATTATCTTCACAACAATATAAGCGATATTACCGATACGGCAGCCTCATTAAAAGAGTTTTTCCCTGATGCCGAAATCGCAGTGGCTCACGGAAAAATGCAGGAGGATGAGTTATCCGATGTATGGAAGCGGCTTACAGAGGGCGATATTGATATACTCGTTTGCACGACTATTATTGAAACAGGTGTTGATATTCCGAATGCCAATACTCTTATAATTGAAAACGCCGACAGAATGGGACTTTCACAGCTTCATCAGTTAAGAGGAAGAGTAGGTCGTTCCACCAGAAGAGCAAGTGCATACTGTACCTTCACAAGAGATAAGCAGCTCTCTGAAATCGCAGAACGCCGTCTTTCTGCCATAAGAGAATTTACTCAGTTCGGTTCAGGCTTTAAGATTGCAATGAGAGATCTTGAAATAAGAGGTGCGGGTAATCTCTTAGGTGCAAAGCAACACGGGCATCTGGAATCCGTCGGCTACGATATGTATATGCAGCTTCTCAGTGAAGCCATAGAAATTCTTAAAAACGGTGAAGAAAACTATGTTCCCAAAATTACCTGTCAGGTCGATATCCAGATAGACGCATTTATTCCCGACAACTTTATTTCAAGCTATCCGCAGAGAATTGCCATTTATAAGCGCATTGCAGATATTCATACACAGGATGACGCTTCCGATGTTCTTGACGAGCTTATTGACCGTTACGGCGAGCCGCCCGAATGCGTATTGGGGCTTATAAAGGTTTCTCTTCTCAGAAACTGGGCCGCCGACAGCGGTATATATGAGATAAGCCAGAAAGGAAATTCACTTCTTCTTTATGTAAATCAGATAGACAAAGAAATTTTAAGTAAGCTTTCAGTTATGAAAGGAAGAGTTATGGCTAACGCTTCAACAAGACCTTATTATTCCGTAAGACTGAAGGATATACACTCTCCTATTGCTACACTTGAAGAAATTATAAGTGCACTCAGCACAAAAAACAATACCGCAGAATAATTTATGAAGAGAATAAAAAGACCCTTTGCGGTAAGTGCTGTCAGTATACTTTTCGCCGACATTATTATGATGCTCGGCGGAAGTGATACTCTGTTTATTCTGATTTTAATATTTTCTTTTTTGTGTACTGTTTTTGCAATACGAAGAGCATATTTATCAAAAATTTTTCTTCTTGCTTGTTCATTTTTTATTATATCGGGAATATTGTTTACGGGATTTTCGGGAATTTCGGAAGCAGTAACACAAATACAAGGAGATAACCTAAAAGTTTCAGGAACCGTTTTCACATATCCTCTGAATACAGCAGGTGATTCGGTAAACTTTATTTTAACGGATGCTTATATAAACGACTTAAAGGTACACGGAAAAATATCGGTGTATTCCGATGATACACAAAGCTTTATTCCGGGTGATAAAATATCCTTTGTTGCAGATTCCGTTACCGATAACACTTCTGACGGAATATATAAATATCATTCTCTGTCTGATAAAACTTATCTTCTGGCTTTCGCATATAACGGTATTACGCTGACAGAAACACATTCTGAAAACAATATTTATACAAAAATACTTTCCCTGCGGAAATGGACAACTGACAAATTTTTCAGCAATTTACCCGAAGAGACCGCCGCCGTAACCACTGCTCTTATCACAGGCGATAAAACTTATCTGTCCGATGAAGTATTGGCATATTTCAAAATCAGCGGTGTTTCACATATTTTTGCAGTATCGGGTATGCACCTTTCTTTATGGACAGGTATATTTTTTCTTATATTTAAGCAACGCGCCCGTTCATCAATAACACCCAATCTTGCGGCTTTGCTTTTTATTTTGTTTTATTTGATATTTACGGGTTTTTCACCCTCGGTTATACGCTCGGGAATAATGCTCGGTACAGTATTTATTGCAAAAATAATCAAACGGCATTCGGACCCTTTAAATACCTGGGGAATAGCAGGCACATTAATGCTCCTGTCAAATCCGTTTCTTGCAGGCAATGTATCATTTTTACTTTCATACCTTGCTGTTTTCGCAATAATTTTCTCATCACAATACATTTTGCCGCTACCCTTTAACGAAAAAACAAAATTCATTTTTGTCAAGAATAAGCTTTTAGCTGTCATAAATACATTTTTACTTTCTCTCCTCGTCATATTAATGACATTACCGATAACAACTGTTTTCTTCGGATATATTTCTCTGCTTTCTCCTTTAATGTCTCTTATTCTGACTCCGGTTGCAGAACTGGTTATGACAACAGCAGGCATTTCTCTTTTCATACCCGAGGGAAATATATTTTCAAACTCACTTTTTAAGATAATCGAATTTTTCAGCGAAATTATACTCGACTGCACTGCGTTTATGAAGAATTTTGATTTTGCAGTCTATGCAACAGACATAAAGCTTATTTTGCCGTGGTCCATAATTACAGCCGCTGTTGTTGCAATTTCGGTTTTAATTCATAAAAACAGAAAAACTACACTTAAATACATTCTCTTAAGTTTAATTTTACTTGTTTCATCTACAATTATTTCTGAAAGCTCACACCGCGGAGAAACATCTGTTTTTATCCCTTCATGTGAAAATGCGACATGTATAACTGTAAGTCAGGCAAACAAATCAATGATCTACGGAAGCGGCGGTTCATATAAAGCCTGTTCGGAAGTTATTTCACATCTTAATTCTAAGGGAATTCTTTTAACAGATTATCTTTTTATTCCGAGAATACAAAAAAGCGAAAGCAAAAATACAGAATATCTCAAAACAAAGCTGTTACCCGATAACACCGTTATGCTTTACGGTGAAAATAAAACTGTTTATCAGGACAAACTCTGGAACGGTGCTGATATATATTGCGAAACATCCGACTCCTTTTCTGCCTCGGTTTTATATATCGATAATATTAAAATCGTTATATGTTCACTGCCCGGTTCTGATTTTTCAACCGCTGATAAGCGTTTTTCAGAGGGTGACATTCTCATTTGCAGAAGTAAAATCCCGAAAACTCTTGACAGCAGTAAATTTAATACAGTTATCGTTATGACTGACAAAAAACTATCAAGCACTTCACAAAACACCTTTTCAACAAAAAACTCAAGTATAGAAATTACATTAAAAGGAGATACATATGCCGTTAATAGATGAAGATATTTTTGCAAAAATGCTGAAAAGCGGAATAACACAAAACATTTTCCTGTTTTGCGGTGACGATGACTATCTCAAGGAGTATTATTGCGGACTTCTCACTTCAAAAACCGTCGATGAATCTCTTATGTTTTTTAATTTCCATAAATATGAAGACGACGAAACAGACCTTGAAGCTATTTTTGCAGATGCAGAAAATTTTCCCGTAATGGCAGAAAAAACCTGTCTTCTTGTTAGAAACTATCCGCTTGAACAACTGAATTCCAACGGTCTTGCGGAATTTGAGAAAAAGCTTAAGGATATTCCCGAAAGTACTGTTATGATATTTTATTTCAGTGCGGATATGTTACCGTCGGGAAGAAATGCAAAATGGGACAGCATAATAAAAATTTTCGAAAAACTGGGATCCGTCGTAAAAATAGAACACCGTACACCTGCAAAAACTGCAAAGCTTCTTGTTTCTAGGGCAAAGGAAAAGGGCACATCAATAGATTATGATACTGCAATGTATCTTATAAACTGCGTCGGCGAAGATCTTCAGGTCATTCTCAATGAATTCAACAAAGTCTGTGCTTTCTCATGCGGTGAGCCTGTCACAAAAGAAATGATAGATATTACGGCAGTAAAAAGTGTTGAAGCATCTGTTTTTGATATCAGTGCAAGTATTTTTTCGGGAGAAACTGACAAGGCATATAAAATATTAAATGAGCTGCTTCGTCAAAAAACAGCCGCAAGTGCCATAATAGGAGCACTCGGAAGTGCTTATGTTAATGCTTACAGACTTAAGGTTGCACTGAATGCAGACAAAACAGTAAATGATTTTGCATCGCAGTTTCAATATAAAGAAACAAAATATTCATTCGGAAAAATTTCTCCCTTTGTAAGAAAAAGCACGCTCTCTTCAATCAGAAAAGCCTTAAATATTCTGTCTGAAGCAGATGTTAAAAGTAAAAGCAGCAGAATTTCCGAAGAAATGCTTTTAACAGAGCTTATATCAAAACTTGCATCCTGTAAGGAGTGAAACTGATGCTTCATACCACACGGGCAGTCATTGTAGAAGGAAGATACGATAAAGCAAGGCTTTCTTCTGTCATTGATGCTCTGATAATTACAACGGACGGCTTCGGCATATTCAATTCAAAAGAAAAACAGACACTTATAAAAAAATTAGCAGCTGAAAAAGGACTTCTTATCCTCACCGATTCAGATGCGGCAGGATTTAAGATAAGAAATTTTCTTAAAAATATCGTCTCCGAAGATAAAATTATTCACGCATACATTCCCGATGTTTACGGAAAAGAAAAAAGAAAAGAGTCCCCATCAAAAGAAGGGAAACTCGGGGTTGAGGGAATTGATAATTCTCTTCTGGAGCACTCACTTATCCAGTCCGGACTGTTTTGCGAAAAAGAAGAAGCGTCTGAAAGAAAGCTTATTACAAATTTCGACCTGTTTGAAGCAGGTCTTTCAGGAAGAGAAAACAGTGCTGAAAGAAGAAGAAAACTTCTTCTTTCAATAGGACTGCCCTCCCGCCTTACGGGAAAAAATCTTCTTTCTGTTCTTAATACATTTATGACTTATGAAGATTTTATAAAAAAGACAGGAGAATTATTTTCCGATTGACATTAATCTCTCCTTTTACTAAAATATAAACGAAAGGGAGGATTTTATGAACCTCAAAAAACACAAAATTGCAATGCTGATTGTTTCTGTCATTTTGCTTATCGGAATTACTGTTTCTGCCGTAGCAACAGTCGGCGGAAAAAAGCCCTCCGTACAGTCGGGAAGCTTCGAAAATCTTATTGCAGACAGAATAGAAGTGACCTTGGAGAATACGGATTTTACATTAAACAAATCCTCTTCAGATACAGAAACCTTTACTCTTACTTTTTACCTTACAATGAAAAAGACTCAGGCTGATTTTTATGCTCTTATAAATAATTTCACTTTTTCAGACATCAGCTACGATAATATAGTTTTTACCGCCCTTAATGAAAAAACTCAAGATAAAACTCTGAATGATCTTTTTCTCACAGCCCAAAACGGTGAACCCGATACATTCAAGTGGCAGGTTGATGTAACGCTAAGTGTTAAAGATGCAGGAAAATACACATCCTTAATAAAAATTGATTACACTTCGGGAATGACGCAAAACACAGCCACACAAAAGCTTATGGAAATTCCCATTACTATTACGGTTAACTAAAAAAATTTCCGTCCGAAAAAATCGGACGGATTTTTTTTCTTATTTCTTTTTCTTATTCATAACGAATGCTCCGATAATCATTAATACCGCAAATGTTATGAGATAGAATAAAACGGGGAAACTGAACTCACCCTGTGCGGCTGCTGCCTGATACTTCTGAATACCGTGTGCATAAAATGCCATACCTACCATTGCAGCAGAACCGATTATAGCGAGAGTGGGAAGAACAAATCTCTTTACGGGAGAAACATCCTTTGCTTTTCTCATAAAGGAAATAAATATCGGAATATAGAATGCATAGGTTGTAACAATGGGAAGCTCTGAAGAGTCAAAGCTAAACAGACCGAACCAGGGCTTTCCTGCCATAAGATTTGAGCCGAAGAAGTAAACAAGCCAGAATGCTGTAAGAAGTGCTGCAACAACAGCGGAGTTTACGGGCATATTTGTTTCTTTATCAACCTGGCTGAATATATGGGCCTTGGGACCGTAGCCTCTGACAGCAATTGAGTAAAGTCCTCTTGTGCAGCCGAGCATAAGACCGTTTAATGTACCCATACACGAAATTGCAACAAACAGATTAAGAATATTACCGAGAGTACCGCCAAATACATTTACAAATGCTACATTAGCACCTTTTGATATAAGGCTTTCAACATCTGCACCGCCGGAAACACCGATAAAGTAGAAAATATAAACAGCCATAATTATAATTGCACCGACAATAAGCGCAATGGGGAGATTTCTCTTTGAATTCTTAAGCTCTGCGTTAATGGAGGTTGCGATGATCCAGCCTTCATATGCGAATGCTGTTGAAACAACTGCAGGGAAAAGAAAACTCCATGATTCAACGGGACGAACAAAGTTTTCCTGAAGGATAGTTTCAGCTGCGCCTTCAGTTACAGGATGAAGAAGACCGTAGATAGTTCCGACTACTGCCATAAGAAGCAAAGGAATAAGCTTTATAACTGTGGTGGAAACCTGTACTTTACCTGCAATTTTCGGTGAAAGAGCATTGATGGCAAAGCTGAGAACAAGGAGGAAGCCTGCAAGAACAAAGCATTCGGGCCCGAAAACGGAACCGCCCTCATTCACGGAAATATACATTGTAAAGCTGGGATTTACGGCACAGATAAATTCAATAAAATATCTTGCGCTGACCCATGCAAGAACGGAAGTCATTGTAGGATAATATAAAACGGTCATAAACCAGCCTACATAATATCCGTATTTACTGCCTATTGTCATTTCAGCATAGTCAACAACGCCATTAACCTTTTCGTATTTCTGTGCAAGCACTGAAAATGCGAGAACACAGAAAAGCATAATGATACCGCCGATCCCCCAAGCCATGATACCCTGAAGCATATTACCGCCTGTGATCGTAAGAATGGTCTGCGCCTTAAAGAAAACACCTGAACCGATAACGATACCTACAACCATACATATGGCTGTAAACAAACCGTATTTCTTCTTTAATTCACTCATTTTTGCACCTCATTTATGTAATATAAACCAAAAAATAAATCATTCTTTTTTAAGCAGCTCTCTGATTTCAAGAAGAACAGAAAGCTCTGTTTCTTTAGCTTCTTCAGCTGCTTCTTCAACTACGGCTTCTTCCTTCTTTCTCATGTCTTCTATCTTTTTGCGTGTATTCATTGCGATACGCATAACAATAAAGATAGAAAGTGCGATAATAAGAAAATCAATAACAGTCTGAAGGAAAGCACCGTACATTACAGCAAGCTCGGGAGTTACAACCTCACCTGCAGCATCAAGCACAGCGGGAGCAAGGACTAATTTAAGATCAACAAGTGAAATATTACCTGAAAGAAGTCCTATAAGAGGTGTAATGATATCATTTACAAGAGATGTTACGATTTTACCGAAAGCACCGCCGATAACAACACCTATTGCCATATCAACTATGTTTCCTTTGAGAGCAAATGCTTTAAAATCATTCAAAAACTTTTTCATCAAATATTCTCCTTTTTAAGTCAGATTTTAGCAAAATAAGTATAACATATAAAAAAAGTAAACTCAACAGTTTTTTAAGCACATATCTTGATAATCAAAAACAAAAATGGTAAGATAAGTATACTCACTAAAAGGAGGCAATAGCTTTGACAAGAAAACTTATTGCAATAACTACAGTTTTAATTATGATTTTGTCTTTTGCAGCTTGTAAAGAAAAAGATGTCAGCCACAAAACAGGATGGCAAAATCCCGATGAACCGACAACTACGACGGAAACAACTACCGCCGAGGATGAAGAAGAAACCGCAACAGATACTGATACGGAGGTTTCAGCTACAGAAAACAGGGAAATCAAATTTTCAGAAGAAAAGGCAATAAAAATCGGAAGTTTCAACTCAGAGATATACGGCAAGCTTACAGTTTATCATCAGGACGGTTATTTTCTTCTTTTCGATGAATACGAAGACAGAAAATTTACTGTTTTCTCCGAAGGCTATTCAGCAGCTAAAACTGACGGAGAGCCACAGGCAATATTTACCGATATGAACTTTGACGGTTATACGGATTTCGGTGTCTGCTATTATAAAGACGCACTTAATTCATATTATTTCTGCTTCTTATGGGATAACAGTGTAAGAACATTTTCTTACTATCTTCCCCTTTCAAACCTTGCTAATCCCGAATTTAATGCAGACAAAAAAAACATTCTGGTTTATGAAAAGCTTACTAATCTCAGAACCGTAGAAAAAACATATATCTATTCCGCAGGTGAATTAAGCCTTCTTTCTTCAAAGGACAAAACAGAAGAAGTAATAACAAACGGTGCTGAAACAGTAAACGCAGTGCTTAATATAACACATAACGGAGATTCTGCTCTGTGTGAATTAACAGCAAATAAAAATTCACACAGTAAATGGGTATGTATGATTGAAGATGAGAATATTGCCGAGATGAGCTCCGAATACCATAATACAAGGGAAAACACCTATGAATTTCTCTTATCTGCGGTATCTCCCGGTGCTACAACAGTTATATTCAGATATGTTTCCGTTTATACAGGTGAATACATAGAAGAAATAATAGTAAATGCAATAACAAACGATGATCTGACGATTAATATCGTTGTTCCCGGATAAAAACAGAAGCTGTCTCACAAAAAAAGTGAGGCAGCTCTTTTTTATTGTTCTTTCTTAAGCTTTATATATTTTGCGGTGAATGAAGCGGCAAGAGTGAAAGCAATTGTATATATATATTCTTTAAAGACGGAAAACAAAATTAAAATATTGGAAAACAACTGAATACTCTCTTCAGGGATTGCATTTAAAAATATATATGAAATCAGTTTATTAAAGGCAAATACAACAACGAATACACCGACAACTGATAACCATGCAAAAATAAGATTCTTTTTTGCTTTTTCGGGAGCTTTTAGCGGTTCATTTTTTGTTCTTTTTGCGGTATAGAAAACTATAAATGCACTGAATACAACAAGTGCCCACGCTATTGCAAGTCTGCCGTAATTCATTTGATATGTCCACTCAAATGTCTGACTGACATCAAAAACAAAAATTCCCATAAACAATCCGACAAACATGATTATCATTACATATGCCGCCCATAAGCATTTCAGTCCCGTATACTTTTCACAGAAAAAACATATGGCACCGAATACAACAAAAGGAATCGCATATATAAATCCTGCGGGGCCACCCATAAAAAAGAATACTAAAGCAGTAATAAAAGCCATGCAAAAAAGCACAAGACCCACTATTTTTCTCATAGGTAAAGAAGTTTTCACAATAACGGAGGCTTCTTCCTTTTCGTGAGTTTTTTCGGCTTTTGCTTCTGTATCGGGAATAACAGTACCTTTTACAAGCTCATCAAGAGATACTCCAAAAAGCTCACTCATTTTAAGAAGCTTATCAAGCTCGGGAACGGCGCTGTTATTTTCCCATTTTGAAACTGCCTGTCTTGAAACATCGAGGCTATCTGCAAGATCGCCCTGTGACATTCCCATTTGACTTCTTAACTCATAAATTCTTTCACCGAAATTCATTCTTTTGTCCTCCGATATATAAGTTCAGGCGACAGATATTCATTACCTGTCACCTGAATACTATCATAATTCTCAGATTTTTGTCCACCAAGTCCGGCTTAAAATGTGTCAACTGACAGTTGCACTTTAAGAAAACAGCTTATTCGGAAAGTTCAAGCCATTCCATTTCCATTTCTTCAATGGAAGAATTTAGTTTTTCGAGTTTTCCCGTCAATTCCATGACCTGTTCGAAATCTGCGGCAACTTCGGGAGTTGAAAGAAGAGAATTTAATTCATCTCTCTCCTTCTGTGCCTCCTCCAAAGCCGTTTCAAGCTTCAGAAGTCTTGTTTTCTTCTTTCTTTCCTGACTTTCGAGTTCCTTGCGAAGCTTATATTCATTTACCTTTTTCGGTGCTTTTTCAAGCGTTTGCTGCGTTTTGCCTGCAAGAACATTCAGATAATCATCATAGTTTCCGTCATATGAAGTAACTTTTTCACCGTCAAAATAAAGTATTCTTGAGGCTATTCTGTTAACAAAATAACGGTCATGGGAAACACAGAGAATCGAACCGTCATATTCCCTGAGTGCTTCTTCAAGCACCTCACGGGACCCGAAATCAAGGTGGTTTGTAGGTTCGTCAAGAATAAGGAAATTCGGTTTTTTGAGAATAAGAATAAGAAGTGCTACTCTTGCTCTCTCTCCGCCCGAAAGATCACACATAAGCTTTTCAATATCATCATTTCTGAAATTGAATGCACCGAGATAACCTCTGAGTTCAGGTATGGATTTTGTCGGAAATCTGTCATAAAGCTCCATTATTATGGATTTCTGTGACATTAAGGTTTTCTGCGTCTGCTCAAAATAACCGACACTTATATTATGTCCGAAACGGGACAGCCCATCGTCTTTTGGGATTTTATTCATTATAAGCCCTAAAAGAGTTGTTTTTCCGCAGCCGTTAGGACCTAAAATAAAGACCTTTTCACCTCTATACAGCTTCATTCCGACACCGCTGAAAAGAGTTTTCCCGTCATAGCTCTTTTTAAGATTTTCGGCAATAAGCACTTCATCTCCTGCTCTTACACATTCCGAAAATCTGAGCTTTACGGTTTTTTCTTTCGGAGGGATTTCGGGCATGGTAGCTTTTATTCGCTCTATCTGCTTTTCTTTACTTGCAATCGTTATATAATTTCTTTCCTGATTGAACTGCTTTTGCTGTTCGATCATTTTTTCTATTCTTTTTATTTCAATCTGAGCCTTTTCATACTCTCTTCGCTCTGTTTCAAGGCGCAGTTCCTTTGTTTTTATGTAAGTGGAATAACTGCCCTTGCCCTGATAGAGCTTCTTATTAGCTATTTCCAGTGTACGGGAGGTAGTTTTATCAAGAAAATAACGGTCATGGGAAACAATTACGACTGTGCCGTTAAACTTTGAGATAAAATCCTCAAGCCACTCAACACTTTTTATATCAAGATGATTTGTAGGCTCGTCAAGAAGCATCAGATCAGGTTCACTTAAAAGAAGCTTTCCGAGACTGAGCTTTGTTCTCTGACCGCCCGAAAGAGCAGATACGGGAAGTTTTTCTTCTTCGGTGGTGAAGCCCAGTCCCATAAGGCAGGAATGTGCCCTGTTTTTATAGGTAAGTCCGCCCTTGTTCTGATATTCCTCAGTAAGTGTAGCCTGCTTTTCTAAATATTCGGGCACTTTACCGTCTGTCAGCTCAATTTTACGGTGAATCTCTTCAAGCTCTTCCTCAATTCTGAAAAGCCTTGAAAAAACAGTTAAAAGCTCATCATATACTGTGAGTGTGCTTTCTGCACACGCATGCTGCTCAACGAAACCGACATTGGTTGCTGTAGCTTTTATGACCTTGCCGTCAGTAGGCTCAAGCTCACCGCATATAGCTTTGAAAAGCGTAGTTTTACCGCAACCGTTGGCGCCGATAAGCCCGATTTTATCCCCCTTTGCAATATCAAAGGTAGCATTTATTATAATGTCCCTCTGCGCAAATGATACGCAAAGATTCTGACAACTTAATAATGACATTTTAATTATCCTTATGTTCTTGTTTCAAGTATTTCGAGTTTTCCCGAAACTGTAAATTTTCCATATCCTGCAGGAACAAAAATACTCGATCCCTTATGAAGCGCTATTTCCTGATCTCCTGCCGTAATTTTTCCTTCACCGCTGAGAACTAAAAGAGAAACAAATGATTTTTCACATGCGTTATCTTCATATGTCCCGTCTGCTTCAACTAAAGTCATTTTGAAATAATTACAGCCTGTAAGATATGTTTTTTTAGTTTCGCCTATTACTTCGGCATCTCCCTCGGCAGAAAAATCAACTTCTGTCACATTAAGGTCTACAACATCAACAGCCTTTTTAACATGAAGCTCTCTGAGATTTCCGTTTTTATCTCTTCTGTTATAATCAAATACTCTGTATGTTGAATTAGAGCTCTGCTGAACCTCTGCAAGAAGTATTCCCTCACCTATGGCATGAAGCATTCCCGAAGGAATGAAAACTACATCACCGGGCTTTACCTTTACAATATTTACATCATCAAGGAGCGTTCCGTTTTCAATAGCAGTTGCGAATTCTTCTCTTTCCATAGAATGGTTCACACCGTATATCAAAGAAGCACCTTCATCACATTTAAGCACATACCAAGCTTCTGTCTTTCCGTTTTCATTTTCATATTTCCATGCGTAATCATCATCGGGATGAACCTGTACGGAGAGCTTGTCACGGGCATCTATTATTTTTATAAGCACGGGGAAATCACGGATTTCGGCATTATTTGAGCCGAGGCAGTCTTTTCCTTCGATATCTATAACCTGTGCTAAAGTTTTTCCTTTATATTCTCCGTTCAAAACAAAGCTGGGACCGTCCTTATGACAGGATAAAAGCCATGCTTCAGCAGCATTATCCCCTTCTGTTTCAAAGCCGAATTCGTCAATGAGCGTTCTTCCGCCCCAGATGGTTTCCTTAAGTGTAGGATAGAGAGATAAAATTTCCATAATATTACACCGACTTTAACAAAAAAATTACAGTTTGGGAAAATCTCAAACTGTAATTAAGTATAACAAATTAATCTCTTTTAGTCAATTATTCACACTCGGCGATTTTGCATTTATCATTATCATTTATGTCTTTATTCCATAATTTACAAAGAATTCTGTTCTTACACCCACCGCATGATGAATTACATTCTGAAAGACTTGTACATATGACCTTTCTCTTACCGTTATGAAACACCGTTTCTTCCATAACAATATTTCTTTGCTTTACCCAACAAAACTGTTCATAGGTCTTAGAATGACTATCCATTATCAATCACCTCTTTAATAAGTATAGTACACAAATGAAAAAAAAATAAACGAAATCCGTCACAGAAATAAATATTCATATTATTATTCTTTCTTTCATATATAATAACAGGTGAGAAAATGGGACCTTTTACTATTATATTGTTAATTTCAGCATTAATAACAGGAGTTTTTATGATAAAAAGACTTCGTTTCGGACAGATAGTTCTTTGTATTCTGTCGGGAATTGCAGCACTTTTTGCCTGTGATCTCATGTTTTCGATTTATGGCAGCAATATGCCGCTTAACATATATACAGTTTGCATAAGTGCAATAGGCGGCATACCTGCCGTTATTCTATTGACACTGATTAAAACATTCCTGCTTTATTAACAAATCGGGCATAATACAAAAACAACCCCGTGATTTTCATCACGGGGCTTAAACTATCTAAATAATATTAATTATTCGTTGATAGCGATAACAACGCCTGAACCAACAGTACGGCCGCCTTCACGGATAGCGAAACGGAGACCTGTTTCGATAGCGATGGGAGTGATAAGTTCAACGTCCATATCAACGTTGTCACCAGGCATGCACATTTCTGTTCCTTCGGGAAGAGAGATAACGCCTGTAACGTCAGTTGTTCTGAAGTAGAACTGAGGACGGTAGTTGTTGAAGAAGGGAGTGTGTCTTCCGCCTTCATCCTTGTTAAGAACGTAAACCTGACCCTTGAACTTTGTGTGGGGCTGGATTGAACCGGGCTTAGCAAGAACCTGACCTCTTTCGATTTCTGTTCTCTGAACACCACGAAGAAGACAACCGATATTGTCGCCTGCCTCTGCATAGTCGAGGATCTTTCTGAACATTTCGATACCTGTGCAGACAACCTTTCTCTTTTCGTCAGTAAGACCAACGATTTCAACTTCTGCACCAGTGTTGAGCTGACCTCTTTCAACTCTACCTGTAGCAACAGTACCACGGCCTGTGATTGTGAAAACGTCTTCAACAGGCATAAGGAATGCAAGGTCTGCAGTTCTTTCGGGAGTGGGAATGTAGCTGTCAACAGCTGCCATAAGTTCGTTGATGCAAGCAACTTCGGGAGCGCTCATATCAGTACCAGCATATTCAAGAGCCTTAAGAGCAGAACCCTTGATGATGGGTGTATCATCGCCGGGGAATTCATACTCAGAAAGAGTTTCTCTGATTTCCATTTCAACGAGTTCAAGAAGTTCTTCGTCGTCAACCTGGTCACACTTGTTCATGAAAACAACAATGTAGGGAACGCCAACCTGACGAGCAAGAAGGAGATGTTCCTTTGTCTGAGCCATGGGGCCGTCAGTTGCAGCGATAACAAGGATAGCACCGTCCATCTGAGCAGCACCTGTGATCATGTTCTTGATATAGTCAGCGTGGCCGGGGCAGTCAACGTGAGCATAGTGACGAGTTTCGGTCTCGTACTCAACGTGAGCTGTGTTGATCGTGATACCACGAGCTCTCTCTTCGGGAGCCTTGTCGATGTTAGCGTAGTCCATGAATTCTGCGCCGCCCTTCATAGCGAGGGTCTTTGTGATAGCAGCGGTAAGAGTTGTCTTACCATGGTCAACGTGACCGATAGTACCAATGTTAACATGGGGCTTGGTTCTTTCAAATTTAGCTTTTGCCATGAGAATGTAACCTCCTGATTTTTTAATAATCAAATGTTATTGTAGCAAACATCTTCCAAAAATGCAAGTGTTTGCAGAGATTTAGTTAAAATCTGTAATTATTTTTTGCAGATACCTTCAGCAATATTCTTGGGAACCTGAGCATAGTGGCTGGGTTCCATTACATACTGACCTCTACCCTGTGTCTTGGAACGAAGGTCTGTAGCATAACCGAACATTGAGGAAAGGGGTACATCTGCATTAACCTGAGTTGCACCGTTACGGTTTTCCTGATCACGGATCATACCGCGGCGGGAGTTGATATCACCGATAACTGTTCCGAGATAATCATCGGGAACTGTTACAGCGATCTTCATGATGGGTTCCATAAGAACGGGAGCTGCCTTATGCATAGCATCCTTGAAAGCCATTGAGCCTGCAAGCTTGAAAGCCATTTCAGAAGAGTCAACTTCGTGATAGGATCCATCGTAAAGAGTAACCTTAACATCAACAACTGCATAACCTGCGAGAACACCGTTTGAAAGTGCGCCCTTAACACCGGCTTCAACTGCGGGGATGTATTCCTTGGGAACAGCACCGCCGACAACTTCGTTAACGAATTCAAAGCCTTTTTCGGGGTTGGGTTCAATTCTGATCTTAACATGACCGTACTGACCGTGACCACCGGACTGACGGGCAAACTTTGTATCGGATTCAGCAGTCTTTGTAATTGTTTCTCTGTAAGCAACCTGAGGAGCACCGACATTAGCTTCAACTTTGAACTCACGGAGCATTCTGTCTACGATGATTTCAAGGTGAAGCTCGCCCATACCTGCAATAATGGTCTGGCCTGTTTCTTCATCGGTGTAGAATTTGAAGGTAGGATCTTCTTCAGCGAGCTTCATAAGAGCGATACCCATCTTTTCCTGACCTGCTTTGGTCTTGGGTTCAACGGCAACTCTGATAACGGGCTCGGGGAATTCCATCTGTTCAAGAATGATAGGATGCTTTTCATCACAAAGGGTGTCACCTGTAGTTGTATTCTTAACACCTACAACAGCGCAGATATCGCCGCAGTAGCACTGCTCAAGGTCTGCTCTGTGGTTAGCGTGCATCTGAAGAATACGACCAAGTCTTTCGTTCTTGCCCTTTGTTGAGTTGTATGCGGAAGTACCTGCAACTGCAATACCTGAGTAAACTCTTGTGAAGCAAAGCTTACCTACAAAGGGGTCAGTTGCGATCTTAAATGCGAGTGCAGCCAAAGGTGCATCATCGGATACTTCACGAGTGATTTCATCACCTGTGTCGGGATCAATACCCTTTACGGCACCGACATCAAGGGGTGAAGGCATGTAATCTACAACTGCGTCAAGAAGCTTCTGAACACCACGGTTACGATAGGAAGTACCGCATACAACGGGAACCATTTCGTTAGCAAGTGTTGCTTTTCTGATAGCAGTCTTGATTTCCTGAATGTCGAGGTCACCTGTTTCGAAATACTTCTCCATAAGTGCTTCGTCCTGTTCAGCTACATGCTCAAGGAGCTCTAAACGATACTGTTCTGCAAGCTCCATCATATCTTCGGGAATGTCAACAACTTCAGTCTTAAGACCTTCTTTGTCGTCATACATGGTTGCATTCATTTCTACGAGGTCAATAATGCCCTTGAAATCAGCTTCAGCACCGATGGGCAGCTGAATCGGAACAGCATTACATTTAAGTCTGTCCTTCATCATTGCCACAACATTGTAGAAGTTTGCACCCATAATGTCCATCTTGTTGACATATACCATTCTGGGAACACGGTATTTATCAGCCTGACGCCAAACTGTTTCAGACTGAGGCTCAACACCGCCCTTAGCGCAGAGAACTGTAACGGAACCGTCAAGAACTCTGAGTGAACGTTCAACTTCAACTGTGAAGTCAACGTGACCGGGAGTGTCAATGATATTAACACGGTGACCCTTCCAGAAGCAAGTAGTTGCAGCAGAAGTAATTGTGATACCTCTTTCCTGCTCCTGTGCCATCCAGTCCATTGTTGCTGCACCGTCATGTGTTTCACCAAGCTTGTGGTTAATACCGGTGTAGAAAAGGATTCTTTCTGTTGTAGTGGTCTTTCCGGCGTCAATATGAGCCATGATACCGATATTTCTTGTTAAATCAAGTGATACCTGTCTAGGCATAATGTCCTCCATAAAAAATCTACAAGATTATAAATAATATTGGGTTTATTACCAACGGAAATGGGAGAAAGCCTTATTAGCTTCAGCCATCTTGTGAGTATCTTCACGCTTCTTGAATGCGGAACCTGTTTCGTTCACAGCATCCATGATTTCGTTGGCAAGTCTTTCCTTCATTGTTCTCTCTCCACGGTTTCTAGCATAGAGAGTGATCCATCTGAGACCGAGAGTCTGTCTTCTCTCGGGACGAACCTCCATGGGTACCTGGTAGGTTGAACCACCTACACGGCGAGCCTTAACTTCGAGTAAGGGCATAACATTTTCCATAGCTGCCTCGAAAACTTCGAGGGGTTCTTTTCCTGTTTTTTCTCTGATGATGTCAAAAGCGTCGTATACAATTTTCTGTGCAACACCCTTTTTGCCATCATACATAACACTGTTGATAAGACGTGTTACGAGTTTTGAGTTGTAAAGCGGATCGGGCAAAACATCACGTTTTGCTATATTGCCTCTTCTTGGCACTTCGCTTCCCTCCTTCATAATAATGATATCTTAGGTACTCGAGTGACAAATCCCGTTGCGCCAATGAAAGGTTTTAATCACAGCTTTACGCTATATATAAAACTTACATTGGTGAATTAATTTCTACCTGCAAGAAGATTTTGTCCTGACGATTTGAAAGCGGCTTAATTATTTCTTAGCCTTTGCTTTCTTTGTGCCGTACTTGGAACGGCTCTGCATTCTACCATTAACGCCCTGAGCATCAAGTGTTCCGCGGACAATGTGGTAACGCACACCGGGAAGGTCTTTAACTCTTCCGCCTCTTATAAGAACAACTGAGTGTTCCTGAAGATTGTGGCCTACACCGGGGATGTAAGCGGATACCTCAATACCGTTTGTAAGACGAACTCTGGCAAGTTTTCTGAGAGCGGAGTTAGGCTTCTTAGGTGTATCAGTCTTAACAACTGTACAAACGCCTCTCTTCTGGGGAGAATTGTGATCAGTCATAACATTCTTGTGTGAGTTAAGACCTTTTCCGAGAGCGGGAGCCTTTGACTTCTTCTCAAGAGACTTTCTGCTGTTTCTAACAAGCTGGTTAAAGGTTGGCAAGCTTTTGCACCTCCTTATGAGATTATTATATATCAAAAAAGGGAAATATCATGCGATATTTCCCTAATTGATTCAAAATAACATCGCACAGTTGTCAATTTTAACACTAAATGTATCTGTTTGTCAACACCTTTTACAAGAAAAATACATCATTTTCGTTAAAATTATCCAAACTTTACTCTGTCTCTATTGTTTCGTCTGAATTTTTAGTAATTCCGACATTTGAATAGCATCTCATACCTGTTCCCGAAGGAAGAAGTTTACCGATGATAACATTTTCTTTAAGACCCATAAGAGGATCGACCTTGCCCTTGATAGCTGCATCTGTAAGGACTCTTGTTGTTTCCTGGAAGGAAGCAGCGGAAAGGAATGAATCTGTTGCAAGAGATGCCTTTGTAATACCGAGAAGAACGGGCTCATATGTTGCTTCCATAGCAACTGTGCCTTCAGCTGCAGCTTTTTCTCTTACAGCCGCATTTGCCTTCTTGAAGTCTGTCTTTTCGATAACAGCACCGGGAAGAAGGTCTGTCATACCTGACTCAGCAACCTTTACCTTACGCATCATCTGACGAACGATAACTTCAATATGCTTATCGTTAACATCAACACCCTGTGTACGGTATGTTCTCTGAACTTCACGGATAAGATAATTATGAACAGCTTCTACGCCGAGTATTTCAAGTACATCGTGGGGATTTATTGAACCTTCGGTAAGCTCACGGCCTTTTTCTACTACATCGCCTTCCTGTACGGTTCTTCTGTAGCCGTAAGGAATGGTGTATTCATCTCTGCCGTCTTCACCTGTGATAACGATATTCTGAGCACCCTTCTTGCCTTCTGCATAAGAAACGGTACCGCCGATTCTTGCAAGGATAGCAAGTGTCTTGGGCTTTCTTGCTTCAAAGAGTTCTTCAACTCTGGGAAGACCCTGTGTAATATCAGCTGTGGTAGTAACACCACCGGTGTGGAAGGTTCTCATGGTAAGCTGTGTACCGGGTTCACCGATGGACTGTGCGGCAATGATACCGACAGCTTCACCGATAGATACTGAACGACCTGTTGCAAGGTTTCTGCCGTAGCATCTTCTGCAAACACCCTGAGAAGCATCACAAGTAAGAAGAGAACGGATTGTAACCTTTTTGAAGCCTGCATTAACGATCTTCTTGGCATCAGCTTCTGTGAGCATATGGTCTTTATCCATAACGAGCTCGCCGTTGTCATCCTTAAGATCATCAAGAAGATATCTGCCGGTAAGTCTTTCAACAAGACCTTCGATTACATTATCCTCATCACCGTAAATATCGGACACTTCAAGTCCCTCTGTGCAGCCGCAGTCATCTTCACGGATAATAACTTCCTGAGAAACGTCAACAAGACGACGGGTAAGGTAACCTGAGTCAGCAGTACGAAGAGCTGTATCTGCAAGACCTTTACGGGCACCACGGGATGAAATAAAGTATTCAATAATATTAAGACCTTCTCTGTAGTTAGCCTTAATGGGAATTTCAATCGTCTGACCTGAGGTGTTAGCAATAAGTCCACGCATACCTGCAAGCTGGTTAAGCTGTGAAGCACTACCACGGGCACCTGAGTGAATCATCATATGAATGGGGTTTGTTGCTGTGTCAAGATTATTCTTAAGTTCAGCAGAAACCTTATTTGTGCATTCTGTCCAGACCTTGATAACTGCACTTGAACGGTCTGTGTCACTGTAAAGACCGCGGCGGTAATACTTCATGATCTCATCGATCTTAGCCTGAGCTTCTGCAAGGAATTCCTTTTTCTTTTCGGGAATGATTGCATCGAAAACGGAAACAGTAATACCGCTTCGTGTTGAATATCTGTATCCCTGGTTTTTAATTTTATCAAGAACATCTGCTGCAAGATTGGTGCCGTGAACAGCAATACATCTTTCGATTATCTTGCCGAGGCTCTTCTTTTCAACAAGGAAGTCTACTTCCATAGCAACCATACTTGCGGGGTCAGAAGGATCTCTTGTAACAAATCCGAGGTCCTGAGGAACGGGTCTGTTAAAGATGACCTTACCGAGGGTAGTAGGAATAATAGCAGTGTATTCTTTTCCGTCAACTACCTTTGTAAAGCGGATCTTAATGGGAGCGTGAAGTCCGAGATCGCCTTCTTCATAAGCCATAACAGCTTCGTTTTCATCTTTATATACATGACCTGAACCGGGTTCTGTATCTCTTACGGTTGTAAGATAGTAGGAACCGAGAACCATGTCCTGTGTAGGAACAGTAACGGGCTTTCCGTCTGAGGGCTTAAGAAGGTTATTTGCAGCAAGCATCAAAAATCTTGCTTCAGCCTGTGCTTCAGCGGAAAGAGGTACATGAACAGCCATCTGGTCGCCGTCAAAGTCAGCATTGAAAGCTGTACATACAAGGGGATGAAGCTTGATAGCTCTGCCTTCAACAAGAATGGGCTCGAATGCCTGAATACCGAGTCTGTGAAGAGTAGGAGCACGGTTAAGCATAACGGGGTGATCCTTGATAACGGTTTCAAGAGCATCCCATACTTCGGGACCTGCCTTGTCAACCATCTTTCTTGCATTCTTGATATTCTTGGAAACATCAATTTCAACAAGACGCTTCATAACGAAGGGCTTAAAGAGTTCAAGAGCCATTTCCTTGGGAAGACCGCACTGATATATTTTAAGTTCGGGACCGACAACGATAACGGAACGGCCTGAATAGTCAACACGCTTACCGAGAAGGTTCTGACGGAAACGTCCCTGCTTACCTTTAAGCATATCGGAAAGTGACTTAAGAGGTCTGTTGTTAGGACCTGTAACAGGTCTGCCTCTTCTGCCGTTGTCTATAAGTGCATCAACAGCTTCCTGAAGCATTCTCTTCTCGTTTCTTACGATAATTTCGGGAGAACCGAGTTCGATAAGCTTCTTAAGTCTGTTATTTCTGTTGATAACTCTTCTGTAAAGATCATTAAGGTCACTTGTTGCGAATCTGCCGCCGTCAAGCTGAACCATAGGACGGATATCCGGAGGAATTACGGGAACTACATCAAGGATCATCCATTCGGGACGGTTACCTGAAGCACGGAATGCCTCAACGACCTCAAGACGCTTGAGAAGACGGGTCTTTTTCTGACCTACAGCTGTTTCAAGCTCTGTACGAAGATCTGTTGCCAGAACTTCAACATCAATTTCAGCGAGAAGCTCTTTGATTGCTTCTGCACCCATTTTAGCAACGAATGCATCTGCATCATACTTCTCTACCATATCATCATATTCCTTATCGGAAATGATCTGGTATTTATCGAGGGGGGTATCTCCGCCGTCGATAACAATATACTTTGCATAATAGAGAACCTTATCAAGATCACGGGGAGAAATATCAAGCATAAGACCGATTCTTGAAGGAATTCCCTTGAAGTACCAGATGTGAGATACGGGACAAGCAAGCTCAATATGTCCCATTCTCTCACGGCGTACCTTTGCTTTTGTTACCTTAACGCCGCAGCGTTCACAGGTCTTTCCCTTGAAACGGATTCTCTTATATTTACCGCAGTGACACTCCCAGTCCTTTGTAGGTCCGAATATCTTTTCGCAGAAAAGACCGTCCTTTTCGGGCTTGAGTGTTCTGTAGTTTATGGTTTCAGGCTTTTTTACCTCACCGTAAGACCACTCTCTGATCTTATCGGGAGAAGCAAGGCCTACTTTAATGGACTCAAAGTTGAGTTCATTATAGTTTTCTTCTGTATATCTTTTAACAGTTACTGCACCTTCACTCATTTATCAGCAGCTCCTTCATATAGTTTTATCAGAAATCTTCGCTATCCTCATAACCATCGGGCATAAATGAACTGTCATCATCAAAGCCAAAAGGATCGTCATCTTCAAAAGCGGATTCAAATGCACCTGCAGCTGCATATGCTTCATCAAAATCCTCTTCTGCATTTTCGATTCCGTATCCGCTTGCATTTTCAACATCGTTGACGGTTTCAAATTCTTCGCCCTCTGTGAAGGGAACATCTTCAGTATCATCAAAATCCTGTTTAAGATCAATTTCAATTCCTTCGTCATCAAAAACAGAAACATCAAGAGCAAGGGACTGAAGCTCTTTTACGAGAACCTTAAAGCTTTCGGGAATACCGGGCTTGGGAACATTAAGTCCCTTGACAATAGCTTCATATGTCTTAACACGGCCTACGATATCGTCAGATTTAACGGTAAGAATCTCCTGAAGAGTATATGCCGCACCGTATGCTTCAAGTGCCCAAACTTCCATTTCACCGAAACGCTGTCCGCCGAACTGAGCTTTACCGCCCAGAGGCTGCTGAGTAACCAGTGAATAAGGACCTGTGGAACGGGCATGTATCTTATCATCAACAAGGTGATGGAGCTTAAGGAAGTACATAACACCTACTGTTACGGGATTATCAAACTTCTGACCGGTTCTGCCGTCATAAAGATCGACCTTACCGTCCTCACGAAGACCTGCTTCTTTTAAGCATTCAACGATATCCTTTTCATGTGCACCGTCAAATACGGGAGTCATAATCTTCCAACCGAGCTCTCTGCATGCTCGTCCGAGATGAACCTCAAGCACCTGTCCGATATTCATTCGGGAAGGAACACCGAGGGGGTTAAGCACGATATCAAGAGGTGTACCGTCTGCAAGGAAGGGCATATCCTCCTGAGGAAGAATTCTGGAAACAACACCCTTGTTACCGTGACGGCCTGCCATCTTATCGCCGACAGATATCTTTCTCTTCTGTGCGATATAGCAGCGTACAACTTTATTTACACCGGGGCTTAATTCATCGCTGTTTGCTCTTGTATAAACCTCAACATCAACAACGATACCGTAAGCACCGTGAGGTACTTTAAGTGATGTATCTCTTACTTCTCTTGCCTTTTCACCGAAAATAGCACGGAGAAGTCTTTCTTCTGCAGTAAGCTCTGTTTCACCCTTGGGTGTTACTTTACCTACAAGGATATCACCGGAGCGAACTTCTGCACCGACACGGATAATACCTTCTTCATCAAGGTCTTTAAGAGCATCATCGCCGACATTGGGAATATCTCTTGTGATTTCTTCCGGCCCGAGCTTTGTTTCTCTTGCTTCTATTTCATACTTTTCAATATGAATAGATGTGTAAACATCGTCACGAACGATCTTTTCATTTACGAGAACAGCGTCTTCGTAGTTATAGCCTTCCCAGGTCATAAAGCCGATAAGGGCATTTTTACCAAGGGAGATTTCACCGCCGCTTGTTGCGGGACCGTCAGCAATAACATCGCCCTTGACGAGCTTGTCGCCGACATTTACTATGGGACGCTGATTTATGCAGGTTCCCTGGTTGGAACGCATAAACTTAAGAAGTGAATAGGTATCAATAGAACCGTCTTCTGCTGTTACTTCTACAGAATCGGCTGATACTTTTGTAACAGTACCGTTTCTGTTGCAAAGAACACAGACACCTGAGTCACAGGCTGATTTATATTCCATACCTGTACCGACAATGGGAGATTCGGTTCTGAGAAGCGGAACAGCCTGACGCTGCATGTTTGCACCCATAAGAGCTCGGTTTGCGTCGTCGTTTTCAAGGAAGGGGATCATTGCAGTAGCAACGGAAACGACCATTCTGGGTGAAACGTCCATGTAATCTGCATATGAATTATCGATTTCAACGAAATCTTCTCTGTAACGGACGATAACTCTTTCGTTTGCAAAGTGTCCGTCTTCGGTAAGAGGCTCGTTTGCCTGAGCAACTCTGTATTCGTCCTCTGTATCTGCTGTCATATATTCAACTTCATCAAGGACTCTGCCGGTTGCCTTATCGACCTTGCGGAAAGGTGCTTCAATGAAACCGTATTTATTGATTCTTGCAAATGTTGCAAGAGATGAAATAAGTCCGATATTGGGACCTTCGGGAGATTCAATGGGACACATACGTCCGTAGTGGCTGTAGTGAACGTCTCGAACCTCGAAACCTGCACGGTCTCTTGAAAGACCGCCGGGACCGAGAGCTGAAAGACGACGCTTATGAGTAAGCTCTGCAAGAGGGTTGGACTGGTCCATGAACTGTGAAAGAGGAGATGATCCGAAGAATTCCTTCACAACAGCAAGAACAGGTCTGATATTTATAAGTGACTGAGGAGTGATCTTGTCTAATTCCTGAGTATGGATAGACATTCTTTCACGGACTACTCTTTCAAGTCTTGTAAAGCCTATACGGAACTGATTCTGAAGAAGCTCACCTACGGAACGGATACGACGGTTGCCGAGATGGTCGATATCGTCGAGAGAACCGATATTATGAGCTGCACAGTTGAGATAGTTAATAGATGCAAAAATATCATCTATAGTAATATGCTTGGGAATAAGAGCATCACACTTTTCGGTAAGAAGCTCGGAAAGTGTTTCCTTATCGCCTGCTGCTTCATCAAGGACATCCATGAGAACCTTGAAGTTGACTTTTTCGTTAATGCCAAGTTCTTCGAGCTCATCAACGGTGAATTCGGGAAGGAATTCATAGGGCTCTACCATACCGTTAGAGATAATCTTTACCTCTACGCCTTCCATATCAACATAAGCAACGCTTACGCCTGCCTGCTCAATCTGCATTGCAAGCTCCTTGGTTACTTTTGTTCCTGCTTCTGCAATAATTTCACCTGTAACAAGTGAAACTACAGGCTGAGAAAGAACCTGATAACGAAGTCTGTCTGAAATAGCAAGCTTTTTATTATACTTATATCTGCCTACTCTTGAAAGGTCATAACGGTGTTCATCAAAGAACAGACCGTTAAGATGTGACTGAGCAGTTTCAATTGCGGGAGGCTCACCGGGACGAAGCTTTTTATAAACTTCAATGAGAGCTTCTGCTGTATTCTGAGTTGTATCCTTTTCAAGAGTTGCAAGAATTCTGTCGTCATTGCCGAAGAAATCTGTAATCTCTGTGTTAGAGCCTAAGCCCAGAGCTCTTATAAAGGTAGTTATGGGGAGCTTTCTGTTCTTGTCGATTCTTACACTGAATACATTATTCTGATCTGTTTCATATTCAAGCCATGCACCGCGGTTGGGAATGATAGTTGAGGTAAAAAGCTTCTTACCTGTCTTATCACGGCTCATATCAAAATAAACACCGGGAGAACGAACAAGCTGAGAAATGATAACACGCTCGGCACCGTTGATGACAAATGTGCCGCTGTCAGTCATTTTCGGGAAGTCACCCATATAAATTTCATTGATTTTTATTTCGCCCGTTTCCTTATTGAGAAGACGTGCTGTTACTATAAGACGAACTGCGTATGTTGCATCGCGCTCTTTACATTCTTTAACAGAATATTTAGGAACATCTTCCATATGATAGTCAATGAAATCAAGAACCAGATTACCTGTATAATCTGTTATTTCATCAATATCTCTGAACACCTCTCTGAGTCCTACATCGAGAAACCATTTATATGAGTTTTTCTGAACCTCAATAAGATTAGGCATCTCCATTACCTCATTGATCTTAGCAAAACTCATACGGGTATTTCTACCCAGCTTTACGGGTTTCACATTCACCATGCGCTCATCACTCCGTTCTTTTAATATACGAAATTGCAAAAACAAACTGCGGAATACACAAAAAACTGCCCTATTTTCACAACCTTTTTGACTTAATTTCCTATTGAAAAAATTGGACAAGGATATGTGTATCCATTATAATGCAGTTTAATATATTACATCAAATATTTCCTGTTGTCAATACTATTTTCTTGCTATTTTTCAAGTTTTTTTGTTTTTAGCACATAAAAACGAAAAAATAATTTGCACTGTCAAGAATTTTACCTGTTTTCGTCTCATAAACTATATTGATATATCTGACGGGAGGAATTTTTCTTGAACACATTCTCAGAAGAACGGGCAGTTGAGCTCGGCGAATATATCGTAAAACACAAAGCCACGGTGCGTGCAGCAGCAGAAGTTTTCGGAATATCAAAATCCACCGTACATATGGATGTGACAGGGCGGCTTAAAAAGATCGATCCTTCACTTTACTTTCAAGTAAGAGAAATATTGGACATAAACAAGGCTCAACGGCACATAAGAGGCGGACTTGCAACAAAAGAAAAATACTTAAAAGAAAAAGTAAAAACTAAATAATTGACACTCTGAAAAAACTCCTGTATAATGAATTAAATTCATTTACGGGAGTCGAGCTTATGTTTGGTAGAAAGAAAAAAGAAAAAAAGAAAAAAACGCCCACAGAACGCTTTTTATCTCTTAAAGCTAATGATGTTCAGATTGAAGCTATAAATTTTTCTCTCACAAAAAATGAAGACGGCTCACCAAGACTGGAAGTAAGAACAAAAGATGTCTGTGAAGCTCTTCATTATGAGCATATTGATTTTGAGCTTAAAACCTCGGCAAAAATGCTGAAGGTCGGAGCTTCATTTAAAGAAGCTGTCAACGAAAAGCATTTCAAATTATATGTTTTTGATGTAGATGATTACAGTCAATTCTATATATAAAAAATACACACCGGAGGAAATCCGGCGTGTATTTTTTTATTCGAGCTCAAAAGCACCCGTATACAATTTATAATAAATTCCCTTCTGGGCTATCAGTTCATTATGATCGCCGCGTTCTATTATTCTGCCGTGGTCAAGCACCATAATGGCATCGGAGTTTCTGACGGTTGAAAGGCGGTGAGCAATAACGAATACAGTTCTACCTTTCATAAGAGCATCCATCCCCTGCTGCACGAGAAGCTCTGTTCTTGTATCTATTGAGGATGTTGCTTCATCAAGTATCATAACAGGCGGGTCTGCTACGGCAGCACGGGCTATTGAGAGAAGCTGACGCTGTCCCTGCGAAAGGTTTGCACCGTTTGAGGTAAGCTCTGTGTTATATCCTTCGGGAAGTCTTATAATAAAGTCATGGGCATTAGCAAGCTTTGCAGCCTTTATGCACTCTTCATCGGTAGCATCAAGCTTTCCGTATCTGATATTATCCATAACCGTACCCGTAAAAAGATTGGTATCCTGTAAAACTATACCGAGGCTTCGTCTTAAATCAGCTTTCTTTATCTTATTTATATTAATCCCGTCATATCTTATCTTACCGTCTGCAATATCATAAAAACGGTTTATAAGATTGGTGATAGTTGTTTTACCTGCTCCCGTTGCTCCTACAAAAGCAACCTTCTGACCGGGCTTTGCATAAAGAGAAACATCATGAAGAACAGGCTTTCCTTCTTCATATTCGAAATCAACTTCATTCAGCACTACATCACCTCTGAGAGGAGTATATGTTATACTTCCGTCTGCAGAATGGGGATGCTTCCATGCCCAGTGACCTGTGCGTTCTTCACATTCGACAATTTCTCCGTTTTCTTCCCTTACATTGACAAGAGTAACATATCCGTCATCTGTTTCTTTTTCACGGTCGATAAGAGAAAAAATTCGTCCTGCACCTGCCATAGCCATTGCTATGGAGTTTATCTGCTGAGAAGCCTGATTTACGCTTCCCGTAAACTGCTTTGTCATACCAAGATATGAAGCTACAACGGAAATTGCAAGAGGTGCGAAAAGACTTCCCTGTGTTATGATATTTTCAAGAGAAATATTGGGGATAACTCCGTTTGAAGTAATAAGAAGACCGCCGACAAATGCAGTAATAACATAAAGTATATTACCGATATTATTCATGATAGGTCCGAAAATATTACCGAAGGTGTTTGCCTTTTCAACATTCCTGAAAAGCTCCTCGTTTACTGCATCGAAATCATTCTTTGCTGCATCCTCATGGCAGAAGACCTTGACTACTTTTTGTCCGTTCATCATTTCTTCAACAAAGCCTTCTACCTTACCTACAGCCTGCTGCTGACGCATAAAGTATTTTGCTGAATTTCCGCCTACAAATTTCGTAACCTTGAACATAGCGAAAACGCCGACAATCACAACAACCATAAGAGAAACGCTGAAATATATCATAACACATACAAGGAATATAAGTGTTACGGCAGCTGAAAGAATACTCGGAATTCCCTGTGAAATTAACTGACGAAGAGTATCTATATCATTGGTATAGTAGCTCATTATATCGCCGTGTGTATTTTCATCAAAAAACTTTACGGGAAGATCCTGCATCTTTTCAAACATTCTTTTTCTCATCTTATCAAGGAAGCCCTGTGTTATTATAGCACCGAGCTGTGCCTGGGTAGCCGATGACAAAAGACCTACAAGATAAAAGCATATCATTGTGATAAGTGCCTGGAACACCTTAGGGGAAACCGTTTCCCAAGCGACAGCCGCTGTTGAGGTTTTGGCTATTTCAAGTCCTTCAACTATAAGCGAGGTTATATTTTCAATATACACAGCAGGCATAACGCCTACAACGGCAGTAATTATAAGACAGCATAAAACGGCGATTATTTTTCCCGGATAATCCGTCAGCAAAAGCTTGATGAGTCTTACGATGATCTTCGGATCAATATTTCTCTTAGGTGGACCGCCGGCTTTCATAAAATCCGGTGGCATTTTTTCCTTTTTACTCATCGTCATCACCTGCCTTGCTTTGAATTGTATAAGCTTCTCTGTAAATATCATTTGTTTTAAGAAGCTCCTCATGTGAACCCAGTCCGTCAATAACACCGTTATTCAGAACAATTATCTTATCGGCATCCTGTACCGAAGAAATTCTCTGTGCGATTATAATTTTGGTCGTTCCGGGTATTTCTTCTCTGAATGCTTTTCTTATAAGTGCATCTGTTTTTGTATCAACTGCAGAGGTAGAGTCGTCAAGAATAAGTATCTTTGGCTTTTTAAGCAGTGCTCTTGCAATACAGAGTCTTTGCTTCTGACCGCCCGAAACATTTGCACCGCCCTGCTCGATAAAGGTATCATATTTATCGGGGAAGCTTTCAATAAATTCGCTTGCCTGTGCGAGTCTGCAGATTCTTTCTATCTCTTCATCGCAAGCCGTGGGGTCACCCCAACGGAGATTTTCTTTGATAGTACCTGAAAAAAGAACATTTTTCTGAAGAACGACAGAAACTGCATCACGAAGCTCTTTTATTCCGTAATCTCTGACATCTGTTCCGCCGACCTTTACTGAGCCTTCAGTAACATCATAAAGACGGGAAATAAGCTGAATAAGACTCGTTTTACTTGAACCCGTGCCGCCGATGATACCAACGGTTTCACCTGCGTTTATATGAAGATTTATATCGGAAAGAGCAAACTTTTCTGCTTTCTCTGAATACTTGAAGCTTACATTTTTAAAATCAATACTTCCGTCCTTTACTTCTCTTACTGGATCGGATTTTTCTACTATATCGGGAGTTTCATCGAGCACTTCCACAATTCTCTTTGCAGATGCTAAAGCCATGGTTATCATAACAAATATCATGGAAAGCATCATAAGAGACATCAGAACCTGCATTGAATAGGTTATCATACTCGAAAGAGTGCCGACCTCAAGATATGTACCGCCTGTGGAAACTACAAGCTTTGCGGTGAAGAACGATATAAGAAGCATTGAAGAATACATCGCAAGCTGCATCAAAGGACCGTTAAGGGCAATTATCCTTTCAACCCTCGTAAAATCGTTTCTTATATCTTCGGATGCGGCTGCAAACTTATCCTTTTCATATCCTTCTCTTACAAAGCTCTTAACAACTCTCATACCTTTGACATTTTCCTGTACGGAATTATTAAGCTTATCGTATTTCTTAAATACCGCTCTGAACATCGGGAGTGCTTTAAGTCCGATGCACAGAAGTCCTACTGCAAGAGCAGGGGCTATAAATACAAAAATAAGACTGAGCTTTTTACCGACAACAGATGCCATAACCGTCGCAAATATCAGCATAAGAGGTGCTCTGACAGCAGTTCTTATTATCATCATAAAAGCCATCTGCACATTTGTGATATCTGTTGTAAGTCTTGTTACAAGCGAGGATGTGCTGAAGCGGTCAATATTTGAGAATGAAAAATCCTGTATCTTATAAAATATTCTCTGTCTGAGGTTCTTTGCAAAGCCTGCAGAAGCGGTAGCTGCGGTCTTACCTGCAAGTGCACCGAAGGCAAGGGACGTGAATGCCATAAGCACAAGCAAAAGACCGTATTTTATAATATCCGTCATTTCACAGCCTGCATTGACAGCATTAATAAGAGTGGCGGTTATTACAGGGATAATACACTCACAAACGACCTCACCTATCATAAATACAGGCGTGAGCACCGTTTGCTTTTTATACTCTCTCACATTTTGAAACAGTTTTTTTAACATTTCTCTTCCTCCTTTTGTTTCAATATATTTATATCAGCATCAACATTTAAAAGCATTCTGGTAATAAAATCAATAAGAAGCTTTTTTTCTTCATCGGAAAAACCTTTGACAAGCTGCTCCTCATAATGATTTATATGAAGCCACATTTCGTCTTCACAGCATTTTGCCTTTTGCGTAATATCTATATTCTTAAAACGCCTGTCATTTTCCGACGAAGAACAGGTAATAAAGCCCTTTGCTTCAAGGCGGGATATAATACCCGATACCGTAGCATGAGAAAGATCAAACTGTTTTTCTATATCTCTGTGACATATGCCATCACACCGATTTTTTGCAATATAATGCAGAACAAAAAGCTGGGCAGGGGTGAGCCCCATGCTTTTTGCCTTTTCGGAATGAAGCTGTTCAAACTCTTTATTCAAGAGCTTTATAAGCGGACCTATATATGAAAAATCAGGCATTCTGTTTCCTCTCCTAAATTATGTTGCATGCTACATATTAGCACAAAATTTGATTCCGCACAATAGTTATTTTCACATAAAAGTGTGCGAAATCAGATTTTTTAATATGGACCCATGTCGGGATATTTATTTTTATACTCAATAAAAATTCTTACATTGAATTTCAATCCGCATTTCGGGCATTTTGTTATATGCTTTCCTTTTATTCTTTTGAGCCTTAATTTTGCAGAGCATTTCGGACATTTTTTATAAATATAATTTCTGTCTCTTATGCTCTTTGTTTTTTCGTCAAAAAAGGGCATCACTTTATTTCTTATTCTTAAATACTTTTCATTTTCAAGAGTTCTTTTATATGTGTTTCTTGAAAGAATTCTGAAAACTGCAAATATATAGAAAAAGGTATTGAGAAAAGAGCATATATAATAAATTGAACGAAAAGGTAAAAATCTGAGGAACATGCAAAGAACGGCCATTATAAGACCTGCCGTCATCAGAAAACGGCTAAACTGATCAAAGCCGTATCTGCCACTCATAAATCTGTAAAGCTTTTCCTTAAAATCATTCATGTTTTATCAACTCCTGTTAACAGCAAAAGAAAAAGGGAATATATCCGCTGCCGCATCCGCCGCAAAGCGTGCAGAAAAAATCGGCAATACAGCACCAGAAGCACAAACGGTTAAGGCGAAATTTCGGTCTTCCGTAAGATGTACTGGTTTCATAATATATGTTCCCCGAATTACTCAGTCTTTCATAAAGGGCGGCATAATCTTCATTATACGGCTCCTGTTCATGGGCTATTCTTGCGTGCTCCAAAGCTATCATTCTGTTGCCTGCACCGTAATTTGCAACAGCGCTGAAATAATACCAACGGGCATTTCTTGTGCTTATCATGGCTAAAAGAGAAAGTGCCTGCTGAAATCTTCCGTTATTAATGAGAACTCTCACGGATTCCATTCTTGCGGCATCATCTCCTGAATATGCGCCGCCTGAATAAGTACGGTATCCCGTATACGGATTTCCTCCGAAGCCGCCAAAGGGACTTCCCTGTCCGTAAGAATTACTGCCGCTTCCGGGCTTATATCCGTTTTTTATCTGATCGTATGCGGCATTTATTTCACTCATTTTTTCAGCAGCAGACTTGTCTCCCGGATTTAAGTCCGGATGATATTTTTTTGCAAGCTTGCGGTATGCTTTTGTAACTTCGTCTTCGGTAGCACCGTAAGGCACTCCGAGAACTTCATAAGGATCTCTGTTCACTTTACTTTCCTTTCTTTCGGGCGTCAAATGCTGTCCATACACCCGAAAAAAGAATATTTTCAATTATCTCTTTGTCCTGTTTTATCGGTAAGACTTTGTATTTTTCTACACACTCAGCCATAAGCATCTGCAAAACAGGTTCGGTATCAATAAAGCTATACTGTATAAAAGGGTTATATTTTTGTTTTTTTATATCCGATTTCAGATCAACTGCGGCATCCATTACATAAATGAATTTACCGAGTGCAAAACCGAAATCGTACAGATAAGATTTCAGCGGCGTATCCAAAACTGCGAATACGGAACCTAAGAGTTTTCCGAAAACAACAGCCGGCACATCGGGAACAAGAACACCGTTTTTCTCTATTTCAGTAAGTTCCGAAAGACATTTTTTTATGGCTTCGCACTGTTCGGGATATTTTTCAGCTATCTTTTCAACTTCTTTACTGAAAAGCTTTGCTTTCATATATGCACTTTTAGAATTATCATCCTGCCAGTCATCAATATATTTATAGTAAGCGAGAGCAATATTCATATCTGCGGCGTAAGAGGTATATTTATTCTGCAGGAATTTTCTTTTTTTTGCAGGATGAACGGGACATCTGCCGACAGTTTCCATATATTCTTCACCGCACACGGAGGAGAGCACAATTGCAAGAAAAACAAGGTCATATGTCAGAGCTATTCTGCATTTTATTCCTCTTTCTTTTCCGAGATCTTCACACAAACCGCAATAAACAGCCTTGTACCTCACATTTTGTTCATCGGTCAGTTTTTGGGGATTTGCAACAACAAAGCCGAACATTTCCCTCTCACCTCACATTTCAGAGTATATTAAATACTATCTCTTAAAATTAACTTTAATTATATCACAAAATACCGTAATTATGCAATAGCTGCAATATCTTCAAAAAAGCCTTGCATTTTTTTGATTTTACAGTATAATTATAATGTTAAAAAAATAACGGAGGTAAAAAAAATGTTAGTATCAGCAAAAGAAATGCTTAATAAGGCAAAAGCCGGCAAATATGCAGTCGGTCAGTTCAACATCAACAATCTTGAATGGACAAAGGCTATCCTTCTCACAGCACAGGAATTAAACTCCCCTGTTATCCTCGGTGTTTCCGAAGGCGCAGGTAAATATATGTGCGGTTATAACACAATAGTTGGCATGGTAAACGGTATGATCGAAACTCTCGGCATCACTGTTCCCGTTGCTCTTCATCTTGACCACGGTTCATATGACGGTGCATATGCTGCTATGAACGCAGGCTTCTCATCTGTTATGTTCGACGGTTCTCACTATGCAATTGACGAAAATATTGCTAAAACAAAGCAGATCATTGCAGACGCAGAAGCTAAGGGCGTTTCCGTTGAAGCAGAAGTAGGCGCTATCGGCGGCGAAGAAGACGGCGTTGTAGGCAGCGGTGAAGTTGCAGATCCCGCAGAATGCAAGATGATCGCTGATCTCGGTGTTACAATGCTTGCAGCAGGTATCGGTAACATCCACGGCAAGTATCCCGAAAACTGGGCAGGTCTTAACTTTGATGTTCTTGCAAAGATTCAGGAACAGACAGGCACAATGCCCCTCGTTCTTCACGGCGGCACAGGTATTCCCGAAGAAATGATCAAGAAGGCTATTTCTCTCGGCGTTTCAAAGATTAATGTTAATACTGAATGTCAGCTTACATTTGCAGCTGCAACAAGAAAGTACATCGAAGAAGGCAAAGACCTTCAGGGTAAGGGCTTCGACCCCAGAAAGCTTCTCGCTCCCGGCGTAGATGCTATCAAGGCTACCGTAAAGGAAAAGATGGAGCTCTTCGGTTCAGTAGGCAAGGCATAAGAAATGACTTCTCACGAACAAAGAGCAGTTGAGCTTTTTAAGTCCGGCTGCAACTGTTCTCAGTCGGTATTTACGGCATTTTCCGACATAACGGGAATTGACGAAAAAACCGCACTCCGTATGTCCGCTCCCTTCGGAGGAGGACTCGGAAGGCTTCGGGAGGTTTGCGGCGCTGTAAGCGGAATGGCACTTACGGCAGGCTGTCTTTGGGGTTATGACAACATTGAAGACAAGTCCTTCAAAACGGAGCATTATGCACTTGTAGCAGGTATGGCAAATAAGTTTTCGGATATATTCGGTTCATACATCTGCCGTGAGATATTGAGTCTTAAGGATTATCAATATTCTCCCGTGGCAGAAGAGAGAACCCCTGAGTTTTATTCACGCCGTCCATGTGAAAGATGCATTGCGGCAGCCGCAAGAATTCTCGACGAAGAAATAGAGAAAAGAAAATAATAAGATAAGAAGCTGTCGTCGAGGCGCACTCCGTAAGGAAGTGCGCCTCAGTTATATTCGCCTTACGGCGAGTGATATTGCTTCGCAGTGGTATTATGCTACGCATAGTGATATTGTCCTACGGACAGTTTTAGGGCGAATATAATATCACGAAAACTGATAGGTTTTCATATCACTTTTGCCTTTTGGCAAAAATATCACAGCAAACGATAGTTTGCAATATAACTTTACCTGCCGAGAAAGATACTTTTTATTTTCGGCAAGTAATATCTTTCTCAAAGTATGTAACCCACTATGACACTTTCACAATACCTGTGCAAAGTGTCATTTGTTTTGTAGAGATAAAAACCGAGAGAGACAACTTCTTTACGAAGCGTCTCTCTCCGGCGGCTTCTTGTTTTTTTATTTTTAATATGTTAAAATTCATTTATATTATCCGTGGAGGAAAAAGAAATGCTGATACTGACACCTGAAGAAATAAGAAAAGCGGAAGATACTGCAAACAAAGGCGGTCTTTCTTATGAAGAAATGATGGAAAGTGCAGGAAGCGGCTCGGCTGAATATATTCTTAAAAATTATCCTGATGCAAAAAACTTCGTTATTTTCTGCGGCAAAGGTAAAAACGGCGGTGACGGCTTTGTAATCGCCCGTTATCTTAATGAATGCGATAAAAATGTCAGCGTAATTCTTGCATTCAATTCCCATTCTGATGAGCTTTCAGAAAAGAATAAAAAAAGAATAGACGGACTCGTGAATTTTTCTGACGGGACAAAGCTTACAAAGAGAATATCCTCACTTATTCAGAATGCAGATATAATTATTGATGCAGTTTTCGGTATAGGCTTCAAGGGAAGTCTTCCCGAAAACATAAAACATTTATTTGCTCTTTCAAAAGAAAGTAAAGCCGTAAAAATTGCCATTGATATACCAAGCGGTCTTTCTTGTGAAAATGAGAATTTTTCGGATTGCTTTAAGGCAGACGAAACTCTTTCAATGCTGTGCTTCAAAAAGGAACATATATATAAGCCTTACAGTGACTTATGCGGTAAGGTTACCGTAATTCCCATAGGCTTCTCTTATATATCGGACGGTATTCAGGCTAAAAGTGCTGGAGAGATAAAAGCAATGCTCCCAAAAAGACCCTTTGATGCAAATAAAGGCACTTTCGGAAAGGCACTTATAATTTCAGGCAGCTATAAAATGCCCGGAGCTTGTGTCATCGCAACAAAAGGAGCGCTGACAATGGGCGCAGGACTTACTTATCTTGCTTTTCCCGATTGCATTTATAACACCGTTACGGCACATCTTACCGAATGTGTTTTCCGTCCTCTTGCTTCAGATAAGTACGGCGGTTTCGGTGAAAGAAGCTTTGCTACACTTTCTGAAGAGCTTTCTTCATTTTCTGCTGTTGCAATAGGCCCCGGCATGGGAACCGATGCGGGAGCAGTAAAACTATTAAAATCTGTTATTAAAAGCTATACAGGCAAATTAATTATTGATGCAGACGGAATAAATATAATTTCCCGTAATATAGATATATTGAAAGAGTCCAAGGCAGATATAGTTCTCACACCTCACCCAGGTGAAATGGCAAGACTTACGGGACTGTCAGTGAAAGAAATAAATACCGACAGAATAAATATCGCTTCCGAATTTTCACAAAGAATGAATGTAACGGTTTTACTAAAAGGTGTGAATACTGTGATAGCCTCACCTGACGGAAAAGTATTTATTAATCCCACAGGCTCCGATGCACTCGCAAGAGGCGGAAGCGGAGATCTTCTGACGGGCATCACGGTTTCTCTGGCTTGCCAAAACCTCAGCTCCTTTGATGCCGCCGTTACGGGGGCATATATTCACGGACTTGCAGGAGAAACGGCAAAAAGTCTTTATACAGGCTACTGTGCTACAGTGGAAAGAATTTACGATTGCATTCCGAAGGCTCTTTCAAAAATCCTTTCGGGACAGTGATAATGTGAACAAAACAAAAATATCAGCACTATTTTTGGTATTAATATCAGTTATTTTTATTTTTCCTTCGTGCAGTAAACCTTTGTTTACAAAAGAATTTTCACCTGAAAGAGCTTTCAACGTACATATGACAGCAGAAAAAGACGGAAAAAGCTTTGAGGCTGATATAATCTGCAATTCATATGAAGACATTGAAATAAAATTCACGACCCCTAAGGAACTTTCGGGTTTTTCTATCGTAACATCTGAAGACGGCTACAAGGTCAATGTTTTCGGTGTACCCGATGATATATCAGAGGATGAAGTCAATGACGCTTCTCTTCTCAATATTCTCATTGAAGCGCTGAAAATATCCGTATTTACCAATCACGGTTTATTCACAGAAAAAGAGGAAAGCTTTGATGCAAACCTCACCGTTGACGGAATACCTGTTTTTGTTTCATTCACTGAAGACGGTCATATCAGACGAATGGAGGCTTCCATGATAGGTTTTTCTGCCGACTTTGAAATTTCAGGTTGACAAAAAAGAAAAAAAACAATATACTCTCATTTGTAAATATAATTTGCTACGGTACAGTTAAGTTTTAACAAAGATTTTCCCAGAGAGAAAACGGTTGGTGTGAGTTTTCAGAATCGGTTAAAACCTTGCCGCTGTACGGCAACAGAGTGATGAATTCTGCGTATTTTCTGCGTTAAAGAATATCGAGGGGTGCTTGGCACAATTCGGGTGGTACCGCGGCGATAAGCCGTCCCGAAGATGTGACAGGTGTCTTTTTTTATGTAAAAATAATTTATAAAGGACAGTGAAAAAAATGGAATGGACAGGACTTAATGAGATAAGAGAAAAATATCTCAGATTTTTTGAAACAAAAGAGCATCTCCGTCTTCCCAGCTTCTCCCTTATTCCTCAGGGAGATAAGAGCCTTCTTCTTATCAATGCAGGTATGGCTCCCATGAAAAAATACTTCACAGGTGAAGTAACACCTCCCTCAAAGAGAGTTACAACCTGTCAGAAGTGCATCAGAACTCCCGACATTGAAAGAGTCGGAAAAACTTCCCGTCACGGCACATTCTTTGAAATGCTCGGAAACTTCTCCTTCGGTGATTATTTCAAGCACGAAGCTACAAAATGGGCTTGGGAATTCTGTACCGAAGTTATGGAGATGCCCGTAGACAAATTATGGGTAAGTATTTTCCATGAGGATGACGAAGCATTTGATATCTGGACAAAGGAAGTCGGCGTTTCTCCCGACAGAATTGTAAGACTCGGTAAAGAGGATAATTTCTGGGAGCACGGCGCAGGTCCCTGCGGCCCCTGCTCTGAAATTTATTTTGACAGAGGTGTAGAAAACGGCTGCGGCAGTCCCGACTGTAAGGTCGGCTGTGACTGTGACCGCTTTGTTGAGTTCTGGAATCTTGTTTTCACACAGTTTGAAAATGACGGCAACGGCAATTACACAAGACTCAAGAACCCCAACATAGATACAGGTATGGGACTTGAAAGACTCGCATGTATCTCACAGGGAGTGGCAAACCTTTTTGAAGTTGACACCATTCAGAACATTATGAAGCACATAATGGAAATTGCAGGTGTTAAATATCACGAAAATGAAAAGAGCGACGTTTCTCTTCGTGTTATTACCGACCACATCAGAAGCACAACAATGATGATTTCCGACGGTGTTATGCCCTCAAACGAAGGCAGAGGCTATGTATTAAGAAGACTGCTTCGCCGTGCCGCCCGTCACGGAAGACTTTTAGGCATTGAAAGGCCCTTCCTTTCAGAAGTTTGCGAAACCGTAATTAAAGAAAGCGGTGCCGCATATCCTCAGCTTACCGAAAAGAAAGAATATATCCTTAAAATAATCGCTGTTGAAGAAGAAAACTTCAATAAAACTATAGACTCAGGTCTTCGTCTTCTTGAAGAAATGATAGCTTCCTGTGACGGTAAAGTTCTGAGCGGTGACGACGCATTCAAGCTTTCCGATACCTTCGGCTTCCCTCTTGACCTCACAAGAGAAATTCTCGAAGAAAAAGGAATGAGCGTTGACGAAGAAAAGTTCGACATTCTTATCAAAAAGCAGAAAGAGACCGCAAGAAATGCCCGTAAGGATGCAGGTGCAGATGCATGGAAGAATTCTTCTGCAGCTCTTAAAGGAATTCCCGAAACCGTATTCACAGGTTATGAGAGCACCGAAGGCAAGGGTAAGATACTTGCAATTCTCACATCAAACGGTGACACTGCAGAAAATATCGGTGAGGGTGAAGAAGCTGTTCTTATTCTTGACAGCACTTCCTTCTATGCTGAAAGCGGCGGACAGTGCGGCGATAAGGGTACAATAAAGAACAAGAAATTCACTTTCAAGGTATCAGATACAACAAAAAATACAGGCGGAATATTCTTCCATAAGGGTACAGTAGAAACAGGTATCGTGAGTGTCGGAAATGAAGCAGAAACTCTCGTTTGCAAGAATTTCAGAGAATCAGTCATGAGAAATCACACTGCAGCTCACCTTCTGCAGGCTGCTCTCAGAAATAATCTCGGCTCACATGTTGAACAGGCAGGTCAGCTTGTAAATGACAGCATTATGAGATTTGACTTCACTCATTTCTCAGCTCTTACAAGTGAAGAAATTGCAAAAATAGAAAATGATGTAAACTCCGTTATCCTCTCTGCTCTTTCCGTTGAAAGCAGTGAAAAAACTCTCGCAGAAGCAAAAGAAATGGGTGCTATGGCTCTCTTCGGAGAAAAATACGGTGACACCGTAAGAGTCGTTAATGCAGGCGGATACTCACTTGAACTTTGCGGCGGCACTCATGCAAAAAATACAGGCGCTGTGGGTATGTTCAAAATAGTTTCCGAAAGCTCCGTAGCATCAGGTGTCAGAAGAATTGAGGCTGTAACAGGACTTAATGCATTAAGCTATGTAAATGAGCTTAATAATACTCTTCTCAAAACAGCTGCTCTTCTTAAATGTTCTGCTTCTCAGGTAGCAGATAAGGCTGCCGCTCTTTCAAACGACCTTAAAATGAAAGAAAAGCAGATAGAAAAATTAAATGCTGAATTAGCCTCTGCAAAGGCTTCTGAGCTCTTCAGCACTGTCGGTGAATTCGGCGGTATAAAGGTTCTTACTGCAGACCTCGGCGAAGCAGATGCAAATGCTCTCAGAACCATGCTCGACTCATCAAAAACAGATGATACTGTCATTGTAGTTGCAGGCAAAAACAGCGAAAAGGGTACTTGCTCATTCGCCTGTGCTTGCGGTAAGGATGCAATTGCAAAGGGCGCACATGCAGGTAATATCGTAAGAGAAACTGCAAAGTTTGCCGGCGGTGCCGGCGGCGGAAAGCCCGATTCAGCCATGGCAGGCGGTAAGGATATAACAAAGATAACTGAAGCACTTTCAGCTGTCAGCGGCATTGTTTCAGCAATGATAAAATAAGGAGGCAAAATCATGGATTGCATTTTCTGCAAAATAGCAAACGGTGAGATCCCCTCAACAAAGGTCTATGAAGATGATAAAATTCTCGCATTTAAAGACCTTGACCCTCAGGCTCCCGTTCATGTTCTCGTTATTCCCAAAGAGCATATCAAATGGGCATATGATGTAACAGAAGAAAACAGCAGTATAATTGCCCATATATTCACAAAGATCCCCGAAATTGCAAGTTCTCAGGGACTCGAAAACGGTTTCAGAATAGTAAATAACTGCGGCGAAAGTGCAGGTCAGAGTGTTCATCACATCCACTTCCATCTTTTGGGCGGAAGAGATTTCACCTGGCCGCCAGGCTAAATCATAATTTATCGTTCCGATAAATTATGATAGTGAAATACGCCTTACGGCGTGTGAAATATTCACCTGTCGGTGAATGTGAAATAAATGCTTCGCATTTGTGAAATATTTGCTTCGCAAATGTTTCGGAAGGCTTACGCCTTATTCCGCTTACGCTCTAATATAATGATGACCGCAGGTCCCGAAATTCGGAATTCATAATTCCGAATTCCGAATTTTTAACGGCTTTGCTGTTAAATTATGATTTGTTTGCACTTTTTTTTGTATCTTTCATATTATGGAATTGGAAGGTGCGAAAGGAGGTCAGGCGAATGTTCTTTGGTAACGGATGCAACAGTTACTGGATTCTTTTCATCATCCTTATTCTCGTTCTCACAGGCGACAACGGATGCTACAACCAGAACAACAACTGTGGCTGCAATCAGAACAACTGCGGATGCGGCTGTAACTGAAATATAGTATAAAAAAAGATTGGGGCTGTATCAAAAGTCCCTGAAAAATAAGATAGAGCCAAGTGCAGAAAAGACTGTACTTGGCTCTAAATATTTAGTAAAATTAAAGTGTGAAAATAAAAATACTAAACACAAAAGACTATACAATATTCGGTAGAG
>JAFXFC010000049.1 GCA_017513525.1 Clostridia bacterium
ATAAATTCGTTCTTCTCACTGTTTTCTATTGCAACAAAAGGGAACCATTTTCGTACTGGCATTGAGCCCACCTGACCAAATTTTTCAATTCTTATACCGTGTCCGCTCCATGAACGCTCCATATTAAGGTCTGTCAGTTTCTGACTTAACATTTTACCCTCAGCGCTCCAGAAGGAAGTTGCTCTGTGAAGAGTATCAAAATCAAGGTCTGTAATCGCAAATGAAGAAATCATATCGAGAGTTACAACGGAATCTGTGTTGTTCTCAAAAACTGTGTAGCACTCAAAAACGTCACCTTTTTTAATGTGATATGCTGTGATTTTATATCCGTCAGATGACTCGTATACATTCTTCTCATCATCGGCAGAAACAAGTTTGCATTTCCAAAAACTTTCACTGTCCGCCATTGAAATACCGTTTATAAAGTGACCACCAAAATCGTCGCCTCTTACCTTAAATTGAACACTAAAATTCATTGTATTCATCCTCACAAATTCTTATTTGTCGCTCTAAAAACTAAACAAATTCTCGTCCTTTTCTAATATAGTATCCTTCTTGAATTGCAGAAAGTGTTGCAATGAAACACACAACTATGGCAGTGTATTTTAATTCCACGAAGGATACTGTCAAAGGCAACAGGAACAGCATTAATCCCGTTATTTTATTCATAACCGTATGCAGGGCTACAAACTGTTTTTCTGCAACATATCCTAATATGATATTGCTGATTTTAATAGCCGCAATCACACCGCCCCATATCCACAACCATCCTGGAATATGAATTGCCGGCACCAACTTAAACAAAGATACCACTACAAAAATGAGGTCGGCAACAGTGTCCAGTCGGCTTCCGAATTTGCTGATACTGTTTGTTTTTCTGGCAATGGTACCGTCTATCATATCACTAAAACCGCAGATGAGATATGTGATATAAAAAGCTAAGGAAAAAGTAGGAAAGAACAGTAACAGAATACTGCCGATAATACGGCAACCGGTAATTATATTTGCAATATGTTTCGTCATTTGTTCACCTACAAATTTTTATTTGTCGAAACAATTATAACACATTCCATAAAAACAAATCAACCTGAATACATATCCTCGAACTTTAAGTTTAAGTACGAGGATTTTTAAATGCAAAATTTTTAAGTAAAGGAAGTGAAAAAATGCTTTAGAAAACCAACCGAAAAAGCAGTAAAAAAGCGTGGCATAAGTCTTAGCAAGCACTGGATTTGTGCATACAAATCCCACTTGTTAGGGGTGTCTCGCCTGCCGGCTCGGTCGGTGCTTTTGAATGCAAAATGCATTCAAAGGTCTCCACCGGAGACCCGCACCCCTAAAACCCGAAAGACAGGAGGTGAAAAAAATGAAGCTGACAAAAACAATATTTTTGTATCTTAATGAGAAAGAATTTTCAATGCTCACAAAGGATGCCGAAAGAGCAAATATGAGCATGTCACGGTATATCAGGCATCAGATTGATAATGCAAAAATGAAGCCCACATTGGATATGGACTATAAGAAATATATCAATCTGCTTGAGCCCATATGTGACAAACTTAGCATTGTCTCAAAAAGAGTCTGGCAAACAAAGATGCTTGATACAGTAATGCTTCGTGAAGTTCTTAAAAGCACAAATGAAATTATGCCCGAAATCATAAAAGCAAAGGAGGTGGCACAGTGCGTACAAGAGCGAGAAGAATCGCAGTTAGAGTAAGTGAAGAGCAGTATAACAAAATCAGTCGTTTGACAGAGCGTAGCTTTTTCACAAAGGAACAGGTGCTAAGGGATATTATTCTCGGCTATCCAATTCAAGAAGACAGAAAGCCTGAATGTATGGAGTTTATTCTGAAGCTCCGTAGAATTGCAAGCACCTTAAACAATCTTTTCAGAAACTACGGCTTATCAGATTTACCAATCGGTAAGGAAATGAAGCAGACAGCTGATGCGGTTGAGTGTACAGAGAATCTAATTGAAGATTGTATTTTTGTCACAAGAATGAAAAGGAGAATTAAATGAATAAAGAAGAAAATTTTATTAACACCCTGTTTGAGAAAACTGAAGAAACAGAGGCGGTAAAGCCTCAGACTACAGAAATTATAAAGATGCCTATGAGCAGTATTGTTCCCAATTTTAAGAATCCGTACAAGTGCCGTGAAGAGGATATGAAGCCGTTGGAAGACAGTATCCGTGAGAACGGTATTATTCAGCCTTTGATGGTGCGTAAAGATGATAAGGCTGATGTATATGAAATCATATCGGGTCACAGAAGATACCTTGCAGCAACAAGGCTTAAACTGACAGATGTGCCGGTTGTTGTATTGGACATAAGCAAAGAGGAAGCGGATATTATCCTTGTTGACAGTAATCTGCACCGTGAGCACATTTTACCAAGCGAGAAAGCCTTCGCCTACAAGATGAAAATGGATGCTATTAAAAAGCAAGGTAAACGAACAGATTTAACTTCGGACCAAGTCGGACCGAAGTTATCTGCAGATGAAATATCCGACACTGATAGTGCTTCTCAGGTTAAAAGATATATCCGTCTTACTAACCTGATTCCAAGGCTGCTTGCTTTGGTAGATAGCGGTAAAATTGCACTTGGTCCTGCTGTTGAGCTTTCATATCTCAGCCAAGGACATCAGAACTTTTTGGCTGAGGCTATTGAGAAAGAACTTGCTACACCATCCCTTGCTCAGGCGCAGAAGTTGAAGAAATTAGAACAAGAGGGAAAGCTTGATGTCGGTACAATTCTTAGTATGGTTAAACAGCCAAAACCTAATCAGGTTATTACGGTTAAAATCCCCGATGATAAAATCAGCAAATATATGAAATCTAATGCTACCGTAAAGGAAAAGGAAGATTTTCTTGCAAAGGCGGTTGAATATTACGGTAAGTATCTTCAGAGACAGAAAGACAGAGGTGCGAGATAATGAAAAAGATAAAGGATTTTTACGGTCTTATTGGTGAAGAAGAATATGTAATTGACGGTGTGCTTTACAAGGTTTCTTCAAAGTTCGCACCTGTGAATATCTGTAAGATAGAGAACACCATAAGTGACAAAGCACAAAAATATGTAGGCAGTGATTTTGCACATTTGACAAAGACGCAAGATAAAAATACAATGAATGCAGAATATGTATGTTTGACTGCCGGGAAGGAGGATTAATGCAGTCTGAAGCAAACATCGGAATTACTGCCATCTACTGCCGATTATCAAGAGATGACGGTACGGAAACAGAGAGTAATTCAATCGGCAACCAAAAGAAAATGCTGACACAAAAAGCAAAGGAATTAGGCTTAACAAATACCAAGTATTATGTTGATGACGGCTATACAGGCACAAACTTCAACAGACCTGCTTTTCAGGAACTTCTTGATGATATTGAAATGGGATATATCTCAGTAGTTATCGTAAAAGACCTTTCCCGATTAGGACGAGATTATGTTTCGGTTGGTCAATATACAGATAACTATTTCCCTGAGCATAACGTAAGGTTTATCGCTGTTAATGATATGGTTGACAGTGATGAGGGGGAAAACGAAATCGCCCCCTTCAAGAATGTTATGAATGAAATGTATGCGAGAGATATTTCAAGAAAAGTACGCTCTGCACACAGAATCAGAGGTAATATGGGAGAACCGTTATCTCAACCACCATACGGATATATGAAAAGTCCTGAGAATAAAAAGAAGTGGATAATCGATACCGAAGCTGCAGAGATAGTAAGGGATATTTACAGAATGTGCCTTGACGGTATGGGTAACGAAGCTATCACAAGAGAACTACAAAACAGACAAGTGCTTATTCCTATGGCATATTGGCAAAGTAAAGGTCTCAATCGTGGCGGTAAGAAAACACAACCAAACCCGTACAAATGGTGTAAAACTACTATTCAAAAGATATTAGCACAGCAAGAGTATTGCGGTGATGTTATCAACTTCAAGACCTATTCCAAAAACTTCAAGAACAAAACACGTATTGATAATCCCGTAGAGAATTGGAAAATCTTCAGGGATGTTCACGAGCCAATTATTGACCGTGACACATGGGAAACGGTACAAAAGCTTGTTGCAAGGACAAAACGCAGAGCACCTAAAAAAGAGAATGCAAGAAAGCATATATTCAGCGGTCTTATACGCTGTGCTGATTGCGGTAGCAATATGAGGTATCATACAAACACCGTCAACAAGGATATCCACTATTTCAGTTGCGGTAATTATGTAAAGGATACCCGTGGCACTTGCCCTGAACGGCACTATATCCGTGCTGATGCACTTGAACAGATAGTAATCCTTGAACTGAAACGCCTTGCAATAATGCTTCAACAGGATGAAAAGCTTCTTGCAGAAATACTTGAAAAGAAAACCCATAAGGATTTCTATGATGAGAAGAAATTCCTTGAGGGTGAACTTCAGAAAGCAATAGTACGTCAACAGTCGGTTGCTTCTCTTTACGAGAAACTGTATGAGGATAATGCAAAGGGCAAAGTTACGGATGAATGGTTTACGCACATGTCCCATAAGTATGAGGTTGAGAGAGCAGAGCTGAAGGTCAAGATATTTAACCTGAGAGAAGAGGTCGCAAATATGCAGACAGTTCAGCACAGCAAGGATATGTTTATCGGTGCAGTTAGAAAGTTCTTGGATATGGAAACAATCACAGCACCACTCATTCACGAGCTCATTGATCACATTGATGTTTATGAGGCAGAGGGCAAGGGTAAAAACAAGACACAGAGAGTTGTGATTCACTACAACTTTGTAGGCTATCTTGAAATACCTGAAAACGACGAGCCTTGCTTCACAGCAGATACCCGTCAGGGTGTAGCAATAGGTTATATTGCGAAACCTACAGAAAAGTCAGCATAACAAAAAGTCGCACTCCGAAAGGAATGCGACGATACATAAAACTATATCAAACTATATACAAAACTCTATTTAAGCAAAAAAATTGAGCATTCACAGGTCAAATCCCTAATGAATACTCAATATGGTGCGAGAGACGGGACTTGAACCCGTACGGGATTACCACACGCCCCTCAAACGTGCGCGTCTGCCGATTCCGCCACTCTCGCATTTCGCTTGGAACATTTGAAATTATATCATTCACAAGCGTAAAAGTCAAGTACTTTTTTTAGAATTTAGTAATTAATTTCTCTGTATTTATCAGAAAATTTAAACTGCTCAATTAAAGCATTCTTAAACTCGTCCGAATAAGAATATCCCCAAAGATTATAAACTCCGTCAAAGCTCTCTATTGTTTCATCAGGATATAGATTTATTACTGAATTTTTCAGCGGAAAATTAAACTGGACCGTGCCGTTTGATGCGATGAAAACATGTTTTGCAATATCACAAGCAACTCTGTTCGCTTCATAGTGCGGATATTCTTCATCGAACTTAATTTGAGTTGTTGCAAACAACGCAACATCTGCATTTGCAAGTTTATAAAACTCAACAGAAGTTCCGAAATGTCCGTGGTGTGCAACTTGCATAATATCGCATTTGAGAAAATTCGGAAATCTTCTCTCCAAAATGGTGCTTTCTGCTCCGCCTGCGTCCCCGGGAAAACACACCTTATCATCACCAACTGTCATCATAAGAACAGTCGATGAATCATTATAATTCTCAAGATCTCCGGGGTACACATCCTCATGAGTGCATAAAACATCAAATCTTAAACAGTCGATATAAAAGTACTGCCCTGAATGAAGCTTATAAACGGGGATATCGGTTCTCTTTGCGACAATCTTATTAAAGATTTCTGTATGATTTTTATCTGATGCCATCCAAGAATCTGAAGAAAAATGATCTGTAGGCACAAAATTATAGTAAAGACCTTTAATTACGATATCATCATTATATTGCAAAATATCAAGAAACTTCGCTATATGATCAACATGTCCGTGAGTCAAAAACCATCCTGAAACAATAACCTTCATATTATCCGGAGTCTCATGTCTTAAAAGCTCATATATTCTTTTATCATCATTAACAGAATATGTATGTGCACTGTCTACAATAAAAAAAGAATAATCACTGCATTGAACGATGTAACACATTCCGCAATCAATAAGACTGTGATCTACTTCAAACTGCCACAATTTAACAGGACACTTTCCTGCTGTGTTAAATGTAGTATTCAATCTTTTGGAATAATTATCCGTAATAAATCTCAACTCATGAGAGGCCTTATCATAGTAAAACACAATAGTCTGACGGTCTTTTTCAAAGGTAAAGCTGATTAAATTATCATTATTACAGCTCTGAGCTTCGGAATATCCGCAAGAGCGGATATCCGAAACTATATTATTGAATTCATCTTGACTGAAGTCAAAACAAACATACAACTGATTGCTTTCTCCGCAATCATATTTATTGATTTTAGAGCGATCTTCAATTTTTTTTATTACATCATCAATAATTATCATATACACATTCTTCTGTTCATTTTAGTCATTCGTATAATCGGGTTTTCGTAAAAATACAGGTACAATTTTATTATTCTTAAAACGATCGTTCAGTAAAAATTTGTAAAGCAATAACAGAATAACTATTAAAATACCGATACCGGTTAACATCAGACCTGTTGAAAGCCCCTTTGCTTTATATCTGAATTCTATATTGTGTTCACCGGGCTCAATTTCTATACCGGTAAGTCCTCCTCCGATTTTTACGATTTCACCGTCTTTTATTATTTCTTCGGTTTCTTCATCAATTTCGGTATATTCGAGAACCTTTCCGTCAACAGAAATTTCCCAGCTTTCATCATAAGGAACAGATGTCCAAAGCAATGCGTTATCATTATTGACCTTTATAGTACCTGAAAATTCAGTCTCGTCAAAGGATTCCATATTAAGAGTACCATTGCTCTTGATAGCGGAATATGCAGCATTAAATTTTTCTACATCAAGCTTTGCAGCACAGAAAGTAAGAGTTGCAGAATTATTTGAAGCAGGAACGGTATAGGTAACAACGATTTCATCATCAGCATTAAGATAACCTACATCAAGCATAAAAGGCTGAATAGAAGAGCTGACATAATTGTAACTGAGTTCTCCTGCCTTAATATCCAATGCTGAAATTTTGGTTGAACCTACATAAATGTAATAATTTCCTGCTTCCTCAGGAGTAATTTTAACAATTGCTTTTCCGTCTGAACCGTTGCTGGTTTTCGAAACAGAAAATGTTGTCGCATTATTTATTGTTGACAAAGAAACTTCATTCATATTTTCCTTGTTGAATGACGTTGCATCCACAGGTATAAGAATATCTGAAACACCTGTTGCAGAAGACATCAGATTATTCTGAACAACAAAGGGATTTGCTGAAGAATAATCCCAGTCTTTTACGGTATCATTGACTGACAAAATCAAGGGAAGATAATAATTATATTCATAAGCATCAAAATATTCGTTGCTGCCAACAGCAGTATAGATATCTTTATTATTAATGAAATCCTTATTATCGTAAATATATTTCAAGGAGAACAATGAATTAAATATCGGTGTTTGCGGGTAATAAGTGAAACTGTTGATATTATTGCCGAAAAGACCGAGTTTTTCCATTACCTTTGCGGTGTGCTCATATGCCATTGATGAGAATATTGAAACACCGTTATAGCCATACCAGGAGGGATCCATTCTTGCACGAAGCTTTGACAGCTCTGTTCTGTAAAACAGTTCACTTTCATTCTCTTCAACTTCTTCACTTAACTGCTGATATGAATAATAATCAGAGGTATATGCTTCCTTACCCTGTTGCATAACAATTTTAGGCGTATCAGCAACAATTATTTCAAGAATTACTGCGAAAAAGAGTAGTGATACGATTGCTTTTCTTTTGTATTTGGATGAGCGCATCATACCGAAAATAACGACATAAAGAATTGCAAATACAACACTGAGAAGCAAAGTAAGCTCAGTACAATTCGGAACACCTATTTTTTCAACCAAAACAACAAAACACATAACAGCGAATCCCATGCCGACATATGCCCTGTTAGAAAACTCATCAATCCTTTCGAATGCTTTGAAAGCAATTATAAGAAGGAAGAATGAATATGCAAAGGACCATCTGTAAGGAAGATCATTCGGCATATGGAATCCATGCCAGATAAAGTTAAAATAGTTGAGCGCAAAGCCGGCGAAGCATGCAATAAGAAGAACTGCTGAAACAACTTTTTGTTTACCTGAAATTCTGTTTGAAAGGAAATAGAAAGGAAGAAGCATTACCGTCATAAGACCGCAATATACATTCGGAATTACATTGTCACCGCTGCTTCTTATAGTTGCTTCAATCCCGGGAAGATGATTAGCAATAAATCTGAAAATATCAAAATATATCTTCACTTCTTCGGGTGCTGTTCCTGCTGTTGCAGATGATGTCTGCAAGCAGTAGTAAATCGGGATAAGCGCAAAAGCAGAAAGAGCAAAACAAAGGAATGAAGAAAGGGCAAAGCTCCAACCTGTTATCCAGAATCTGTTATACTTGAAACGGTGCTTTCTTGATTTTTTTCTTATAACGGAAGGTGTATTTTCAACCTGTTCAACAAATACATTTTCATCAGAAGGATCGTCAAGTGCATTATTATCAACAAGCTCGGTTTCTGCGTCCTCTCTATTTTTAACTGATTCCTCACAAGAAGCAATAGCTTCACTTAAATCTGATTCTACAAAAACCGCATCTGAAACTGGCTTATAGATTTTAGCTGACAATTCATAACGGCCAAAATAGAAGTAAAGGAAATACATAACAGAAAGAATACAAACCATATATGCCATATAGTAGTTTGTAATCATTGTATATGTCATAGCAGCAATATAAACTACAGGCTTATTATATTGAATAATTCTTTCAATTCCGAGAATTACAAAAGGAAAAACAGCAATTGCATCAAACCACATTATGTTCCATGAAAATGCAACAAAATATGCCGAAAATGCGTAAAGTAATCCGAAAACTATACTTTCCTTTTTGACACAATTGTTTGATTTATTAATATAGTAAGTAAAACTGACGGAAGCAAGCATAGCCTTAAGCATTATCATCATTGCTATGGCTTCGGGCATATTTTTATGTCCGAAAATAAGCATTATTAATGCAAAGGGACTGCTGCAATAATTAAACAAATTGCCGAGAAAAGAAGCTCCTAATCCCGAGGTCCACGAATACATAAGGCTGTTTCCCCCGGTAATTCTGTCATATACTTCAGCATACAGCGGACCGTACTGATGATAAAGATCCATTCTGAGAACAGTGTTTTTTCCTAACACCAATGTGTTGTCATGAATAATAAAAATTATTGTCATGATAACTAATGAAAAGGCAGCTGACATAAAGCAATACTTTCTTAAGAGATACTTTTCATCTGTTCTGTTATTTCTTTTTAAAAGTGGACTCATACATATCTTCCTTTCGAAGATTATTTTATTCAAAAGTCAATTGTTCACCCGCATCTTCCGATGAGAGGAATGCACCTGTGGCAGGTAAAGTCTTTGTACGATATCTTGCAGGCTTTTTAAATCTGTTTTCAGAAAAATCCTCTACTGCGATTATCTTATGACCCTTCTTAAGTGTCATAACGGCAACGCCTTGAGTATCCTTTGCTGATTTTGAAGCAATAGAACCCGAATGGAAACATAAATATCTGCCCGAAGTGGTAGATATAACAAACTCTGCATCTTCTTTAACATATCGGAAAGCTGCAGGAAGCGATTTATCGGAATATGCTTTTATAAGCTTTTTACGGTTTGTTTTTGTTTCAAAGGAAGTTATATCGATTTTTGCAACTTTTCCGTTTTCAAAGAATACAAGAATATATCCTTTATATTCAGTAACAACTGCCGCAAATATAGCTGTTTCTCCTTCATCCATCTGAAGCTTTGCAGCAACGAAATCACCAAGGACACTGGCTTTACATTCATCAAAATCAGCAACTTTGGATTTATAGCACTGATTCTTATTTGTAAAGAATAAAAGTTCAGCATTATTTGAAGCTTCCATAGAAAGAATTATCTCATCACCGTCTTTAAGCTTATGATTATTACCCATTCGCCAGGATTGATGTGAAATTTTCTTGAAATATCCTTCTTTTGTGAAGAAAACCATAACAGAATAATCGGGAACTTCATCTTCAATTTCAGTTTCTTCAAGCTCAGATTCATAGATAATATCGGTTTTTCTCGGCATACCGTATTTATCAATGACTTTTTTCAGTTCCTCTATGATAATTTTTTTGATTCTGTTTTTACTTCCGAGAATATCCTCAAGATCCTCTATCTGATTCTGAAGCTTTTCAATATCCTCAAGGCGCTTGAGAATATACTCACGGTTAAGATGACGAAGCTTTATTTCCGCAACATATTCAGCTTGTATCTCATCTATGCCAAAGCCTATCATAAGATTGGGAACTACTTCAGATTCTTCTTCTGTCTGACGGATAATTTTTATAGCTTTATCTATATCGAGAAGTATTTTCTGTAGAGCTTTGAGAAGGTGTAATCTGTCTTTTGCCTTTTTAAGCTCGTAATAAGTTCTTCTCTTAACACATTCGGTTCTGAATGCGATCCATTCACCTAAAAGCTCTCCAACACCGAGAGTCATGGGTGTGCCACCTATGAGCACATTAAAATTACAAGGAAACGGATCTTCAAGAGGGGTTTTCTTAAATAAAGTCTGAATGACTTTATCTGCATCAGCACCCCTTTTAAGATCAATTGTGATCTTAAGACCTGAGCGGTCTGTTTCATCTCTGATATCACTTATTTCCCGAAGCTTACCGCCTTTAACAAGCTCAATAACTTTATCAATTATAGCTTCACACGTAGTTGTAGGAGGAATTTCGGTAATATCTATGCAATTATTTTTTTTGTCGTATGAGCATTTTCCTCTGACTTTAATTGATCCCCTGCCTGTAGAATATATCTCTCTGATTTTAACAGGATCATAGATGCAACTTCCTCCGCCGCTGAAATCGGGAGCTTTTAGAGTTTCAGTACAGTCATGCTCAGGATTTTTAATAAGTTCTATAGTCGTTTCGCATACTTCTTTAAGGTTAAAAGAACAAATATTACTTGCCATGCCTACAGCAATACCCGAATTGGCATTTACGAGAACACTCGGGAATGTCACGGGAAATAACACAGGTTCGGGCATGGTATTGTCATAGTTCGGTACGAAATCTATTGAATCCTTATCAATATCAGAGAAAAGCTCAGCACAAATAGGTGAAAGCTTTGCTTCTGTATAACGGGATGCCGCAAACTGCATATTCTTCGAATAAGCCTTACCGAAGTTACCTTTAGAATCAACATAAGGATGAAGCAGTGCTTCATTACCTTTGGTAAGTCTTACCATAGTTTCATATATTGCCATATCACCGTGAGGATTAAGCTTCATAGTTGCACCGACAATATTTGCAGACTTTGAACGCGCACCACTCAAAAGCCCCATTTTATACATGGTATAAAGAAGCTTTCTGTGTGAGGGCTTAAATCCGTCAATTTCAGGAATAGCTCTTGACATGATAACACTCATGGCATACGGCATGTAATTTACTTCAAGAGTTTCTGTTATATATTGATTTTGGACTTCACCCGCACCTGCAATATGTGCATTAGGATTAATGGGAGTACCGATAATATTTTCTTCTTCGGCAGTTTTCTTCTTTCTTGCCATAGCAATTCCTTTCAGCTGATATCAGCCATATCAATATACAAATGACCGTTCTGTGCAATATATTCTTTTCTTCCCTGCAGATTATCGCCAAGGAGAAGATCAAATTTATCAGAAATTGCAACAGGGTCAAAATCAGGTTCAACTTTTATAAGTCTCCGGGTTTTTGGATTCATAGTTGTGAACCACATCATTTCAGCATCATTTTCACCAAGACCCTTAGAACGCTGAATTGTGTATTTCGCATCGCCTATTTCTTCAAGTGCGTCCTGCTTCTCCTTTTCGGTATAAGCAAACCATGTGTGCTTTCCCGATGTTATTTCATATAAAGGAGATTCCGCAATGAATACCTTTCCTTCTTTAATAACAGACGGCATAAGAGTATATATCATCGTGAGAATCAATGTTCTTATCTGGAAGCCGTCATAATCAGCATCAGTGCAGATTATGACTTTATTCCATCTGAGATTACTGATATTAAATTCGGGGATTCCTTTTACGGCCTTTCCCGATACTTCAACACCGCAGCCGAGTATCTTAATAAGATCGGTAATGATTTCACTCTTAAAAACCTTTGCAAGATCAGCTTTTAAGCAGTTAAGTATCTTACCCCTTACAGGAATTACAGCCTGAAAAGCAGAATCTCTCGCCTGCTTACATGCACCTAAAGCCGAATCACCCTCAACAATGAATATTTCTCGCTCATTTACATCCTTACTGCGGCAATCTACGAATTTTTCAATGCGGTTGAGCATATCGTTTCCGCCTGAAAGAGCCTTCTGAACATTTACCCTTGTAGCCTCGGCTCTCACTCTCGAGCGCATATTTATAAGAATTCTGTCACATATTTTATCAGCATCAAGCTTATTCTCAATGAAATAAATCTCAAGCTGATGCTTGAAAAATGAAGTCATAGCTTCCTGAATAAACTTATTGGTAATTGCCTTTTTCGTCTGATTTTCATAAGAGGTCTGAGTCGAAAATGACGATATAACAAGAACAAGGCAATCATCAATATCCTGAAAAGTAATCTTTCCGTCAGTTTTATTGTATTTACCGTTTTGCTTCATGTAGGCATCTATCTGGGATACAAAAGCACTTCTTACTGCCTTATCAGGTGCTCCGCCATGCTCAAGAAAGCTTGAATTGTGATAATATTCCTTCATGGAAAGCTTATCGGAAAAAGCAAGAGCCGCAGATATCTTGACTTTATATTCAGGCTTGTCCTCTCTGTCCTTACCGCTTTTTTCGCAGGACCAGAACTGAATAGGTGTAATACTCTTATTATCAACAATTTCTGTAAGATAATCTACTATACCGTTATCATATCTGTACTCATATGTTTCAAAACGGGATTCAGATAACTGATTTTTTAATATAAAACGAACACCGTTATTTACAACAGCTTGTTTTTTCAGAATATTCTGATAATAATCCAAAGGTATATCTATATCGGTAAAAACATCAAGATCGGGCTTCCAACGAATTCTTGTGCCTGTATCTTTTTTGTCATAAGGCTCTTTATTGAGCCCTCCGACATTTTCACCCTTTTCGAATTGAAGCTTATAACAGTATCCTGAAGTATGAATTTCTGCTTCCATATATTCTGACGCAAACTGTGTCGAACAAAGACCGAGACCGTTAAGTCCCAAGGCGTATTCATAGCTTCCGCCGTCGTTGTTGTTATACTTACTTCCGGCATACATCTCACAGAAAAGAAGTTCCCAGTTATATCTGTTCTCATTGACATTAAAATCAACAGGCATTCCTCGTCCGAAATCCTGCACTTCTATTGATTTATCGAGAAAACGGGTTACGATTATTCTGTTACCGAAGCCTTCTCTGGCTTCATCTATTGAATTGGAGATAATTTCAAAAACCGAATGCTGACAGCCTTCAAGACCGTCATCACCAAAAATAACGGCAGGTCTTTTTCTGACCTTATCAGCGCCTTTAAGCGCTACAATACTTTCATTACCGTATTCTGCTTTTTTAGCCATGTTTTCCTCCGAAAATATTATTTCAACATAATATAATACACTATTTTTTTTAAACAATCAACCAAAAATTACAATATAATAAGCATTATATTATTTCAGACATAAGTTGATTCAGATAACTTAAAATAAATTCTGTCCTGGTGACGGCTCTCTTCTTTCCTTCTTCAGTCTGCATTAAATCATTCAATTTTAACAGCTTTTGATAAAAATGAGAAAACGAAGAATTACTGCCTGAAATATTTTTTCCGTCTAAATCATTTTCAGTATAAATAGGTCTGTTATGATTGCCTCCGAATGCAAAGCATCTTGCTATTCCTATGGCACCGAGCGGATCAAGCCTGTCCGCATCCTGAACTATTTTAGCTTCAATCGTCTGAGGAGCTTTACATTTCGAATATGAAACTGAATCTATTATTTCAATTATTTTGTAAACTTTATATTCCTCAACAGAATTTTCGCGTAAAATTTTATGTGCATTGGATTTTTCAATCGAATTTCCTGGAAATAATTTATAATCATCAACATCATGAAGCAGTGCTGAAAGTGAAATTAAAAATAAATCCCCACCCTCAACAGCCTGAAGCTCATGCGCATTTTTGAGAACTCTTAATGTGTGTAAATAATCATGTCCTGAATAATCGTTTGCAAAAATATCTTTAACAGCATTGTTCACATTGTTAACAATTATGGCATCTGCTGAATTTAATTTCATACTATCCCCTCTTTTCATAAATTTATAATAGCATCGGTACGGTATTTTGTAAATACAGATGCCATCTTATTACTTTTCCATAACAATTTTAAATAAATAATTTACAAAATATGAATTATATGTTATTCTTAAAAAGAAGATATTATAGCATTATTTATGAAAGAAGGAACAAAATATGGAAATTTCAACAGTATTTCTTTTTATCAAACAAGTTCTCGCAACTTTTATGACGCTTCTTATGATGATATCACCCTCATTTGGCGGTAACGGTGTGCCATACGAAGCTGAAAATCCCGACGAATTAATTATGAGTTTTGTGGCTGTTTCCGATATCCACGTTGAAACTAATAACCCTGACAGTTACAAGAATTTCTCCGATGTCCTTGAAGGAATAAAAGCAGGCGAAGACCACGATGCAGTATTTTATCTTGGCGACAATGTTATGAACGGTCAGCTCCTTGAAAATTTCTTTTTCTACGCAGGTTTAAGAGCTGTAATGCCTGCCAAAAACAATTTTGTTGTTGCCGGCAATCACGACTTCGGAAACGGCGCAGGAGATTATCCGTCTCTCCGTAAAAACTATCTTTTCAATAATACATTTTATTTGTGCAATAAACTTGAAAATGACTATTATTACAGAGTGATTAACGGCTGTTATATGATCGTCCTCGTTTCAGAAGATCCCACCACAGGCGAATTTATGATGAGCGAAGAACAGTTCACATGGCTCGAAGGTGTACTTAAAGAAGCTAAAGCTAAAGATGCTCCCATTTTTGTTTTCAACCATTTCCCTCTTCATTATCTTAAAGGTACTGAATACAACAGATTAGCATTGCTTCTTGCAGAATACGACACAGCACTTTTTATTCACGGACATATTCACAATGACCTCGGCACTGACAACTTTGGCAACTGGTACGGCGTTAATACTATTAACCTTCCTCGTATAACTGAAACAGTTGAATACGAAGCAGGCGACGGTATCGTTGTTGAAGTATATGATAATGAAGTGCTTGTAAGAGGCAGAGATTTCATTAAAGGCGAATGGATTGACGAACTTATTTACAGATATCCTCTTGGTTAAACTGCAAATAAAATTTTGGGGTAACATCGTTTATCGATGTTACCCCCTTTTCTTATTATTTCACAGACTCAGAAGTTGAGATTCTCTCTGCAGCAGACTAAAAATTATACTCAGAAAAACAATAAATCCGAACCCGTTCAAAAAGGAAAACAGTTCGGATTATATTGTTTTGTTCGGATGTTAAAAAGCTATTAATTATCATTCTGTATACAGTGTAACAGGACCGTACAGTCCGCCTGATACAAAGTCTTTTGCGAAAGCTTTCTCGCCTTCAAAATACGGGGATAATTCTTCAGCTTTCCACTTATCAAAATAATCGGTGTGAATATACCAGTTAGCTGTAGTATTAGTCACAACTATTTTCAGTTTGTTCTTTTTATGAAGTACACCGGCAGGTATTTTTAATCTGTACGGTGGCATCAAAGCCGTTCCTAAAGATTGGTCGTTGAGAAAAACTAAAGCCGAGAAATGTACATCTCCGAGATCAATTTCTCCTTCTTTTCCGATTTTTTCATCGGGGAGTGAAAATGAAGTTTCATAAACACCGCTTCCTGAGTAAAAACTTCCAATCAGATATGCCCAATCACCAAGGCTTACGAGAATCGCTTTGTCAGAATGCTTTATGTTTTCAAAGCCGTTTTCATTGCAGATAAGTTCAAGTTCTTTTCGGAACAGAAAATCACCCGTAATATCGATTTTGTTTCTGAATTTCTTTTTATTTTTTGCACTCAGAGATTCGTCTGTCAGCAAAATCACAGCCGTTTCACCTACGGTAAGTGTAAGCTTCAGAATACCATTTTCAGTTTGAAAATGCTGAAGTGTACCATTTATCAAATTAAGCAGATAGCCGCTTGACGAAGGCAGATGAACACGAAAATCAGCGTTTTCACCTGTTTCTCGGAACAAACAGAACAATTCTGCGTTTTCTGCTTTTCTGTGCATTGCACGTAAACCTGCTCCGTCAACCTGAATTACCGGTGAGAGATCTGAAAGACTGCATAAAACCCTGCCGCCGCCTTTGATAAAATCATCAAGCACCTTTTGGGTATCTTGCGGAATAAAGGCGCCTTCAGGAATGATAATGTTGCAGTACACCGCATCTCCAATGCGAATACAGCCATCCTTAGCTACTGCTGCCGCTTGTATAACATCATCGTCAACTATATCAAAATCCACCATCATGTCTTCAAGCGTTCTGCCAAGGGTATCAAATGCTTTTGCCATAATATCGGCTTTTACACCGCCATAAAAATCGTGTACAGGATAATAAAGTCCCGTTTCGCAGACGCGTTCTCCGAGAGAGGATACATAAGACAAACGCTCCATATATCGATTGAACTGATGAAGACCGCGGTAATACACCTGATTTTCCGTAAAAACAGGCAGTTCTTGTGCCAGATATGCATCTTTGCGACCAAGAGGAAAATTAAACAGATTGAAGATGTTTATTCCTCGTACAGCCTGGTAGCCTACGGTATAGCGCATTATATCATAAGTAAGGCCGGGGCCTGCTACACCGAAGCTTTCACTCATTGCAAGCTTTGTGCCGTTCTGTCTGGCTGCAGATGAAGCGTATCTTGGGAAAAATCCGTTATAACCATTTAAATCGTTTTTGATTTTTACTTTATTTGCGGGGTAGAGCTGTCGCCAGATAACATCAATTCCCGGTATATCAAAACACCGAAGTGCACGCATAAGATTGAAGTTCCCGCCGCCACGGATACAGCCAAGTGGATCATGATCCTTATCAAGATGTCCTGTAAAAGCCATACCGTGATCGTTTGCCCACTTTTTACAGGGTAAAAGAAAATTATCACAGAACATTTTACTGCATAAATCGTACCAACGATGTAATATATGAGCATTTTCTTCCGTCACTTCGGCTCTTTGAGAAATCAGCGGCAGATACTGTATAATCGGCTCACCGTATTTAGCTTCATATTGCTCGGCTAACTCACTATTAAAAGCTCGTGACGGTGCTTTTGGTTCATCAGTAAACACCGCCGTAACACATTTTCCGATTGCATTTTGCAATGAGGATGCATATTTTTCGTGAGTAATTTTAATAAAATACTCTGTTACATCATAATTGAGTAAATCAGGATAGTCTGCATTTCCGCAGATTTCTTTTGTTGTAACATACTCTGTTACAACAGTATTCTCAGTAAATATGTACCCTTCTTCAATAATTTCCTTGTCATTCAAAAAAGCTGCAAAAACATCCGGTGTTGTTTTTTTATACATATCTCCTACAAAAAAAGAGCGTTCATAAGCTTTCAGTACCTGTCGGGCATATTCGGGATGATCCTCAAGAACTTTCCCGCAGGCACCGCCTGAAGGCCATCCACCTTCATCGTAGATCCAGCATTGCATTCCAAGGGATTTTCCCTTTTGTATGGCATAGGCACACAGTTCAAAATATTCATTGGAGAGATAATCGGGCACAAGGTTTGTCGGCATAGAGTCCGGTCGGAAATTCTTCGGCTCGGGAAGAATATAAAATGCCCGTATGCCGAGACGGAGCATCTCAGCAAGCTGAACATCTATAACTTCAGGAGTGCAGATGTCATTCCATACCCAGATATAGACAGGGGCATAGCAAACATCTGGAGATCGAAAAGTGTTTATATCAAATTTATCATTGCTTCTCATTATCAGACAATCCTTAGATATCAAACATTTTTATTGTATTTATTTTGCTTTTTCAACCGGTTTATAAAGCACTTAAGAGTGATAACCATTATCACATAGAGTACAGCAATCACAACAGGATATACCCCTATGCCGAACAGTCTGCTTATAAGACTGACCATAGGAGGTGCCAGCATAACGCCGATATAAGCAAACGCAATCTGTGAACCCATAATCGATTGTGAAACTTCTTTACCGAAGTTGTGTGGTGTAATGTGTATCAGGTTTGGATAGATAGAACCGTTACCCAATCCAACAAAGAACAAACCGACTACAGCAGCCGTACCGGGCAGAGGAAGAAGCAAAATTACGATGGCAGTAGCAAGAACAGCAGCGCCAATACCTATGCGCTTCCATGTGCTGATTTTATCAGAAAGCAAACCGGAAACAAAACGTCCGATAGACATTCCTGCATAATATATACTAAGAGCTATAGCACCGTGTTCTGCCTCGAATCCTTTTTCTGCTACAAGATATGTACTGCCCCAAACACCGCAGGCATATTCAATAGCGTTTGTTGCAAGCATTATAATCCAAATCTGTCGCACTTCCGCTTTTTTTGCCATCTGTAAAAGAGTGAGGGTCACACCTTTTTCCTTTTCTGTTTGCTGGGCAGAGGCGATCTTTTTCCACTGGGGAAGGGATATAAGAAGCAGTAAAGTAATAAATGACTGCACATAAAAAGCATAGCGATAACCGCCACGCCAACCTACATCACTTAGAGCCTCTGACATAAGATAAGGACTGAGGGTTACTCCCACACCGTAAAAACAATGCAGGAAATTCATATGGCTTGCTTTACAGTGAATCGCTACATAATTATTAAGTCCGGAATCAATCGCACCGGCGCCAAGTCCGAGAAGAACAGCTAATGGTATCATAAACCAAAAAGACGGAGTCACAGAGAACCCGAGCAAAGCCGCCGCGGTTATAGCTGTACTGATAGCTGTAACTTTAGCCGTTCCCAATATATTGAGAATTCGCGCACTGAACATACTTGATAACACAGTGCAACCGGAAATCAGAAGGGTAATAATACTCACTGATTCAACAGGAATGTCCATTTCCACATGAATAGCAGGCCACGCAGAGCCGATAAGAGAATCCGGCACACCAAGACCTATAAATGCAATATATATCACAATTAATAAAAAAAACATAAATCCTCCGTACAATCTAACTAATCATGCTTTGAAAAATGAATTGATTATCCTACAAAATCCTGCAACAATTATATAACAATAATGAAAATATATCAATCATAGAAATAATAAATGGTCAACTAACTTTCAGAAATAAAAAAATCGAGTATTCACAGGATTAATGCCCTATGAATACTCAATTTGGTACGGATGTTCATAACACAAGTAGTTCTCCGGCGGTACATATTCTACCTTATTAATTACAACACATTTTCTTCTATACGAAGTCAGATTTTTTATAATTATTTCCAAATAGATACAAGGAAGATTCAATTTATCTTGTTTTGTCACTAACAAGACAAATGATTTGCTTTTTGAACAGATTAGTCTCTTCAGCATTAATTTGATTGATATATTCTTCTTGAATTTTTTGCATTTTTTATTTATAATAAAACTAACAGGCTTAAATATTTCAACTCGAAATGAGGTAAAAAGTTATGACAAAAATTATGGCATTCTTTACGGCAATTATTACATGGCTTACTATGGTTTTCTGCCCCGCAGAACCTGTTGAGGGCGTTTTCACAGAGCCTGAAGTAACAGAAAAAGTTGCTTTTGACGAAGGTGAGTTCGTTATGGGTGAATTTGACATCATGGTTGCTCCCGACGGTGATGACCGCAATGAAGGTACAGTTAATGCACCTATTGCAACACTCGAAAAAGCAAAAGAGCTTGTAAAAACAATCGACACAGATAAAACCATTACAGTATGGTTTAGAGAAGGTACATATTTCATCGGAGACACAGTGAAATTCACTACCGAAGATAAGCAGAATGTACTTTACCGTTCCTATCCTGATGAAAAAGTTGAATTTACGGGTGCAAAGGCAATTTCCGGCTGGAGCGAAACCACAATCAACGGTGTGAATGTTTTTGTTACAGATGTTGAAATAAATTCTGAGGAAGACTATTTTCGCTCACTTTTTAAGGGTAACAGAAGACTTTCACGCTCACAGTATCCTAAGAATGATGTTTTTAAAATTGCAGATCCTGCTATTGATGAAGGAATTCCGTCAGACTGGAATGTGGAATTCTTCACACATTCTCTCGCTTTTTATGCTCACAAGGATAATGTTCTCAATTTTGCAAACATCGGTGATGTTGAAGTAATAGTTATGCATTACTGGTGTGACGAGCACCTACCGTTACATTCTGTTGACGTTTCCACCGGCAGAATAGAAACAACAAAAACTACAGCAATGACACTCAGAGTTGATGACAACTATATTTTTGAAAATGTTAAGGAAGCCCTTTCGCTTCCCGGTGAATGGTATCTTGACAGAACCGAACAGAAACTATATTACATCCCCGAAGAGGGAGATACAACAGAAAATACAGTACTTTATGCAGGTGTAACAGAGCAAATATTTACTTTCAATAATGCAGAAAATATCGCATTCCAGGGCATTGATTTCGTGAACACAGACTGGAATCCCGTTGACGGTGCATTCTTCAGAGACATCTTTGACGAAACACATCCCTTGTATGGTAATATTGAATACGGCGGAGAGCATCCTCAGGCTGCATTTGAAGTACCTGCTGCAATTCTCATTTCTGCATCAGAGGGCATAAACTTCACGGACTGTTTCTTTGAAAACATTTCATACACAGCAGTGAAGTTCGAAAATGCATCACAGAACTGTAACATTACAAGCAGTATGTTCAATGAAATTGGCGGTAATGCAATTTTCATCCACGGCGATTTTGTTGTTCCTGCATCTACAAAAAACATCAATGTAAAAGACTGTCATATCAGTTACTACGGCAGAATTTTCAATAATGCAATCGGTATTCTCCTCACTCATGCAATTGATTGTGAACTTTCAAACAATGAAATTCACGACGGCTGGTACACAGGTGTTTCAGTTGGTTGGAGCTGGGGTTATGCTGATAATTCTACAAACAATATCCGGATAAAAGATAACCTTATTTACAACATCGGTAACGGCTGGCTTTCAGATATGGGTGGTATTTATACACTTGGTATTCAGCCCGACACAGTAATTTCAGGTAACATCATTTATAACGTAGGTTGCGATGAAGGTGCCTACGGTTACGGCGGTTGGGGTATCTACCTTGACGAAGGCTCAAGCTATATGACAGTTGAAAACAACCTTGTTTACGATTGTTCTTCACAGACATTCCATCAGCATTACGGTAAAGAAAACATTGTCAGAAACAATATCTTTGCATTCGGGGGTGAAGGTCAGTTCATTATAACAAGAAATGAGGACCACAATTCACTTACACTTACAAATAACATTCTTGTCGGTGATAATACAGTTATGTACAAAGACTCAGTAAATAAAGATTGGTTTGTTGATGACAGCAACCTCTACTGGGATTACACAAACGGCGGAAATGTGTATTCAGGCAAATCGATGAAGCTTACCGAAAGACATACACTTGTAATAATGACAACAAGAGGTTACTATAACAATGCTGTTTTTGAAGATCCTATTTTCAAAGATGCTGCAAACAGAGATTTCACTCTTGCTCAAAACAGCCCTGCACTTAAAGCAGGTTTCGTGCCCTTCTCTTATGATGCAGGAACAATCACAAAATTCTGATAATTACCCACAAAACAGAGCCGTACATTTTCGTACGGCTCAAATTCTTGTTATAGACAAAATAAAAAAAGCAGATAGCCTAAACTACTTGCTTTTTGGTACGAGTGTTCATAAGGGATTATATTACAATTCTGTTCTATGGTGATGATTAGTCATTTCTGTAATCATATGTATCTTTGGTTACATTCAATTCAATGCCATTTATTGTTACGGTGTCTTCGTTATTCCATTCAATTACAGCTTCGGTACAGTGATAATTCCAGTATATATTCTTTTCCTTTTCGGTTTCATTGTTTCTGACCGAACACAGCACGGTATAATCTGTTGTTGCACCGCCATTGTTCAAGTATGCAGAAACCGTATATTTACCATCAGGCGAAACTACTTCATTTATCAATTCTTGTCCTTCTATTCTTTGAATGTCAAAAAAAGCCCAATGAATAGCATAAACTCCAATAGCAATAACAATCATAATGGGGATAATAATTTTCAGAAATTTTTTCAATAAAATCACATCCTTAATATTGGTAATTGTATCATAACATAATCACCGTCAAAAAACAACCCACTTGACATCTTTGCAGTAAAACTAAAAGTGTCATAGTGGGTTACATAATTTGATATAAAGAGAAAAATTGAGTATTCACAAAGGAATCCCTTATGAATACTCAATATGGTGCGAGAGACGGGACTTGAACCCGTACGGGATTACCACACGCCCCTCAAACGTGCGCGTCTGCCGATTCCGCCACTCTCGCTGATTTATGGAACGTGATGAATTATATCAAAACATTCCATGTTTGTCAAGCGTAAAAATATGATTTTATAAAAAAATATTTTTTTATATTAATCTGACGTTTTTTGTCCAAAAAGGCGCTGCTGCTTTTTATAAATTTGCTCTCTTCTTGCATTGGTTTCATCGGTTAAAAATATGAATTTATCACCGTCATACTGAAGTATACTTCCTTCTCTTACATTTGCAGGCAGTTTTTCTATATCTATTATCACCTGCTCATTATTTTTTTCAAGAACAGCCTTTCCCTCTTCAATAGAATCTACTGTATATTTCATTTTAACTCCTCCACAGAAAATGTTCTGCCGTCACCAAAACAAACTACCGTTCCGGAAAGATCGGTTCTGAGGTATTCTATCTCTTTATCTTCGAGCATTTCGAGAATTTCCTCATGGGGATGTCCGTAGCTGTTATTTGCACCGCAGGAAATAACGGCAAGTTCAGGTGATACAGAATCAATGAAAGCAGAGGAACTTGAAGTAGTGCTACCGTGATGAGCTACTTTTAAGATATCGGCATCTAAATTAAAGCCCTCATCGAGCATTTGCTTTTCTACAACCGTTGTTGAGTCCCCTGTAAACAGAACAGTGGTATCCTTATATGTTGCCGTAAAAACTATTGACATGTCGTTATAGTTTTCAGATTCAGTCATAGGAGCTAAAATATCAATTTTCAGATCTCCAAAAGTGTAACTCTCACACGCATCCACAGCAACAGCCTCAGCACCTGAGTCATAAATGGCATCTATAAAGTTTTCATAAATATTTGTAGTAGGAATATTGAATTCACTGAAATATGTAGTAAACACCTTATCACAGGAAACAGTATTAAGAATCTGAGCTGCAGCTCCGATATGATCCGAATGAGGATGTGTTGCAATATAACAATCTAACTTTTCAATTCCGAGTTCATCAAGATAATCCAAAACTTTTCCTGCATATTTTGCTTCTCCGCCGTCTATAAGAATATTTACGCCGTTACATGATATCAGTTCACAATCCCCTTGATCTACATCAATAAAACTGACATAAAACGGATAATCAGAATAATTTTTATCGCTATTCTCAGACTTCCCAGATGAATCGGGAAACAGGAAATTAGATAACACTGTTATTAGAATCAAAACCAAAACTGCAGGAGCACCAAGTACAAGTTTATTTTTTTGTTTTCTTTTTTTCACGGAAATTTCCTCTGTTTTCAAATTTTTTATGAACGCCGTTTTTTTCTTGCGGTACAGGAGCTGAAATCAGACAACTCTTTCCTGTTCCGATAAGATCCGTTCTGTGAGCTTTCTTTAAGGCAAGTGTGACAAGCTTTTGACTTTCCGGAGCAAAGTATCGCATCAGCGCTCTTTGCATAGCCTTATCTTCAGAAGACTTGGCTACATAGACCTTTTCCATTGTGTATGGATCAAGCTCCGTATAAAACATTGCTGTCGAGATAGTTCCGGGAGTCGGATAAAAATCCTGTACCTGCTCAGGACGAAGCTTTTGATTCTTTATGAATAAAGCCAATTCAATAGCATCATCCAGCGTAGAGCCGGGATGTGAAGACATCAGGTAAGGCACAATATATTGTTCTTTTCCGATACTTTTTGTAAAGTTAAAGTACTTGTCAGAAAAACGTTTATACGCTTCTATATGAGGCTTCCCCATTTTGTCAAGCACATGAGCTGAGCAATGCTCAGGGGCAACCTTCAACTGACCGCTTACGTGGTATTGAACAAGCTCCTTAAAGAAAGCATTTGACTTGTCTTCAAGCATATAATCAAACCTGATGCCTGATCTTATAAATACCTTTTTTACATTCGGCAAATTTCTTAATTCCCGCAAAATCTCAAGATATTCACTATGATCACTTTTAAGATTCTTACAAGGCACGGGGGCAAGACACTTCTTACCTTTACAAAGTCCTCTTTCCTCCTGTCCCGAGCATGACGGAAATCTGAAATTAGCAGTAGGACCTCCGACGTCATGAATATACCCTTTAAAGTTCGGTAAAGTTGTCAGAAGTTTAGCTTCTTTAATTATTGATTCCTTGCTTCTTGATACAATATATCGGCCCTGGTGAAAAGCAATTGAACAGAAATTACAACCGCCGAAGCAACCTCGGTTATGAGTAATTGAAAACTCAACCTCTTCAATTGCAGGAACACCGCCTGCCTTTTCATAGGAATAATGATAAGTTCTCATAAAGGGAAGCTCATAAATTTCGTCAAGCTCTTTACTTGTCAAAGGGTCCATAGGAATATTCTGAACAAGCATCTGTTTTCCGTGCTTTTGTTTTATAATTCTTCCTCTGAAAAAATCCTGTTCATCCTGTTGCAGACGAGCTGCGACAGCATATTCCTTTTTACTGTTACAAACATTATCGAAAGAGGGACATTCAACACCGCCATACGGTGTATCTTTATTGTCACATAAATAACAAATCCCTTTAATATCTCTCAATTCACTGACTTTTTTTCCGTGACTAAGAGCATCAGCAATCTGAACTGTCTGCTTCTCCCCCATACCGAATGAAAGAATATCTGCTCCCGAGGAAACAAGAATTGACGGTTGGACACAGTCGCTCCAATAATCATAATGAGCAAAACGACGAAGTGAAGCTTCAAGACCGCCGATAACGATCGGGATATCACCGTAAGCCTCTCTTACAAGCTTACAGTAGACCTCCACTGCCCTATCGGGTCTTTTTCCCATAACACCGCCCGGAGAATACAGATCTTCGGTTCTTCTTCTCTTTGCAACTGTGTAGTGAGCTACCATTGAGTCTATATTACCCGAGGATATGAAAAATCCGTATCTTGGTTTTCCGAAGACTTTAACAGAATCAGCATTATGCCAATCGGGCTGACTTAAAAAGCCAACCTTGTAGCCGGCTTTTTCTAAAACTCTTGTAATAATCGCAGCACCGAAGCTGGGATGGTCTACATAGGCATCCCCGCTTATGTAAACAAAATCAACATAGTGCCATCCCCGCTTATTCATTTCGGACTTATTTATTGGCAGAAACATATTAATAATTCTCTCCGTCTGTTTCAGTGTCATCAGAAGGTAATTCTGCGGAATCGGGAATATCCTGCGACAGGGCATTCATTTCATACCACTGCGCTTTTGTAACAAGAACATTTCTCGGTTTACTTCCCATATGAGGACCGACAATACCTTTCTGCTCAAGAGTATCCATCAAACGGCCTGCTTTTGCAAAACCAAGACCGAGATGTCTTTGTAAAGCTGAAATTGATGCTTTTTCAGGTGCACTGACAAACAGCTCAACAGCACGCATAAGAAGATCATCATTTGAATCAAGTCCCGAAGATGATGCTTCTTCAGTCTTTTTCTTCTCAGCTACAGCTTGTCTGTCAATTTCCTGCTGAACGGCATCATCATAATTAGAGCTTGTATTAGCTTTAATAAAGAGCACAACATTTTCTATTTCAGCATCAGAAAGATAACAGCCCTGTATACGTACAGGCTTGGGCACACCAACAGGATAGTAAAGCATATCACCGTTCCCCATGAGCTTTTCAGCTCCGCCTGTATCTATAATAATTTTAGAGTCTACATAAGATTTAACTGTAAGAGCAATACGGCTGGGAATATTTGATTTGATAACACCCGTAATAACATCAACAGAAGGTCTTTGTGTAGCAACAACAAGGTGCATACCAGCCGCACGAGCCATCTGTGCAAGTCGTTGAATGGAATCTTCGACTTCAGATGGAGCAACAGTCATAAGGTCGGCAAGCTCATCGATAAAAATAACGATATGAGGCAGTTTTACAAGGTCCTCGCGTTCATCGCAAAGACTGTTGTATGCAGCAATATCCCTTACACCGTTTGCATTGAGGGTCTTATATCTTGAAAGCATTTCAGTAACAGCCCAACCTAATGCACCCGCTGCTTTTCTTGGATCAGAAACGACTGGAACAAGAAGATGCGGAAGACCGTTATATATGCCGAATTCAACCTGTTTCGGGTCGATAAGTAAGAGCTTTACTTCATCGGGAGTTGCATTATAAAGTAAGCTTACGATCATTGAATTCAAACAAACCGATTTACCTGAACCTGTGGTACCTGCCACTAAAAGGTGGGGCATTTTTGATAAATTAGAAAACATGGGAGTGCCTGCAATATCTTTTCCAAGAGCAACTGTAAGCTTACTTCCCGCATTCTTAAATTTATCATTATCAATAGTTTCTCTGAAAGTTACCGTAGTTTTATTTCTGTTGGGAATTTCAATACCGATTGCCGCTTTATTAGGTATCGGAGCTTCAATTCTGAGTCCTGCAGGAGCTGCCATATGTAATGCAAGGTCATCTGCAAGACCTACAAACTTACTGATTTTTACACCGGGAGCGGGAGCTAATTCATATCTTGTAACAGAAGGTCCGGGGACCACTCCGACTATACTTGCATTTACATTGAAGCTGTTAAGAGCAGAAATTAACTTTTCGCCGTTAACTTTCAGTTCATCTTCATTATATGTTGAGCCACCGATTTTCGGTCTGTTAAGACAGTCGAGCGGCGGTAATACATACTGAATCGTATGCGTCTGTGCAACAGCATTATCAAGAGATTCCTTTAATTCTTGCTCTTCTTTTGCGGAAAGAGGCTCTAATTTTTCTTTTTTAGCTTCAGGTTCGGAAATTTCTTCCGACAAAATTACTTCATCAAAATCTTCGGAGACTGTTTCTGTTTTCTGCGGTTTTTGTATTAATTCGGAAATCGCAAAAATGCTGGGCTCTTCAGGAACTGACTTTTCTTCGTTACTGACTTTTTCTTTTTTTGCAGGTACAATTTTTTCGTCATCGCAAAAATCGTTTATGATCCTTGCAGGATCAACATTTTTGTTTTTGCTGTCCTTACGCACAAGCTTCAGCTGTTCTTTTTCCTGCAGTCTTCTTGCAATATCATTTTTTGATCTTTCTATTGCATCTTCTGTAATTTCGCTGACTTTTTTAGCGGGCTTTTCCATGCCCATCAACACTTTTACTAGTGAAATGCCGAATAAAAGCATGATATCAGAAATAAAAGCAATAGCGAGAATCACATTTGAAAGTGCTACAGATTTACACATCTGAAAAATTGCTCCGCCGAAAACAGCACCAATTGCTCCGCCGTTCAACAACGAGTAATAAGAGTTTTCATAGGATGAAGAAAAAATATTCTTAAGTCCTTCAGTAAAACTAATTTCAGCAGATGCAGCTTTATTAACATGCAAAAATGAACAAACAAGCACAAATGCAAAAAATAGCTCTCCTGCTTTAACAACAAAGGCTACTTGTTGTTTATTAAGCAAAGACAGAACCCCGAAAAATAATACAGCAAGTGGAATATAATATCCGCATATTCCGAAAACAGCAAAATAAATTGAATGAATGCTGTTCCATAATGAACCTGCTCCGCCTAAAAACAGGGCAATTATTAGAAGCAGGATACCTGCAATAAAAATAAGCGTCGCTCCGACTTCTTTTCTCATGATAAAATCAGCAAATGTTAATTGCTTTGATTTCTTTTTTGCTGTTGTCTTTTTCTTATTATTAGTTTTTTTCGTTGTATTTTTTTTAGTTGTAGTTTTTTTTCTTCCGCCGGCTTGTGCCAAAACATTTCTCTCCTTAAAAATTTGTTTCATAATATTTTACAACTAAAAATAATAAAAATCAACTGTTTCTTGTTAAATTACTAAGCTCCTCTATTGCGTCACTTATTGAGCCTATTGAATCAATAATACCTTCCTTAACTGCTTGTTCTCCTTCAAGTACTGTTCCGAAATCTGATACCAGCTTTCCTGATGACAGCATCAATTCTCTGAATCTGTCAGAAGATATTTTTGAATGTTCACTCACAAAGCTCACAATACGCTCCTGCATATTCTGAAAATATGCCAATTGCTGAGGAACACCCATAACCAGACCGTTCATTCTCACGGGATGAATAGTCATTGTCGCACTTTGAGTTATAAAAGACCTGTCAGCAGATACGGCAAGCGGAATTCCTATAGAGTGACCGCCGCCGAGCACAAGCGAAACCGACGGCTTTCTTAGTCCGCAGATAAGTTCAGAAATCGCCATACCTGCTTCAATATCTCCGCCTACAGTATTTAATATCATAAGCAGTCCGTCAACATTCTCATCCTGATCAATTGTAATTATCCGCGGTATGATATGCTCGTATTTTGTGGTCTTATGCTGCGCAGAAAGAATAAAATGACCTTCAATCTGTCCGATTATTGTCATACAGCAAAATACTTTATCTCTGCATTTAATAAAAAAGCAACCATCGGTTATTTGATTCTCGGCAGACTGACACTGAGTATCTTCACATAGCAATTCTTCTTCGTCGGCATTCAACAGATTATTTTTAAGTTCAAAATTTTCAATCATGGCAATACTTCCCCTAATATTTTTTATTAGTATGACCTTTTAAGAGTGGAATATATATTTTGAGAAAAATATTAATATAAGATTGACAACTAAAATTGTAAGTATTAAAATAAAAATATTAAATTTAAGGAGAATAACAATGGGTCTTACTCTTGCACAAAAAATTATAAAAAACCATCTTGTCTGCGGTGAAATGATCCCGGGTAAAGAAATCGGTTTGAAAATAGATCAGACTTTAACTCAGGATGCAACAGGAACCATGGCTTATCTTCAATTTGAAGCCATGAATATAAACAGAGTTAAAACTGAGTTATCTGTAGCTTACATAGATCACAATACTCTTCAGAACGGCTTCGAAAATGCTGATGATCATCAGTTCATTCAGACTGTCGCACAAAAAAGAGGTATCAGATTTTCACGCCCCGGCAACGGTATCTGCCATCAGGTTCACTTAGAACGTTTCGGAGTTCCCGGAAAAACGCTTCTCGGCTCAGACAGCCATACACCCACCGGCGGCGGAATCGGAATGCTCGCAATGGGCGCGGGCGGTCTTGATGTTGCAGTTGCAATGGGCGGCGGAACATACTATATCCCCATGCCTTATATCGTAAATGTCGAATTAAAGGGTACTTTAAGTCCCTGGGTCGCAGCAAAAGACATTATTCTCGAGGTTCTCAGAATCATGTCAGTAAAAGGCGGCGTGGGAAAAATCATTGAGTATTCAGGTGACGGTGTAAAGAGTCTCTCAGTCCCCGAACGAGCAACTATTACAAATATGGGAGCGGAATTAGGCGCTACTACTTCTATATTCCCTTCAGATGAAATTACAAAAGAATTCCTCAAAGCTCAGGAAAGAGAAGCGGATTTTACTGAGCTTAAAGCAGACGCTGATGCAGTTTATGACGAAAAAATAGTTATTGAGCTTGAAAAATTAGTCCCCTTGGCTGCAATGCCTCATATGCCTGATAATGTAAAGGCGGTTACCGAAATCGGAGAAATTGCTATTGATCAGGTATGTATCGGTTCATGCACAAACTCATCATTATTTGATATGCTTAAAGTAGCAGCTATTCTTAAAGGAAAAACAGTAGCTTCAAATGTAAGCCTTTCAATTGCTCCCGGTTCAAAACAAGTACTTAATATGCTTGCCCAAAACGGTGCATTGGCAGATATGATAGCTGCGGGTGCCCGAATTCTTGAAAGTGCATGCGGTCCTTGTATCGGCATGGGACAATCCCCGAATTCTAAGGGAATTTCTCTTCGTACATTTAACAGAAATTTTGAAGGCCGTTCGGGCACAGCGGATGCAGGTGTTTATCTTGTAAGCCCTGAGGTTGCTGCAGCATCGGCAATAAACGGATATCTTACTGATCCTAGAACTCTCGGTGAAATGCCCACTATCCGGATGCCCGAAAAATTTGCTGTCAATGATAACATGATCTTACTTCCCGACAGCATTGACACTGCTGCAGACAGAATTATTAAATACGGTCCTAATATAAAATCAGTTCCGACAGGAAATCCTCTTGAAAAAACAATATCCGCTAAGGTAATGCTTAAAGTCGGAGATAACATTACCACAGACCATATTATGCCTGCAGGAGCAAAGATTCTTCCCTACAGATCGAATGTACCCTATCTTTCAAAATTTTGTTTCGGAGTATGCGATACTGAGTTCCCCGAAAGATGCAAATCAGAAGGCGGCGGTTTTATAATAGGCGGAGCAAATTACGGACAAGGCTCGTCCCGTGAGCACGCAGCGCTTGTTCCCTTATACCTCGGAATAAGAGCCGTTATTACAAAATCTTTCGCAAGAATGCACAAAGCTAATCTTATTAATTCCGGCATAATTCCTTTGACCTTCAAAAATCCTGAAGATTATGATAAAATCTCACAGAATGATGTTTTAACATTGACTGATATTCAGTCTGCAGTTTCATCACTCAGCAATGCGAAACTTATAAATGAAACTACTGGTGAAGCCTTTGAACTCGAGCTTGATTTATCCGACAGAGCAAGAAGCATTCTTCTTGCAGGCGGAATGCTTAATTACACGGCAAATAACTGAAAAGGAAGAGAAAATATGTTTGAAGAAAAAATATCCGTTGCTCTTAAAGCATATGAAAAGCTTTTAAGAGAACAGCTTGAAAGAAACGAACAAATAAAAGAAACAAAAAATTTTATTGATTATAAAAGCCTTGATAAAATTATTATCGGCGTTTGCGGCGGTGACGGAATAGGTCCCGTAATCACATCAGAAGCTGCAAGAGTATTGGAGTTTCTTTTGAAAAATGATGTTGAAGCAGGAAAAATCGAATTCCGTAATATTGAAGGCCTCACCATCGAAAACAGAATTGAAAAAATGCAGCCTATTCCCGATGATGTAATGGCCCAGCTTAAAGAATGCCATGTAATTCTTAAAGGACCGACAACTACTCCTCAGGCAGGTGACGGACTTCCTAACATTGAAAGTGCAAATGTTGCAATGAGAAAGGCACTCGATCTGTTTGCAAATCTGCGTCCTGTGAGAATTCCCGAAGAAGGAATTGACTGGACATTTTTCCGTGAAAATACCGAAGGTGCATATGCTGTAGGCTCCAAAGGAATCAACGTAACAGAAGATCTGGCACTTGACTTTGTTGTTACAACGACTGAGGGTACCGAAAGAATTGCAAAGCTCGCTTACAATTATGCAAGAAACAACAAAAAAGAACGAGTTTCTATCATTCAAAAAGCAAATGTTATTAAAACAACTGACGGTAAATTCCTTAACATCTGCCGTGAAATTTCAAAAGATTACCCTGAAATAATTACCGATGAATGGTACATAGATATTTGTACTGCAAAGCTCATTGACAAAAAGAGAAGAACAGACTTTAAAGTATTCATTCTTCCCAATCTTTACGGTGATATTATTACCGACGAAGCCGCAGAATTTCAGGGCGGTGTAGGTACTGCAGGAAGTGCAAACATCGGTAAAAGATATGCTATGTTTGAAGCTATTCACGGTTCAGCACCGAGAATGGTAAATGAAGGCAGAGCACAGTATGCCGATCCCTGCTCAATGCTCAGAGCTGCAGCTATGCTTCTTTCTCATATCGGTTACATTGACGAAAGCCGAAACCTTGACAAAGCTCTTGATATTTGCATGGCTGATCCGTCAATGAAAATTACTGGTAGAGATGACGGCTGCACATGCAGTGAATTCGGAAATTTCATCATGGAAACACTCTTAAAATTAGTTAATTCTGATAAGGTTTGATATAATGAAAACACAAAAGGAAATCTCCGCATCCGTAATATCCCGACTGCCGCGCTATTACAGATTCCTTTGCGACCTGTACTCAAACGGACAAAAGCGTATATCATCAAAGGAGCTTGCTGATATTATGGGCTTTACAGCCTCACAAATCAGACAGGATTTCAACTGTTTCGGCGGTTTCGGACAACAGGGATACGGATATAATATTGAACAGTTAATAGGTGAATTTGCAGGTATTCTCGGCTTGAATAAACTTAAAACAGCAATTCTTATTGGTGCCGGAAATCTCGGCCGTGCAGTTGCAAGTCAAATGTCCTTTGAAGATAAAGGCTTCAAGCTTATCGGAATTTTTGATTGTGATCCCCTTTATAAAGGCATAAAGATCAGAGATATTCCAATATCCGCAGATGACAGTATTTCCGATTTTTGCACGGAAAATAAACCCGATATGGCAGTGCTTTGTCTGCCTGCAGATAAAGCTCCTGATATGGTAGACCTTCTTATTTCATTAGGGGTGAAAAGTTTCTGGAATTTTTCACATTATGATATTCACAGAAAATATCCTGCTGCCAATGTTGAAAATGTTCATTTAAGTGACTCATTAATGACATTATCGTTTATTATTAAAAACAGTGATACGGGGGAAAATTATGATTAAAGTAGTAAGCTTGGATATCCTTGATCTGATCGGCTTCCCCTCCGGTATTTTATTTGTCCTCAGAGAGAACCAGGATACCGACTCTGTTAAAGTATCTTTTTATAGCTTTGATATAGCTACAAAATCAATAGCAACCGTAACAAAAAATGCTTACCTTCTTACGAAGTTCGGAAGCTCATACGCTCCTATAGCAAGACAATTAGGCGATTATGTTTCCTGTGATTCAGCAAAGCTGTGGAACGGTCAGACCTTTGTCATCTATTCTTCAGGAGAAATTGGCATTTTTGACGAACAAGGAAATCTTTCAAAAACATCTGATTTAATGTACAGAGACTGTCCAGCTCGTGATGTTGCCGTTGATAACAATTATATCTGGAGCGTAGTACCCGCACAAAATCTAATTATAAAGTATTCACTTCTGCAAAATCGTGTCATTATGAGAATAGGCGGTGACAGCTCTGATACATTCCAGAACCCTGTTTCTGTTGCCGAATACAACGGTTTTTTATATGTCTGCAACCGTGACTCTCACAAAATCAAAAAAATCAACCTCAGCAATTATACGGTTGAAGATTATAAAGAATTCGATGAGCCTGTCTACAAATATGTCCGAGTAGACAACAATGAATTTGTTATTCTCGATTCCGGTGTTTATCTTTTATAATGTATAAATTATAGATAATTATTTGGTTAAATCTACAAAATTAGAAGTTTATTCATATATTATTTGCATTTTCGACTTTAGAATGATAAACTATATATAAAGTTTATTCTTTGTTTAGTATCATTAGACGGGAATGTAATATAATCATTAAAGCAATCTTGTCTGATACTGACGGGATTGCTTTTTTAATGAGGAAAATATCAGTTTTGCTCATAGAAATCGGAGGTAAAAATATGAAACTTGTTTATGACATCAAGGACAAACCGAAATTTTCGCAGCTCATAATCTACGCTTTTCAGCAGCTTCTGGCAATAATGGCTGCTACTCTTGTTGTTCCCATTATAATCAACGGTAATGCGGGATTAGAAGGTGAAAACGCAATGAGTACAGCTGCCGCACTTTTCGGTGCAGGAGTAGGAACAATTATATATTTGCTTTTCACGAAAAGAAAAAGTCCCGTTTTCCTCGGTTCTTCATTTGCATTCATCGGTTCAATGACATCAGCTTTTGCAGGTGCGGTTTCCATTGCGGCGGGATACTTAGGATTAATTATCGGTGCAGTATTAGCAGGTCTTGTTTATGTTTTTATCTCAATTATCGTAAAATTTGCAGGTGTTAAATGGATAAACAAGGTAATGCCTGCTGTTGTAATCGGACCTACCGTTGCTATAATCGGGCTATCCCTTGCAGGTAATGCTATCGGTGATCTTCAGAAGGCAAACGGCGGCGGAGATTCAAGAATAGCTATCCTTTGCGGTATTATTACTCTCATTGTAACAATGCTCTGCTCTACTTACGGCAAAAAAGGAATTAAGCTTATTCCGTTTATAATAGGAATTATTTCGGGTTATATCGTTGCTGCAATATTTACTCTTGTCGGTACTTTGACAAATACCCCTGCATTAATTATATCTGATTTTTCCCCAATAACTTCACTTGTAAACGGACCTGTCACATTCAATACTTTTATTTCAGTACCTGAGTTTACATTTTTAACTGCATTTAAGGGCTTCGCTGATATTGATTTCACTTATATCAGCACGTTAATAGCCGCATATGTTCCTGTTGCATTTGTTGTATTTGCCGAACATATAGCAGACCATAAAAACATTTCTTCAATTATTGAAAAGGATCTTCTTGAAGAACCAGGGCTCAGCAGAACTCTTCTCGGTGACGGAGTGGGCTCTATGGCAGGCGCATTCTTCGGCGGTTGTCCAAATACCACTTACGGTGAATCAGTTGCATGTGTAGCAATTACAAGAAATGCTTCTGTTGCAACTATTGTGACTACATCTGTTCTTGCAATAATAATTTCTTTCATTAACCCGTTTGTTGCATTTGTAAACTCAATACCCTCCTGCGTTATGGGCGGCGTATGTATGGCTCTTTACGGTTTTATAGCGGTAAGCGGTCTTAAGATGATTCAAAAAGTGGATCTTGAAAAGAACAAAAATCTCTTTGTTGTTTCAGCGATCTTTATCACAGGTATCGGCGGACTTTCGGTTTCATTCGGAAAGGTTACCATTACAACTATAGCGTGTGCTCTGCTTCTCGGAATATTTATTAATCTTATTCTTTCAAAAGAAAAAGACGAAGCAGAAAATACAGATAAATAATTATTTTTATCAAAATATAACCGTCATCTTAACGGATGACGGTTTTTTCTATTGAATACTGTTAAATATTATAGTATAATCAATATAAATGAACGGAGGTTTTTTTATGACACATTATATTGAAAATGAATACTTAAAAGTTGGGGTTAAAGAATGCGGTTGCGAATTAACAAGTGTTTTTTCAAAGAAAAACAATTACGAATATTTATGGCAAGGCGATGAAAGCATATGGTACGGTCAGGCACCAATTCTCTTCCCTATTGTCGGAAGATTAATTGACGATAAATACTTACTGAACGGAACTGAATATACTATGCCCAAGCACGGCTTTGCAAGAAAATTAAACTGGTCTCTTTTATCAAAAGAAGAAGACAGCATGGCTTTTATTCTTTCCGAATCAGAAGATACACTTAAAATTTATCCATATGAATTTGATTTAATTGTCACATACACTCTTTCTGATAATAAGCTTAAGGTAAATCACTGTGTTGTTAACAAAAACGAAGATGAAATGTACTTCTCTTTAGGTGCTCATCCTGCATTTAACTGTGAAATCGGAGACTCTTTGATTTTCGATGCAAATGAGACTCTCTCTACCGAAAAAATAGATTTAGAAAAATCTCTACGTCTTCCTGAAACATTCAGTATACTTGAGAATAAAAATGAAATCATAATTACAGAAAACATTTTTGATGAAGATGCCTTGATTCTTCATGATATCAAATCAAAATATATAACACTCAAGCATAAAAACGGAAAATTTACCGTAAAATTCGATATGGGCGGCTCGCCTTACCTCGGCATCTGGGCAAAACCAAATGCGCCGTATGTATGTATTGAGCCTTGGTTCGGTGTTAATGATTCATTTGAGAAGAAAAATGATTTTTCAGAAAAAGATGCAATACAAAAACTTCCTGCAAATGAAATTTTTAATTTCGTTTGGGAAGCAGAACTTATTGATTAACAGTTGACATCCGGACATAAAAATATTAAAATTATATTGTAATAACAAAGGAGCAAATCAAACAATGGAAGATTTCAGAGATTTAGTTACTGTAATAGACGATAACGGTATAGAGCATATATTTGAAGAGCTTGACCGTATTGAAACCGAAGACGGCAAAAAATATATAGCTCTCGTATCAGCCGATGAAGATGAGTCAGAAGACAGCGGAGAGCTTAGTATTCTTAGAGTTATCGATGACAGCGGTGACACAGTTCTTGAACCTATTGAGGATGAAGAAGAATTTGACGATATTGCAAATGCTTTCCAGGAGCGTCTTTCTGAATATTTTCAGTTTGATGAAGAAGAATAGTTGAGTAATCCCTGCTTTGTGCGATAAAAATGACAGCCAATATTAACCCAACACACATTTAAAGGGAGTCCTGATTTCTCTGATTGCGGATTGCAGACCTCCCGACATTCATGTCGGACGAAGGGAGCGTGAACCAAACAGGAGGACACCCACCTGCCATAGAGAGCAGGTTATTATTGCTGTCTGCGGCTTAGCGGGGATGCTTCATAACAGACTAAATACCAAAATAAAACCTCAGCAGTAGAGATACTGCTGAGGCATTTTTTATTTATCTGACAATTTACGGATATATCGCTTAAAGAATTGAATTCCATCACTCATAGAGCTTATGGGAATTCTTTCATTAGTTCCGTGCGTAGTAAGAAGAAGACCTGTATTTACCAAAAACGGTGAATATCTGTAAATATTTTCACAAACATCTTCATAGTGACAAGCATCAGTTCCGCCCATAACAAGATATGGAGCAACGATATTATTACTGTCTGTGCGCATACATATATCCTCAATAGCCTTAAAGCACCTTGAGTCTGTCGGTGAAAGCTTAGAAGGATTCTTCCAGCCGGGTTTTACGGTAATTTCTGCTTTTTTATTCTTAATTACCTTTCTTAAATGATTTTTTGCATCCTCTACGGTTTCACCGGGATATATTCTTACATTTACGTTAATACTTGCTTTTTGGGGAAGAACATTCGGAGCAGGACTGCCTGATGCCATGGTAACACCCTGTGTTGTTCTGATAAGGCTTGCTGCAGGCGGAATATATGTCATTACCTTTGTAAGAAGTGGCTTAAGGAGTTTTATGTTACAGGTAACAAGTCTTACGGGATAAGAGCAATTTCTGCCGATTTTATCAAACAATTTCATCATCATTGGCGAAAGTTCAGCCTTAAACTGATTGTTTTCAATATCCTTTATCACGTCAGCAAGATAGCCTAAAGCAGTGTGATTGGGTGACTGTGACGAATGTCCGCCTTTTGCAGTAACAGATACTTCAAAATCAGCATAACCCTTTTCAGCAATACCGATACCTGCAAGATTTTTATTAATAACGCCTTTTACATTAACTGGAAGTATCGCACCGCCTTCATCGAGAACACAGTCAAGATGAATACCGTTTTCGGCAAAATACTTACACATTACTATTGCGCCTGAATCCTTAGATGACATAACCTCTTCGTTGTGTCCCAAGCAAATGTAAATATCTCTGATAGGCTGAAAGCCCTCTTCAAGCAAATCTTCTACACTTTCCATAACAGCGATAAGATGATTTTTCATATCAAGAGCACCTCTGCCCCAGATAAATTCACCGTCATCCACACCTTCAAACGGAGGATATGTCCAATCCTCATATGTTCCTTCTGAAATCGGAACAACATCCTGATGAGAAAGAAGAGCTATAGGATCTAAAGTCGGGTCACTTCCCTGCCATTTATAAAGAAGCGGTCCCTTGCCGACATCTATGATCTGAAGCTTCGAATGAATCAGCGGATATCTTTCCTGCAAAAATTCATAGAATTTTTCAAAGTTTGACCAGTCTGTATTTTCGGGCTCTTTACTTGCAATAGTAGGTATTTTTATTGCATCTGATAAATTCTTTCTGAATCTGTCTAAATCGACCTTTTCATCGGGGAGCTTCTCTGAAGATATCTTTTCAGGCTTGAAAAAATATGCTTTAACCGGTACAGCTGCAAGTGCTGCAGAAAGTGCTATAAGCATTGAAAATTTGATTTTGGAATCCATAATTAACCTCTCTTATTAATATTTTTGTTATTTCTTAGTCTTTGCTTTCGGCGCATTTGCTTATTTCTGTAAGAAATCAAACATAATAATCCAATTGCAACCGCCAGAATTAATACAATCACTATAAATATGGGGCTTGTAATTATTCTTAGAATCAAATCTCCGACAAGTTTAGAATGGCTCAACGAAACATCAAATGCAGCAACAAGATCCACCTCAGCAACTGTTTCACCTGCATATTTTATTGCGGCTCTTCCCAGAAGATCACCTTTTTTTACGGGAGCATCAACACTGGGCTTAGTAAGCTCTGCAATCGGCTCAATAAATACACTTTCAGCATTTACTCCTGCTGGAACCAAAGCATTTACATTTTCAACAGGAACTAAACTTACATAATCGAATTCCTTTGAAAGGCGCACATTTACTTCACCTACATAGGTTGAAGTATTAGCAACCATTCTGAGCTTTATGTTATCAAAAGCCCATTGAAAAAGCTTTTTAGAAGACACAAAGGACATATTTTCTGTAACATCATCATTATCAAAATCTCTTATCGGAGCATCCAAAACAACACAAATATAATTATATCCGTCCTTTGATGCAAAGGATACGGAATTACTGTTTCCGCCTGAAGTGTAACCCGATTTTCCGCCTTTGACATACTTATAATAATAATCTGAAACTGCGCTGTTTATCAGATTATTTGTATTTTTAAGATATCTTGTATCAGTATATTTATTAGTTGCAGGCATTTCATATAAAAAAGTTGATATAATTTGAGAAAATGTCGAATTCTTCATACAGTAATTAAATATTACAGCTATATCTTGGGCCGTTGAATACTGATTATTTGAATCATATCCGCCGGGATTTGAAAATGATGTATTGGAAAGTCCTAAGCTTACTGCAAAATCATTCATCATTTTAACAAAATTATCTACCGTACCGCCAACAAGCTCTGCAAGTACAACTGCAGCATCATTTGCATTATAAACAAGTAAACAATACAGAAGCTCCTCAACAGTCATCATTTCATCGACAAGAATTCCGGCTGTTGTAACACGCAGATGCTCAATGCTTCTTATAGCAGTTCCGGAAGCTGTAACAACCGAACTCAGCTCCGGACAGTTTTCTATTGCAAGAATTCCCGTGACTATTTTAACGATTTCACCGGGATCGCATTTAATCTGAGAACCCTTGTCGTAAATTACAGTCGAATCCTCATCTGCACTTACCATATATGCTATATTTCCTTCAACTTCAATTGAACTTGTAAATGCCGCATCGGCAATAAACAGGTATTGGGAAACAATTATTATAAAACAGAACAAAAAAATAATAAATTTTTTCATAGACAACACCGACTTCTTGATGTATTATATTAATAAAGAAAATTTATCCGGAGGGAAGATAATGATATTTGTAACCGGAGATATACACGGCGACAGAGAAAGATTAAGCAAAACCGAACTCAGCATGATGAGTGCAGGAGATACATTAATAGTTTGCGGCGATTTCGGTTTTATCTGGAATAACGACAGCAAAGAATCACAATTTTTAAACAGACTTGAGAAAAGAAAATATAATATCTGTTTTATAGACGGAACCCATGAAAATTTTTCTGTCATAAATGAATATCCTGTCATCCTTTGGAACGGAGGCAGAGTACATAAAATCAGAGAAAATATATTTCATCTGATGAGAGGACAAATATATGAGATTGAAAAGAAGAAAATCTTTACCATGGGTGGCGGTGAAGATCCGGAATTTGATCTCCATGAAAATGATGACCTTACAGAAAGAAAAGAAATCCCATCTTCACAGGAAATGCTTAACGGAGTATCAAACTTAGAAAAACACTCTTATAAGGTCGATTACATTATTACACACGAGCCACCGTCAAAAATAAGAGATTTTCTGCTTTTATCAAGTAATAAGACACTTCGTGTAACTGCACTCGGCGCATATTTCGATGAATTATCACAGCAGACCGAATTCAAAAAATGGTATTTTGCAGGTCTTCATATAGACAAATTCATTTCTGATTCTTATGCAGCTTTATTTAAGAATATAGTTTCCGTTGAAAAAAAGGAAGAAAAGAAAGGCTTCAAGAAATAAGAGATATCAGTGCTTCTTTTGCATCAATATAAGAAAATCCTCCGGGGGATCTGTCAAAATTCTTCACACCGTTCTTCCAACGAAGTGATGTTTCTTCAGCATCTTTTCGGGAAAAACTAACTTTTACAGCAGATAGCTTCTTAACTGCTGATAAAAACAAATCAATATCTACATTGATAATTTTTAATATTGCTTCGAATTTTTCGGGGCAATATTTTTTTGTTTTTTCCAATAATATGGGCATAAATGCCGCACAGGCTTTTCCGTGAGGAATATTATGACATTCAGTGAGATAATAGCCTACAGTATGCGGAAAACAAGTACCTGCTATATTAATAGCAAGACCTGCATATAAGGAAGCCATATAGATTATTTCAAAATCACTATCAGTTAAATTATCAAATTTCGCTGTCAAAATATACGGGGAAAGCAATTTAATAGCCCGTTCAGAATAAAGTTCAACTAATTCGTTTGAGGACGATGCAACAAATGCCTCAATTGAATGTGCGAGTGCATCAAGAGCTGTGGAAATTCTTACATCAGTATTGGTGCTTTTTGTGTAAGAATAATCACAAAATGCAATATCTGCATAACAGTCAGAGCCTGATATACTCTTTTTAAGTCCTGTTTCTGAGCTTGTCAGAACACTGACGCCTGTTACTTCGCTTCCCGTTCCTGCTGTTGTACCTATTAACACTACAGGTAAATGTTTTACAGGAACAACTCTGTTATAAATATCACTGTGAGAAAAATGCGGATTTTCACAATAAATTGCAACAGCCTTAGCAGCATCCAGAACAGAACCGCCGCCGATACCCAATATATAGTCTGCAACGAATTCACTAGCTAAAGCACCTGCATATCTGCAAGTTTCAGTTAAAGGATTGGGCTCTATTTCATTAAAAATCTTATATTCAATATCATTAGCATCAAATATTTTTATAACATCATCAAGCGCACCGCTTGAAACAGCGGAATTTCTGCCTGTAACTATCAAGCATTTTTTACCTATATTAATTAAAGAAGAGGAATTTTCCATTAAACATCCTTTTCCCGAAAAAATCCTAACAGGCATATATGAATTTATCTGCATTTTATCACCCGGCTTTTTATATATAATAATTATAATAAAAATTTCGCAACCTGTAAACCGAATTATTAAAAATTATTGTTAAATTTTGCAAAAAAAGCGAAGCACAAAGACTTCGCTTTTAATTAATTTATTGAAATGTTGCTGATTTCAAAAAACGATCTGTATTCCTTAAATACAAATTTTATCTTGGAATAATTTCCGGGTTTTATTGTATAAATCCTTTTGTATCCGATAGTTGAACCGTCAATAAGTTTTTTCCATTTTTTCTTATCTTCATCAAAGCAAAGCACCTGAAATTCCTCAACATGCTGACCGTGGGCTATGTTTTCAGAAATGGTAATTTTATCAAAATACTCCCCTGACGGAATATTAAATACAATTTCAGGATGCTTATCATTTTCTGTCGGACGCCAGTAGGTGTTTATATCGGTTGACAAAACATTTTCTGCTTTGCAATGAGAATTAAACTCACCCGATACCGATTCTATAGAACCGTCCTTCAAAAGATTATATCCGAAATAAAGCTTAAGATCAACCCCTAAAGCCGTTAATATCTGAGTATCAACATCGTCAAACTCACCTCTTTTATTGGGTGAAAGTCCGAGCATCAGACAAGAATTATTACCGACTGTGTTGTAATAAAGCTTAATAAGCTTATCCTTTGTCTTAATGGAGTATTTATCATCTTCTTCAAAAAACCAATGACTTCGCATGGGCACTGAAACTTCACAGGGATACCAGATAAAATCAGTTTCTTTTCTGATGGCTTTTCTGCTTCCTATATCAAGATCAAAAATTCTTACATGCTTTTTTGAATTGGACTGCATTTCAGAGCCGTCTTCATTGACACCTAAGTGAGCCGGAACAACGCTCCACTCTTCTTGTCTTGTAACTCCCTTTTCGTTTCCGCTCCAGCGGACATCGGGTCCGCGAAAGGATATAACGGCATCAGGCTGAAGCTCTCTTATAAGTGAATAATAACGTGCCCAATCGTGCTTTTGATTTCTATGTTCATCTTCCCCGCAAACAGCATCAAGCCAGACGCAGAATATGTCGCCGTAATTTGTGAGAAGCTCTCTTAATAAACCGCAGAAAAAATCATCATATTCTTTTGAGTTGCCGTATGATTTTTCATGTCTGTCCCAGGGGGCAATATATATACCGAATTTCAATCCGTATTTGCGGCAAGAATCTGAAAGAAGCTTTACAAGATCGCCTTCCCCATCCATCCAATTAGAGCTTTTAACACTGTAATCGGTAAATTCAGTAGGCCATAAACAAAATCCGTCATAATGCTTACAGGTAAGCACAAGTCCCTTCATTCCTGCAGTCTTAGCCAATGAACACCATGAATCTGTATTCATATCCTCAGGCCAGAATACCGAAGGAGGAGTAAAACCGTCACCGTACTGCTTTCCCGTAAATACAGGCATGCCGTAGCTTATCAGCCCGTAAAACTCAGTTTTTTGCCATTCTATCTGTCTTTTCGAGGGAACGATATTAACTGTATTCTTATAACCCTTTTCCATAGGTTAATCCTTTCAGTCGTTATTGGTGGCTATAATATCAGCACCTGTATCAAGAATATTTTCAATAATTACCTGTCCGATTTTTACAGGTGCATCAACAGTAACGGAATTAATGACCTTCATGCAATCAAACAACATTGATTTCGGCACAGGCTTACTGGATTTAACAGGCACTACGGGAAGTACACCGCCATTTACCTTTACGGAAGAAGTAAGTGAGCGAGTGGGGTTAGTAATTTCTGTCTTAGCATATGCTTCGCCGCGTTTACAGGTATTTCCCGTAACAGACAGTATTTCTTCATCATTATACTCAACTGTAACAGTGCATCCCAAAGGACATGCTACACAAATAAGTTCTCTTTTCATGCTCATTCCTCCACTCTGACAACTATTGAACTTTCAGGTGTCATACCTGCAAGAACATCGGCAGGAATAACAACATCTTCCATTTCACCCGGAGCTAATTTAACCTTCTTTTTGGAAGAAATAATTTTTCCGTCACATTCAAGAATGACTTTAGCGTTCTTATAAATTCTGCCCACACGGAAATAAAGCTTAACAGCTTCCTTATTATTTATATTAACTTTCTGGGGAACAAGATAACGAACTCCGTTTCCTGTAGTAGTATTTACATAACAAGGCTCATTATCACATTTTCCGAGAATATAATCGGCAGCACCCTTACCTGCTATCTGAGCTTCAAGAGTAACATAATCTACAAGGTCATGAACATGAAGAACATTACCGCAGGCAAAAATACCCTTGTGATCGGTCTGACGCATTTCGTCAACTACTGCGCCGTTTGTAATTCTGTCAATTCCTATGCCTACATTCTTTGTAAGCTCATTTTCAGGAATAAGACCAACGGATAACATAAGAGTATCACACTCTATATACTCTTTTGTTGATTCGATAGGCTGAAGCTTTTCATCTACCTGAGCAATAGTAACACCCTCAAGCCTGTCCTTACCGTGAGTTTCAACAACTGTAGTGCTGAGTTTAAGCGGTATACCGAAATCATCAAGGCACTGAACAATATTTCTTGTAAGTCCGCCTGAATAAGGCATTAATTCACAAACGACCTTAACCTCGGCACCTTCAAGAGTCATTCTTCTCGCCATAATAAGACCGATATCACCTGAACCTAAAATTACAACCTTCTTACCGGGCATATATCCGTCTAAATTAACATATTTCTGAGCAGTACCTGCTGTCATAATACCAGAAGCTCTGGTACCTGATATTTCAAGAGCGCCTCTGGGTCTTTCGCGGCATCCCATAGCAAGAACAATTGCTTTTGCCTGAATTTTTAATAATCCGTCTGCTTTATTAACAGCAGTAACAAGATTATTACCGTCTATATCAAGAACCATTGTATCGGTCTTGACTGTAATATCAGTTTTTTCAACCTGTTCAATAAATTTTGCTGCATATTCGGGACCTGAAAGCTCTTCACCGAAATAATGAAGACCAAAGCCTGTATGAATACACTGTTCAAGAATACCGCCGAGAGCTTCAGCTCTTTCAAGAACGATTATGCTGTCAACTCCGCATTCTTTAGCTTTAAGAGCAGCCGCCATGCCTGCAGGACCGCCGCCGACTACAACAAGATCATAATTCAACATGACATCTACCCCCATTACTTAGTTTTATCAAAAAGAATATTCGAACCGTTGCCGAATTTTGTAATATCATTTATCTCGCAGCCGAGTTCCCTTGCAAGTATTTCAACAACCTTGGAACCGCAGAAACCGCCCTGACAGCGTCCCATACCTGCTCTTGTGCGGCGCTTGACACCGTCTACATCACGAGCACCTGCAGGAGCATTAATTGCATCTATAATTTCACCCTCGGTGATTGTTTCGCATCTGCAGACAATTCTTCCGTAAGCGGGATTTTTTGCAATCGCAGTCATTTTTTCTTCATCTGTTGCATGTCTGAAGCGGAACACATCTTCTCTTTTGCCGTTAAATTCGTCGTTCTTTTTAACTTCCCCGATAGCAGAAGTAATAATATCAGTAAGATACTCTGCAATTGCGGGAGCTGAAGTAAGACCGGGAGATTCAATTCCGGATGCGTGTATAAACTGTGAATTTACTTTACTGGGTCCGAGAATAAAGTCATCATTGACAGGATGAGCTCTGAGTCCCGTAAAAGAAGTGATAGCATTTCTCGTTGATACAGCGGGACATGATTTTACGGAATATGTCTTTATAGTATTAAATCCGTCAGCTGTGGTCGCGGTATTGTGTTTGTCGTCAATATCTTCTGCTGTGGGACCTATAAGCAGATTTCCGTCAACAGTGGGAGAAACAAGTATTCCCTTACCCATCTTTGTAGGACATTGGAAGATAGTGTGAGATACCATATTTCCGACAGCCTTATCGAGAATGAAATATTCGCCTCGTCTTATAATAAGCTCAACACAGTCGTCACCGATCATTTTTGCGATATCGTCTGAATGTGCACCTGCTGCATCAACTATATATTTTGTTTTAATTTCACCTTCAGCGGATTTTACAGAAAAAACGCCGTCTTCAAATGCTATACTTTCAACCTTGAAATTTCTTCTGAATTCAACACCGTTGGTAACAGCATTTTCAGTAGCAGCAATTGTAAGTTCATATGGGCACACGATTCCTGCACTTTCGGCATCAAGAGCACCAAAAACATCATCTGAGAGATTCGGCTCCATTGCCTTTAATTCATCCTTGTTCAGCACCTTCATGTCGGGAACACCGTTGGCAAGGCCTCTTTCATAAAGCTCCTGAACGGTTTTCATTTCCTCCTCTGAAAATGCAACAACAAGAGAGCCGTTTTTCTTATAAGGAACTGAAAGGTCTCGGCAAACCTTCTGCATCATTTCACAACCCTTAACATTGAGCTTTGCCTTCAAAGTACCGGGCTTTGCATCAAATCCTGCATGAACGATACCGCTGTTTGCTTTACTGGCGCCCATTGCAACATCGTTTGTAGCTTCCAAAAGAACCGTTTTAAGGTTATATTTCGACAATTCACGAGCAGTAAGAGCACCGATAACACCGGCGCCGATAATTGCTACATCATAACACATTTTAACATCTCCTCAAGAAAATAAAACAATATATATTATTATATTAATTATATTACTTTTTTCTTAATAAATCAACAATTAAATTAGCAATTATAAGCTATTAAAATCTGTTATTAATTCACTTATATTAATCAGATAATCCTTTATAGTATCATCTGCTGAAAACAGCTTTCCTGTTATTCTCAGAGCTCTCAAAAATTTTCTGTTAACAGTGCTTTTATCCTCTAAGATAGGACAAAAGTCAATTGCTCTTATATCAGGAGCAACGGTACATTTTTCATTATCACGGGTAAAATAAATAAAATACGGAAATATCCTGCAGGAAAACGGACGCTCATTTCTGTTACAGTTACCGTTACATCTTACAGCAAGGCTATTATATTTATCATCAAAATAAACTGAAAAGTTTTCTTTATGTTCAAACAGCTTTTCTTCACCCGGCAGCAAGAGCATCCCATCTGAATTACTGCCTTTACAGCATTTCTTATCACATATTTTACCGCAATCAAATTCATAGGGCGTAACACTTTCAAGATATTCGTAAGCTTTTAATATAAAATTATTTACCGAATTTTTCATAATATTATCCTTAAACTTAATATCAAAAAAATAAATGCCCGCAATTTGCGGACATCTATTTTTTAAGAAATTACAATAATTACAAATTATGCAACTGTTGTGCTTTCAGGATCAACGGGAGCATCTGCTTCGCCCATAAGACCAGCGATAATTTCATCAACATTAACGCCTAAGTTCTCAAGAAGAGCCTTAACGAAGCTAACAAGAAGAAGATTTACGATGATCTTAACAAGAATTGACTTAATCATGATTTAACCTCCAATCATTATAAAATCAATTATTTTATAACATATAAATAATAAAAATGCAAGTATTATTTTGAGAAATACACAAATTATTTACATTTATACAACATTATCACACAAGAGTTTGTGGTTCTTCAAAAACCTGTCCGTGTGTATCGACTTTGACTGACTGAATTACGACATCTTTGATAGGCTTATCATCACTGTCAGTTTTTACTGAAACTATCGAATCAGCAACTTCCATTCCCTCAAAGCAATAACCGAAGGCTGCATAATCACCGTTAAGACCTAAATTATCTGCAACCATAATAAAGAACTGTGAGCCTGCAGTGTTATAAGCAGAAGCGGGATTATAGGGATTGCCTCTTCTTGCCATTGATACATAGCCTCTTAAATGAGATATATCGTTTTCGAATCCGTTATTGGAAAATTCACCGAAAATATTGTAGCCGGGGCCGCCCATTCCGTTACCTTCGGGGTCGCCGCCCTGTATCATAAATCCGGGGATTACACGGTGAAAAATAAGTCCGTCATAAAAGCCTTTGTTTGCCAGTGAAATGAAATTCTTTACGGTATTGGGAGCCTTATCATAAAACAGCTCTATTCTCATAATACCGCCATCTTTCATTGTGATAGTAGCAACAGGGTTATCGGGATTTGAAAGCTTACTGCTGTCATATCCTGTGTCAGTGGTGTTCTGCAGCTCTTTTTCGGTACAACCGTAAAAACAAAATGCAGTGAGAATTAAAACCAATAAAACCGATATAATTTTTTTCATAATCAATCCTCTGCGCTTTCCTCTTTTGTATCGTCGGCTGCTTCTTCAGGTTCACAAGTAACGGGAGCAACTTCTTCGCCGTTCATAAGTCTGATAAAATCATCGCCGTCGATCTTTTCATTTTCAACAAGATACTTTGCAAGCACGTGAAGCTTATCAATATGGGCTGTAAGAATTTCTTCACATCTCTTATAACCACCTGTTACAATTGCCTTGATCTCTTCGTCAATATCCTTTGCTATTTCCTCAGAGTAATTGCGCACAGTATTATAATCTTTTCCAAGGAATACTTCTGTTTCACCTGAACCGAAAGTAATCGGACCGAGATTTTCGCTCATACCGTATTTTGTGACCATATTTCTTGCAATTTCAGTTGCTCTCTGAATATCATTGGAAGCACCTGTGGAAATATCACCGATAATAAGCTTTTCTGCAACACGACCGCCCAGAAGAGTAACAATCTCATCTTCCATTTTTCTCTTTGAGCGATACATTTTATCCTCAAGAGGCATGTGCATGGTAAATCCGCCTGCCATACCTGTAGGAATAATGGAGACCTGATGAACAGGATCCTGTCCACCCAAGAAATGAGCAGAAACCGCATGACCTGCTTCATGGTAGGCTGTGAGATTTTTATCTTCAAAAGTAACCTTATGAGATTTCTTTTCTGTACCGACAACTACCTTTATGGTTGCTTCATCAATTTCATCGGAGGTAACTGCTTTGATACCTTTTCTTGCAGCAAGTAAAGCCGATTCATTCAGAAGATTTTCAAGGTCTGCACCCGTAAATCCAACTGTGGATTTTGCAACCTTTTCAAGATCAACATCGGGAGCAAGAGGCTTATTCTTTGCATGAACCTTAAGAATATCATATCTTCCCTTTATATCGGGATATCCCATTGTTATCTGTCTGTCAAAACGCCCCGGTCTTAAAAGCGCAGGGTCAAGAATGTCAAGTCTGTTTGTTGCGGCAAGAACAATTACATTTTCATTACCGACAAAGCCGTCCATTTCAACAAGCATCTGATTAAGAGTCTGTTCTCTTTCATCATGGCCGCCGCCCATACCTGCACCTCTGTGACGGCCAACAGCATCGATTTCGTCTATAAAGATTATTGCGGGGGCATTCTTTTTTGCCTGCTCAAAGAGGTCTCGGACTCTTGAAGCACCGACACCTACATACATTTCGAGGAAATCAGAACCTGAAATAGAAAGGAACGGAACATTAGCTTCACCTGCGACTGCACGGGCTAATAAGGTCTTACCTGTACCGGGAGGGCCTACAAGAAGAACACCCTTGGGAATTCTCGCACCGAGCTCAGAATATTTCTGAGGATTTCTGAGGAAATCAACAATTTCATAAAGCTCGGCTTTTTCTTCTTCTGCACCTGCAACATCAGCGAATGTAGTTCTCTTTGCATCATCCTTCGGCATCTTAACTCTTGCTTTACCGAATGACATGGTTCGATTATTCTCACTCATAAAGCTCTGATTCATTTTTCTCATCATTACGAACATGAGAACACCGAGCACACCAAGCAAAATAAGAGAAGGCAGAAGACTTACAAGCCATGAATTGGAGCTGCCTGATTTATAATTGTGCTTTATATCATCATCGTGTGTCTTATTATATTCAATAACACGGGCATGAATATCCTGATTAAAAAGATTGATATTAGGCACCGTATATTTATACTTTTGTTCATCGCCTCTCTTTTTATAATCTAAAACACCGCTGCCGAGATTAAGAGTATATTCCTCAACCTCATTATTTTCAAACATTTCAACGACATCATAATATGTCATTTTCTTGTTTTGGGCGGAATTTGAAACAAAAAATGAAATAAGCAATATCATGATGAGCGGCAATAAAAAGAAAGGTGCCAGTTGCTTTAATTTATTTACATTATCGTTCGCCAATTTTTCTTTTCCTCCGAATCAATTAGTGTTTATCGTCCTTAAGCACACCGACATAAGGAAGGTTTCTGTACTTCTCGGCAAAATCAAGACCGTAACCGACTATAAATTCATCGGGAACTGAGCTGCCCTTATAATCTGCAAAGATATCAACCTCACGGCGTTCAGGCTTATCAAAAAGAGTGCATATGCGAATGCTTGCAGGATTTCTTGCATATAACATATCCATAAGATAATTAAGAGTCTTTCCGCTGTCAAGAATATCCTCAACAAGTAAGACATCATAACCATTTATATCTCTGTCGAGGTCCTTTAATATTCTGACTGTACCGCTTGATTCTGTTTTATTTCCGTAGCTTGAAACAGCCATAAAATCTATTTCACAAGGAATGGTGACACTGCGCATGAGATCGCTCATAAATACTACTGAGCCTTTTAATACACTGACCATAAGTAAATTCTTGTCCTTATAGTCTTCACTTATCTGTTTTCCCATGGAAGACACCATTTCTTTAATTTCATCTTCCGAAATTAACACTTTTTTTATATCATTATTCATTATTATCACTCTCCGCTTTAATAATCAGATACTCCGTTGTATGAGAATCAATACTTCTCAGAGAATCGACCCCTATATTTTCAACAAAAATCAAACCCTTTTCATCTGCTAAGACAAACTGTGAATCTCTCAATTCAGACGGTATCTTCAATTCATTAAACAGTTTTTTTAATGTTTTTGAACATTTTCTCTTTCCGAGATGAAAAACATCTCCGCCTGCTCTTGAACGAACAAAAAATTCATCACTGATTTTTTTGGCATCTGCGACATAGATATTTTTCTCTGAAGCAGGAATTTCATTTGAAAAATATATACTCAGTGATTTATCAGCGCAAATAACTGTTTTATTCTCTTCCCTATTAAGCTTAATGGGCTCAATAATTTTATTATCAAAAGGTTCATCTCTGTAAAATTTCTTGCCGTCGCAGGAAAATTTAATAGCACCCGGAAGCATAACAGAAAATTCACAATTAATATTATTGACTATATGATCAATATGCCGCATCTCATAGTCAGCTTCACAGCAATTTTCAATATATTTTATCACGACTCTTTTCTGCATACTAAAAGGAAGCTTTGAAAGAGCCTCAGCGTCAACATATCCGTCAGCGGTTAAACATGCAGCATAATAATTTTTTGCAGATTGTTCAAGAAATTCATTGTCAGAATTCAGACTTTTTATACATCTTAAGGCATTCGCTTCAAATGAAGGATTAATTTTTGACAATTGAGATACAACATTATGACGGAATTTATTCCGTGTATATTCATCTGTCAAATTAGTGCTGTCTGTAACAAAGTCTATTGAATTAATCTCACAATATTCTTCAATTTCATTGCGGGTAATATCTATTAAGGGTCTTACAATATTGCTTCTTACTGCAGGAATTGAACATAAACCGTTTAGTGATGAACCTCTTGAAAGATTCATAAGCATTGTTTCAATGCGGTCACTTGCTGTATGAGCAGTGGCAATAACATCTGCACCAAGAGAATTAAAAAATTCATAACGAAGGCGTCTTGCACATAGTTCTATGCTCTCCCCGCTCGTTTTTGCCACAGAGGACACATCAACTTTCAGGCAGTGAAAAGGAATATTATTGTTCTCACAAAAATCACGGACAAAATTTTCATCTCTGTCCGCTTCGCCTTCACGGATACAGTGATTTATGTGAGCAGCCTCTACAGATATTCCCAAAATCTCTTTGCAATTTATGAGAAGATGTATAAGGCACATTGAATCAGCACCGCCTGACAAACCAACTAATACGGTGTTGCCCGCGGAAAACATCGAATGCTCATAAATTGTATTCAAAAACTTAGTTTTCATCGACATTATTATTCTCAACGCAGGTATACAGAGTAAACTGCGGATTCCATGCAAGCTTAACAGAACCTGTAGGACCGTGTCTGTTTTTCTGCACAAGAAGCTCTGCTGTATTTACTTCAACAGCTTCGGGAGATTCCTTGTCATTTTTATAGTAATCTTCTCTGTAAAGCATAAGAACGATATCAGCATCCTGCTCAATTGAACCAGATTCTCGAAGGTCGGCAAGCTGAGGTTTATGTGAGGAGCCTCGTCCTTCCGTACTTCTCGAAAGCTGAGCGCAAACCACAACAGGAATCATAAGGTCTTTCGCCATAAGCTTAAGGCTTCTTGTTATCTCAGTAACTTCCTGAACTCGGTTTTCTGATCTTTTGGCAGACTGCATAAGCTGAAGATAGTCAATAAATACAGCGTCAACATTCTTAAGTCTGCGACATCTTGCTTTCATTTCAGGTACTGTAATATTTGAAGTATCATCAAAATACAACTGTACATCGGCAAGAAAAACACAAGCGGAGCTGAGTCTTTCCCATTCATTGGGAGTAAGATCGCCTTTTCTCATTTTCTGACTGGGAATGCGTGCTTCTGTTGATATTATTCTCTGAGCAAGCTGTTCTTTAGACATTTCAAGGGAAAAAAATAAAACTTTTCTACCTGATTTTACGGCAACATTTCGTGCCATATTAAGCGTAAAGCTTGTTTTACCCATAGCAGGACGGGCACCAACAATTACAAGGTCGGAACGGTTAAGCCCGTTACACATTTTATCGAAATCGGGAAATCCCGTAGGCAAGCCTTTAAACTGTTCCTTATCCTCGGAATTAAGCTTATAAAGCGTGTCATAAACATCAGCAATAACATCACTGAGCTTAGACGGTCCTGCGACGGTTTTACCCTGTCTTATTTCATATATGCGCTGTTCCGCATTATCAAGGATTATATCTGCTTCTTCACCTGAATTTTCAGCAAGATCTATAATATCATTAGATACATTAACGAGAGTGCGTATGTAAAATTTATCCTTGATAATTTTACAGTAAGCCTCTACATTTGAAGTAGAGGGAACAATATCTGCTAATTGAAACAAATATGTTTTTCCGTCTTCTTCATTAGAAAAGACTTTTTCGGTTTTAAGCATTTCTAAGATAAGCAGCGGATCAATTACACCGGAGCCTGCCGCATCAATTGAAAGCATTGCCATATAAATAGCCTTGTGCTGAGGTAAATAAAAATACTCTGCACGCACAAGCATAGAAACCGTCGGAAAGCATGACGGATCAATAAGCACACTACCGAGAATAGCCTGCTCTGCTTCAAGAGAAAATGATTTACTTGTAGCTGTTTCAACACCAGCAGAATCGGTTTTCTTCATGTGAGCACCTCAAAAATTTATTCACCAACAACAATAAAGACCTTTGCAGAAATGCCTGTATAAACTTTTACGGTGCACTCAAAAGTACCGAAGCTTCTGATATCTTCTATAACAATTTTCTTTTTATCAATATCAATGTTGAACAGTTTTTTGATTTGCTCTGCAACTTCTTTAGATGTAACCGAACCGAAAAGACGGCCGTTCGCACCTGCCTTTGCTGAAATTTTGATACTTTTGCCTTCAAGAGTTTTTGCAGCAGCTTCAGCATTTGCTTTTTCAACAGCAAGATGATGAGCCTTTGCCATCTCTCTGTTTTTAAGCTCGTTCATTGCAGTAGCATCTGCAACAACAGCTATTTTTCTCGGAATAAGAAAATTTTTGGCATATCCGTCGGAAACATTGACAAGTTCACCTTTTTTTCCGAGATCCTTAACATCCTGATTGAGAATGACTTTCATAAATTTTAACCTCCTTAAGCAGCAAGTTGTTTACTTATTATTTTTTATATATGCTTTAACAGCGTCATTTAACTTTTGAACAAATAAATCAATTGAGATATCCGAGCATTGACAAGCTGCCATGCTGTGATGACCGCCGCCGCCGAATGCCTCCATTATAAGCTGAACATTGATAACACCGAAAGAGCGTGCCGATACATTTATCACATCATCCTGCACATAGACGACAAATGAAGCATCAACACCTTCAATATTCAGCAGCTCATCTGCTGCTTTAGAAGCAATCAGACGGGATATTGTCTGATCTTTATCGGCAACAGAAATAACATATCTGTCATAAAATTCAGCAGAAGATATAAGCTTACTTACACTTACATTTTCTTCAACAGTTCCTGCAAAAAGTTTTTTTACGGTAACGGTATCCATTTTGCAATCCTTAAGATATGCCGCCGCTTCAAATGTACGAACTCCAACACGAAGAGTATAATTTTTGGTATCAAGAATAATACCTGAAAGCAATGCTTCAGCTTCATGGGGAGTAAGCTTCGCAGAAACGGGAGAATACTGAACAAGCTCCGTTACCATTTCGCATGCCGATGAGGCATACGGTTCATGGAATTCCAATGCGACAGAATCAATATAATCAACAGTTTTCCTGTGATGATCAATAAGAATAGTACATTTGGATTTTTTAAGTATTTCAGGAGACTCAACAAGCTGAGCACGCATGGTATCAGTTATCACTAACAATGCATCATCTGTAAAGATCTCTGCCGCCTTTTCCGGTGAAATAAAGTTTATTCCTGAATTTTCTTTTTCCAATAAATCTATTAAAGGTAATGCAAGAGATGTTTTTCTGTTAACAATTATATAGGCAGGCTTAGATGTTGCACGTGCAATTGCAGATATTCCGACACACGCACCAATCGCATCATAATCAGAGAAAGAATGTCCCATAACAAAAACAGCAGAACATTTTTCTATGTATTCGCATAATGCAGCAGAAATAATTCTTGATTTGATTTTTCCGCGCTTTTCTTTTCTGCTTGTTGTTCCGCCGAAAAACTTGTAATCATCACCAAGCTTTACAGCTACCTGGTCTCCGCCTCGGCCTCTTGCCATATCAAGAGCCTGTCTTGCATTATTCTCACTCTCGGCAAAGGTTCTTTCCTTTCCGACTCCGACAGAAAGAGTGATATCAACCTCCTGATTACTGTATCTGTACAATCTGATTTTATCAAGAATGCTGAATTTATTCTTAATCATATGATCAAGATTTGATATTTCTGTAATCGCAAAAAATTTACCGTCGGAAAATTTTCTGAAAATACACTTATTTTCAACAAGCCATTTTGTTATTTCTCTTTCGATATCTGAAACAACAGCATAATAATCTGCATGGTCAAGAACATCTTCGGTATGTTCAAGAGAATCAACATTGATTAGTAATACCGCAGGTCGTGTAATCTTAAATTCTTTACGGATTCTTTTTAATTCCGTATCATCGATAAAATATAATGCAACTGCATTTTCCCCAATGCGGGAAGGAAATACCGTATAATGAGAATCAACAGTCGATATTTCAAAAGACGAAAAATTACTGTCAAGCAAAAACTCATCGGCATTAGTTATAAATGTTTTTATATTGTTACTGTACTTCTCTCCGATTCCATTTATAATCGCATCAAACAATGAATTAAACCATTCTATTTTACCATTATTATCAATAACAACAAGAGGAAACGGAAATGCCGATGTCATGCCACCGATATTTCCTGTTTCACTCAGACTGTTTTCTATGCTGTGAAACAGATCCTTCTTTCTGTCTGCAGTATAAGAAAGCCATTTTAAGGCACCGACAGCAATGGCAATTATTATAATAAGCTCTGCTATTGCCACAGTTTTTGAATAAATAAAAGTGATTCCGCTTACGAGGGTTGCAAATAATATAATGGCAATAGTAAAAGGATTATTTTTTAATACATCTTTAAATCTCACTCAAACACCCCTATAAATTCTGAATCATACTGCAAGAACCGTAACGATAACGATAGGTGAACGTCTGGTCTTATCGAATATTGCTTTTGTAATGCTTTCTTTAAGCTTTGTTTTTAATGTGTAAATATCCATATTTACGCTTCTGACATAATCATAAAATACTTTTTCACAAGCTCGATTCACAAAAGAAACCAATTCATTTGAATTGTTTTCAAAAACAAATCCCTTTGTCTGCACATCAATTTCAGTTACGAGCTCTCCCGAATAAGCATCGGTTACAGCGGTTACGACTACCACACCGTCGGTAGACAGATTTTTTCTGTCACGAAGTATGGATTTCCCTACATCGCATACACCTGTACCGTCAACAAAAACTCTTCCTACAGGAACACTTGAATTTGAATCAATGAAAAGTTCAGAAACTTCAATAACTGCTCCGAGATCGGGAACAACTATATTCTCTTTCGGAATTCCCACGCTTGATGCAGTGGCGGCATGGCGTCTTAAATGCTTTTGCTCACCGTGAACGGGAATAAAGAATTTCGGCTTAACCAAATTTAGTATAAGTTTCTGTTCTTCCTGTGCCGCATGTCCCGAAACATGAATTCCGAGATTTTTTTCATATATAACCTCAGCACCGAGCTTCATTAATTCATTGATTGTGTTTGCAACGGTTTTTTCGTTTCCGGGAATCGGAGTGGCGGAAATAATAACAAAGTCATTGCTGTCAATGGTAACTTTTTTATGATCTCCCAATGCCATTCTTGACAATGCAGACATAGGCTCACCCTGACTGCCGGTTGTTATTATTACAACATCTTCATCACGGTAATTGCGAAGCTTATCAATAGGCAGAATAACACCATCAGAAGCATGCATATAACCTAAATCTACGCTGATTGCAGTAGCATTTTCAAGGCTTCTTCCTGAAAGAAATATTTTTCTTCCGATTTTTTCCGAAGCATCGATTATCTGCTGAATTCTGTGAATATTTGAAGCAAAGGAAGCGACTATGATCCTCTTTCCTTGTGCCCTTCTGAACAGCATTTCAAGAGTTTCACCCACATTTTTTTCACTGGGTGTATATCCGGGGCGCTCGGAATTAGTCGAATCCGAAAGAAGACATAAAACACCCTCATTACCTAATTCAGCGAATTTTGAAAGGTCAATAACGCCGCCGTCAATGGGTGTGTTATCTATCTTGAAATCTCCTGTGTGAACAATAGTACCCGCACCGCACTTTATCGCAAATGCAAGTGCATCGGGAATTGAATGATTGACATGGATAGCCTCAACTGTAAATTCACCGACATCAACACTTTTTCCGGGTTCAATTACCTCAATTTTACATTTATTAAGAATTCTGTGCTCTTTAAGCTTTGCTGAAATCAAGCCTGCAGTAAGACATGTGCAGTATACAGGTACATTTACTGCTTTTAATAAATACGGAAGACCGCCTATATGGTCTTCATGGGCATGAGTAATAAAAACAGACTTTATTCTGTCTTTATTTCTTTCAACATAAGTGATATCGGGTAAAACATAGTCAATACCGGGCATATCTGCATCAGGGAATGACATACCGCAGTCAACGATAATCATTTCATCGTTATACTCGAAGAGCGTAAGATTCTTACCTATCTCATTAATTCCGCCCAAAAACTTGATTTTAACAGAGGACGGTTTTTCCTTTAATTCACGAGGAGAAATTGAATCATATAAATTGAGCCCCGAAGCATTTTTTCCGTAATTTTTCGGTCTTTTTGAATAACTTTTCTTTGACTGCTTTTTATGTGTATCTTTTACAGTATCCTTTGTGGCATTGCTTTTATACTTTTTATGATTTCTTACAGCATTCTTTTTATTTGCAGATGCCGGTGCTGAAGAATGTGTATTTCCGGCTTTTGAATTACTATTCTGCATATTTTCTCCTTAAAAATTTATATGTAACATCCGACAAGCGGATGATTGTGCTGCAAATCTGCAAAACTTATCACTTTATATTACAACTTTTGGTTTCCTTTGTCAATATTACCGTTTTTTATTTTTTCGGATATAAAAACGGCTATTTCTTTTGCGCTTTCCATATCGACGGCTTCAACAAGCAGTCTTATACGGTTTGCGTTCCCCATTTGTCTGAGTCTTGCTTTTCCGTTTCTTTTTTCTAAAATATAATATATATCACTGCCGTGTCTCTCGGCTCCGCAATTATTTATTGCATTCCTTAGAAGCGAGGGTTCCCCTTCAAATTCAATTATACTTTTTCTTAATGCAAAATCTTTCTGATATTCAAATAACTGCATAAGAGAAATATCAGCTGAATTCATAATATTAATGAGCTTTGCAAACATCATTACAGGGTCAAAGCACCATATATTATTCAGAATATCTTCTTTACTCGGAAGCTCGTTTTTAGGATTGCAGTCAAAAACTCTTATAACTTTTGAATCATATTTTTCTGCAATTTCTTCAATAAAACTCGGAGCTTCCTCAGGAATAATAACAGTTTTTCCGTCAGCTAATTCTATTTCACACAACAATGCAAGAATTCTGTCGGAGGAATAAAATTTTTCGTTTTCAATGATATACATATCCGTTCCGCCTGAATTTATAAGCACCTGAACAGTATTGCGGTTTTCCTTATTGCTTCTTGCGAAATTTTTCTTAAAAAGCTCTTGAATATGCTTATTTTCAGTTTCTAAATATACATCAAGCTTTATCTGCTCTTTGCCGCACAGTTTTCTGAAATACGATTCATATACAGTTGAAAACAGTTTTAGATTATATATTTCTTTATATTCTTCATTTTTGCCGAAATTAAATGAAGAAAACCTGAAGTTATTATTGATCTGTCTTGCTGTGCGGGAGCTTACAGGCATACCGTATTTTCCGAAAAATGATATATTTAACACATCACCGCTTGTTGACACATAAACAAAAGCATCCAACGAACAGTATGCAGAATAAAAATAAGACTGCAGCTTAAACATATCACTGAAATCGTAGCAGAACTTGCCGCAGGTCCTGATACCTGCCATTATCAAGTCCCTATAAATATTAGAGCATTCTTTCCCGTCACAGCCTACACCGATTTTTTCAATTTCCTTTAAGCTCGCCACAGCTTGACCGAGCTTTGCCGCATCACTGACGGTAAACTGAGAATTTATTTTACCCGAAATACCGAAAATATCAAATTCTATTGAAGAAGGGGTTTCATAAAACATGTCGCCCGACACAACAGATTCGGCTTCTATTCTTCTACCGGGCCAGATTCTACTGCCGGTGAGTATCCTCGAAAACCGGCCGATAGTACATCCGTAAGCAAATACGGAATTTTCTTCAATAGAGCAGTTATCGGATACCTTTACGCAATCAGCCGCTATGCAATACTTCATGTCACAATGACTTCCGAGAGAGCATCCGTTTCCCAATACTACGCCTTCGAGATTACAGTTTTCACCTATCTCACAGTTATCGCTGATCACACAGAAAGGCCCGATAAAACTCCCTTTTCCGATTTTTACATTTTCACCAATAAGACACGGTGCTGTGATTGTCACGCCGTTTTCCAAAACAGTATCATTATCATAAAATTTATTGTTAAAAATGAAATTTTGAAATTTTCTGTCAAGAATATCCTTGGTTATCTTTAAATACGCTGAGAATTCTCCCATATCTCCCCAATAGCCTTTAGTATCATAGCACATAAAACGCAGATCACTCTTAAAAACTTCGGGGAACAGATTTTCAGAAAAATCATAAAAACGATTTTCGGGAATCATATCTATTATTTTACCTTTAAGTATATATATTCCTGTATTTACCAGATTACCGTCTGCCTGCTCCCATGTAGGCTTTTCTATAAATGAGCTGATGCTACCGTCTGCATCACATACAATTACTCCGTATTCTCTGGGATCTGTGACATTTATTCCGCATACTGTAATATCCGAGTCAGAAGCAACATGATAATCATAAATTCTTTTAAGATCAAAGTCAAAAATATTGTCACCGCTTAAAACAAGAACATCATCATCTGTCTTTTTTATGCAGTTCTTTACCCCGCCTGCAGTTCCTAATGGAGCGGTTTCTATAAAAAAATTGATAGAGGCATTATACTTTTTGTTTTCACAATATTCAATTATTTCACTCGCCATGTACCCTAAAGATAAATAAATTTCAGAAATACCGCTCATAATCAGTTTTTCGATTATAATATCAAGCACCGGTCTGTTTAAGATCCTCACCATAGGCTTCGGCATACTTTCGGTTATCGGTCTTAACCGACTGCCGATACCACCGCACATAATTACAGCTATCACAAATATCATCCTTTCGAAAACAAATCAAAAATATTATTAGCAATCTTACGATAAATTAGTCATTAGTAATTGCAAACTTTGAAAAACAATGTTAAAATCTAAATAAGTAATCTATCGGAGATATAAATCATGGAAAATGTTATGCTATATACAGACGGAGCGTGTTCGGGAAATCCCGGTCCCGGAGGGTTTTGCGCCATACTGACTATAGGTGAACACTCAAAAATCATTTCGGGTGCAGAACTTAATACAACAAACAACCGAATGGAGCTTAAGGCTGTTATTGAAGGCTTAAAAGCTCTTAAAAGACCTTGTGAGGTAACGGTTGTATCTGACTCAAAATATGTATGCGATGCTATCAATCAGAAATGGCTTGAGTCATGGATCAAAAAAAACTGGAAAAAATCCGACGGGAAGCCAGTTTTAAATCCCGAGCTGTGGCAAGAGCTCAATAGCTTATTAAATCTGCATTCGGTAACCTTTCAGTGGATAAAAGGCCATGCAGGGCATCCGTATAATGAAAAATGCGATCAGATAGCCGTAAGCGAATATAAGAAACTGATATAATTTATGCCGTCATTCAAAGAATAATTCTTTGCAATGACGGCATTATTTACTTTATAACAAATTCCTTTTACAAAAAATCAGATGATTATGCAGATAAGACCGTTGCAGCCTTCATTGATGACTCTTTCCAAAGTCTGCTGCAATTTCATTCTCGCTTCATTCGGCATATGCATGAGCTTCGTCTTCAAGCCTTCATTTACAAGATCATCCAGAGATTTTCCGAAAATATTTGATTCCCAAATCTTTGAAGGATCATCCTGAAAACCGTCTAAAAGGTATTTTACAAGATCTTCACTTTGTTTTTCACTGCCGACTATCGGAGCTACTTCAGTTTTTATATCAGCACGAAGCATATGTATTGACGGAGCGCTTGCTTTAAGCTTTACTCCGTAGCGACTTCCCTGCTTCATTATTTCGGGTTCCTCAAGAGATAATTCATCAATTGTCGGCATTACGATTCCGTAGCCTGTGGAATATACTTGTTCAAGTGCGGCTGCTATTTTTTCATATTTATGTTTTATTACGGAATATTCTTTCATAAGACTAAGTAAATCTGCATCGTCACGAATTTCAGTTTCGGTTAAAACCGAAAGCATACCGTAAAAAATACTGTTATCTATACCGGTATTTATATATGCGCATCCCGAGCCCAGCTGGATTACCTCGGTATCTGCAAATGAAAATGTGTCCTGTTCTGATAATGAAGCGGTAAATGCTTCAATTTCACTTACTTTAGAAATTCCTTTTCCTGAATTTTTAATTACTTCAAATATTTTCTTGTTTATTTCACTTTCATTTCCTGCTCCTCTGATCCATGACGGTAATTTCACAACTATTCTTCTCAAAGGAAACTCATATAAAACTTTATTCAAGATGTTCCTTAATTCTTCTTCATTAAGCTTTGTGCAGTTAACGGGAATTACGGGAACACTGTATTTTTCAGAAAGCTCCTCCGCTAATTTGACAGAAGCAGAGCTGTTCGGATACATACAGTTCAACACCACAACAAAGGGCTTATTTATTTCTCTGAGCTCACTTATAACTCTTTCTTCTGCTTCTTCATATTCTTCTCGCGGAATATCGCTGATGCTGGCATCTGTCGTCACAACAAGACCTATGGTTGCGTGCTCGGATATAACCTTTTTAGTACCTATCTCAGCCGCCATATTAAACGGTATCTCTTCATCAAACCAAGGAGTTTTTACCATTCGGGGTTCTTCGTTTTCTATATATCCCAATGAAGAAGGCACTATATAGCCTACACAGTCCACTAATCTCACATTAAAATCAATATTATTTTCAAGAGAGATTTTAACTCCTCTTTCGGGGATAAATTTAGGTTCTGTTGTCATTATGGTTCTGCCTGCGGCTGATTGCGGCAATTCATCTATCATTCTTTCACGGTATACATCTGCGGGCACATTCGGAATTACAAGTAGCTCACAAAACTTTTTAATAAAAGTGGACTTTCCCGATCTTACGGGTCCCACAACTCCGATATATATATCTCCGCCTGTACGCTGTGCGATATCCTTATAAATGCTGGTGCTTGTCATAAACTTTCCTCCGAATTTTCATTATTCGATAATTTATATGACAGGCATTTCATTATTATTACATTGATGCTAATTGATTATATTAGGATAGTCTTTCGCAACAAAAAAAGAACCTCTGATTGAGGCTCTTTTTTTCTTATATTACATTTTTGGCATCGGTCTGTGCTTTGCGGTAAATTCAGAAGCAGTGATTTTTATTACACTTACAATACTTACCATTTTATCGTCAAAGGTAAAATCCTTACCTGTCTGCGTTTTCATAAATACTGAAAGACCGTGCTTCTTTTCTTCGGTATCCTCAAGAATTTCTGCAACGCCTCTTCCCATAACGGAAGAATAAGAAAGTCCGTATTTACAAGCGACTTCACCCTCAAAGGGAGTTAAATCACACTCCATTTCAAAAAACACCTTCGGGTTCTTTATCATTAAATCAATCTTTCTGCCTCTTCTTGCTCCGTGAAGATAAAGTATCAGCTTACCGTCAACAAACTCATAACCGTAATTCATTGGTACTACATAAGGCTCATCACCGTCAACCAAACCTAAATGAACAATCAAGGCTTTATCAAGAATTTTTGTTATTTCGTTTATATCCGTAATCTGGCGTTCTCTTCTTGTCATTCCCTGCATTATTTATACCTCTCTTTTTATATGATTTTTATAATATCATTTGACAGTAATTGTGCCCTTCAAGTTTTCCCCACGCTTTGCGTAAGGACTATAAGCAATAATTTTAACTTTATATTCACCGCTTTTAAGTGTTCCGATATTTATATTTTCACCGTTAACACTTGCTCGAACATAGTCGGATATAAATGTATCGGCTACCGCAACACCTATTTTTTCGGAGGACACCGTAACTTTATAGTTTTCTGCAGGATAAAAGCCTGATGCAGAGGGAAATTTTAAGATAATGTTGCCATCATTATCTTTTTCTGCTCGTATAACTGCGTTTTTCGGAAAACTCGGTTTTGTGTCCAAAGATTTTTGTTTACTCCATGTATAGGTGCGTTTTTTATCATCAGCCAAGTTTTCAAAATAGTATTCAATATCGGAGAAGAAAGTTCGGTTTTCAATATCATAAAGCCGCATTTTTATGTTGCCGGCATTATCCACTTCAACAAGCCAGAATCCGCCTGATTTTCCCGGAGCATCCTTATCACCGTCAATATAATTGAGATTTCCCATAAAAGCAGATAATGAACCGCAGCCGACAGCAGTAAATGAGCCCTGCCATACGGAACGGGGGTCAGAAGGTGCATAGTGTGAATGTCCCGAGAAGTCAACCACCTGCGGATATTGACTTAACACCTTACGCAGGTCTGTATCACCCCAGTTAATACTGCCGTAAACGGTAGCCAAGGGATGAGGATGCTGATAAACAAAAACAGGTCTTAAAGGATTTTCTTTCGTTGCGTTATCTAACTGTTCACGAAGCCATAAAAGCTTTCCCTTAAACTTTTTACCGTCATTATCATAAGAAACACCGATAAAATGATAGCCGTTTATTACAACATGTGTATCAACTTCTTCACTGATATACTTTTTATATATGTCATATCCGATAGAGGCATTATAATCGCGGTAATTTATAAACTCGTGATTTCCGAGAACACATAAAAGCTTAGTTTCGTCTTTTATGTGCTTTTCGACAACGGCATTGAACATTTTATATTCAGCTTCTCCACCGCCGCCCGTAAAATCACCTGCTACAACAACAGCATCCAATCTTTTATAAGCATCGCACTTTTGTGAAAAAGCATATATATCCTCAAACAACTGCCCGAAGCGAATAGCCGCCTCTTGCTGTTCTTCGCCGTTTAAGTGAATATCACTGCAAACAACAAAACGAAGTACCGGGGTAAAATCTTCGGGGGCATTAATCTTAGTACCCTTACCTAAGTTTTTAATATGTGACAAACTGAACAAAACATCTATTAATGAGGTGATACTTTTACTCATTATCTGATCGAAAGTATTCTTAAATGAATTCATATCTTTTTCCTTTGTACTAGCTTATAATTGATTTATGTCACTGCTTTGTAATAAAGATACAACCATCCCTACATGGGTTGAGTGGTGTCTGTGACAGTATTGATTCGATTAAAATTTAAAACATTTACTGTTCTTTATCTCCTGAAATCCAAATAAATAAAATTGCTATAAATGGAAACATTCCTATCATAGAAAGCATGTAATACCCGGAATCTGGATTGCCACTAAGACTTCCAATACAAGAACCGATAGTTACCATTAGAGCTCCAATTATCCCCAAAACAATCGAAACCTTTGCCTTAAAATTTTTTGATTTTTCTGCTGATTTTCGTTTTTCCGCTTCCAATTCCAACTCTTTTAAGCGAATTCGCTCTTTTGTTTCTGATTCCTTAATTTTTGCTTCGTCAACAATCCTATGCGTGCTTCTATAATCATCCAACATTATCTTAGCACCGCAATACTGACAAAAACCAAAATCTCTATTGCTATCTTCAAATTTCAATGTTGCACCACAATTGGGACAGTAACAACTTCTCATAATAAACTCCTTATAGTTGTTTAGTTCAGTTTTCCTAGACACAGTAGCACGATGCACTCTACGTGATTTGTGTTTGCCATTATTCGTTGAGATTATCCTTGCCCTTAATTTTTCGCAGTAGTAACAGAAGCAATAAGATTCCTACGGATTGTACCACATTTGTTTATTAGATTTATATATATTTTTTCATCAATTTTATTTTTGCGAAAGAGCAGTTCTAACCAATATTCTGTTTCAAAACATTCTTTTAATGCTATTTCCAACTTGTTTATAAAATCAGCTTTGCTTTGTGCATATTTTGCCTCATGAAGATTTGCACCAACGGATGAAGAACATCTCAACAATTGATTTACATACTCAGAACATCCCTTAATATTGTCGCATAAGTCGGATACTTCTATAGCAAAATTGATAGTTTCTTCTCTTAACATATTTTTTTGTTCCATAAGCAGTGCTCCTTTATCGATATACACGCTACGCGTGTTCGATATATTTTACTTAGTAAAATTCGATATAAACTCTCTGCGTTCGTTTTCGATATGATATAAATCTCGTTTCCGTAAGGAAACATATCGAGTGCTTCAGCACATATCGAATCCATTGGGATATATAGAAAATCTCGCAAGAGATTTATATCGATGAGTGCTATGTGCGACACAGTCGCACGACACACTCAACATGATTAGTGTGCGGGAACATATCCACAGGTTGGATTTTTTTGACTTTATAGCCGTGTTTTGTGAAGTAAAATAAATCTCTTGCCAAGGTTTCGGGGTTACAGGAAACATAAACCACTTTTTCGGGAGCAAGAGTGCATACGCTTTTCATAAACGCTACTGTACTGCCTGCTCTCGGCGGGTCCATTAAAACTACATTTATTTTTTCATTTTCTTTAGCTGCTTCTAAAAGAAACTCCGTAGCATCCGCACAGAAAAATCTGATATTTTTAACATTATTTATGGAAGCATTGATTTTTGCATCTCTTACAGCATCTTTATTCAATTCAACACTTATAACTTCTTTTGCATACTGAGAAGCAATTATTCCTATGGTACCTACTCCCGAATAGGCATCAATAACTCTGTCTTCTTTTGATATATCAGCGAATTCCATTGCTTTTGAATAAAGAATATGCGTGCCCGCATAGTTTATCTGATAAAACGATTTCGGCGAAATTCTGAATTTATAACCTAAAAGCTCGTCAGTAATGTAACCGTCACCGAAAAGCACGATTTCTTTTTCACCCAAAACAAGGCTTGTAAAGTTATTATTAATATTTTGCACTATAGTAGTAATTTCGGGATGAAGGCTTCTCAGAGTCTTACAAAAATCATTTTTGGACTTAAACACGGGGGTACCTGTAACGAGAACGACCATTATTTCATTTGTACCGAATGCCCGTTTTACAAGCACATGTCTTAAAAAGCCCTTCCCTGTTCTGTCATCATACACCGTGAGATGAAAGGATTTCAACAGTTCACGGACAGTCACGATTATTTCATCAGCCTTTTTATCCTCTATAAGGCAGGAATCAACCTTTACAATATTATGCGTGCTTGACTGATAGACACCTGAAATTATCATTCCGCTTTTTGTTCTGCCGAATGCCGCCTGAACCTTATTTCTGTAGTGATAAGGTTCTTTCATTCCTATTATATTATCCACATGACAAAATCTGCCGAGAAGCTTTATAACCTTTGCCTGCTTGAATTTCAGCTGCTCGTCATATGTCATATTGGTAAGCTGACAGCCTCCGCATTTTTTTGCAACCGGGCAAGGAAAAACATTTTCTTTCATAAATCGAACTCCAAGAAAAATTGCGGTGAGAACATCTCACCGCAACAATTATATTATTAATTTTATGTAATGTCAAACAGGATTATTCGCCCTTCATTTCAAGAAGCTTTGCAGTGCCGTCGAAAACTGCTTGGCTTACCTTGATAGAATCGGTAATTGCGGATTCTATATCATCCTCTGTTGCACCGAGCTCAACACTGTATTTTCTGTCAATAAAGAGATTAATAGCCATGATGTCTGCAAGACCGTCAACATCAATACCGCTTTCAATACCCTTTTCAGCGTATTCCTTCTTAACGCCGCCAAGTCCCATTCTCATCATCCAAGGAGGAATGCTGATAATTTTTCTGTTATTACCCATACCTCTTGCTGCATAAACAATCTTAAGGAATTTCTTCCAATCCATGTTATACATGCTGATAGGCCATGCTGTAGCACCCTTGGACTTTTCTGCAGCACCAACAATTACTTCGCCAACCTGACGGACTGTAAGCATAGCTGTACCGCCGCCGGGATAAAGAGTACAGGGCATCTTATCCATCATCTTGATCTGCTCGATAAGAATAACCCAAACGGGCTTTCTGCCGGGCTGAGTGCCGAAAATGTAAGGAAGCTCAAGAACAGCTACATCGAAATTTTCGTCAGCAAATGAAAATGCAACTTCTTCCTGATCAATACGGCTTCTGATATAAGGATGCTTTTCTGTAAGCTTCATTTCGGGATACCGCTTAGCCGCATATGAGAAATATGAACCTAAGATTACGGAATTTTTCATTCCTACCTCTTTACAAAGAGGAAGAATTCTCTTAAGAGGAGCGATATTATACTTATAGTAAGCATCATATACGGGTGCGGGGAATTCAACTCTTTCATCAATACCTGCAGCGAAAACAAAGCAATCGTAACCTTGCATCATTGCCTTTATTTCGTCATCAGACTTTTCATAAATATTACAGAACTCAAGCTCCATTTCTTCCGGAATGGGAGCTCCTTCAGGAAGAGGCGGAAGAGCAACACTCTTAACCTGATGTCCTCTTTCAATAAATATTCTTGCAGCTTCACAGCCAAGAAGACCTGTGCCGCCAATCATAAATACTTTCATAAACAAGACCCTTTCTCTATTTAATTTCCCAAAAATTATTTTACACTATATTTTTCCATTTAACAACATATATTTTTTAACATTGTGTAAAAATTCTTATTCGAGATACTGAAGATTATTCTGATGCTCTTCTGCAGTTGAAGCAAGATAAATATTTCCTTCCTTGTCATGCAGGAAATAGTAATAATCGGTTGACTCGGGATGAAGAGCACTGTATATTGCATCCGCACCCGGGCAGCAAATAGGTCCTACGGGGAGACCCGTTTTCTGATAGGTATCATATACCTTCATATATTCTGCATACTTACCGTTTGCTTCAAGAGAATCTTTGTAATTTTCAATATACTGTGCAGTTGAGTCACAGTTTATAAACGGGAAAGATGATGAATCCAGACGGTTATATATGATAGATGCTATTACAGGCATCTGTCCGGCATCAAATGCTTCTTTTTCAAGAATTGCTGCAACTGTAATTATTTCATCAACAGTATATCCGAGCTCGTTTGCTTTTGCCTGATAGGTTTCATTCCATCTGTTTTCAAAGTGATTAAGGAATCGCTCAAGAACACTTACAGGAGATTCTCCGAGATAAAATTCATAAGTATCAGGATAAAGATAACCTTCAAGAACCCTATATCTCATCTGTTTTTCAGTAACTGAAGATAAAAATTCATATCTTTCAAAAAGCTCATCACTTACCATTGCTTCATAAAGTGATGAAGCAGAGCAAACGCCGTTATCATCAAGCTTTTCAAAAATCTGATCTATAGAATAGCCCTCAGGGAATGTAAGCTTAATTGTGTTCTCTTCAACACCGTTTGTTCGTATCTCATTAAGCATACCCTCGACACCCATACCGGAATTCAAGAAATAGGTTCCTGCAGGATAAATAATTGTCTTTTTATTATTATTGCTATCAGTTTTTACATCAAAACTGCGGATTTTAGCAAATAACTTACAGAACATCGGGTTGTTGATAAGATTCTTTTCTGCAAGCTTATCTATAACATCAAAACAATCCATATCCTCGTCAAGGACAACTCTGAAATCCGTTTTGGAAACATCAATAGCTAAAATATCATTAACACATCCCATTATCGGAATTTTAATTAAAAATGCCGAAATAAAGACGATAACAACGATAACAATTGCCATAATAGAATTCTTCAGACTGCTGTTACGCTTTTTCTTTTTTGTTTTCTTTTTTACTGTGGGATTATTATTCACAGCTTTAGACCTCTGAGAAGATGCACCTGTTGTCGTTCTTTTTGCTCCAGGTGAAGATAAATTTGCGGTAGAACCAGCCTTTTTAGCAGAAGAACGGGGATTTCGGGCAGTTGGCTGAGAATTCATAGAAAAATAAATTTCACCGTGATTTTTAACATCATTATCAGACAGATCATTATTCTTAGATGCAGAAAAATTTCTTAATAACTCATCATAAGCGTCATTATCTCTGATAGTTTTATCATCCATTTTACTTTTCCTCCGTAAATTAAATAATTAAAGTCCCTTGTGCTGAATGGTTAAAATAACTTTATCTGCATTATTTCTGTCAGTTACAAAAGAAATGATTTCATGAGAAAACTCAAATACACAACCGGCACCCTTAGCGGTTATAATATTTTCATCTCTGACGCAGAGAGCATCAACAACATAGGCTCCGTCAAGCTCATTTTCAAAACCGGGAAAACATACGGCTTTTTTACCTTTCAGAAGACCTTTTCTTCCGAGAATTATGGGAGCTGCACAAATTGCAGCTATCATCTTACCGTTTTTACAAAAATCGACCGCCGATATTACTGTTTCTGATAAATACAAGTTTTCAGTACCCGGCATTCCGCCCGGTAATATAATACCGTCACAATCAGAAAGCAGTACTTCATTTTCATTTAAATCAGCCGTTACACAAATACCGTGTGCACCGACAACACTTTTATCTCCGATGCCGACTGTCTTTGTACTGATATTTGCCCTTCGCATCATATCGAGTGTTACCAGAGCTTCTGTTTCTTCAAAACCGTCAGCGAGAAACATATAATACATAAAATCACAACCTTATAATATATCTTTAATTATCAGATCACTTTCAGAAAGTAAATCATTATAAATTATTGCAAGACCGTTGCCGTTAACAAATAATGATTCGTTTTTCTTCGCATAGGTTTTATAATACCTGTAAACCTTTTTAGAATAACATACAAAACCTTTTTCGTCAACATATCTGCAATAATCTTCTGCAGTCATATCATAAATTTGCAATAAATTATCTCCGTTATATGCACGAACAGTTGAAACAAAACCTATTTTCTTATAAAACTCATGCAAAACAGCCTCAGCAGGATAAAGAATCAAAAAATCTTTATCTTTACTGAAATTTATTGCGGATTTGATAAGTTCAGTCATAAAACCTTGATTTCTGAACTTACAGGCTGTAGCAGCCGCATAAAGATAATATCCGTGAAACACGCCGCTCGTATTTCTCACTGAACACTCAAGCAGATAAAAGGCTGAAGCGCATTCACCATCAACAAAAACATTGAAGCGACGAGCATTACCTTCTGTATTTTCAAAGAAAGAATCTATAATACAGTCATCGTCACCAAAAGCTTCTTTCCACAACACCTTCAGCGCTTTATCTGATTTCTGCTGAGAATTCGTATCTGCGTTGTACTTGTAAACAAATTTAGAAGGATGGTATGAAAGCTTTGCCTTTTTTAATGCTTCAACGCCTGCATCATCTTCACGGTTTATATACTCATATTCTGATAAATGTAACGCGAATTCCTTATTTATTACGGGATAGGCATCCCTGTAATCGGGTAAAGTTTTTTCAAAATGTGTATCAAAAATACGACTGTTAATTTCTTCTCCCATTGTAAATGCAACAGGTATTCCGTCTGCATATAATAACAAACCTTTATATTTCAATTCAAAATAATGATTTAAGGCAAGTTCAAAAGCATGCCACTCACGTTCATCCTTGTATGCGTCATTATATTTATCAATGAACCACTTTTCAGCAATTTTCCTGCATTCCTCAAGATCATCACTTTCCTCAATAACTTTTGAATATATATCACTGTGATTATTTCTGAAACGGTTTATAAAATTCTTTTTCTGATGAAATTTTCGTCCGGGAAGCTGTGCAAGATTTTCAGCCTTATACACATATTCAATACCGAAATCTGATGTAATGAAGTTAAAACGGTTCGGATATTTTTCATTAAGCCAAACTAACTGCTTCTGATTTAAAGAATATAATTTTAATGAATCGGGATATTCATTTAACAATAATTGAAACACTTCAGAAGGGTCGCCTTCTCCGATAGGAAAAGAAAAGCTGTAATTTCCGTTTTTTCCGATACGTACAATAAAAAAATCTTTTAATATACATACCTTCAGACCGTATACATTTCCCCACATAAACATATTACCTGCAGTAAAATCACAGCTTAAAATGTCTGAACGGTGAAGTATATCACTTAACTTTTCTATACAGTCAATTGTAATAGGATAAAACTCTAACATATATTAATTCCTTATATTTATTCACCGTCATTATATCAACATTTTATTTTTTTTACAAGTCTATATATTTTAAGTTAAATAACAATTAAAAAAATTCCGACTCTGATTTCTCAAATATCGGAATTATCCTTAAACATTGGCCTTATTCATATCATTCTTCAATTGTTCAATTATTCGTTTCTCAATGCGGGATATGTAGCTTTGAGAAATTCCCAGCATATCGGCAACTTCTTTTTGGGTATATTCCTTATTGGAATTCAAACCGAAGCGAAGATATACTATTCGTCTGTCCCTTTCAGGAAGCTTTTCTATACAATCCATCAGAATTCTGACTTCATCGTCACTCTCAACACCTATGCTTACAGAATTCTCATCTGTATAAAGAATATCGCTTAACAGCAGTTCATTTCCGTCCCAATCAACATTTAACGGTTCATCAATAGAAACTTCATTCTTCATGTTCCCTATTTTTCTCAGATACATCAAGACCTCATTTTCTATACAACGACTTGCATATGTCGCAAGCTTGATATTTTTATCGGGGCAAAAAGTTTTAACCGCTTTAATAAGACCTATTGTACCGATTGAGATCAGATCTTCTATTGATGCACCCGAATTTTCAAACTTTTTTGCTATGTATACAACCAGACGAAGATTATGTACTATGAGTTTATTTCTTGCTTGTTCACTCCCCTGAATTATTTCTTTAAAACACTGCTCTTCCTCTTCTTTTGTCAGCGGAGGCGGTAATGCAGGCGTTCCGTTGATAAAAAGTAAAGTATCACCTTGAGATGACTTCCTTTTCTTAAATAATAATTTCACTTTTGTTTTAAATAAGTTTATCAAATCTGATATATGCATTATATCACCCTACCTAAGACAGAATCATTAATTAAAGCCTTATATTTTTTATTATCAAATGAATCCGGCGATATACCGACACTTGGCTTTTCTATTATTTTTGTGGTATCACTGTTAAATATCGTCGCCTTATCTGCAGTAAATACAGGAAGTATTTTTGCACTGCCTAATGTACTAACAGGTAACAAGCGCATTTTTTCGGGCAAATTGAAATTTGTTTCTTCTGAGAGAATTGCTCTTATAGAATTTAATGCTGCGCTGTCAAAAAACTCTTTTATTTCATTAAAGCCAATAATGATCACAGGTTTTCCCGTAAAAAAATCGACAACACTGTTTCCTGTATCAAAAAATGCTTTTACTGTTATAACATGAGCATTATATTCTATTTTTACATCAAAAACTAATTCTTCCTTTTGTTTTGAAAATACTTTTGAATTCAACATTCTGACGACAATAAAAACAATTGCAGATATCGTAATTACAGTCAGGACACCAAAATCAAAATAAGCATATCCGTTATTATAGTAAATATAATGAGATTTCGTATTAACTGACAAAAAATACAATATTCCTGCATATAAAAAGCTTATCAGTAAAAAAGCAAAAATACATTTTAAGGACATCTTAAAATTTCGGACATTAAAAGAAATCAAAACTATCAATATACAGATAACTGCCCTTGTCAGAAAAATCAGAACAGGGTTCATTTGAGGAGCAAGTATTACCAACGAAAATATTCCGCCTACCAAAGAACCTGAAACATAACGGATCTTTGAAGAATCCACCTTAACCAAATCAGCAGTGGTCAGGATAATAATAAATGTAACCACTGAATTCAAAAATATCAATATATCGGCATAAACAACACTTTGCATAAAAACTTCTCCGAAAAAGCTATACTGTAAAAAATTATACCGTATGTATGCCAAATAGTCTGTCGATTTCTGATATTCAAAAAAAAATAGCCATTCAGAAAAACTCTGAATGGCAGCAATAATTTATTTTAGTTTACACTCGAAGCAAACCCATCCGTTTTCCGAACGGCGGTTAATAACATTAAATCCGTTTTCTTCCAGACAGGCTAAAACCTCATCCTCTCTGATATCAATAATTCCCGATACAATATAAACAGCATCGTCTGAGAGGAAATTTTTAACATCGGGAGTAAGCATAATAATGGCATCTGCAACAATATTAGCAGTAACAACATTATATTTACCGCTAATTCTGTCAATAAGGTTACCAACAATCATATTATAGGCGGGATATTCGAGCCCGTTCAGTTTTCCGTTTTCAACTGCAACCTTAACTGCAAGCTTGTCAATATCAACACCTGTAACATCCTTTGCTCCGAAAAGCATTCCCGCAACACTTAAAATACCGCTTCCGCAACCGACATCAAGCATATGTGTATCTTCAGTAATATAATTTTCCAGAGCTTCAAGACAAAGTCTTGTTGTTTCATGTGTTCCCGTGCCGAAAGCAATACCCGGTTCAAGATTTAATACAACTCTTCCGTCAGCATCGTAATCATCGATCCAAATGGGTCTGATAAGAAGATTGTTACCTACTTTTATAGGCTTAAAATACTGTTTCCAGTTATTCTCCCAATCTTCCCTTGCACAATTATCTAGTTCAATGGAATATGTAATTCCTTCACTGTCAAGACGCTCTTTGATAAAAGAAACTGCTTCCTGCGGATTTTCTTCGGGGGAAATATAAATATGCACAATACCAACAGATCTGTCCTTTGCTAACAGATCTTCATCAATAAGGTCTATTTTTGCAATTTCCATTGCTTCTTCTTCAAGATTGCTGTAATCCTCAATATAAATTCCGTAAGGCACGGTCATTGAAGCCACAGCACCTGCTTCGTCAACTTTTTCAACAGGTACATTTATTTTAATTTCAGTCCAATTTTCCATAAAAACTCCAACAATTTAATATTTATTATGAACATCTTCCGCAAAACACAGAAGATCTTTAAATTCAAGAACTGTGCCGTCATCAAGAACAGCCTTTCCGCTCATTCTGCCGAAAACCTGATGCTGATCGGTAATGATGAACTTTACATCTATCTTAGCTGCTCTGTCTAAAACAGGAATAAAATCAGCTTCGAATCTTCCGTCTGAAGAAGTGAAGGTCCATGGTTTCATATAATCTTTTTTACCGTTTGAATCTACCGGAATATTAAAACTGATATCATCAAACTTATGACCGATACCGTCATAAAAAATTATATTTTCACTGGCAGCTGTCGTATCACCGAAACCGTAACCTATATTAAAACCGAAAGGCTTTCCGTCAATAATACCGTTACCCGACCCCCAGTACCATGTGTTATCGTAGGTCCATACGCCTCTGCCCCAATCAAGAGTTCCGAAATCGGTTTCGGGATTAAATTCATACACTTTACCGTCAAAGAGAACCTTGCCGCTGGCTCTCATGCAATTGATTTTTCTGTTATAATAAAAGGCTTTTTTCTCTTCTTTCCAGGGGGTCGCAATAACAAGAGAATCCATGTCAGGCTCTTCAAGCGTAATATCACAGCTGAAGTCCTTACCGTCACAGAAATTCTTGAAATCACAGATAAGATGTCTTGAATGTTCATTCTTTATGTAACTGATATTAAGTCTCTTATCCTTATATCTTACATCACCCACATCTGTAGAAGAAGGCATTTTGAGCTTACCCATAGGGAAAAAATTCAAAATGGTTTCAGTGTGTTCCCAAGGTACATCTTCAAAAAGAAGCAGACTTGCAGACTGAAGACCGATATATCCGTCATCTGAAACGGTCAATGCAACACCGAAAGAATCCGACATGATAAGATAATAGTCCCATTCTTTAATTCTGAAGGAAGGAGCCTTTATATCATTTCTGTCATAAATCTGATAAAGCTTTCTTGACCAACCCGGTTCTCTTAATGAGCCATCATCTTTAAGAAGCCTTTGAATTCTAGTAACTTCATTGTTTCTCTGTGCCATGATATATCCTCCTTAAAAATTAAGTATCAGAATCCTCTAAAGGAATTATATCAACATCTGTAACAATCTTTTTTCTGCCGTGGTTATAGAACTTCCTGTCTTCGAGAGCCCACATTCTGTTTGTAAAGCTACCGATTTCAGTATCTTTCAAAGCATTTTCTATCTCGAAAATATTGGCATCAAAGGTGTCAATAGCAGAAAGAACTTCTGCTTCAAGAAACAAGGGGCGGACAGCAGCACCGTATTCCGGGTTACCGTGATGAGAAATAAGCATGTGTTCAACAAGCATTAAAATATCTTCGGATATATTTTCTCTCTTACCTATTTCTGCTATAAGCATAGCACCGCCGACAAGATGCCCTACAAGAGTTCCTCTTGCGGTATATCCGTCCACAAGACCTGTAGGTGCAAGGCTGAATTCTTCAGTTTTTGCTATATCATGAAGAATAGCTCCACTCAAAAGAAGATCACGGTCTATTGAAGGATAAATTAAAGCCGTAGCCTCAGAGAGTCTGCATAAAGTGAGAGTATGCATTAAAAGACCACATCTTACAGCATGATGAAGTTTGAATGCTGCAGGAAGCTCCATTATTCTGTCCTTATATTCCGCGAGAACAGCAAGAGTCAGTTTTTTTAATTCTTCATCGGAAAAACTCTCTACCAATTCAATAATAGCGTTATACATGACTTCCCCTTCAAAAGAAGCGGAGGGCACAAAATCACTGATATTCACATCATCATTTTCATTTAAGGCTCTGAATCTGTCTATCTTAAACTGAGGCTGATTATTATATAGACTTAAAGTACCGCGAACAAGGATAACGGTTCCGACAGAAGGCTGATCGTCTGCAGTTCCTTTAAAATCCCAAATCTTAGCTACTACATCGCTCTCACCGTCGGAAATTATAAGATCAAGATATGTAGATCCGTTTTTTGCACTTTTTCTGTCACAGTTTTTTATCAGCACATAACCCTGCAATGTACCGTTTTTATCAATCTCCGTAAGTTTCATTTTCTCCCCCTGATAATATTATTAAATAAATTTTAACACATTTATAAATTTAAGTAAATAGCTACCTAAAAATTATTCGGACTGAAAAATAAACAGTCCGAATGATTTATCATATGTCTTCAAGTGATCTGAATTCATACCCTTTTTCTCTTGCAGCATCAATTATGCGTCCGAGAGCATTAGCATTATCGGGGGAAACAGCATGCAATAAGATAACAGCCCCCGGATGAATTCTTGACATAACGGTCTCATATGCATACGCTGCACCTTTTTGATCTTCCAGATCCCAGTCTGCATATGCCAATGACCAGAACACGCATTTAAATCCCAAAGAATTTACTGCATCTAGAGCATTTTCAGAATATTTTCCTTGAGGATATCTGAAATATAACGCAGAATATCCGAAATTTTCACGGATGTAATCATCAAATCCTTTTAATTCATCAATGATCTGAGATCTTGAGATTGACGAAAAATCAGGATGTGTAACGCTATGATTCCCTACGACATGCCCTTCGTTTATCATGCGAGCAATAATTTCATGATTATCGCGCATTTGGGGCAATGTACAGAAAAAGGCGGCTGGTACATCTTTATCTTTTAACACATCAAGAATTTTTGCGGTATATCCGTTTTCATATCCGCAATCAAAAGTAAGATACAAAACTTTGTCGTCTGTTTTAGAATCATAACACACCGCATCATAATTTTTTTCATCAAAGAACTTTTGATTCTGAATACTGATAGAATGCGGTATCTCGTCAGAAGCAACACCGTAGCTGTGAGATATCATTTCGTTTGACTTTCCGACAGAATTATTCATATCCTCAAGAATAAAGTTTTTCTTCTCTAAAGGTTCAAGTCCTGTTGCTGTCAATTCAGTTCCTGTTCTTTCTCCGTATTCAATTCGAATTGAAGAATTCTGATTTACAATTGTTTCAGCGGAGTTGCTCGAGTTTTCCTCTAACCCCTCGGCATCCGGTATCGTAGTATATTCATCTGTAAATTCTTCACTCACAGTAGTTCCCGTATCAAAACCTGTTGTAGTTTCGTTTTCTGCATTATTACTGCAGGAGGAAAACAACAGCAATATAACAGCAAATAATAGTATAATTCTTTTTTTCATTTATTATCACCAAAAATAAGTATATCATAAAAATACAAACAGTAAACAACAAATTTTGCGAAAATCTGCAAAAATGCAGATTTTCGCAATTTCCTTGTATTATTTTACGATACTCTGCATACCGGAAATAATACTGTCTACAGTATCAAGAGCCTTTGTTGCAGTTTTCTTCATTTTCTTTCTGACGGTTTTATTCTCTTTCACTATTCCTGAACCAAGAAGCATAGAACCTCCGATTGCAATAGCCGCGCCAACATATTTCATCATATCATTTTTTGTTGTATTCATTTTTAGCACCTCCGAAACTATTATTATCAAAAAATCAAAAAATATTTTACTTCGCTGAAAATTTATGATAAAATCGAAAAAAAACGAAAGGCACTTACACTATGAGCGAGCTTAATATAGTTTTAATCGAACCCGAAATACCTCAAAATACCGGTAATATTGCCCGTACATGCGCTGCAACAGGAGCAAGACTTCACTTAGTTGAACCAATGGGCTTTAAGATAGATGACAGAAAATTAAAAAGAGCAGGCTTAGATTACTGGCATTTGCTTGATATAACATATTATTCCTCAACAGAGGATTTTTTCAGCAAAAACCCCGACGGCAAATTCTTTTATTTTTCAACAAAAGCAAAACACAAATACTCTGATATAGAGTATCCCGATAAAGCTTTTATCGTATTCGGAAAAGAAACTGCAGGTTTACCGGAAGAACTGTTACATGATAATCCCGACACTACTGTCAGAATTCCCATGATTTCAGATGCAAGAAGTCTTAATCTGTCAAACTCAGTTGCAATAGGGGTATACGAAATATTAAGACAGTGGAATTTTCCCGAACTGAAAGCTCACGGAGAACTGAGAAATTTTGATTGGTAAACTTATTTTATTTCCATGAATAATTTATGAATATTATAAGAAAAGAATTGATTTTTGATTATTCTTATGATATTATTTACTTGACAAAATATTAGGAGGGTTAATCATGAGCGAAATTCTTAACAAGTTTGTTGAATTTATCAACGGAATTATCGAAGCTATCAAAAATCTTGTAGCTCAGATCAGAGATTATAACGACAAAAACTAATTTTGATACGATGTAACCTGGAGGAATTTATTATGGAGTATATTCAGAAACTTTTTGATTTAGTTCTTAAACTTATTGAAGCAATCAAAGGATTGGTAGCTTCTCTTCAAGGAGAAGAATCTGTAACTATAATAAAAGAATTCTGAAAGAGACATAATAATTCATCTCAGATACAAAAAAAAGAGAGCTTATGCTCTCTCTTTTTTTAATAAAATTAAATTTTCTATAGTAAAAAAGAGGTTGCCGAATTAAAACGGTCAACCTCTTATATTTATTTCATAAGTCCCTGAGAAACACACCAGTTGTGGAATGATTTAAGGCTTTCAAGACGTGCAGATGAAAGTTTCTGTCCGCCTCTGTTGATAGCTTTCATGCCTTTTACACCCTGAAGATTAACAAGGTATTTTGCTGAACAATTGAAGCCGCTGTCAATAGCATTATCAAGAAGAATAATTTCATTATATCTCTTTTCGGCAAGCTCCATATCACCGCTGAGAAATGCTTCATGGAATCTCTGGAAGAAGGCACCGCCGCAAGCTGTGGGAGTTGCCATAACTCCTCTTGCTCCGAGCTTATAGGCTTCAAAAAGGAAGGGCATATTAGCCTGAATTATACAGGACTCACCTTTTTCATCAATCTTTGCTTTGATACCCTCAACTGTGCAGGTGGTATCCTTAATACCGTAAACACCGCATTCTCTTACAAGTCTGCCGTAGCATTCACCTGAAATAAGATGAGGCTGAAGACCGGGGAATTCATACATGAACACGGGAAGATCTGTGAAGGCCTTTAATTCACCGATATAATTTACAAGTCTTTCAGGATCTTTTCCGAAGCCCTTAGTGGTAAAAACAATTCCGTCAACACCTGTAGCGGTAATTCTTTTAACCTCTTCGACCTGTGAAAACCATGAGGGCTCCATATTAGCTGTAGCAACAACTGTGGTATTGCCTTTATGCTTAACGGTAAGTTCTGCAAGCTTTACTCTTTCATCAAGAGTCAGATTTGCCATTTCCGAGCTGCCGCATACTGCAAATAAATGTTCAACACCCTGAGAAACCTGCCAATCAGCATATTCTTCATAAGCATCATAGTCAACACTCAGATCGTCCTTATAAGGTGTGAGCATCAACGAATATATGCCTGTATAATTTTCTGTAAGCTTTGACATTTCATCTTGGTACGCTTATCAAAGAATGATAACAGTACCATCCTCCTCAACTTTAATTTTATCGCCTGTTTTTACTGTTTCAAGGAATTCGTCTCCAAGACTGTCAATTGTAGGCATTGAATTTTCAGTCCATACATCTGAAAGAACAGCACCTGCTGCAGCAAGTGAATCGATAGGCTTTGAGAAAAGAAGGCAAGCAGGATTTCTTCCCATTGCAGTAGCACAGTAAAGAACCATACCGCCTGTAGTTGAGCCTATTGTCTGAGGAAGGCAAAGAGCTGTGCCTGCCATAGGCTTATTATATAAATCGGGATTATTCTGGTCACCGCACTTTGCAGTCTTATCACCGAACATAAGACTCTTCTGGAAGCTTGCAAGAGTATTAAAACCGTTCTTGGTAACGAGGGCTTCTGCTTCACATGCGCCGGGAACAACAACACGACCTTTAAATGTCTTCATAATTATTTACCCCCCTTAGTAATGCAATCAAGAATTTCTGCGTTGGTATAATAGCGAGAAGTTGTATATGTTCTGAGCTTATTGGAGTTTGTAATAACGGGCTTTTTGCCGCAAAGCGGATTATTCATATACATAAGAGGACAGATATAGCTTAATATAACGCCTGTCTTTTTAAGTCTTTCAGCATATGAAGTCTTGTTGAACTTTTCAACAACTGTGGGAGCAGCAGTAAATACTGTAGGAATAACAACCTTCTTATTTCCTGCAGCCTTAAGACCTGCTTCTACTTTTTCAGTCCATTCAATAAGCTGAGAATATGTAAGATGAGGACAACCGATAAAGCAAAGCTTAGGTTCTGCATTCTTATCCTTCCAGATAACGGGATAGCTGTTCTTTACTCTTTCAAGCTCAGCATCATCAATAACATAAACCTGAGCATTTTCGGCAATAAGAGCTTCACCCTGCTCTACAGCTTCGGGAGTAAGACCGTCAATATGATAAAGACCTACTGCACCGTTTGAAGCAGTAGCAGCACCGAAATCCTTAAGATAAGCCTTTGCATCGTCATTAAGCTCTGTACCGATCCACTTATCAAGTCCCTTAACATAAGGCACATCTTCCATAACCTTCATACCGATAGCAGAACCGAGAACCTGTGCTTCGGGAATTTTATCGGTTTTAACTTCAACTATCCAAGTTGCTTTTCTTCCTTCATCGGTAAGAAGTCCGAAATAAGGAACGAAACCAACAATAGAACCAAACAATTCAATAATACCTGAATTTCTGTTGCAGCGAGCGCCGAGAACGGAGTTTGCATATACAACAGCACTGGATTCTGCCCATGAAAGAACATCACCCTTATTAGGAGTATTACCGACTTCATCAAGATAGCAGGTACATGTATATGCAGAATCACTTACAAGACCCATCTTCTGTAACTGTCCGTCATACATATCCTGAGCGGAATACATAAATTTCTTAAAAATAAGATTTTCAATAAAGCTTGCAGGAACATTTTTATCAAGAGGCTTAGGGTCAACGGAAAATTGCTGTCCGGAAATAACGCCGTCAGCAATAAGCTTATCCATAAGCTCATAAACAGGTTTCATAACACCGAGACCGAAGCTTGTAACAAGATGGCCTTTTTTTCCTGTTACAGGAACCATCTTGGTTGCGCCGAAGGTTTCACCGTACATAACCAAAGTTTTCATTACCTTTGCCATTGTTTCTCCCTTTTCGCCATTCAATATAGCTAACTGTTCGGGAGTAAGTTCGATTTTGTAATCAGCCACAAAACTCATCCTTTCTTATGCAATTAACAAAAATGCAAATTGCTGATATTTTAATTATAGCAAATGAATTAATAATTTCAAGATAATTTTATAATAATTATTATTTTTTGGAAATAAAAAAACTCCCGAAAAATAATCGGGAGAAAAAATTATCCGTATTCAACCGTGTGTTCTGAATAATCAACCAGAGAAATATTAATGTCTACATTTCCGTTAATTCCTTTGACAGTTCCTGAATCGGTATATTGCCACATTTTGTAATCATAAACAAATGACGGGTATTCAAAGTATTCTGCCAGCCAGAAATCATACTGACTTAATGTTGCCAGTTCATATTCAAAATAGCCTATTTCACAGTTAAAATATATTATTGCCGTGTGTCCTGCAGCTTTAATTTCCTCACAAAAAGCTTTAGCACATGCAGTGATCTCACTGCTTGTCATATTAGCAGTTCTCGCTTCGGCATTATCCACATATTCCCAGTCATAAGCAATCGGGAACTGAAGTTTTATACCTTTAATTGCCTCAAGAACAAATCTTGCCTCTTCCCTTGCTTCTTCTTCATTTATCGCCTGAGAATAAAAATACACACCGACCTTTAAGCCTGCCGCATCAGCACCTTTGCAGTTTTCATAAAACTTTTCATCAATCTGCATTATACCTTTAGTGCCGTATCCTCTGAAACCAACACGCAGCATAACAAAATCGATGCCGTCTTTAGCCACCTGATTCCAATCTATATCTCCCTGAAAAACAGATACATCAATTCCTGTAAGCAGTAACTGTTCAGAATTACCGTAAACCATTCTTCCGTTTTCATCCAATGAAAACAGAAGTGGGTCAAGCACACTCTCCTCTACGTCTTCATGCTTCGGAACAAGATTACCATTGACATCGGTAACATAGGGTGATATGTATTCTTCAGTTGTATTTTCGGGAAGTTCAAAAAAAGAACAACCGCAAAAAATTAATATTACGATTAAAATAATACAAAAATACTTTTTCATTATAACCTCAAAAAAAGCGTATTAATGACAATTTAATAATGTCATTATATACGCTTTTTCGATTTATATCAACCGGAAAAAAATTAAATTTATTTATTTTTTTCGTTTTCGACTGAAAGGGTGTTAAGATCATACGGTGTTGTCTGATAAACGAAATAATTAAGCCAATTGCAATAAAGAAGATTTGCATGAGCTCTCCAGCGGACAATAGGCTCTTTAGTGGGATCGTCATAGGGGAAATAATTTACCGGAACCTTAATATCAAGACCTTTTCCGACATCTCTGTCATACTCTTCTTTAAGTGTAAACGGGTCATACTCCGAGTGTCCCATAACAAATACCTGTTTACCCTTTTCGGTTGCAACACAGTAAACACCTGCTTCATCGGAAGATGCAAGAATTCTGAGCTGCGGAACATTTTCGATGTCTTCCCGCTTAACGCTTGTGTGTCTTGAATGAGGTACGAAGAATTTATCATCAAAGCCTCTGAAAAGAATAGAACGCTTATAATCCACCTTATGAGGAAAAACACCGAACATCTTTTCGGGAAGATCATATTTTTGTATACCGTAATGATAGTAAAGCCCTGCCTGTGCACCCCAGCAAATATGAAAGGTGCTGTGAACATGAGTTTTACTCCATTCCATAATTTCACAAAGCTCCTGCCAATAATCAACCTCTTCAAAAGGAAGTTGTTCAACGGGAGCACCGGTAATGATCATACCGTCAAAATACCTGTCCTTGACATCTTCAAAGGTTTTATAAAAAGCAAGGAGATGCTCTGCTGAAATATGTGTCGGAACATGACTGGCTGTCATGATAAGCTCTATTTCTATCTGCAGCGGTGTATTTCCCAAAATTCTGGAAAGCTGTGTCTCCGTTGCAATTTTTTTAGGCATTAAATTAAGTACTAATATTTTAAGAGGTCTGATATCCTGCGTTATAGCTCTCGTTTCAGTCATAACAAATATATTTTCGTCGGTAAGAGTTTTAACGGCAGGAAGCTCATTGGGAATTTTAATGGGCATTCATGTACTCCTTAATCTATGGTATTAAGTGCCTGTTCAATATCTGCAATAAGATCGGCACTGTTTTCAAGTCCGCATGAAAGACGGATAAGATCTGAAGGGATACCTGCAGCAATCAGTTCTTCCTCTGTCATCTGACGGTGAGTTGAATTTGCAGGATGAAGACAGCAGGATCTTGCATCTGCAACGTGAGTTTCAATAGCAATCAGTTTCAATGATTTCATAACCTGCTCTGCAGCTTTTCTTCCGCCCTTGACACCAAAGCTGATAACACCGCAAGTGCCGTCAGGCATATATTTCTTCGCAAGTGAGTAATACTTATCACTTTCAAGTCCCGAGAAGCTTACCCACGAAATTTTATCGTTATTTTCGAGGTATCTTGCAACAGCAAGAGCATTCTCATAATGACGCTTTATTCTTACATGAAGACTTTCGAGTCCGAGATTTAATATAAATGCACTCTGAGGAGCGGGAGTGCTTCCGAGATCTCTCATAAGCTGTGCAGTAGCCTTTGTAATATAAGCACCTTCAAGACCGAATTTTTCTGCATAGGTAATTCCGTGATAACTGTCATCGGGAGTGCAAAGTCCCGGATATTTATCTGCATACTTCATCCAATCGAATTTTCCCGAATCAACGATACAGCCGCCGACAGCTGCACCGTGACCGTCCATATACTTAGTTGTAGAATGAGTAACAATATCTGCACCCCATTCAATGGGTCGGCAGTGTACGGGAGTAGCAAATGTATTATCAATAATGAGAGGTACACCGTGGCTGTGTGCGGCTTTTGCAAATTTTTCAATATCAAGCACTTTAAGTGCGGGATTTGCAATCGTTTCACCGAAAACAAGCTTTGTATCGGGAGTAAAAGCTGCATCAAGCTCTTCTTCGGTACAATCGGGATCAACAAAAGTACAGGTTATACCCATTTTTTTCATTGTGACAGCAAACAGATTATATGTTCCGCCGTAAATTGCAGAGGAAGAAACGATGTGACCGCCGTTTTCGCAAATATTGAAGGTAGCAAAAAAGCTTGCTGCCTGACCGGATGAGAGAAGCATTGCGGCAGTTCCGCCTTCCATTTCGCATATCTTTGCAGCTACACTATCACAAGTGGGATTCTGAAGTCTGGAATAAAAATATCCGCTGGCTTCAAGGTCAAAAAGCTTACCCATATCTTCACTTGTATCATATTTGAATGTTGTACTCTGAATTATCGGGATCTGACGGGGCTCACCGTTTCCTGGGGTATAACCTCCTTGTACACATTTTGTTTCAATACTACGTTCACTCATTACTGAATCCTTTCCGGTATCAATTCAAAGCTTGCATTTTCTGATGCAGTAAATAAAGTAATACCATTTTCATATATTCTTTCAATTTCTGTCTTATTTTCAAAAATTTTATATTTACCCTTAACGGCAATTTTTCCGCCGTTATTAGATTTAATGACTGCTTTCTCTAATAAGCCATCATTCCATTTTACTGAAACCTCATTGTTTCCTCTTGCCAACAAGCCTTTTGCTTCACCGTTTTTCCAACCTGACGGTAAAGCCGGAAGTAAAGTTATAAGGAATGTACCGTCACTGAGCTTTACCTGACTTTGCAGCAACATTTCACAAATGCCGGCTGTGGCTCCGAAGTTTCCGTCAATCTGGAAAGGTGGATGCGCATCAAACAAATTGGGATACACACCGCCTCCGCCGCTGTAACGGGTAATCAGACCGTCTTTCACAGGTCTTAATAAACGATAAAGGAGCTTTGCTGCATGATCTCCGTCAAGCAGTCTTGCGAAGAAATTGATTTTCCAAGCAAGACTCCAGCCTGTACCGTCATCACCTCTGAGTTCAAGAGTTTTTCGGCAGGCATCAGCCAGTTCAGTAGTTTTTTCAGGCGAAATCATTGTACCGGGATGAAGTCCGTACAAATGAGAAACATGTCTGTGATGAGGTTCGGGAGCATTGAGATCCCAATCCCCTTCCCATTCACAAAGCTGACCTGCTTTACCGATTTTTAACGGCAATAATCTTTCTCTGAGTGTCACCAATTTTTCGCGTAAATCTTCATCTTTTCCGAGAATTTTACAAATATCTATCATATCAGTAAAATTCTCGTAAAGCATCTCAATATCCATTGCAGTACCCCTGCAGACCCAGCCTTTATTTCCTTCATCATCACAGAAATTATTTTCGGGAGAGGTTGCGGGATTTGTCATGAGAAAACCGTTTTCATCTTCAAAAAGAATATGTATATTGAAAAGACAATTTTCTTTTAATATGTCATAAAAACGCTCGAGCAGTTTTATGTCACCTGTAAAATTATAATATTCTACTAAGTGCTTACAAAGCCATGCACCGCCCAAAGGATACTGCGACCAGCAGCCGCCCCATCCGGGAGAAGTCCAGAGCCACGGATTGGAAATAGTATATAAAGTCCAGCCGGGAGCATTATAATATGCCTTTGCGGTTTTTGAACCGTTTTCAGGCAAAGCACTTATAAACTTAGCAAAAGGCTCTGTGCAATATATAATATTAGCAGGACCTGCACACCAGTAATTCATCTGGACATTTATATTGGTATGATAATCACAGTGCCACGGTGCCTTATAATCCTTACACCAAAGTCCCTGAAGATTAGCAGGTAAAACATTTTTTTTACGGCTTGAGCAGATAAGCAAATACTTACCGTAATTAAAAAGCAGTTCCGCTAAGCCGATATCAGAAGTATTTTTTCTGAAGTCGTGAAGCCTTTTAGGAAGCGAAGTGCTACCCTTTTCTGAACCGTCAAGTGACAATGAAGATCTGTCATATAACTGCTTATAGTCAGAAATGTGTTCTGTCCGAATAGCAGCATAATCATTCAAATCGATTTTATCAAGAATTTCAGAGCAAACCTCTTTCGGATCCCTGCCCTTGAAATTCTTCTTCTGATCAAGTATATAATCTGTTGCTCCCGTAAAACAAATAATCACAGAATCAGCAGATGTTATTCTCAAAGAATTTTCATATTTTTCGGTTTTTCCGCCGCTTGTTAAAACGCGAAGTTCACCTGCAAAAGCGATATGAGAAGAGTTTCCGTCTGCGTGACCGTCAAATTTAAGACAATTTTCGCCTACGGTAAGATTTTCAATATGATCTAAAGAATATGATATATCAAAATTAAGGAATGCTTTTTTATCACAGTCGATTTTTATAAAAATAGCATCAGCGACTGCAGAAGAAAAATATTCCCTTGTAATTTTAACACCGTCTGTTTCAAATTCATCGAAGCATATAGCTTCACTCAAATCGAGCTTTCTTGAAAAGCCTCTGATTTTTTTCAGCTTTTTCGGAAACTTTATCATCAAGTCACCAAAGGTCTGATAAGAACCGGAATATGCCCCCTCAAAGCCTCCGCCGTTATTGATAAACTCGGTATCAAGAAGCTTTGCCGCTTTATCATATTCTTTATTATTTATCAAAGAACGAAGCTGAGGTAAGTGCTTATATGCTTCGCTTTTATCCGCATCGGGATATTTATCGCCGTTCCATAAAGTAATTTCATTCATCTGAAGCTGCAGTTTATCCGTTCCCGAATAAATCATGGCTCCGAGTCTGCCGTTTCCTATGGGAAGAGCTTCCTCCCATTCCTTTGCAGGTTTATCAAAATACAAATATTTTTCCATTATATCACACCCTCCGCTTATGATAGCATTAATCATAAGCATTGTCAAATAATCTATTTTAACATTAAGAAAAAAAACAGTTCATGTAATGTAAAAAACGACAAGATTCTACCAACCTTGTCGTTTTCTGAATTTATAACAGTTTTGAAACATTAACCGATATTATCTTTTGAAAATAGCAGCAATGCGTTCAAAAAGCATTTTAAAGAAATCAATAATTTTTTCAATTATAGATTTGGATTCTTTAATATCGGGAACAGGAACCACCGTATCCAATGCACCGATAAGCGAATATCCACGAACAGTTAAAACAATATAGCCGTCAACCGACTCATAAGCCTGACCGTTAACATAATAACGGAAGTCATCTTTAAGGGTTCCGACTGCTCTTATAATAATGACACTTCCCACTTCAACCTCATAGGTAGCATCACCGAATACTGTATCCCATGTCATACCGAAATCCTTGGATACATTATACCAACCGATGCCGTTTGTCTTTCCGAAAACAATGTGAGCAGGCATACCGGGAATCACAGTAGGTTCAAAATCTGTGAATATATAATTATGGATTGAGGTATCTGTACCGCTTACTGTTTCTGAGGGATTTATATCCCAGAATCCTATGGGATAGCCTTCGTGTCCTACCATACCAGTAGGAACAAATACGGTAGCTGTTCCGTTTATATCCCACTTACCGTTGGTCTTAAGTTCAACAAGCTGAATGATAAGATCTGTTGTTCCGTCTTCCCATGTACCGTTGATAATTCTGTAAACTACAAGCTTCTGATATTTGTCAGGAATTCCGTCGGGACGATCATATTCTTCGCCGCCGCCCATGTTATCAGAATCATAATAGAGTCTTAAAATTACAATATCATCGGCTGATTTGATAGGAACTAATGTACTGCTTGTTTCAGATACGGACTTATTAAAGATATAGCCATCGTAATTCTTTGCTGTTGCAGTAACAGTTTCACCGATTTCACCATAGAATATTTCTGTTTCGTCAGGTTCAACGGGATAAGTGCCTGCTTCAGTTGCAATATAATGTTCAACGATATAACGAACATTGTTAATAGGATTAATGGGTGTAGCAAACACTAAGAAGCTGTAGAGGAATGTTTCGGTTTCAGTACCGCTTACGGTTTCGGGAATTTCAGGTGACCACTTACCGCCGGTATAGCCGTCATCTGCTTTCATACCTGTGGGAGCATTGATTTCGGCTGTGCCGTTTATATCCCACTTGCCGTCAGTCTTAAGTTCAACATATTCGAACTTATCTGCTGTTGTGGCATCTGCCCAAGTACCGTTTATAATCTTATAAATTACCTTTTTCTGATACTTATCGGGGATGTTGTCGGATTCTTCACCGTTTTCTCCGCCACCTGATGTATCAGCAGCATAGTAAAGATTGATTACATTCTTCTCTTCGGCTGTTCCGATTGTGATTTCTTCAACATCAGCACTTATAAATACATAATCTTCAATTGCAATTTCATTGCCTTCGCTCTTTACAACCGAACCAATAACTGCTGCTTCTGTCTTTGAAGGAGCAAGAACTTTATTGGTTCCTTCTTCAAGATAGTTTACTGTGTAGTTATAGCTGTTTTTTGTGTAGTAAAGTGTGATTTCATTGCCTTCAAGAGCGATTACTACACTGTCAGCACTTGCACTGTCATAGGAATAGCCTGTGAATTCTTTCTTAAGGCTTTCTGCCGTTACAGTTTCACCAAAGATCATATTTTCTACGGTTTGAGCTTCGAGAACAGAATTATCTACCTTATCAACATAGTTAACTTTAAGAGTAAGGTCTGTTCTTGCTGTCCACTTTGCATACACTATTGTATCTGCGTGAACTGCTGCATCTATACTTTCAACTTCATTTCCGTCTGTACAAGCTTCGTCAGAATACCAACCCTCGAACACATAACCGTCACGAACAGGAACATAAGTAACAGGTGTTTCATAGCTCCAGATGTGAGCTGAGAATTCTGTTTCCTGATAATTGTCTTCTGTGTTCCAATCATAGATAACGTTGTACCATCTGGGAATAATTGTAACCTTCAATGTATCTGTAGGAGCATCGTGAAGAGGACTGTAACGAGCAGTATTGCCGTAAACAACGATTACGGGCCAATCAGAAACAGCAGAATCATTAATCTTGGTCAACTTAGCCTGATACTCATAAAGATTACCGTTGAAAACTTCTTTCCAAACCTCATAGCCGTAAGTACCGTCATTTGTGCCGTTTTCATTCATTCCCACTACAATACCATAAGGAGGAACTGAATGCTGAATAATTGTACCGAATTCATCTTCAGAGCCGGTTTCTTTACCTAAATATTCAACGAGAGTTGATTCTGGACGGAAGCCTTCGCCGATAAGTGTGGCGTCAACTTCAACAGGCTGGAAATACTTTTCGGGATTAAATTCAAGGAAAGCGTTTACGAAGGTTTCCCATCTGCTTGCTTCGGGATATATTGCAGTATAGTCATCAGCATTATAATCATTTACTATATTATCATCAGAATCTTTTGCAGTTGTTGAATTCTGATATGTTGAGTCATAGTTTATAATGTATGTGTCTATACGGTAAGTCTTTGCAGGATCAAGTCCTGTGAACTTATAATTCTCTGAAGTACCGAGATTTGTTTCTTCATTCCATGTGATTTCAAGGAACCGACCGTCAATATTATATGTACCGTCAGGGGTTATTTCCTCAAGCTCTACAAGCACATATGTTGCACGGGATTCGGGAGTTACATCTATACTTTCGCCGTCCTGAACATATGCACCGTCAACAATTACGTTACCTACAAGAATCTGATCCCAGTTTGCATAAAGGGTAATATCTTCTGTAAGAAGAACACCTTCGGTTGCGGGAGCAGTGCATTCTTTATCAAGATACCAGCCAAGGAAATTGTGACCTTCCATTGCAGGCATATATCTGTCAAAATCAGGAATATAATACTGATCTTCTGCAACATCTATATCCGAGCCGTTTACCAGACCGCCCTGTGCGTCAAAGGTTACATCATATTTTTCAACTGTGATAACAGCATCAAGAGTACCTTTCTGTCCGTTTGTATCTTCATCATAATAAGCACCGTTTAATAAGGTACCGTATTTTGCACCGTCGGCAACATCGCCCATAGTACCCGTAAAGTTACCGTCAGAATAGGTTACGGTAACACCGTTTAAGCTTTTCTCGGGAACAGTGATAGTCGCATTATCATAAACATAAGCGTAGATAACAGCACGATAACCGTAAGGTATTTCACTGTCGTGGTCATATTTCCAAACGGGATATGAACCGTTACCCTCGCCTGTTGTCTTATCTATATCAACACGAATGCCGGGGTTATTGCCTTCCTGCTGTGTGATGATATTCCACTGATTGTCTTCTTCAGACCAGGCTTTGATCTTAACAATTACAGCTTCAGGATAAAGTTCTTTGGGAACATCTTCGGCCATTTCAACACTGAACTCAAGGTCAAAGTCGGAAGGATTGAAAGTCAAGGGAATGGTTATTGTCCAGTTTCCGTTTTCATCTTTAATCTTTTCGATTACACCAACATCATAACCTGACTTACTTAAAGCTACACCAAACATTGAACTTTCGAGTAATCCTGTGTAAGTTGCAGCAGTTGCAACATATTTTGAAAATACTGATTCATCAGTGTGTTCACTGCAATAAGTCGGAATATAGTCAAATGCCATAGGATTACCGTTGCCGTCGGTAACACCATTTGCAGTGAATATTAATTTATCACCGGTTTCAAGATATACATCTGAATCCTTTTTCATCTCAAGGAAGTTTATAACTAAATCATCCTTGTCATCATTCTGATTGTGACCGCCGTCAGCATGATGGTCAATAGTTACATTTATAGTAACATTTACTTCCTTTTCCCATTGTGCAACAAGAGTTAAAGGAGAAGATATACTTGATGTTACAATTGCATCAGGAGCGAATATTTTGTCACCCAGTTTCCAGCCTGCAAAAACATATCCGTCACGAACAGGAATATTCTTTGTCGCTTTTACTGCTGTTGCACTTGAATAAATTTCCGTACCGGGATCTTCATTATCTTTGAAGGCACCGCCGTTTACATCATATTTTACGCTGTAATGATGAAGGTGAAGTTCACTGTTTGCATGCTCAATAACGAGCTTATATTCTCTTGCCTGATGATATTCGGGACCGTCATCATGCCAAGGATAATAAATACCGTTTTCTACACTTGCCGTATATGTACCAATAGTACTGCGGTCAAGTCTGATAAAGTTTGCGTCTTCAATTTCTGCATCTTCATCTTTCTCAAGAAGATAGAGAACAACATCTTCTCCATGGATGTCAGCAATATCAGTTAATGTTCTGTCAAGGTAAGTGTATATTGTAGCTAAATATAAGGGTTTGGTTGTATCGTAAACATAAGCATATGCATATTTTGTTTCGCCGTTTTTATCTTTATACTCACCGCGCACTTCAACTGCATAGTTGGTATTAGGCGTAAGACCCGTAAAAATAATTGTGCCGTCATCCTGCTTTACACCCTCTGCACCGCCGATAAAATAGTCACAGCGGTCATCAAGGTTTCCTGTGAGTGTTAAAGTAGTAGTTGTTGTTGAGGTTGTCGGCTTTTTAAATACGAATACTGTTGTAATTGCATCGCCGCTTGTGTCGTTGTGAAACTTACAGTTACCTTTTGAAATATCAAGTTCAACCTGTGCATCACCGGTTGTTTCGGTGCTTGTTCCTGCGTTTGTACCTGTTATATAGTAGTCACCGTTTTCTTTGGTTAATTTTATATAATTACTGCCGCTGATGATTTTACCGTTATCAACAAAGCTTTCAACGCAAGTGATATGCAAAATGGCACTTTCTCCGAGAAGGTCTTTAACATTACGCTTGTCACCTTCAAAAAGACCGAGCACAACATTATCCATATCAGCATCAAGGCTATAGGCTACAAAACCTTTTCTGTTGTTATTAGTTCCCGTGCCGGTGTGTGAATCAGAGCAAATCACATTACCATTAGCATCAAGAACTTCAACGGTAACGGTACCCTGAAGAGAAGTTCTGCCTATATTTGCACCGTAAACTGCTGCCCATGCATAACCTTTTCCTGTGAAGCTGTTTTTATAGCTTCTTCCTGCCATATTGGAAGATGAAGAAACACTATTGTTGTAAACTTCAACTTCACCGTCGGTATTGTTGATAGAATACATATTGTGAGAGTTATAGACATACAGATATGTACCCAGACCATTGCTCCATCTATAAGTCAGCTCCTGCGGGTTACCTTCATAACCGTAAACAGTAGCATGCAAAAGCTCACTGGAGCGAAGATCATTCTGAGCGCCGCGCATGAAGCTTTCAATCACAACACTGTAAGTTGGAGCTTTTGCCTGATTTTCTGCCAATGACTGTATTTCTTGTGCAAATACGCCCATTGGTGCCATGCACAATAACATTGTAAGAACCAGAACAATGCTTAAAAACTTTTTCATAAAAATCACTCCTTATTTATTTTCCTGATTATTAAAATATATTCATTAATAAATAGATTGTCAAGAAAAAAAATGATAAAATTAAAAATACAATTTATAATTTTTTTTAATATGAAATATTAATTTTTTTAATTATACATACAATTATTCCGGCAATATTATTCAGATATTTTTATCTTTGCAACTGTTATTTTATAGGTTGATTCATAACACGGAGGATTGTTTACATAGTAAAGTGTGGTACCGCCAGGTGAGAAGAAAAGAGACGGACTGTATCCGCATTTTTCATAAGGGTCTAATGTATAAGGTATCGGATTATCAACGGGAATGAATGTTTTTCCGTAGTCAAAGCTTAAAAACATATCTGTTCCCGTATCGCTTCCGCCTTCAACAGGATGCTTTCCGACAACAACAAGTGTTCCGCATTCTCCACCGACAGGTGTCCACGCCGTGTACGGAGATGAGCCAAAAGTTTTTCCTTGGGCAGATACGATTTCACCGTAGTCTGAAACATCTCCCCAGTTATCAAGTGAAGTAGATTTCTTACAATAAATCGGATTACCGTTAATACCTACCATTTCATATACCATGAAATATTCGCCGCTGCCCATTTTCGTAACAGATACCATTCCCGGCCGAAGATCTGAATCTTCACAGGCAACACATTCCTGCTTTTCGCTCCAGTTAATGAGGTCAGTTGTGTACTTAAAAACGAGCTTCTGTGAATGCTCGGGATCGGAATCATCAGCATAGAAACAGAAAAGTCTTCCTGTTTCTTCCTCATATATAAGGTACGGTTCCCATACACCCCATTCAAGTCCCCCTGCCTTATCAACATTAGAGAAAGCGGTAAATGTTCTTCCGAGATCCGTGCTGTAATATAAAGTTATGGTACTGTCGGTAATTCCTTCGCCGTATATGGATGTTGCGGCAAGAATTACAGTACCTTTTTCAAATTCTCCCATATCAACAGGTAATTCATATAAAAAAGGCATCCATTCATTCCAATAACCCTCATTTAAGTTATCCTTTACGGTACTTACCTGTTCCCAAGTGACAGCATCATCGGTGCTTTCATATACGGGATATGTACTTCCCCACTTTTCAAAAGCTGCAAGAAGCTTACCGTTATCTTCATCATTTTTCTGATAACTTAATCTTATAATCGTAGGATATTCGGATACATTCGTACTGCTTTTATCCTCGGGAACATATATATCGTTTACACTTTCTATCACAAAAGAACACGGTAACTTATTGTAATTTGTATTATCACAAGAAGCAAATACTGTCCCGAAAATAATCAGCAATACAGTTACTAAACAAAAAACTCTTTTTTTCACTATCGGCACCTTCTTTTTTTTGAAAAAATTTTGTTTCAACATAAGAAACATTCTAAATAGATATTATTGCATTATGCATCTCCTTCAACAACAGAACGGATATTCCAGCCAGCATCTTCAAGCAATTGCTCTGATATTTCATCTGAACAGTTGAGAATTTCGGTAACTATTCCTATCATTCTTTTTCTCAGTTTTTTATTAGTTGGTCTGAGATTTATCATCAGGTTTTCATAAACACAGCCGCATTTAACCATGGATACAGTTGAAATCATATTAAGAATTATTTTCTGTGCCGTACCTGCTTTCATTCTCGTTGACCCTGTAATAACCTCGGGCCCCGTATCGGCACAGATATCAACATCTGCCACTTTACCCAATTCCGTATCGGGATTATTGGTAACGGAAACTGTTTTTGCACCTATGCTTTTTGCGTAATTTACTGCAGAAATTACATATGCCGCCGAACCTGAAGCGGAAATTCCGATTAATATATCCTTCTTGCTGAAATTATGATCCTTCAAATCATTAACTGCCATTTCGGCGTTATCTTCTGCATTTTCGGCAGCTTTGAACATACATTTTTCTCCGCCGGCAATGATTCCGTTGAATAAATCATAAGTCACACCAAAAGTTGGCGGACACTCCGCGGCATCACACACACCAAGTCGGCCCGAAGTTCCGCTTCCGATATAAAATACTCTGCCGCCTGATTTTATTGTTTCAGCTGTCATATCGCATGCTTTTTCAATTGTCGGAAGTGCCTTATTAACAGCCAAAGTTACATTACTGTTTTCTTGGTTTATTATCTTCAGCATTTCATATGTAGACATCTTATCAATATTATATGTATTCTGATTTCTCATTTCAGTTTTAAGCATTTATTTCACCGCCTATGATGTTTGCTTTCGCAAGAGATACTGCACCATTAACCGTCGGTTGATCACAAAATATAAGCGGATAATCTTCTTCAATGTATTTAAGCAATAAAGGTTTCAATACATCTTTCTGCTTACATAATCCACCGCAGATGACGGTTTTCTCATTATTTTTAAGAAAACTACGGGCAGCAGTAATTATTTTTGCCGCTTCTCGTGAATTAAGGTCTAAAATTCTCTCTGCTTCAACATCACCCTGTTTAAACGCATCAAAAATTACGGGGGCAAAAGAAGCAACATATGCTGCTGCGCCCGAATAAATCTCCGAAAGTGAATCTTCAAGTTTTTTTCCGAGCTTATTTTCAATAAGGCTTAAAATCAATTGGCTTCCGCCTCTGCCGTCAAGGAATTCAAAGGCTGAATTAAGAGCATCCGAGCCTAAATGAAAACCGCTTCCGCCTTTGTCTATCATATAGCCCCAGCCACCTATACGGTGACGCTCTGTGTCCGATTGGCTGAATGCAGCTATTCCTGTCCCCATAATAACGGCTACTCCGTTTTCTCCCTTTAAGGCGACTTCTAAAGTGCTGTCAGTATCACTGCCGTTTGCATAAGAACCGAAACCGAATTCACCTAAGAATCGGTAAATTTCAGATTTTATATTTTTTGAACTTCCTCCCGAAATCCCTGCAAACACGGATATTTCATTGTAATTCAAGTCCTCACATATTTTAGAAATTCCAAGTCTGAGTACCAATTCGGAGTTTTCGATTCCACGGTTTATAGGATTTGATGAATCGAGAATAATTTGTTTGATTTTCCTTTCATTTAAATCCGTCAACAAAAACTCGGTCTTAGTCCCGCCTCCGTCAATGCCTAAAAGAAATTTTATATTATTTTCGCTCATTAAATCCCTCCTCACACAAACTTTTAACATAAACACTGTTCACCGATTTCTACGCATATCGGTATTACACTGAATTAGTTTCATTATATACATTTTTCAAATACACTTCAATAGAAATATAAAAAGTACTTGTCATCTTTTCGGCAAATGATTCTTGCTCAGATTAAACTTCATAATATAACAAAAACATAATGAGTTATTCAAACGCAGTATTATTCAAATATTGACATATTTCCTGCAAAAATATATTATTGATATATACTAAAAAAGGATTTCCCGTTCAATGATCCGAGAAGCATCAACCAGAGCTCATACACCTCGGTTGGAGTAGGTGCAATGGCAAGATTTGAGCTTGATGAAAACTACATAATAGGACAGCACCCTGAGCGTTACGAGAATGCCGCACAATTCTGTATTGTTGAAGCAGACAATGACGGAAGTGTACGTCTGAGAGGTTATGATCTTTTATCAGACACATTTTCTGTGATTACTATATCGAAAATATAAATTCTCCCGACACCTTCGCCTACACATATAAAAACATAAAAGCACATGACAAAGCACCCGTATTCCCTGAAAATACCCACGCCGAAGTAAGTCTTACAAAAAAGCGGAGATTACAGAATAAAGCGATATTCCGTAAGCACGAAAAACCTACACTCTCACCCTAACGGCAGAAAGTGCATATCATCTTTATTCTGAGCCCGTTACAATTACTTTTAGTATCCCTGAAAAATAATCAGAATAATCAGTTATAAAAGTGTAAAATAAAACTATATTCCGGAGAATCTGCTTATGGAAACGAACAAATCAAAGATATATACTATTGCAACTGCACATCTTGATACATCATGGCTTTGGACTCTTGAGCAAACTATATCGGAATACCTGCCCGATACACTGAAAAGAAATTTCATTTTACTCGAAAAATATCCCGAATATAAATTTAATTTTGAAGGCAGCTACAGATACGAGCTTATTAAGGAATATTATCCCGAGGAATTCACGAAAATTAAAAATTATGTAAAAAGCGGCAGATGGAATCCGTGCGGAGCCTGTTACGAAAACGGAGATGTCAATATTCCCTCTCCCGAAGCACTTATCAGAAATATTCTTTACGGCAACAGCTTTTTCAAAAATGAATTCGGCGTAAAGTCAAACGACATTTTTTTGCCCGACTGCTTCGGCTTCGGGAAAGCCCTTCCCACGATTGCCGCTCATTCGGGACTTACGGGTTTTTCCACAGGTAAGCTTTTCTGGGGAAGCTCTGTTCCCATTCCGTTTGATATCGGTGTCTGGCAAGGACCCGACGGTAATAGTATCTGGGCATCGCTTATGCCGTTTTCATATACCACCGTATTCAAAGATATGAATAAAGCCCACAGAGTGCTTCAGAAATTAGAAGACACTAAAAAGAAAAATCTTCCGAATTTTACTTTTGCATATCACGGAATCGGTGACCGAGGCGGAGCTCCGCATAAAACCTCGGTTAAAAATGTTGTTAAAGCACAAAGAAACAATAAGCACTCAGACTTTGAAGTATATTCATCAACAACAAAAGAATTCTTCGATATGCTTGAAGGGATGCCGGAAGAAGAAAAGAAAGCATTCCCCGTTTATGACGGTGAATTTTTGCTCACGGCACACGGTGCAGGCAGTTATACGTCAAGATCCGTTACCAAGCGTTGGAACAGAAGATGCGAGCTTCTTGCCGATGCTGCCGAAAGATTTGGGAGTGCAGCTTTTATAAACGGTTTTTCGGATTATCCGCAGTATGGTCTTGATAACGCATGGAAAAAGGTAATCGCACATCATTTTCATGATGACATTACGGGAACATCATTTGAAGAATGCTATAAAAGAAGCCACAACGATTATGTTCAGGCAATGAACACATTTTCGGAGGAATATACCGCCGCTTGTAAAGCTGTTGCGGTTCACCTCGACACTTCGTTTGTAAAAGGCATTCCCGTTATAGTTTCTAATCCCCTGCAGACTGCTTCATCAAGAAAAGAGGCTGTCAGCGTTACCGTAAAAAACAATGCCGAAAATTTCTCGGTATTTGATAAAAACGGAAATGAAGTTCCCTCTCAGACAAAAAAATTATCAGACGGTAAAAGCGAGATCACTTTTCTTGCTGATGCTCCTTCCTGCAGTCTTGCCGTTTATGATTTAAGACAATCAAAGGAAATAAGCTCAATCTTTACAGAACTTAAACTAACCGAAAATTGCATTGAAAATAAATATCTGACTGTTAAGATTGATAAAAACGGCGATATCAGCAGCATTTTCGATAAAAGGCTCGGAAATGAGCTTTTAAGAACCCCCGTAAGACTCGCTCTCTTTAATAATGTTCACAGCTTTGACTGGCCCGCATGGGAAATAAAATACGAGGATTTGTGTGAATCCCCGTATACATATGCGAGAAATCCCAAGATAAAAATCAAAGACAAGGGAGTAGCTTTGTGCTCACTTGAAATAATCAGAAAAATCGGCAACTCAGAATTTAAGCAGATTGTTTCCCTCAACTGCGAAAGCGAATATGTTTCTGTTTTCAATGAAACCGATTGGCGTGAGGAAGCATCGTTACTAAAAGCCGAATTCAATTTCTCTTCAAAAAACGAATATGCAAATTACGATATAGGCTTGGGATACACTAAGCGCGGAACAAACTCAAAAAATCTCTATGAAGTGCCTGCTCAGAAATGGGCAGACATCACCGATGAAACTGAAGAATTCGGTGTTTCTGTTTTCAGCGATTCAAAAACAGGCTGGGATAAGCCCGATAGATCAACATTAAGGCTTACATTAATTCACACACCCAAGGCAAACTACCGTTGGGAATGTTCACAGCACATAATGGATATGGGGCTCAACCGCTATTCCTTTGCTATAATGGGGCATAGCGGTAAGCCCGAAAGCGTTTCCCGCTATGCAGATGCTTTTTGTCAGCCCATGCACACCTTTATTACAGATAAGCATGAAGGCACTCTCGGCAAAGAATACTCCTTCATTAGACTTAATAATGATAATGTGCGAATTACCGCAATTAAAAAGGCGCACGAGTCAGACAGAATAATTTTCCGTGTTGCGGAATGCTCGGGCAATGACATAAACGGAGTTGAAGCCGAGTTCTCTCTGCCGATATGTGAAGCGTACACGGTGAGCGGAGATGAAACTGAGCTCAATAAAATAGAGTTACTTGACGGTAAACTCCGATTTGATATCCAGCATAATGAGATAAAAAGCTTTTCCCTTGTTTTTGATAAAGCGAAAAAAGCAAATGCTGACGGAGATGTTATTCCGCTGGATTTCAATGCAGTAGGTATCACACAAGACTCCCACTGCCATAAATCCGAACTAAAAGGCGGAATATCACTTCCCCGTGAAATGCTTCCCGAAGATCTGTTGTTTGCAGGAATTAAATATTCATTTGCTTCAGGGAAAAAAAATTCACTGATATGCGACGGCAGAGAAATTCAAATTGATAGCGGCTATAAGAGCTTACACCTGCTTCTTGCTTCTCTTAACGGAGATAAAACGGTGGAGTTCAAATGCGGACAAAATTCAACCCGAGTAACACTTCCCGACTGTTTTGAAGCACTCGGTCTCTGGGACCTGATGCTGCAAAAAGAAACAGGCTACATAAAACCCGTTCCGCAGGCACTCACCTTATCGCACACTCACTCGAAAAACGGAAATTTAACCGCAAAGCAGTTTTATGTTTTTCATGCAGAAATACCTCTTGACGGTAAAAATACGATAAAGCTTCCCGATGATGAAGATGTTGTGATATTTGCCGCAACTGCCGTCAGAAAGAGCTCGACATTTATTAAAGGCGATACTCATTTTGATAAACTCAAAAAACGGGAATTCGACTATGAGTTTTCGGAATATGCGAAAAAACTAATGAAACCGAATATTGCCGAGCGCATACTTGACAAATTCTTTGACAGAACCTACACAGTAAACATAAAAGCAGGAGAATTTTATAATAAATATGCGCTCAACGAGGTATATTTTATCCTGCGGAATTTAAGCAACAAGCTCAATTACAAAAAGAATGTCAAAAAACTGACAGATATGCGTAAAGAGCAGGAACATTAAAGCAGTAAAGCAAGGAGAAAATTATGGAAATAAGATATATTACACCTGAAGAAGCCATTGATTATCAAAAGGTTTCTGCCGCGTCCTTCATATGGAAATTCAATGCCGAAGAAGATAACAGTGTTAATATTCCCGTTCTGGCAGCTTTTCAGGACGGAAAGCTTTTTGCAGGTGTTGAAATATTTGATTTCAGAAGCAATTATTGCGGCAATTTCCTCAATTCGATTGTTGTAAGCGGTGTCTGCAGTCTGCCCGAATGCCGCAGAATGGGTGGTATCAGAGAGATATTCAAAAAAATCGGAGAAACAGCCGTTGAAAACGATTGGACGCTCGGATTTTTGCATCCTTTCTCTATTACATATTATGAAAAATTCGGATATGCACCTCTTAACCACATGTTCGCAATAAAAGTGCCCTTTGAAAATCTTAAAGATATTAAGCGAGGCACTGATGTTATACTTTATACGGGCGAGCAGTTTGAAGAGCTGAGTGCACTTCACCAAAAATGTGCTCTCAAAGAAAATCTGATGACACTCAGAGAGGATAAAAAGCATTTCTGCGACACACCTCTTGAAAGTGCGGATTACACTTATTTGCACCGTAATAAATCGGGTGAGGCTGACGGATATGTCCGCTTTACGGTTCAAAGGCCCGACAGTCTTTTTGTTGAAGATTTGTATGTTCTCTCTCCCGAGGCTCTCTTCGGTTTGATCGGATTTTTACGAAATTATGACGGTATAGTTAAAAATCTGATTGTCAGAAAGCAGTATCAGGGCTCACCATTTGCTATCTTCGCCGACAGAATGGATAATGTAATTTATGAACACAACGGCGGTGTTGCTGCAAGAATTTATAACATGAAAAAACTTCTTGAAAATAACACTTATCCCGAAGAATACGGAAAATTCAGCGTTCTTATAAATGATGAGTTCGAACAGAATGAGGGACTCTTTGAGGTAGAATATCAAAACGGCAAGGCGGCCGTTACACACAAACATGACGGCAATTACGACATTGCACTTACTGCCGCTGCAGCTGCAAAGCTTATGCTTGCAGGTGAAGGACATACTGCGCAAACGGCTGTATATATAAACGGCGTGGAAATTGTGGGTAACGCAGACGATTTCTTCAAAGCATTCCCATACCGTCATACCCGTTTTTTAGACAGCTCATGGTCTATATAATTAGTTTGAAAATAAAATAATCGATAAGCATATAAACTGCCCCAATTTGTACACACAGTACAAATTGGGGCAGTTCAGCTATCTTATTCTGCTGTTATTTTTATTATCCGATTTTAACGGACTTGTTCATGTACGGTTATTTTTTAACCGAAAATAGGTTTAATAAATGATCTGATAGGTGCGAGAAATATATCAAAGGGGCTTCCGCCTCCGAAAAGGAGGAGTGTACTCTTACTCATCGCATAAGTAATACTCTCCCAAACGGGTGCCATCGGTGAATTTTCTTCCGATTCAATGCTTTCATAGCCTTCTGCACCAACCTTGTGAAGAATAGCATTAAGTCTGTTTTCAACAGCTTCAACCCTTTTCTGATCTGCTACTGTCATGGTAAGCACTTCTTCGGCCTGTGCAATAGCGGCATTAAGCTCAGTCTTGTCGTCAGCACTTAAATTTGACTGATCGACCTTCTTTGCATCAGGAAGCTTCCAGCGGCGAAGACTCTGTGTATAGCAGGCGCCGTTATACTGAGGATACAGTTCGGGATTGTCGTTAACATCTGTTACTTCTCCGAGAATAATTGCCTTTGCAAGATTGAGAACAACATCGTTATAGCCTACTTCGTGGTGCTGGTCAAGGAAAATCCATGTATTTTCGGGAAGAATTGCTGTTGAAGTGTCAATCATATTGTCAGGGGAAACATGGTTATGGGCGGGATCAGTACAGTAAGTGTTCTTTTCGTATTCAACATCCTTGAGGGTGTTTTTGCCTGCCGCACCCGTAGCACCGAGAGTGGTTGACGAAAGATTTATAATACCGTCGGAGTTCACCTTTTCAGCGGAAGCTACGATATTGAAATAAGTATACATCTGCTCGCCAAGGTCAAGATTTGCACCTGCGATTGAATTAACACGGACACCATCTGCAACTGCATCAAGAATATTCTGATTAAGATTGAGCCTTGCCGTCTGGAAACGGTCTGTTCTTGCCTTAAGCTCCACCTTATCGCCAAGATATCTTTCTGCAAGTGCATCATATCTGTATGAAGGAAGCATTGCCCAGAACTGCGGACAGTTCAACATCAGAGTGTCAAGAATTCCGCTCATAGCTCCCGTAAGAAGTGCCTCCATACCCGAACGGGGAATAATATGAAGAAGAGTGTTTATAAGATAACCGAGAGTGGGTGTACCTTCTGATTCAACAAAAATTTTAGCAATATATTCGTGATAGAGATATTCATCATTAAGACGCCATTCTCTTGCATAGAAATCAGCAATAATATCTGTACCGTCAAGACATGCAACAGCATTCACGATCTGGTCAATCTTGCCGTGTCCGTATTTATCGAGATATGCAGTGAGAATTGTACCGCCGAGACTTACGGGAAGAAGAGTTACCTTATCATGACCTGTCTGCTCCTTAACCATTTCGATATATTCATCAAGGTCATCAGCTGACTCCATGGGATCGCCTACAAGATTAAATGTGAAGAAATACACATGATCTTCGCCGATCTCATCAACAAGAGGCTTCATCGGAACCATTCTGTAAGTCCAGTCAAGCTCATCCTCGGTCATACCTGCAAGAGAATGATTCCATCTCTGAGTTTTAAGATTTTCAACATGGTCTCCGTTTTCATTGCAGCTCTGATATTTAAAAATGTCAGAAACGAGTTCATAAGCTACTTCATCAAGCCCAATATTTCTCTGTAAGAAAATGGTAAGAAGCGCTCTTACAGCCACCTTTACAATTGCGTTTGTTGAAAGAGCAGCTTCATTGAGTATCAGAAGACTGCCGCCGACATGACTGCCGTTATATACAACAGGTTGATCATTTTCATCATAAAGATATGTAGGCGAATGATTTATGCCGGGAAGAACAATTACAGGGGAATGTTCACACTCACCGCCACATTCTGTTTCGGTTGCGGATACACTTACCGCACCAAGCGAAACAATCATAGCCACACAAAGTACAACAGCAATAATTTTTTTTATTGCATTTTTCATTGTTTACTCTCTCCTTCTGATTGATATTTATTTATAGCCTTGCAGTCAGAGGTTATAATACCGATCATGACAAGTCTATATATTATATCTGTAATTATATCATTATTTTTGCTTTATTTCAACAGTCTTTTTATCGGTATTTCTGAATGGTAAAGAGCAATAAAAAACCGCAATAAAACAAATAAATATTGAATAAATATCCATTCAATGATAATATATACTTAGATATACGAAAGTGAGGGTAATGTATGAATTTTGATATTAATAAATTTACAGCCAAGATAATCTGCGAGGATAAAGTTTCAGATGCCGTGATTGAAACGGTATCAAGAGAAAATGAGCTTGATTTATTGCTCAGTGCCACCCGTGACAAGCCGAAATTTATAGAGCTTCATTGGAATGTTCCCGTTAACGAAAATATGCTCGTTCTGGGAGATGAATGGGAAAGAAGCTACGGAGATCTTGAATTTCTGAAACTTTCAGAAAACGACAGATATATGCCCTGGTATTTTATCGCAACAGATTCAAAGGAATGTTTTTGTTTCGGTGTAAAAACCCTGCCTAATTCTTTCATAAGCTTCAGATACGATATAAGCGGCATTACAGCCCTTGTTGACGTGAGAAACGGCGGAAACGGTGTACATCTCGGAGGAAGAAAGCTCCTCCTTGCAACCTTTGTATATTCGCAGTATAACAACGGGAATGTCTTTGAAAATCTTAAGGACTACTGCAAGAAGCTGTGCGACTCCCCTGTTCTTCCAAAAGAAAGAATATACGGCGGAAATAACTGGTATTATGCCTACGGTGAAAGCAGTTACGAACAGATAATTTCTGATGCAAAGCTTCAGGTTGAGCTTTCAGAAGGAATAAATAACAAGCCGTTTCAGGTCATTGATGACTGCTGGCAGATAAATTCCACCGAGGGTCCTTGGTATCCCAATGAAAAGTTCGGCGATATGAAAAAGCTTGCCGATGAGATTAAGGAAATCGGAGCCCGTCCCGGAATATGGGTAAGAATTCTTCATAACCGTGATGAAGCAATTACCGATGATATGAGAATCGACCGTGAAAGTGAAGAGCGCTACCTTGACCCCACACATCCTGAGGTTCAGAAATTTATCAGAGCCGATATTGAAAGAATCAGGGATTGGGGATATGAACTGTTAAAGCACGATTTTTCCACCTATGACCTTTTCTGTGAGTGGGGCAGCAATCTTGATGAGGTAATAACAAAAACTGATAACTGGCACTTTTATGACAAAACAAAGACAAATGCCGAAATCGTTATTGACTTTTATAAGCTCATCAAAGAAGCTGCGGGAGATATGTATATCATAGGCTGTAACACAATATCTCACCTTAGCGCAGGTCTTGTTCATCTTTCAAGAACAGGTGACGACACAAGCGGAAGAGAATGGGAAAGAACCAGGAAAATGGGCGTAAACACTCTCGCATTCAGACTCCCCCAGAATGAAGCATTTTATATGTGCGATGCCGACTGTGTGGGAATTTTAGATGACTATATCCCATGGGAGAAAAACAGACAATGGCTTCACCTTCTTTCCTACTCCAACACTCCCCTGTTTATCTCCTGCACAGACAAGATAGACGAAAAATGTAAAGCCGACATCAAAGAAGCCTACAAAGTCTTCAACACTCCTCACACCATAAAGCCCATAGACATTTTTGATACAAGAACTCCGCAAAAATGGGAAATCGACGGCAAAATTGTTGAATACGAGTGGTAATAATTCGCATAAAAGACAAAACAAAAAAGGATAGCTCTTTTTGTCGGAGCTATCCTTTGCTATTTATGCTTTTGTTACCGGAACGGCAATTCTTGCGCCAATTTCGGTCTCGGCTCCGAAATTAAATGTCGGAGCAATATTATTGGCGGTTTTATAGCCATAACGTTCAAAGTTGTAGTTTTCCAATGCTTTGTAAACCTGACCGATGTAAGCACCGAAATCATCTGGGTTTTCATAGGGATCACTCTGAAAATAAAGCATTGTACATTCGGGAAGTTCTGCTATTTTGTAGCCGTCGGGCAAAGGCTTCCGATAATCAAAAGGAACTTCAACACCTGATGCAATATTGCTGAAGCCTTCCTCTAGTAAAAAATCAGGCAATTCAAGGATTGCTGCGGTATCAAACTTTTCAGGAATGCTGTTCTGAAGTCCTTCCCAATCACAGCCTACTTCTTCGCAATAAGATAAATACCTCGTTGCCGATTTTGACGGCAGATAAATAAGTTTCCTTTTCGGTCTCATTACAGGTGTTACAGTACAGATTGACGTATTTTCCATTTCTCGTCCTTCTTTCAAGATATGATAATGATTTGCGGGGTGACTGATGTACAATGGTATAGCAATTTTACTTTTACGGTATTCGTCGGGAGTAACAGAAAACCGCTTTGCAAATGACCGTGTGTATCCTTCATGAGAAGTGAAATGACTGTCTAAAGCTACATCAAGCACATTGTTGTCAGTGTTAATGAGCTTCTCGGCACTCTTGCTCAGAACAACAGCATTTATATACTCATATAGTGTTATCTGCAGAAATTTCCGAAATAATCTGTCAAGCTGACGGCGCGAATACCCAACGGCTTTACAAGCACTTTCAATGCAGAAATCAACATCTTTATGATGTAACTTTATGTATTCTTGTGTAGCAACAACTATTTCCAAATCGCTCATAATGCACCCTTAAAATATGATAGCAACAAATCAATCTCTTTTCTTGATTTATATGGACATAAAATGTTTATTCACATTAAAACTCAATCTTTTTCCATCTTTGTAAATAATACCGTCTGTGACGGTGATTTTTATTATTAATTCTTCTTCAAATCATCATAAGCCTCAATTATCCACTGATGAGGCATAACCAACAAGTTTTTCATCTCTCTAATTATTATTTGTTTCATTATATAACTTTATATCTAACAATTCAACATCCCTGATTAATCAAAACTGCCCTCACGAGGAGAGCAGTAATAATATCTATGTGGATAATCTTAGTTTTATCTGATTCCTTCTTTTAAGTCAGCAAAGAACTTGTTAGTATAAAGATTCATTTCTTCGCATAATGGAATTGTTTCAGGTAAATAGCATTTGTTTTGATTCAGTACATTCTTTTCCATAAAGTCCAAGGTTTCAGTTAACGATTGCCCTCTGACAGAACCGGTAATTAAGGTTTTTACAACCAAGTATGTTTTGCCGCCTTCTAATACATGTGCATCATGCAAAATCTTTCCTTCTATGGTTTCAGGAATTTCACTTCTTTGAGATTCCCAAGCTATTTTGATTGTTTTAGCAATCATTTCTTCATTATAATTTTGTTCAAGCAGCCATTGTCTTATTTTTTCTTCATCGCTGTATATGAAGCCGTGAAAATATGTCGCTAATTTCAAGCATTCTTCATCAACTTCATAATCGCAATGAGAAAGTATTCTGTTTATCATTCTTTGCACAAGTTCAATGTGCCACATATTATGCATAATATCTTTATCTTCGTAATAAGGGCTTACGAATTCAAGCAATTCCTTTTCATCTACCATATCTATACCTCCGAGGCTTCAACCTTGCAAATCAAATTTTTTATGATGTCTATTTCAAAAAACTGAATTTTGCCTTCAAGAAATGCCTGTAATCGGGTTCATTTTCAGCTAAAATATATTCGTTCTTAATTGTATTTTCAATCCACAATAACATCTTATCACTCATGTCTTCATATCTTCTAATTTTTATTAATCCTGCTTCTGCCACTTTGAGAATTTCAGAATATGCATCTTCTATATATTCAACATCTGTTACAATGGCAGGTTTTGAAGTTGTAACTGCGTTGCTGATGTTGATGTTATCGTCATTCTCACAAATAGTTTCAACAGAATAAATATATCCCGAAACACCTTTGTATGTATCTTCTATTGCACACGGATAATATTCATCTATTCTTAATGTACCATCCGCCTCAAAGCCGTAACTTGCCCATTTGTGCCATTTTCCGCTATGAATAAACCCTGTTTCTTTACAATATTTTTCAATAGCATTACTTAAATACACTAAAACATTTTCTCTTTTTGCAGAAAAATATATAAGCGATTTATTGTGGTTAGATACTCGCGGTTCTAAAACTTTAATACCACCGATCTGTGATGAGTGATAAAACATATATATTATCTCCTAAAAATTTGGAAAAACATTATTGTCTGTTTTTCGTATAATAAATTACATAGTACTACTCATATTATCATATCACAGTAAACAGTACGCTTAAAAGAAACGGTCGGAAATATTATTTTCTTTTTTCTGTGCAAAGGGCTATGAGGTCGTCGAGCTTTGCAGTGGCGAGGCACTCTACTGTGTCTGATGCACCGTAGTAGATTTTTACTTCTCCGTCGGGTTCGAGAATCATACCGCCGGGGAAAATAACCTGCTGACGGAATCCGACTTCTGTTTCATAATAGGTTTCGGGAGCAATCAAAGGAAGCTTACTCATGCCGACAACTTTTGAAGGATCCTCAAGATCCAACAGCATAATGCCTGCGCAGTACCTCTTCTTCCATGTTTTTTCCCAGCCGTTTTTGCCTCTGCTTTCATCAATATCAACTGCGTGGAATGTTGTAAGCCACCCTTTGTCGGTTTTTATGGGAGGTGCTGCAGGACCAATCTTATCGTTTGCAAAGGGAACATCCTCAACAGCAAGGACAAGCTCAGTTTCGCCCCAGAAAATGAGATCGGGAGAAGTGGAAAGCCAAAGGTCAAATCTGTCTTTACCGCCTCTTGAATACACGGGGAAGGGTCTTTCAAGACGGACATATTTTCCGTTTATCTTTTCGGGAAACAGCACCATATTTCTGTTGTCGGGCGCAGATGCGCTGATTATATTGATATTTTCAAAATTATCGTCAATTTCTGCAATACAACCCCGTACTCCGTGCTTGGTATCCATAGCCATACAAAGATACGGCTTTCCGTCTAAAACTGTAATTCTCGGATCATAATATCTTTTAAGCTCATCTGTAGGCAGCAGATTCTTATTATCAAAAATAGGCTTATCGTGCACCTTCCAGTTAATTCCGTCATCACTTGTTGCAAGACCTAAAGATGTTCTGAAGCGTACCTCGGGATAAGTGTCTTCTGTGGGGCCGTAATCGTTACGGAATACCATAACATATTTATCTTTATATTTTGCAACACCCGCATTAAAAATCAAGGATGCCTCATAAGGAATATCGTCCTTTGTAAGAACAGGCTTTTTTACCCTTCTAATGCACTTAGCACTATAAAGTTCAGGCTTTAAGATTTTCATATTATCGTCCCATTTCAAGTTATTTTTAAAGTCTTTAATCATTTAATATCTTCATACCGAATATTTTCAAATCAACTTTGTTGTTTTCCACTCTGATGCCGTCTGCTTCAAGGCGGCGTTTTTGCTCCTCTATGCCGCCGAAAGCATAATTGGAACTAAGCTTCCCCCGGCTGTTTACAACCTTATAGCAGGGATATTTGTCGCCATCGGGATTGCAGTGCAAAGCCTTCCCTACCGCTCTCGCATAGCATTTATTCCCGAGCCTTTCCGCTATTTGCCCGTAGGTTGTCACATTTCCGCGGGGTATCCGTGTCAGTATTTCATAAATCTCTTGCTTATTAAATCCGCTTTTCATTATCCCATTCACCTCTCGTAAGAGCATACACAAAATGCACTAAGCCGTTTTCATCGGCATATTCCTTTATTTTCTTCATACCGACGGAAGCGGCAGTGGAATATGAAGGGACATTTGTATGTGTCATATAGGAATAGACAGCAGGAAATTCTGTGTTCTCAAAAAACCAGTCACGGACCGCAGAAGCTGCTTCCTTTGCATATCCCTTGCGCCAATGATTTTTATGTATATGATACCCGATTTCGGGAAGGGATTCTCCGTCAATATTCTGCATTGTAATACCGCAGTCACCGATAAACTGCCCCGAATTTTTCAGTTCAATCGCCCACAGACCGAAACCGTATTTTTCGTAATTATCAATGCTCCAGTGAATCCACCTCTTGGTGCCGTTTTCGTCATAGGGCTTCGGATAATGGCTCATATTCTCGGCATCCGAAAGGATTTCATAAAGGTCTTGAAAATCAGCGAGATTATATTCTCTCAATATCAGCCGTTCTGTTTCTATAATCATCTTCATTCATTTTCTCCTGAGTTTTCAATTATTTTACAGGTTTATCGTTATCCGTATCTCTTTACAATCTCGACCAGAATCTCAACATCCGCCGGAGAGAAATTGTACTCAGGAATTTCGGCGGGTGTTATCCACCTGATGTCATTATGCTCTAACTTTTGCGGTATACCTTTAGCAATTGAAGCATTGAATAATGTCAGATGCACAGTAATATCTGGGTACTCGTGAACAGCTTCAGTGAACACATCGCCCACATTAAGCTCAATTCCCAACTCTTCCCGACACTCTCTTATCAGCGCTTGCTCTTTCGTCTCCCCTATTTCTACCTTACCTCCGACAAATTCCCAGAGCAGTGCACAAGACTTCGTCACCGGCCGCTGACAAATCAAAAACTTATTATTATCCCATATAAGAGCTGCTACCACTTCGGTCATTATTCAACATCCTTTTTTCGTAATAAGAATATCCATAAAAAACTCTATTGAAAAAAAATTGCTTTTATTAATATATTATCACAGAATATCATATCGCACCCGCTCTGTTAAATCTAATTATCAGAATTTATTATGCGGCAATTGCGTTTGCATTAACTTGTTCAATTACTTTACGAATTCCCATCCAGACATTAAGATCAGTAAAAATCTCTACAACACTTCCCTTGTCTGTAAACGGAGAATCCTGCAAAACAGACAAATCTTTCATAATACCGTTATGTACTATGTACTCAACAATCTGATTTACGAAATAAATCTGTCTTGAATCAAGATTTACATTATCAAGATATTCAGAAAATGCGTTTTTTGCGGCATTCATATCAAGTCCCACAATTTCACGCACAAATTCACCAAGAGGTTTTTCGCCGAATTCAGCTTCATAATCTTCTTTTGAACCCACTTCACTCCACAGAATTTGCTCCAACACTTTGACATCTGCAGAGTTTAGCGGAATATTGGATTTCAACTTAGAAATAACCTCGTTATCCTGATGCTGACGGACATAAAACTCTGCTTTTGCCTTATAGTTTTTAAGGTCGTCACTCTCAAGTTCTGATTCATTCCAATCAATTGAGAGTATTTCATCATCAAAATTTGTATGATATATTGCACCGTCATAAGGGATATACTTTATTAAATCTCTCAGACTTTCACGGATATGTTCAAACTCATTGATTCCTGCACAATCTATATAATCGGTATGGAGAATTTTATCAATCAGTTCAGCTTGTACCATAATCTCCGGGATGTTGGCAACACCTGAAATTCCCGCAACTTTTTTGTATAAATCACTGCGGGCGCGACTGTATTTTTTTCCTGCAAGATATGCCAGTTCAATTCCATACATAAGTGCATCAAATCGGATTGCTTTCGGATCATCCTCATCGGGTGTGATAAGAGGAGCCAATTCATCCGCAATAATCAAAGTGTCCTCATAAGAAAGAGATGTATAATTATCGGGGTTTGCATACAGTTCCACGAATTTCAGATGCTGACGGACGGCAAAGTTTTCTTTATTCAGTTCCCTTACCTTTCGAACCATATCATCCACCAACTCTTTACGGAAAGCTATAAGCTCTTCGGTTTGATAAGCAAGGTCCTGCAGTTTGAAAGACATCTGAGCTTTCAGATTAAAGATTGCACCTTGTAAAGCAATCTGATTGGCTGACTGACCTTTTCCGCCATTACGGAAAAATTCAAAGTTTCCGCAAAAATCGAAAATATAGAAAATCTTTTTGTCTTCACCGTCAAGAAGTCCCGGACAAAGACGGGTTCCTCTGCCTATCATCTGCCAGAATTTTGCCTTACTCATTACTTTTTTGAAAAAGACAAGATTCAGCACTTCGGGCACGTCAATACCTGTATCAAGCATATCAACAGATATTGCAATCTGCGGAAGTTTCTTTGCTTCGGAAAATTCGTCAATTGCACTTTGTGCATAATTAATTGTATTGTCAATTACCTTTGCATAGCCATTAAGATGGGGATATTCCTTATTGAATATTTCAAATATCTTTTCTGCGTGACGATGATTCTTTGCAAAAATAATAGTCTTACCTATCTTCTGCCCGTAATCAATTTTTATTCCGTTTGTCATTAAAACATTTAAAACTTCTTTAATGGTGTCTTCATTAAAAATCCAGTCATTAAGAGCTGACGAGCCGATTCTGTCGGGCATATCACCGTCACGGGCAAAGGTTGCTTCATATTCTTCTTTATCTTCGTCGGATAAATCGTCATAAACAATGCCCTGCTCAATAAATTTGAGTTTGGTTTCTACAGACATGAAATCTACAAGATAACCGTCTTTAACGGCATCGGCGAGCTCATAACCGTAAGTCGGAACGCCGTTTTCAAGTTCAAACACTTCATAAGTATTCTTGTCAATTTCGTCCTTCGGCGTGGCAGTAAGACCCACCAGAGGTGCGTCAAAATAATTAAATATATCACGGTATTTATTATAAATCGAACGGTGAGCCTCGTCACAGACAACTAAATCAAAATGACCGCAGGTAAAAAGCTTGCCATTCTCATCCTTTACGGAGTCAATACAATTCATCATCGTCTGATAAGTAGAGAAAACACAATGGGCATTGTAATTATCCTTATCCTCACAGAGATTCGTAACCGACAAATCGGGAAGAAGGTTTACAAAGCTTCGCTTTGCCTGCGTGACAAGTGAAGTTCTGTCAGCAAGGAAAAGAATATTTTTAACCCAGCCGTGCTGTAAAAGCACATCACAAAGGGCAATGACAGTTCTTGTTTTACCCGAACCCGTTGCCATAACAAGAAGAGCCTTTCGGCGGTTTTTCTTGCCGAAGCTATCGCAGACTGCTTTAATGGCACCTTCCTGATAATAACGGCCTGCAATGTTCTTATCAATAACCACATGATTAAGGCTTGTCCTCATAGTCTGCAGGTTGAACATCTTTTCAAGGTCACGCTTGGAATAAATTGTTGCAACCTTTCTTTCGGGGTAAAGGTTATCCGTAATTCTTGTATCAAAACCGTTCGTAAGGAAAATAACAGGACGACGGCCAAACCTTTTCTCTAAAATGTCTGCATAAAGCTTTGCCTGCTGTCTGCCTTTTGCAACATCAACACAGGTGCGCTTTGCTTCTATTACCGCAAGAGGCTTTCCGTCATCACCGAAAAGAACATAATCGGCAAAGCCAACTTCACTCTTATTAGGCATACCGGGCAGTTCATACTCATTTATCCAGTCCTTGCCCTCAGTCCAGCCTGCTTCAATGAGCATAGTGTCAATGTATATTTTTCTTGTCTTATACTCAGAAATATCAAGAGGCTTCGGCACATAAGTCTGCTGTTGCTCCTCACGGCGAGCCGTAAGCTCTGCCTTAAGTGCCTGGTTTTCCGCAATCAAATCAGAAAGATTAACATCCGTATTTGTTACAAAATCAAGAGCCTCTTCTAAGGTCAATTTAAGAAGTTCCTTGTTGAAGTGGTTTTCGATATAATTATCGGAATAGCAATAAGCCACAAAATCAAGAAAGACAAAAAGGTTTTCAAGACAAAGTTCCGCCTGCTCCTGAGTGACCTTGTTTCCTGTGTGAGCAGCATTATTACCTACACGGCGGATGAAATCCATTCTTCGCCAGATGTCATTACCGACGATATCACGGAACTCCTCGGTGTTCATTAAGCTGACCAGAGTATCCTGCCAGGGCATAACAAGAGATCTGTCAACGGAATACATCCATTTAACAGCCATTTCCATCGCCCTACGGCAATTTATGATGCAAGTGGACAAATCAATATGTAACGTCTTCTCCGCCGCCACTGCAACAGATGAAAAAGTATCAAATTGCTTGTCTCTTGTCAAAAAATCAAAGTTGGTCATAATATCACCTCTGTAAAATTGCAATTGCTAATTTCTGCAATACATTTTCATGCACTTAGAAAACTGAAATTATATTTTTTGCAACTCATTTTCAATCCATTCACTATCAACAAATGTTTTCTCTCTAAATTCGCTATCCTTATCACCAATAATAACGGTTGTTCCACCTGCTTCATTTGGTATTCTTGTAATACTAATTTTATTTTTTGAATTTAATTTCATCTCTAATTCTTTTATTTGTTGGGTATATTTAGTACGTTCCTCATCTTCAAAAGAAAATTGATTAACTATTGATTTAAATGTTGAAAGAAAATTTTCGGTATTTGTTAACTCATTACCACGCACCCAACCTACAGCAGGGAAATCTCTTATGCAACGATTTATAGCATTACTGACACAATATTTTAATGCACTAATATCACTGTAATAATCAATCATTTTCCCCGTGGAAATCTTTTGCCGAAACACATTCAACTTTTCTCTTCCTACATCAGTTGTTTCACATTTTTTGCTCGGTAAACTATCAATATCACCGTGCAACACACTCATCACAGGAATAGCTTTAGATATTGCATAATCATATTCTTTTTCTGTAAATCCAATTCCATCAAAATCCAGAGAACCGTATCTACCAGCCGAAATCAATAAATAGTAATCACAGTCATCCAGCATCTTTTTTATGTAATCCATTTGACTCATATTACTTGCAGGGAACTGTTCCATTCCGACAGGAATACAATCATTGTCAAGAAGACATTGCATAACAGCAGCTCTTTCATCTTTTAAATCCTCATAAGTAGAACTAACAAACACTTGATATTTTTTCTTCATTTTTTACCTCACCCAAAATAATTCTGCATTAATGCTTTTTTTAGTGTTTCGAGTTTTTCAAGACTTTGCTGAACTTCAAATTTTGATTTATCGATTTTTTCAACAAAAGTTACGAATTGATTTTGAAGTTCGATTGGAGGAACAGAAATTTTAATGTTTTCTACAATAGACTTCGAGATTTCCTTAAAAGTCGCACCTCGACCAAGAGAATTTAGATACTCTGTATTGAGTAACAAAACGGTGTATATATATATCGGAAGAACATCTTTGTTGCAAATAATATTTTTAAACCCTTGATTGCAATAAAATGTATTTCCTGCAATCGCAACTTTACCAATAGGAGCTCTGGAAGATAAAATAACCGTATTAATTGGCATTTCTTGAAGAGAGCAACTCTCCACTCCTGCTTTTGTCAATTTACGAAGTGAATCATAAATATAACCGCTATCAGCACCAAGTTCAGCAGGGGTTATCCAACGATATTCGCCATCCCAATATTCTTCAACATTAGTTTTCGGGGTCGCTCCACCTACAACTTTCCCTATTTCGGAAATACTTTTCCAATTATTTTTTGCGTGTGATAAATCATAATCTCCAAATAGTTCAACAAATCGAGCTCTGACAAGTTCATCAAGTTTTTGAAGTTGTTGTTTTCTCGCAGAAATTAAAAAATTAATTTTATCCAATCTCTCAACAATTTCTTTTTGCTTTTGCAAAGGAACAACATTTATTTCCATATTTCGTATGTCTTTTAATGACAAAAATTTTTGTGTTCCACCTCTATTATTCTTAAGGATATATTTCTTAAATTTTTCACTATTCAAAAAATAAAATATGTACTTGTTTTGGATTTGTGAATTATTAAATTTAATCAATGCGACATTTTTAATTGCAAATTCTGTAAAATCTTCTACTATATAAGGATTGCCAATAGTACCAATCATTGGCATTATAATATCTCCAACATCAACTTTTGAACGTTCATTAATTTTGCAATAGTCTTCAAAAGTAATATAGTTAACGAGCGATAAATCTAATTTACCATCTACAATGTTTTTAGATGTTACCAACGGATATCCTTCAGAAACATAAGTTGGCGAATCGTGTGTTCCATCTCTGACATCACAAACATCACCTAATCTTGCCATCATATCACCCCTTTTATAATATCTATAACAGAAATAACCAATGCAACAAAAGCAACAACAGCAGAAAAAACAGCGATAATATAATTACGGTCTTTTTCTTTTTCAATCTCATTTGCGACAGCTCTGAAAATAAAAGATATAATTGCGGTAATTATTGTTGCAGTGCAGTATAACGAAATTGAAAAAATGTTGAAGCTTACTGATTCCCACATCCAAATAAATTCTTTAACAGTTGCAATTGCTGACACAATAATCACAACAATCAAACCAACACCAAATATTGCAAGAATGTTAAAAAATAGGGACATTATTCCACCGAGAAATCCTGATGTCATAGTACCGTTTGATTTTGCTTTTTTTGATATTATTGCTACAAACATTTTAAATGCTTCGCAAACAGATAGCTTTTCAACCTCTATTTCATCTCGTAATTCTTGAAGATTTTTTTGTTCTTCCGCCTTTTCTTGTGCCTTAACAATTGCTTCTGCTAATTTGTCATAATCAATTTCCATATTGACAGATTCTATGTTATTAACAACTGTCGGTTTGCTTTTCTTTTTAGCCATTATTTTCTCCTATATTTTATTTCAATTGTCTTTCGGCACATACTCTTTTGTTGTCGCTGTATAACGGCAACTACAATTATTTTTATCTGACAATGGAATCGGATTTAAAGTAATATAAAACTCCGTTCGGAGTTCATTAATAACATCCAATAACTCTTTGCAATTCATTATTTTTAAAGTATTAGCAATCTCATTCGGAGATGCATAACTATTTTCTTTGATACATTTATAAACAGCATTTTTTAATTCATTTTTTGTGTAATTTTTCATTTTAACATTTCCTCTAATTCTTTAAGTCCTTTTGTGATTTTAATTTCCAATTCTTGCAAGTCTGCCATAATTTCTGCAGTGGAGGGGTATTCAATGGGAATATACTCTGTCTTTTTGTACTTATTTATTGAAAGGTCGTAATCATTCGATACAATTTCGTCTTTCGGCACAAAGAAGGATTTTTCGGTTCTCTCTCTTCCCTTTTCTGCTTCAAGGTTATGAAAACGGGCGATAATATCGGGGATATCGTTATCCTTTATCTCGGTTCTCTTATCATCAAGACTGAAACCGTCTGCGGTCATATCATAAAACCATACATTGTCCGTTCCACCGTGGTTTGTCTTGGTAAAGATAAGAATACCTGTTGAAACACCCGCATAGGGCTTGAACACACCTGAGGGCATAGAAATAACTGCTTCAAGGCGGTTATTTTCTATTATCTCCTTACGGATTGCCTTGTGTGCAGTGGATGAACCGAAAAGAACACCGTCGGGAACGATACAGGCACATCTGCCGCCGATACGAAGCATACGAAGGAAAAGTGCAAGGAAAAGAAGTTCTGTTTTCTTGGTCTTACAAACCTTTAATAAATCAGTTGAAACCGTATCATAATCAAGGCTTCCCTTAAAGGGTGGATTTGCAAGAATAAGTGAATACTTGTCCTTATCCGGATTCTGGTCAGAAAGACTGTCACGGTACTCGATAAAGGGATGCTCCACACCGTGAGTCATCATATTCATAGCACCTATACGAAGCATAGTTCTGTCCATATCGTAACCGAAGAACATGTGATTCATATAGTGGTCTTTTTTCTGTTTATTGAAGAAAATTTCTTCCTTGAAATTTTCTTTAAGATACTCCCCTGCTGTTACCAAAAATCCGCTTGTACCGCAAGCAGGGTCACAGATAACATCATCGGATTTTGGTTGCATCATTTCAACCATCATCTTAATGATATGACGAGGGGTGCGGAATTGTCCGTTAAGTCCCGATTGCGCGATTTTATTGAGAAGATATTCGTATGTGTCCCCTCTTACATCCTTATCTTGCTCTTTAGCCATAAGTGCATAGATTTCATCAAGAGCATCAACAACCTTGGAAAGAAGCAAGGGAGTAGGCAATTTGAAGATAGCATCATCCATATATTTTGAATAGGCGCTGTCTTTTTTGCCGTCAAGATTTTTAATAAAGGGAAATACCCATTCCTGTAAAGTTAAATACATTTTACCCGCAGGGAAATCACGGAAAACAGACCATTTAAGCTGACTGCCGTCAATTTTGCGTTCACCAATTGTAACCTCACCTGCGAAAATGCTGTTATAAGGAAGCCCAAGCATTGCACTCTCTTTTGCACGAAGATTATCCGAATCATCAAGGTCACGGATAAACATAAGATATGTGATTTGTTCTATTACATCAAGCGGATTAACAAGTCCGCCTGCAGCAAAAACATCCCACAGACTGTCAATTTTATTTTTAAGTTCACCTGTAATCATAATAATTTCTCCATAAAAATAGTTAATTTCATAAAAATATATCTGCTTACTCTTCCTGAACAAATTCCATAATATCTTCAACTGAGCAGTCGAGAGCTCTGCAGATTTTTGCGAGAACTTCTGTTGTCACGTGACCGTTTTTGCCCATTTTTGTTAGTGAAGACGGGCTGATTCCTGCTTTTGCACAAAGATCTTTTTTCTTCATATCTTTATCAATCAGCAGTTTCCATAATTTTTTATAGCTGACAGCCATTCTGAGACTTCCCTTCTAAAAAAATTAAGCTCTGCCGTGTAGCAGAGCCGATTAATTCTTACCACACCACAACGCATGCGGCGTTGTTATTTACTTTACTACAAAAACCTGCAATTTGCAATAAAAAATAACAAAAACACAACATTTTCATTGCGAATAAATTGAATAGAGAAAAAGCAAAAGAACGAAAACAGTCAATTTATTGACTCATTTCCATATTGACAAGTTGAAAATTGCAGCAAGAAATGATATAATGAGAAAAATGCTTTTAGGGGGAGGCAACTGTCTGTGACTGAAATTTTTCATAACATCGGAATACTGGCTCACGTAGACTCGGGAAAAACTACCCTCACAGAGCAGCTTTTGTATCTTACCGGTGCCATACGAACTGCCGGCAGTGTTGATATGGGGACAACTGCAACCGACTCACTTTCAGTTGAAAAGCAGCGCGGTATTTCAGTTCGGACAGCAACAGCCACAACTAAGTGGCAGGGTGTAACCATCAATATCATTGACACCCCCGGTCATATTGACTTTGCAGGCGAAGTTGAACGCGCACTTACTGCTCTCGATTATGCGGTTGTTATCGTTTCTGCAGTTGAGGGTGTACGCGCTCATACAGAAAACATTCTGAAATCTCTTGATAAAGCGAAACTCCCGAGACTTATTTTTATAAATAAAGTCGACCGTGCGGGTGCAGATGTTTCTAAAGTTTTAGAGGAACTTAAAGGTATATCAACCGAAACGCACATTGTTCTGACGGATATTTCGGATGAGGGAACAGAAACTTGCTCGGCAACACGATTTGATGAGAAAACTTTCTGCATTAATGCCACCGAAGCCCTTGCAGACATTTGCGATGAAGCAGCAGAACTATTCATTGAAGATAAAGTGCTGACTAAAGACGCGGCAGACAGAATAATCCGCAAAGAAATTTCAGAATGCAGACTTACACCCGTTGTTTTCGGCAGTGCAAAATACTCAGTCGGTGTAAAAGAGCTTGCAGACATATTAGTAGAATATATGCCCGATTCTAGCCGTAGGTCAACAGAAAACCTTTGCGGAATTATCTTCAAGATCGAACACGACAAAACATTCGGAAAAATATCTCACATTCGTCTTTTCGGCGGTGAAATTGCAAACAGAGATGAAGTAGAATTATTTACTCCCGAAAAAAGTCAGGTGACAGTTTCTGATGCCGTTGAAATTGAAGACAAGAAATCAATCAAAGAAAAGGTATCACAGATAAAAAAATTCTGCGGTGCAAAAAGCACCGATATCGGAATTGTAAGAAGCGGTGATGTTGCTGCAATTTGCGGACTGCCCTCTGCAAAGAACGGCTTTTATATCGGTACACCATTACATAGTGACACGGCAAATCTCGTTAATCCCTTTTTACGGGTAAAGGTAACGCCTTCTGATGGGGATACCCTCAAAATCCCTGCCCTTGCAGCAGCTCTTAATGAATTGTCAGACGAAGAGCCCTATATAGATGCAAAATGGGAAAACGGCCAGAAAGAAATAACCATAAGTACAACGGGTAAAATTCATCTTGAAGTACTTTCTAATCTCTTAAAAGAAAGATATAACCTTTCGGCTGTTTTCTCTCCTCCGACTGTTATATATAAAGAGACTCCGACTATGTCAGGAATAGGACACGCCAGCTACACTATGCCGAAGCCCTGCTGGGCTGTTGTTGAATTTAATATTGAACCGATGCCAAGAGGTTACGGCGTTTCATATCACGGGAAGTTGCCGAATAATCAGTGCTTCTACCGCTATCAGTCCCACATCCATACGTCATTTAACAGATGTCTTGAGCAAGGTCTTTACGGTTGGGAGGTTACAGACTTCAAATGTACTCTTATAGGCGGTGAGCATCATACAATTCACACTCATCCTCTCGACTTTTTTGTATGTACGCCTATGGCATTTATGAACGGACTTAATGAGATCGGAACAACTATACTTGAGCCTCTTCTTAAAATCCGTATTATCGCACCCGAAGAAATATCGGGAAAGATTTTCTCTGAAATCATTAAAATGGGCGGCGAATATGACTCTCCCGTTATCCGTTCGGGGTCAGTTACAATTGAGGCAATAGTCCCCGTTGCAACCTCTATGAATTTCCCCGAAAAATTAGCGGCAATGACTTCGGGTAAAGCAGTACTTTCGCAGAATTTCCACGGTTACCGCGAGTGCAACGACGGACTTGAACATATAAATCCGAGACACGGAGTAAATCCCCTCGACCGTTCAAAATGGATTCTGTATGCCAGAGGAGCCTATAATGCAGAATAAAACAATAAAGACCGTAAGCAGTCACCCATATTGGCTGTTCACGGTCGTTTTTTGTAAAAATGTTGATAACATAAGAGTTTTCCGTCAATAAAGATACCATTTTTTTGAACGGGTTTGCCATTCGGCAACTCTTTGTTGTTCCGCTGTAATGAAAGTGTCAGGGTCGAAGTCAGGGCGGAAGATGTCGTCTGTTCCGATGAGATTTGTTATGGCCGGCTCGATTTCAAGCTCGTGGTGAGTTTTCCTGATGGCATCCAGCAGTTTTATTCCTACGGCAAAGGGTGAAAAAAAATCGCGATCGGTAATATGGAGCTGTATACCGCGGCAGAAATTATCTTTATAATCTGAGAATGTCGGCGTAAATGAACATTCGCGGAGTATAACACCTTCTTGTTGCCCCATTCTTTCGATAACGGCTTCGCTATCAAGCCAAGGGGCGCCTATCATTTCAAAGGGTTTAGTTGTCCCTCTGCCTTCAGAAAGATTTGTTTCTTCGAAAATACAGGTTCCGATATAGACAAATGCCGTATCAACGGTGGGAATATTGGGTGACGGCTGAATGAATACAAGGTCGGTCTCATCATAGTAAAGCTCCCTTTTCCAACCTTCCATGGGAATAACCGTCAGGTCACAACCGATGTTTTCGGTTTCGTTCATCATAAGGGCAAATTCTCCGATTGTAAGACCACAACGGGTAGGTGTGGGGAATCTTCCGACAAAGGAGGAAAACCGTCTGTCGAGAACAGTTCCTTCTGCTTTTATTCCGCCTAAAGGATTCGGACGATCAAGAACAACAAACTTTACACCATGCTCGGCGCAAAGCTTCATTGCATCTGTCATAGTATAAGCATAAGTATAGAACCTTGCACCCACATCCTGAATATCAAAAACCACGGTATCCATGGATGAGAGCATTTTTTCACTTTCTGATATGTTGTCACCGTATAAACTGTATACGGGAAGACGCGTTCTTTCGTCTATAAAGGACGCTATATTCTGTCCCGCCTGAACATCGCCTCTGACACCGTGTTCGGGACCGAAAAGAGCTGTCAGGTTACATTTTTCTTTCAGCATATCTACTGTTGAAGAAAGATCACTGAGAACACCTGTATGATTTGTGATAAGTCCGCATTTTCCTTGCAAATCAAATCCGTTTTTTGCAATGGCATCGGCACCGCACAGAACTTTTTGTTTTGCTCTTTTCATATTTTACCTTCTTCCCGTAAAATCTTATATTCCGTAATCATCATATCATAAAAGCTGCTGCGAAGCGAAAAATAGTTGCTTCTGTTATGTCTTCCGTAGTGAACTGCATTAGTCAGAAGAATGCCCCAGAGTCCTGAATCACTATCTATATAAAGGCTGGTTCCGGTAAACCCTGTGTGACCGTAGCTGCCCGTTGACAAAAGCTGTCCTCCCGGAAAATCCTGAGTTCCTTTAAGTTGAAATCCCAGTCCTCTTGATTCTGCTTTATCGGGTGTGTAGTTTTTTACGGCAAGATCAAATGTGTTTCCTGAAAGATAAGCATCACCGTTTTTGGTGGCACCTTTTGCTGAGCACATACCTGCAAAAGAAATCATATCGTCAAGAGTGGCAAATACACCTGCGTTTCCTGAAACACCGCCAAGAAAATATGCGTTTTCATCGTGCACATGCCCTGTTGCCCATTCCCCTGTGTGAGGATAGCGTTCAGTTGCTGCAATAGGTGTTGCTTCTCCGTTAGTATTTATGATAACAGGATTATAACAGGCATTTTTCATACCGAGAGGATCAAAAACATATTTTCGGGCAAGTTCGTCAAGTGATTCATTTCCTATATTTTCAAGGATATACTGAAGAACAATATATCCCATACACGAATAAATAACATCTTCACCTGTTTTATAACATCTGTCTGCATCCAGAATAGTGCGAAGCGCATCACCGTCCTTATGCTGCATACTGAATAACGGAATACCCGCAGGCATTCCTGATGTATGAGTCATAAGATGTCGAATTTCACAATCATAATAATTTCCCGTGTAATCAAGAAAATTACTTATACTGTCATTCAGGCGAAGTTTGCCGTTTTCAATAAACTTCAGTGCAATCATGGATGTTGCAACAAGCTTTGACAAAGATGCAAGGTCAAAAAGCGTATCTTCCGTGATAGCGGCAACACTCGGATTAATCTGGCGATAACCGTAAAATTGCCGTACAAAAACATTATGTCCGACACCAACCCCAACCGCAGCGCAGGGGAAAGCAGTTCCGATAACTGAACTTATAAGTTGTAAAGTTCCGTCAAACATAGATACCATTCCTTTTATCATTTCTTTTATTTTACATCAATTAGAGTGCATAGGTCAATGTCTGCAACTTATTTCAATATAAAAATAAAATCACATCCGAAAGAAATTTTTTACAAATTTCGACTTATATAATTATGCATTTTAACAAAATTTGAGCAAGTATTCATTTTATGTGTTACTTTTTCCTATTATTGACACTTTATAGATATAAGAGAATTTTTATAAAATTGAGGAAAAAGTAATTATGGAAGTAAAAAAAATCGGACAAACAAAAACAAAAGAGAATATCGTTGAGGTATTAGAAACAAACAGCATAGTTTTCAGCATGACGAAGTGCGGTGATTGTGAAAGAATTTGTATTTCATTAGGTGATGAGAAAGATAGCTGTTGCAATTCTGCACTAACTGTGCAAACTTGTAATAAAGATATTTATAAAGTTTATCACGATGAGATACTGTACATTGCAATTGAAGACAGAAAATCAGTATTGTACCTGACTGACAGGAAAATTGAAACATATTATCATATTAATCATTGGAAAGAAGTGCTTGACAAAAAAGTTTTCGTCCAACCCCATTACAGTTACATAGTAAATCTGAATTATGTTGATAAAGTGACAAAGGATTTCGTTAAAATTAAGTATGGTGACAAAGAGTATTCTGTCTATACTTCATCAAGAAAAATAGGTGCTTTCAGAAAGGCTTTCTTAAAATTTGGTGAACAGTAGTATAACAAATATCACCTCGGTCAAAAATGGCCGGGGTGATGTTGCTTTATTAAAACAGTTAATGTATAATGATTGTATCAAAAGTGCGAGGATATCACTATGAATAAAAACGCAGCAATAAAATATATTTTAGAGAATGCACGGCCTCTTGATTTGGCTGTTTACAAATATTTTTTTGAGAATGAATCAAACCAAGCTGTTATTGATGAGCTTTCAAAGTTTCAGAATGCTGACGGAGGCTTCGGGCATGCTCTTGAGCCGGATTTCTTCAATCCGAATTCAAGTCCTATTGCAACAAATGATGCGATAATAACTCTTTGCCGTGCAAACGCACTTGACAGCGCTTCGGATATCGTCAAAGGAATAGTAAGCTACTTGGAATCCCACGATTCTTTTGATGAAGAAAAAAAGCGCTGGCTGTTTGCGATAGACAGCAATAAGGATTATCCTCACGCAATCTGGTGGGAAAAAAAGGGTGACGGTATCAATAAATTCAATCCTTCAGTTTCTCTGGCTTCATTTATGGTTTGCTATGGCAATCGCACTCCCCTTTATGAAGAAATTATAAAAGAAGCTATAGAGTATCTTAAATACGGAGAAATCAGCGGAGATGATGTGAATTGTTATCTGTTGGCTTATGAGCTTTTAACATCAAGCAGCATCGATGATATTGTCAACCTGAATGCTTTCAAAGACTTGTTATCAAAGGCAATTAAAAGCTGCATTTGCAAGGATATTTCAAAGTACGGTGTCGAATATGTACCGATGCCATCCGTTATCTTTACCGGGGAATATACGGAGTTTATTACACCTGAAATTATACCGTTAATTAATGCGGAAAAGGATATTTTAGGTAAACTCCAAATGGAAGACGGCGGATTTGATATTACCTGGAAATGGTATACCCCATATCCCGATGAATACGAACAGGCAAAAAATTGGTGGCGTCCTCGCGTTACTATTGAAAAACTTCTTTTTAATAAAATTCAGATAGGAGAATTATTATGAGTTATATCGGCGATATGAGAAAATTTGTAGGTCATGCACCTATTATGGCGGTTGCTGCAATGGCGATTCTTTATAACAAAGATAAAGGTATGCTTCTTGAAAAGAGATCTGATACAGGTGAATGGTGTACTCCCGGCGGTGCAATTGAACTGGGTGAATCTTTAGAAGCTGCTCTTAAAAGAGAAATCAAAGAAGAGACAAACCTTGATTTTACAAACCCTAAATTGTTTGACATCAAGGCAAATGTTCATATGGTTTATCCTAATGGTGACGAAGTATATTACACCGATGTTGTTTATGAAATAAACGAATTCTACGGTGAATTAAAACCTGACGGTGAAAGCACGGAGTTAAGATTTTTTGATATAAACAATCTTCCCGAAAACATAATGCCTACACAGATCGGGTATATTGAAAGATTTGTAAAGGAAAAACATAAATAAATATAACAATAGACTCAGTGTTCATAGTAAACACCAAGGTATAAAATCGCTGAAAAAAATTAAAGACTCTGAATGGACAAAAAGTCTGTTCAGAGTCTGATTTTTTTTGTACATAAATGTCGAGGTGGCTGATATATAAGGGATTGGTGATTAGCGAAGAGGAAAAAAGTAAAAATCCCCGTTCAATAGAACGAGGATTTTTGGTCCGAGTGGCGAGACTTGAACTCACGGCCTCTTGACCCCCAGTCAAGCGCGCTCCCAACTGCGCCACACCCGGTTGTTTGGAACAGATAGTATATTACCACATGTTTTCACAAAATGCAAGTGTTTTTTTGCATTTTTTCTTAAAAATTTTAATTATTTTTTTATCTTGCAATTCTGAGCTAAATTTATATTTACAATGAAATTGATTATGATTATACTTTTATTATCAGATCAGTTCGGAGGGATATTATGATTGAGGCTGTCGGCAGAGAAGTTTTGTTTTTACATACAGATGATAAAACACCGAGAAACGGTGAAGGAACTTTTTTAAGACTTAAAAACGGAGCGGTGCTGTTCGTTTACACCAAATTTTCGGGCAGTGACTGGTATGATGATGCGTCGGCTGATATTGCGGCAGTTGTGTCTTTCGATGAAGGTGAAAGCTGGAGTGAGCCGAGAATAATAGTAAAGCACGATGAAACAGCAAAAAATGTAATGTGTCCGTCTCTTATCAGAATGAATAACGGAGATGTCGGTCTTCTTTTTCTTAAAAAAATTAAAGACTGTGAAAATGCAGTTCCGTGGTTTACGAGATCCTCTGACGAAGGCGAAACATTTTCAGCGCCCTTCAGATGCATTCCCGATTTTGACAATTATTATGTAATTGAGAATGATCATGCAATTGTGCTTAAAAACGGCAGAATACTGTTACCTGCAAATTTTCATTCAGCCGAAATTGACGGCAAGATAATTGACATTGACCACGGACTTAAAGTAGTCTTTTGTTCCGATAATGACGGAAAAAGCTGGTATGAACTGAGCGAGCGACAGGATATTCCATTTTCCCATAAGAGCGAAACGGGACTTCAGGAAACCTGCATTTATGAATTCAATGACGGCAGATTATGGGCACTTTCAAGAACAGACATGGCATTTCAGTATGAATGTTTTTCTGAAGATTCAGGAAAAACATGGACTTCCCCGGAACCCAACACATTTTTTTCTTCCCCCGACTCCCCTCTTCTTATGAAAAGAGCCTGCGGCTTGACACTCTCTGTATTTAACCCTATTCCGAATTACACAACAAGAAATACAGAAAGAACATGGGGACGCACTCCTCTTATTTGCGCAGTAAGCGATAATGACGGCGAGAGTTTTGACAGGATATACTATATTGAAGATGACCTAAATAACTGCTACTGTTATCCTGCAATATTTGACGGCGGAGATTATGCGCTGATTTCTTACTATCATTCCGATAATACAGGAATTGCATTAAAATCTTTGAAAATCAAAAAGATATTAAAATCAGAACTGACTTAAATATAAATTTGAGGTACAAGCAATGGATTTTATTAATGTAAAACACAACAATAATGTTTACGGTGACGGTGTTCACGACGACACAAAAGCATTGCAGGAATGTATTGACGAATTAAAAAACGGCGGTACCGTTTATTTCCCTGACGGAACATATCTTCTTTCGGCATCTCTTATTTTCTACTCAAATCAACATCTGAAGTTTTCGGATAAGGCAGTGCTTTTAAGAAGCGACAAAAGTGAGCCCTTAACAAGATATCTTCTTGCATCCTTCTCTGAACCCGAATGGATAGGATATGACGGTACACACGATGTTGTTATTTCGGGCGCTACTTTTGACGGCAACAAAAATCTTGACGAAAGAGCAACTCTCCTTAATACTGTACACTGCAAAAACATTGTAATTGAAAACTGCAGATTTGTTCACGGAGCAGGTTGGCACTATATTGAAATCAACTCTACGGAAAATGCAGTTATAAGAAACTGTGTTTTTGACGGCCCTACATATACATTGATGCACAGTGTTTTATTTAACGAACAGATTCAGCTTGATTTAGCACAGGACGGCTCATACGGTCCGGTATATAACTGTGACGGTAAACTTATAGACTTTCATAAGGATGACACCACCTGCAGTAATATTTTTATTGAATCAAATATTTTCAAGTGCGGCGGCTTCCCCGCTATCGGTCACCATAACAGCTGTGCTCATCATAATATCACCATCCGCAATAATATCTTTGACGGTCCTTCAGGAAGAGCCGAAAGCAGCAGAGGTTATATTCTTTTCAGACCAAAAGTTTACGATATAAACATCGAAAACAATGTTTTTATTGCTCCCGAAAATGAATATGACTCTCCTAATGTAGGTATAATTATAGAAAATCCCGATATTGATACTCTTATAGAAAAAGATAATACTTATATCGGGCATTTTACCGAAAAGGTTTTCCGCGGAGAAAACATATATCAGAAATAATATAACGGCGGTATCAGCAAAAAAAACTGATACCGCCTTATTCTTTATTCGCTTAAATTTTTCTTCCATTCTGATATGAGCTTTTCTAAAGTACACTTAGCATTTGCAGGAGAGGTTGACGGAAGACAAATTGCACTCATACCGATTTTTTCTTTTATATATTTGTTGTAATATTTTTCTGCCGTTTTTCCGTTTACATATATTTTTTTAACTTTGGAATTTTTCAGAATTCCACTGATGTCATTGGGAACAACATTTTTTATTGAGCTGTCGGAGCTTCCCTCTATTTCACAGGAAGCAATAACATCCCAGAGAGCAATTTTATTTCTTAAAAGCAGCTCTTTCTTTTGTTCAATTGTAACGGGAATATCGCTTTCTGTGACGGCAGAAATTACCTTCCAGAATCGATTCTGAGGGTGTCCGTAAAAGAACATTTCTTCACGGGATTTTACCGAAGGAAAAGAGCCAAGTATCAATATTTCTGAGTTTTCATCATAATAAGGCGGAAAAGGATGAACTATTGTCTTCATTCAATTACCTCATTTTGTATTGAATATGTTTCAATATACTTATTCAGCACGGTATATTCTCTCAAATAAAGACTTCTGTGATCTTCGGTCTTTTCGTCATAGTGAGAAAAAATTTCAATTGCTTCATCAATGGGAAGCCATCGGGGGCACACTCCGTGGTCGATTTCTGTGGGAGTAAGACTTGGCGTTCCCATGCCTTTTATTTCACAAAGGAAATAATGTGCTTCATAGCAGGTGTCAAAGCAATATTCATTCATTATGAGAAAAGACTCATAAGGGTAAACATCATAGCCCGATTCTTCCTTTAATTCTCTTATACAGCAATCTTCAAAGGACTCTTCTCCCTCTCTTCCTCCGCCGGGGGACATATATACATCCTTGTTCTGTTCGTAGGTAAGAAGCACCTTGCCGTCTTTAATTACAAGACCCCGTGAAGCAGGTCTTGTTTTTTTCGGAGGATCATCAAAATGAATGCTATACTGATTAATTATTTCCATTATTATCACCGAGATAATTTTATCACTGAAAAAAACAACTGTCAAATACTTATTCAGTTACTTTGATTTTATTATAATAAAATAATTGACTTTTATTTCCTTTTTGATATACTGAATTTAACGAGACATATATATGCAAAAAAGAGCTTTTTTTGAGCAACAAGGGTGAAATAAAATTCACTTACTAAAAGAATTGATCTGACGGAGAAAACTATGCAAAACTACAAAAGAACAAAGCTTTCATGTTATTATTCTTACCTTTCAATGGCTTCGATTTTCAGTCTGCCGCCGCTTCTTTTTGTGACCTTCCATGAAAATTACGGCGTATCGTATACACTTCTTGGAACGTTGGTTGCAGTAAATTTCTGTACACAGCTTATAATTGATCTTATTTTCACATTTTTCACAAAGTATTTCAACATCAAGAAAACCGTTACTGTGATGCCTCTTATAACCTCACTCGGTCTTCTTATCTATGCTTTGGTTCCGTGGCTTTTCCCCGAATATGCTTATATTGGACTTGTTATCGGTACTTTCGTATTCTCAATTTCGGCAGGCCTCAGCGAAGTGCTTTTAAGCCCCGTTGTTGCGGCAATACCGTCTGAAACTCCCGACAGAGATATGAGTCTTTTACATTCTCTATATGCCTGGGGAGTTGTTACAGTTGTTGTTATAAGCACTGCTTTTCTTAAGATTTTCGGAACTCATAACTGGATGTATCTCACTCTTTTCTGGGCAGTTGTTCCCATTGTGGCATTTATTCTTTTCAGCACTTCTCCTATGCCCGAAGTCAATGTTTCAAATTCCGACAACAGTAAAAATGCGGGAAAAAAACAGCTTGTAATGACTCTTTGCGTTCTTTGTATTTTCTTCGGCAGTGCCGCTGAAAACTCTATGACGAACTGGATTTCAAGCTATATAGAAAATGCCTTACATCTTCCGAAGGCTCTCGGTGATATTTTAGGTATGGCTTCATTTGCCGTTTGTCTGGGTCTTACAAGAACATGGTACGCAAAAAGAGGTAAGAACATATATAAGGTTTTAATGTTCGGCATGTCAGGTGCTGTCATTTGCTATCTTATTGCAGGACTCTCCCCCATTCCTGCTCTATCTCTGATTGCCTGTATAATCACCGGTGTATGCGCTTCTATGCTGTGGCCGGGTTCACTGATTTTAATGGAAGAAAAGCTTCCGCATGTTGGAGTTGCAGCATATGCACTTATGGCAGCAGGCGGCGATTTCGGTGCCTCCATTGCTCCTCAGCTTTTGGGAATTGTAGTCGATAAGGTGGAAGCCGCCAACTTTGCGCTGAAGCTCAGTGAAAGCCTTTCTCTTTCAACCGAGCAAATAGGTATGAAAGCAGGTATGCTCGTAGCGGCAATTTTCCCTGTTTTCGGTATTATGGTTTTACTTATCATAAAGAAAAAACTGAATATAAAAAATAATAAGGCATAAGAAAACGGCTATATCAAATCATCTTTTCAGATGTAAGATATAGCCTTTTTTTATTTATTTTCGCCTGTCATTTTTTCCTGCTTTACCTTGTGGTCAATTATGTGGCGGGAAGCAAGTTCTTTCTGAATGTCTTCTACGGAAATGCCCATATTGACCATAAGCACCATGGTGTGATACATAAGGTCTGCTATTTCATAGACGGTTTCTGCCTTATCGTCGGCTTTACCTGCGATAATTACTTCAGTACATTCTTCACCGATTTTTTTAAGTATCTTATCCGTTCCTTTTGAGAAAAGATATGTCGTGTATGAGCCTTCGGGCATATCTCTCTTTCTGCCCTCTAAAAGCTCATATAAACCGTTTACCGTAAATTCATGTTTTTCGTCACTCTGATAAACCTCTTTAGTGAAGCATGAATCTGTTCCTGTGTGACAAGCGGGGCCGTCTTTTTCGACTACAACAACCAAAGCATCATTATCGCAATCGGCAGTAATTGAAACTATATGCTGATAGTTTCCGCTGGTGTCGCCCTTAAGCCATAATTCTTCTCGTGAGCGGCTGTAAAAGCAGGTAAGCCCCTTTTCAATGGAAATCTGAAGGCTTTCACGGTTCATATATGCGAGTGTCAATACTTTTTTACTCCATGCATCAACTACAATTGCGGGAATAAGTCCTTTTTCATCAAATTTAAGTTTATCTATATCAAGCATAATTATATCCTCACTTTAATATCGTTCTTTTTAAGCTCTTTTTTCAAGTCGGGGATTGCAATTTCTCCGAAATGGAATACCGAGGCGGCAAGACCTGCGTCAACTCTCGGCACACGCTTAAACAGGTCAATAAAGTCATTCACACTTCCGGCTCCTCCTGAGGCAATAACGGGAACATTAACGGCATTACATACAGCATCAAGCATTTCAATATCGAAGCCTTTTTTTACTCCGTCTGTATCAATGGAATTTAATACCACTTCACCTGCACCCATGCCGACACAGCGTTTTATCCACTCAATTGCTTCAAGCTCGGTCTGTTCTCTTCCGCCTTTTGAAAATACACGGAACACTCCGTCTACTCTTTTAACATCAGCTGAAATTACAACACACTGACTGCCGTAAAGCCGCGCAGCTTCACTTATAAGCTCGGGATTTTTTATAGCCCCCGAATTTACACTGACCTTATCTGCACCCGATTTCAAAACTCTGTCAAAATCTGCAACCGTGTTGATACCGCCGCCGACGGTAAGAGGAATAAATACGGTAGAAGCTACCTTCTGAAGAATATCGGTAAATAATTGTCTGCCCTCAGAAGAGGCCGTTATATCGTAAAACACAAGCTCGTCCGCTCCGTTGTCACTGTAGAATGAAGCGAGTTCTACCGGATCGTTTACATCTGAAAGGGATTTGAAATTTACTCCCTTTACTACCCTGCCGTCTTTAACATCAAGGCAGGGAATAATTCTTTTTGTTATCATATTTTCTCCTTTTATCGGGCAATTTCTATGGCTTTCTTAAGATCAATAGCTTTAAGATAATAAGCCTTGCCGACTATTGCACCGTAAAGCTTCATTTCACAAAGAGCTTTTATATCATCAATACTGCTCACACCGCCTGAAGCTACGATATCAATGTTGAACTTTTCGGAAAGCTCTTTATATAATTCTCTGTTTGTACCCTGCATTGCGCCGTCTTTGGAAATATCCGTACAAATTACGGTTTTAACGCCGATTTTTTCCATATCAGAGAAAAAATCAAAACAACTGATATCTGATTTTTCGACCCAGCCTTTTATGGCAACAAAGCCGTCTTTTATATCAGCACCAACAGCTATTTTTTCACCGTATTTTTCAACTGCCCATAAAAGAAACTCTCGGTCATTTACTGCGGCAGTTCCGAGAATAACGCGGGACACTCCGATAGAAAGATATCTTTCGAGCACCTCTTTGCTTCTTATACCGCCGCCGATTTCGGCTTTAAGACCCGTTTCTTTTATAATTTTTTCAACAATGTCTATATTGGGAGTAGTGCCGTCCTTTGCACCCTCAAGGTCAACCAGATGAATAAATTCGGCACCCGAAGCCTTGAAATCAAGGGCAATTTCAACGGGATTGTCACTGTAGACCGTCATCTGCTTATAATCGCCTTTATAAAGACGCACAGCCTTTTTATCAAACATGTCAATAGCGGGTAATATTATCATATGACATCACCTGCTTCACAGAAATTTTTAAGTATTTCAAGTCCCACTTTACCGCTTTTTTCGGGGTGAAACTGACAGCCGAATACATTTCCCGTTTCAACAGATGCGGGGAAATCAATGCCGTATTCCGAAAAAGCCGAAACATATTTATTTTCACACTCAGCAAAATAGGAGTGAACAAAATAAACGAATTCACCGCCCGAAAAGCCTTTATAAAGAACCGATTCTTTATTGAGCGTTAATTCATTCCAGCCGATTTCTGGAATTTTTAATTCGGTGGAAATTTTCCCCTTAAAGGAAACTATATTGCCGGGGATAAGACCTAAGCCCTCGTGACATCCGAATTCATAGCTTTTTTCAAATAAAAGCTGCATTCCGAGACAAATACCTAAAAGTGGTTTTCCGTTTTTAACTTCATTTACGACCACTTCTCCAAGGCCTGTATTTTTTAATTTATTTGCCGCATCCTCGAATGCACCGACACCGGGAAGAATAATTCTGTCAGCCTGATTTATAACCTTTTCATCAGAGGTAAAAACGGCGTCCGCACCGATGGCTTTGAAAGAAGAACGAAGCGAAAACAAATTTCCTACTCCGTAATCTACTATTGCAATCATAATATAAAAACCTTTCGTTAAACTAACATACCCTTTGTTGACGGAATCTCATCCTTATACTTTTCATCTATTGAACAAGCAGATAACATTACTCGTCCGAATGCTTTGAAAATGCCCTCAATTATATGATGGCTGTTTTTTCCCGAAAGCATTTTAATATGAAGAGTTATACCTGCTTTTCGTGTAAAGCCTTCAAAGAATTCATCTATAAGCTCTGTATCAAAATCTCCGACTTTTTCAGTGGGGATACTAACATCAAACTGAAGATAGCTTCTGCCCGAAACATCTATAGCTTCAAGAATGAGTGCTTCATCCATAGGAAGAATGATATCGGCATATCTTTTTATGCCTTTCATATCAGAGAGAGCCTCTGAAAATGCCGTTCCAAGAGCTATTCCTATATCTTCAACTGAGTGATGATAATCCACTTCGGTATCACCGATACATTTCACACTTAAATCAAATCTTCCGTGCTTTGAAAAAAGTGTCAGCATATGATCCATGAAGCCGCAGCCTGTGCTGATTTCACTTTTTCCCGTGCCGTCAATATTAAGCTTTAATTCAATATCGGTTTCGGCTGTTTTTCTTATAATTTCGGAAGTTCTCATTTTTCTTCCTCCTTAATTATTTCAACTAATTTTTCAATAAGTATCTGCATCTGCTCTTTTGTGCCGATTGTAATGCGGTTATGGTCTTTTATTCTTTCTGCCGTAAAATGACGGATAAGAACACCTTTATCCTTAAGCTTTAAGTATATCTTTTCACCGCTTATTTTTTCATGCTTCGCAAATATAAAGTTTGCCTTTGAGGGAATTACCGAAAAGCCAAGCTTTTCAAGTTCACTTACCGTAAATTCACGGTTTTCCTCAATTTTCTTACAGTTATTATCGTAGTATTCCTGCTCCTCCAAGGCTTTTACGCCCATAAGCTGAGTGAGTCTGTTAAGATTATAGGGATTTGTGGAATACTTGATTTTTTCAAGATCCTTTATTATTTCTGCACTTGCGAATGCGAAACCAAGTCTTGCACCTGCCATTGAACGCGATTTTGAAAAGGTTTGTACAACTAAAAGATTATCATATTTTTTAACCAAATCAACTACGGATTCAGCTCCGAAATCGACATAGGCTTCATCTATCAGCACAACATTATCGGGATTCGATTTTATAATTTCTTCAATTTCACTTTTTTGTATTGCTTTACCCGTTGGAGCATTGGGGTTTGCTATTACAACCATTTTTCCGATATTAAGATACTTTTTTGTATCAATGGAAAAATCGTCTTCAAGAGGAATAATCTTCGCATCAATATTATAAAGCTCGGCAAAAACGGGATAAAAGCCGTATGAAATATCGGGAAAAGCAGCTCCGTTTTCACGAGAGAATGCCATGAATGCGAAATTTAATATATCATCAGAACCGTTTGCAACAAAAACATTTTCACTTTTAAGAGAATAGCTTTCAGCAAGCATCCCTTTTAATATTTTACTTTCGGGGTCGGAATAAAGACAAAGCTTTTCGACTTCTTCGTCTGTCACTGCCGCAATAACTCCCGGTGAGGGCGGGAACGGTGACTCATTCGTATTAAGCTTTACATATTTTTTATCCTGCGGCTGCTCACCGGGGACATATTCTTTTAATGAAGCGTATTGACCGCTTAAAAATCTGCTCATTTTATCTCCTCAAATCTGACTGTTGCACTCTTTGCGTGTGCCTCTAAGCCTTCTTTTTCCGCAAAATATGCGATATCCTTATAAACCTCGGATAATGCTTCTTTGGTGTAATATGTGAACTGAGTTTTCTTCACAAAATCATCAACGGACAAGGGACTGGAAAATCTTGCAGTACCGCTTGTGGGAAGTGTGTGATTAGGACCTGCAAAATAATCTCCCAATGCCTCAGGACAGTATCTTCCCATAAATATGCTTCCTGCATTTTTAATTGAATCAAGATACATGAAAGGATCGTCAAGGCACAATTCAAGATGCTCGGGGGCAATTTCGTTTGCTATTTTTATACCCGTTTCTATATCGGGAGCAACTATTATCTTGCCGTTATTATCTATTGAAATTCTTGCAATTTCTTCTCTTTGAAGTAAAGGAATCTGTCTTTCAAACTCCTTCTGAACAGCAAGAGCCAATTCCATTGACTCTGTAACTAAAACAGCACTTGCATTCTTATCATGCTCTGCTTGTGAGAGAAGGTCAGCCGCAACAAAAACAGGATCTGAATTCTTATCGGCAATAACGAGAATTTCACTGGGACCTGCTATCATATCAATTGAAACCTTACCGTAGACCTGTCTTTTTGCTTCTGCAACAAAAGCATTACCGGGACCGACTATTTTATCAACCTTTGATACGGTTTCGGTGCCGTATGCTAAAGCTGCAATAGCCTGTGCACCGCCGACTTTGAAAATACGGTCAACACCTGCAATTTTTGCGGCAGCGAGAATTACGGGATTTACCTTACCGTCAGATGAAGGGGGTGTACAAATACATATTTCTTTACAGCCTGCAATTTTAGCAGGGATAGAATCCATTAAAACGGTTGACGGATATGCCGCCGTACCGCCCGGTACATAAAGACCCGCTTTTTCAATGGGAATTACCTTCTGCCCGATAACAACACCTGTTTTATTTGTATTAACAACAAAGCTGTTTCTTTTCTGTGCTGCATGGAATTCTCTTATGTTTTCTGCGGCTTTTTCGAGAATTCTTAAAAATTCGGGCTCAACCGTATTAAAAGCTTCTTCAATTTCTTCTGAAGTTACTTCAAGTGAAGAAAGCTTTGCTTTATCAAATTTTTCGCAGTATTTATATAAGGCGGCATCGCCGTTTTTTCTTACATCCTCAATTATTTCGGAAACTACGCCCGACACATCCCCCGTGGGGTCGGCTCTGTCAAATATTTCTTGATTAGTAAGAGCCGAATATTCATATATCTTAATCATTTTTATTCCTCACATATTCTTCCATTGCATTTTTAATTTCATTAATTTTATTTGCTTTGAAGCTGTAACTTGCCTTGTTGGAAATAAGCCTTGCGCTTATGGGAACTATCGTTTCAAAAGGCACAAGCCCGTTCTCAAGAAGTGTCTTGCCCGTTTCAACAATATCAACAATAACATCAGAAAGTCCTAAAATGGGAGCAAGCTCAATAGAACCGTTAAGATGTATAATATCAATATCACGGCAAAGTCCTGCATAATAATTTGAAGCGATATTTGAAAATTTTGTTGCAACTTTGAGTGTTTTTGATTTATCGTCTCTGAAATTTTCGGGAGCGGCAACTGCCATGCGACAAACGCCCATATGAAGATCAAGTAATTCATACACATCGGGCTCATATTCAAGTAAAATATCTTTACCTGCTACACCGATGTCTGCAGCTCCTCTTTCAACATAAATTGCAACATCGGATGGCTTTACCCAAAAATATCTTATTCCTTTTTCTGAATTTTCAAATGTAAGCTTTCTGCTGTTTTCTTTTATTGAAGGGCACTCGAAGCCTGCTTTTTCAAATATGTCATAAACCTTTTCGCCGAGCCTGCCTTTTGGCAAGGCAACATTAATAAATTCCATATTATCAGCCCTCCATTCTTACAACACGGCGGTATCTGATATTCTGAGGAAGCTCAGTCTGAATCAATACGCTGTCGCCTGTGCTTTTGATCTTTTCTGCCGTTTTAAGAATTTCCTGCGGCTTATCGTTTTTATCTACAAGTAAAATTGTATCAACATCATATTCGGGGGTAGCTAACTTAAATCTTTCAAAATTATCAAGATACACGGCAAAACCTACAGCACCGCCGTCATTAATAAATTTTTTGATAAGCGTGTCATACTGACCGCCCGAAAGAACGCTTGTGGGAATACCCGCAATGTATCCCTTGAAAACGATACCACTGTAGTACCCTGCATCGCTTGAAAGTGAAAAGTTTATTGTAAGTTTCCCTTTGAATTCATCAAAGTTGACACCTGAAATTATAGCTTGAAATTCGTCAAAATGCTTTTTACATTCCTCTGAATTAATAAATTCGCAAAAAGCTTTATTAAATGAATATATATCGGAATAATTTACCGTAAAAGCCTTTATAAGCTCAAACTGCTGTTCGGTAAGCTTTCCGCTTTTCAGCATTTCTTCACAAGCACCTGTGCTTTTGAGCTTAACACTCTGAAGCACCAAGTCCATAATTTTATCGGAAATTCCGACATCTGACAAAAGAGCATTCATAAGTCCTGCGTGGGACAATTCAAGTGAAAAATTACTGTCTGTAAGCTGAAGGCTTTTTATTGCAAGATATAAAACCTCGGTTATTTCATAAAGCGAGATCTTTCCGATGCATTCAAGGCCCGTCTGCATTATCTCCTTGAATTTTCCGGTGCCACCCGATACACGGTAAACATTCTCGTTATAATACATTTTCTGAATGCCGTCAACACTCTTTCCGAAATTATTTATTATAGAAAGAGTAACGTCAGGCTTTAAGGCAAGAAGCTTTCCGTTTGTGTCGGTAAATGTTATAATTCTGTCCGAAATTAAAAAATCCTTATTTCTGACATAAAGGTCATATTCTTCAAATTTACTCATTTTATACTGAGTGTATCCGAAGCTGCTGTAAAGCTCTCTCAAGCGATACACTGCAAGCTCTTCATTTTTCAATAACTTTTCGTTTATCATTTGCTTTCCTCTTCACTAAGTCTTGACAGCACGGTCTTATATCCGCCGTCACCGTATTTTACACATTTTGCTACCCTGCAAATAGTTGCAGTGCTGACACCTATATCCTTACTTATATCATTATAGTTTTTTCCTTCAATAAGACTTTCCGCCACTTCAAGACGCTGAACCAAAGCTTCAAGCTCCTGAATGGTACAGATATCACTGAAAAAAGCGGCGCACTCATCTTCACTTTTAAGCGTTAAAACGGCTTTATAGAGCTTTTGGGCATGGTGCGCAAAATCGTTTTTCATACAAGTTCACACTCACAATAAAAATTTTTCACCATTTTAGCATACTAAAGTGTTAAAGTCAACACAGTTTTGATTTTTTATCTTTTATTTTATAAATAATTATGATATTATTTTTTCATCAAAGAAAAGGATCATGTCATGGATAACTATTTTATAAACCATATGGAAGATTTATCTTCAAAGGCAATGAATAACGGAATATTCACATTTTCAAACTTTCTTAATGAAGAAGAGATAAACGAGCTGTTCATTCACAAGAAAGATTTAACAAAATTCACTCTTTTCGGAGGCGCTGAGGGAACTGCAAGAAAAATGGTTCGATTCGGTGACGAGGAGGAGCTTTATTACAGTGAAGATTTCCCCATCGAAACCGTAAAAATCGAGCCAGTCAATAAAAAATTCGCCGAAACACTCTCTCACAGGGACTATCTCGGTGCAATAATGAACCTGTCAATAGAAAGAGAGCTTATCGGCGATATTGTGATAAGAGAAAATGAAGCCTTTGTTTTTGTTACAAGGAAATTGAGTTCTTTTATATGCGAGAATTTAACAAGGATAAAACACACGGATGTAAAATGCACTTTAACTGAATTTGAAGAGGGCGAAAATTTATTCACACTTGAAGATAATACTGTGATATCAAGTTCACTTCGTGCAGACTGTGTTATATGTGCTGTTTATAATTTATCAAGAAGCGCAGCCGAATCTCTTTTTAAGAGTAAAAAGGTTTTTATAAATTCCGCTCAGTGTGAAAACACTTCAAAACAGCTTAAAGAAAACGATACAATATCCGTCAGAGGATACGGTAAGTTTATTTACTGCGGTGAAATTTCTTCAACAAAAAAAGGCAGACTGAAAATCGGAATAAAAATATATAAATAATTATCCGAGCATTGTATCAAGTGTCATCATAAGCATAAAGCCCAAAGCAAAAACAGTAAGCGCTTCAGAGCTGTTTTCTTTATCGGTAAAGCCCGTTGAAAGCTCTGCGAGTACAACATAAAACATTGCCCCTGCGGCAAAGCATAAGGAAAACGGTAAAATGCTGTAAATAAAAGCTGATAAAAACAGTGTTATAATACCTGCAAGAAGCTCTGCTATTCCCGAAACAATACCGTACATAAAAGCACTGCCTCTTTTCTTTCCTCTTGCTTTCATGGGAAGAGAAATTATAGCGCCCTCGGGAATATTCTGTAAAGCAATTCCGAGAGAAAGTGCCAAGGCTCCCGTAATTCCGACATTTCCCTGCCCTGACATAATTCCTGCATAAACAACACCCACTGCCATTCCCTCGGGGATATTATGTATGGAAACAGCCCAGACAAGCATATTGCCGGATTTGTCATTAATATGTGAAAAATACCGTTTCATGAGTTTATCTACAAGAACAAAAACCGTAACACCTGCAAAGAAACCGAAACAGCACATTAAAAGTGCAAAAGTGCCGTCAATTTGTGCTTGTTCTATCCCCGGTGAAATCAGACTGAAAAATGAAGCCGCACACATTATTCCGCCTGCCATGCTGTCAAGCGCTGTCATAAATCTCAAACCGGGCTCTTTTTTCATAAAAAATACAAAAGAGCTGCCTATGACCGTTCCCAGAAACGGATATAAAAGCCCTCTTATTACAACTGAAATCAATTTATCACCTCCGAAAAAAATCGGTCTCTATTCTATATTATCGGATAAACTGATTTTGTTGATTTAATATATAAAAAGCGGTTGACGAAACTCCGCCAACCGCTCAATTTATTCATAGAGTGCTTTTAATTTTTTTGCAATCTTATAAACATCACCGCAACCGAGAGTGATAACAAGATCTCCCGGCTTTACATTATCGTAAAGATACTGTGCAATGGTGTCAAAGCTGTCGAACCATACAGAACCCGGGATTTTTTCGGCTAACTGCTCGGTATGAACATCATAGGTGTTAATTTCACGGGAGCCCATAATTTCAGTTAAAACTACTTTATCGGCAATTGAAAGAACTTCTGCAAAATCGTCTAAAAGCATATAGGTTCTTGAGAAAGTAAAGGGCTGAAAGACTGCCCATACATTGTTATAGTCCATTTTTGCGGCAGCTTCAAGAGTCACCTTAAGCTCTGCGGGATGATGAGCATAGTCATCGGCTATGGTGATGCCGTCAATTTCTGCAAGAATTTCAAAGCGTCTGCCGGCGCCCCCGAAAGAAGACAAAGCATTAATGGCTTTATTTATATCTGCACCGCAATATTCGGCTGCAGCCAAAGCTGCAAGAGCATTTATTATATTGTGTTCACCGGGTACTGAAAGCGTCACTTTGCCGAGATTTTCTCCCTTGTGTATCAGATCAAAGCAAGGGAATGCACCGCGATTATAGGAAATATTCTCAGCATACCAATCGTTTTTATTGGAAAGACCGAAGGTAATATGCTTCTTTTCCCCGGCAAAGGAAACAGCAATAAGAGTTTTTTCGTCATCGCCGTTATATATCACACAATCTCTTGCAAGAGCTGCAAATTTTCCGAAGGAAGCAATGAGATTATCCATCGTCTTGAAAAATTCAAGATGATCGGCATCTATATTGAGTATCAGTGCCACTGAGGGTGAAAGATCAAGGAATGTATTTGCAAATTCACAGGCTTCGCACACTAAAAGATCTTCAGTTCCTACTCTGCCGTTAGCGCCAATAAGAGGTAATTTTCCGCCGATAACGGCTGAAGTATCAATATCACATTTAAGAAGTATGTGTGTGAGCATTGAGGTTACGGTGGTTTTTCCGTGAGTGCCGCAAACGCCTATGCAGTTGCCGAATTTTCGGGTTACTGCACCGAAAAGCTTTGAGCGCTCGAAGGTGGGAACACCCATTTCCCTTGCTGCAACAAGCTCGGGATTATCGGGAAGAAGAGCTGCAGTAAATACGACCATTTCGGCATCATCGATATTTTCAGCCTTTTGCCCCAGCACCACGGGAATTCCGAGATTTCTTATTCTTTGTAATGTATCGGTTTCATTATTATCTGAGCCCGAAAGTTCATAACCTTTTGAATGTAAAATTTCAGCAAGCGGACACATTCCCGCACCGCCGATGCCTATAAAATGTATTCGTTTAACTTGCGAAAGAAGCTTATCTATATCTTGCAAAGATTTCACCTTATTCCGAACAAAAATTATCCTTTAACTTATATATAATATTAATTATGCGTAAAAATGTCAATAGATTTATATAAATAGCATTTACGATTATTATTTGTGCTTTTAAGTGTTGACATACTATTTTTGCAATGCTATAATAATTGAGTTAAAAACTGTGACGGAATTACGGTTGTTGTGAAACTTCAAGAGAGGCGGCGGTTGGTGCGAGCTGTCAGGGAAGCAATAATCGGTCTCACTCCCGAGTTTGTTCTCTCAACACCAAAAGGTTCATAGGAGAACACGGCTTCCACCGTTAAAAGGACTAAAGAGGTCAGAATATCTGACAAGCAGGGTGGTACCGCGGATATTATTCGTCCCTGAGGAAGAAAAAATTCCTCAAGGGCGTTATTTTTTTCGCAAATTATCAAAGCGATATCGGGAGGGGTGACCCCTCCCCTACAAAATTGGTAAATATTATTTTTAATATTCAGGGAGGATATTATGAATTACGATTTTAAGAATACGGAGCTGAAATGGCAGCAGAAATGGGAAGACGCAGGAGTTTTCCACGCTGTTGACGGCTCTGACAAGAAAAAATTCTATGCTCTTGTAGAATTCCCCTACCCAAGTGGGGCAGGTATGCACGTTGGTCACATCAAGGCTTATTCGGGACTTGAAGTAGTGTCCCGTAAACGCCGTATGGAAGGCTTTAATGTCCTCTTCCCCATTGGCTTTGACGCATACGGACTTCCCACAGAAAACTATGCTATAAAGACAGGCATTCATCCGAGAAAAGTTACCGATATCAATATCGAAAAGTTTTCTTCTCAGTTAAAAAGAGTCGGCTTCTCCTTCGATTGGAACAGAGTTGTTGACACAACGGAAGAGGGCTATTATAAATGGACTCAGTGGATATTCCTTAAGATGTTTGAAAACGGTCTCGCTTTCAGAGATAAGACTCTTGTTAACTACTGCCCCTCATGTAAGGTCGTTCTTTCAAACGAGGACTCACAGGGCGGCAAATGTGACATCTGCCACAGCGATATCGTTCAGAAATCAAAGGATGTTTGGTATCTTCGTATCACAAAGTATGCAGACAAGCTTCTTCAGGGACTTGATACAGTTGATTATCTTCCCAATGTCCGTCTTCAGCAGGAAAACTGGATAGGTAAATCCACAGGTGCATTCGTAAACTTCACAGTAAAAGATACAGATGAAACCTTAAGAATTTACACAACCCGTCCCGATACTCTTTTCGGTGTTACCTTTATGGTTATGGCACCTGAGCATCCCATGCTTGATAAGTATAAGGACAAAATAGCAAACTTCGCTGAGGTTGAAGCTTACAGAACAGAATGTGCTAAAAAGACAGAATTTGAAAGAACTCAGCTTGTAAAAGAAAAAACAGGCGTAAAGCTTTCAGGCTTTTCTGCAATAAACCCCGTAAACGGCAAGGAAATTCCCATTTTTATTTCCGACTACGTTATGATGGGCTACGGCACGGGCGCTATTATGGCTGTTCCCGCACACGACCAGAGAGACTTTGAATTTGCAACAAAGTTCGGCGTTGATATCATTGAAGTAATTAAGGGCGGAGATATTTCAAAAGAAGCCTATGCCGGTGACGGTGAAATGGTTAATTCCGATTTCTTAAACGGTCTTACAGATAAAAAATCTTCAATTGCAAAAATGCTCACAGTCCTTGAAGAAAAGGGCATCGGCGAAGCAGGTGTTCAGTATAAGATGAAGGACTGGGCATTCAACCGTCAGAGATATTGGGGCGAGCCCATTCCGATAGTTCACTGTGAAAAATGCGGTATGGTGGCAGTTCCCTATGAAGAGCTTCCCCTTCGTCTTCCCACAGTTGAAAACTTTGAACCCGGCACAGACGGCGAAAGCCCCCTTGCTAAGATAGAAGAATTCGTTAACTGTACTTGTCCCAAGTGCGGCGGCAAGGCAAAGAGAGAAACCGATACAATGCCTCAGTGGGCAGGCTCCTCATGGTATTTCTTAAGATACATTGACCCCAATAACGACAAGTGCTTTGCAGATAAAGACAAGCTCGCTTACTGGGGACAGGTTGACTGGTACAACGGCGGTATGGAGCACGTTACCCGTCATATGATCTATTCACGTTTCTGGCATAAGTTCCTTTATGATCTCGGTGAGGTTCCCTTTGATGAACCCTATGCAAAGAGAACAGCTCAGGGATTAATCCTCGGCCCCGACGGCGAAAAGATGTCAAAATCAAAGGGCAATGTTGTTGACCCCAATGATGTTGTTGATATTTACGGTGCAGATGTTCTTCGAAGCTATGTTCTTTTCATGGGTGACTATGAAAAGGCTGCTCCCTGGTCACAGAACTCCCTTAAGGGCTGTAAGAGATTTATTGACCGTGTATGGAATCTTCAGGAGATCGTAACCGACGGTGACGAATATTCAAAGAAGCTTGAAACCTCTTTCCATAAGACAATAAAGAAGGTTTCAGAGGATATAGAAAATCTCAAATATAACACTGCAATTGCTGCTCTTATGACTCTTATCAATGAGATTTACGATGCGGGATCTATCACAAAGAAAGAGCTTAAGACCTTTATCACACTTCTTAATCCCTTTGCTCCCCATGTAACGGAAGAAATCAACGCTTCTCAGGGCTTTGGCGGAATGCTGGCAAACGGTGAATGGCCGAGCTTTGATGAAGCAAAGTGCGTTGATGACGAAATAGAAATTGCAGTTCAGGTAAACGGCAAGATTAAAGCAAGAATTATGGTAGCTACTGAAATTTCACAGGAAGATGCAGTCGCCGCCGCTAAAGAAAACGAGGATGTTAAAGCCGCAATTGACGGAAAAACAGTTATAAAAGAACTCTATGTCAAAGGCAGACTTGTTAATATCGTTGTGAAATAATCAAAGAAAACACCTTAAAGTCCTTTTTCGCACTTTAAGGTGTTATTTCTTTATTCTGTTTTATTCGAGGTCATTTCAACTTCGGTCTTTTCCGGTTCTTCTGCGGGCTTACTGACCGTTTCATCAAAATAATTGCTTGTTTCATTTATACAGTTCTATTCTTTCTTTCAGGTCCTCTGAACCGATAAAGGCTGCAGGAAAACCGTCCAGATTGATACGTTTTTCAACCTTTATATCAGGGGAATGCTTTTCCTCAAGGATGAAATCTATCCGATTGAAGTATACCTCAGCAGAATTAAGCAAAAGCTTTGTCTTTTCAAGAATCTCAGCCGCTTTTTCCACAGATACCTCATCACGCACGCTGAGAATTACAGTACCTGCTTTTTCTCCGACCTCTTTCATATCATATATTTTATCAAGCTCAAGCTCTTCAGTCAAAATAACTCCGTTTTGTTCGGAATTTAAAATCTCATCATAGGAAATATATACCTTTGCGAATGCGTGACTTGTTTCATACGGAAAAACGGGCGAAGAAAATACAGCAGAAACCATATCGTAATAATCTCTGTTTATCCGTTCAATCGTGTTTCCTTTTTTCAGAATGTCTGATTCATAGCTATTATATTTTATTCGTCCCGCAAAATCTGTTTTTATTGTAAAATGACTGTCAATGCTTGACGGAGATTTAATGCTGACGGAATATTTTGCATCTTCAAAAAAATATGAAATACCGTCAATATCAAAATCAGCTTCGGGATAGTTTTCTTCAATATACTGACTTGCCGAATGCCTTGCAAGCAGATACGATACGGGATTTCCCAAAAAAGCATTTACAAAAAACAGAACAACTCCTATAAGCACAAATGCTGTAAGTGCTGCCAAAATCTTCATAATTCTTTTCTTTTTATTCATCTTTATCATCCTTTCCGAATGCGAATTTTAACAAACCTGCAATTAAGATGCCCGCCACTGCGGCAGCACTGAAAACAAGAGAGAGCAGAGCAACCATATCAAAGCTGTAGGCATTCACATCTGAAACAAATGCATTAATCAGGAGAAAAACAGCAAAAATCAGCGGCGGCACGTAAACGAGAGCCTTCCAACGGAAAACAAAAAATGAAAGAATTCCGATAACGGGCATCAGGATAACGTTAGCTATAATATAAACTCCTCCGCCGTCTTTTATTCCGCAGGCAACACCAAAACAGATTCCGCTGAGCATTGTAAGAATCAAATAAATTCTCAGTTTTCTTCTGAATCTCAGAAAAAACCTGTTAAGATTGGAGTCCGATATTTTCACACCTTCAAAAAGTTCTGCACATGCTTCACAGCTTTCAATATGCTTTTTTACCGTTTCGGCACTGTCATTACTTGCAATCCCATCCTGCACAATTGGAATAAGATCCTTACATATATCACAGCTGATTTTATTCATATGTATAGCCCTCCTTTTTCAGTTTGTTTTTTATCTTTTCTTTTGCACGGAAAAACAATACCCTTGCGGAATTTTCCGAAATACCGTATTTTTTAGCTATTTCGTAGAACGAATATCCCTCAGACCGCATAAGCACGACACCTTCTGTTTTTTCATCTTCGAGAGAAAGCAGATATTTTACTTTTTCATATATTTCTTTTGAAATTACACTGTCTTCCGGAGAAATAATATTATCGTTTTCAATAAGCTCAGTAAACACACGGGTTTTAATGTCGGTTTTGTTTTTTCTCAGATACGAAAAATATTTATTTCTAGCTATGGAAAAAAGCCATGTCTTTACATCCGACTCCCCTCGGAATCTTCCCAATGAAATTATCACCGAAAGAAAGACCTCGGAAGTAAGCTCCTCCGAAAGGGCGGCATCGTGTGATAAACTCAGAAGATATCTGTAGACATCGTTATAATAATCACGGAACAACTGATTAAAAAGTTTATTCATATTCTGCCTCCTTTCACTTAATTAGTCGCATAATACAGAATTTTGTTACAAAAAAAATAATATACGGCAATTTTTTTGCTGTATATTATTTTATGCCTGTTTCGTCATTTTTAAAATAACCGAATTTTATTGAGGAAGAGCCGAATTTTTTTCTGATATCGTCGAGTGTGCTTTCTATTTTTTCCTGCTTTTCATTATCCTTTTCACAAGCGGAAAACAAATCAAGCTGAAGAAATTCTTCGTTTTCATCAATAAGTCCCGAAGCTGTTACCGAAAGAAGCCTTACGGGCTGTGTCATACTCCAGTTCCCTTTTATAAGGCTCATTGAAACTTCTGATATTTCCTTTTGAAGATTTGTAGCTCTTTTAAGTGTCAGCTGCCGCTGCATTGTTCTGAAATCTGTGTCTTTAATTCCCACCTGAACTACGGTACATTTCTTTTTTTCTTTTCGAAGTCGGCAGGCTACGGAATCCGAAAGAAAAGAAATACCCGATTTTATTTCTTCAAAGCCTACAAGATCTCTTTTGAAGGTCATGGAATTACCGATAGATTTTACTTCCTGCTTATCATAAAATGAAGCCACGGGAGAATTATCGTTTCCGTTGGCGTTATCCCATAGGGAATATCCGAGCTTTCCGAAAAACTCCCCTATTTTTTCTCTGTCGTATCGGGCTAAATCCCCTATGGTGTTTATACCGAGAGTGCGTAATTTTTCCGTTGTTTTTTTACCTGCAAGAAAAAGCTCCGATATATCTGCTTTCCAGAATATATCTTCCATATTTTCACGCATAATAACGGTTGTGGCATCTGGCTTTTTATAGTCACTGCCGAATTTTGCAACAGTTTTACAAAAGCTGACCCCCACCGAAATCGTTATTCCTATTTCCGTTTTTATCCGTTCTCTTATGGAGTCTGCGAGTGCTTTTTTGTCACCGCCGAAAAGATGAAGAGAATTTGTAACATCAAGATAAGATTCGTCTATACTCGCTTTTTCAACAAGGTCTGTATATTCGAGATAAATATTATTTATTTTTTCGCATATTTCTCTGTAAAAATCATGATGAGCCAAGACGCAGACGAGATTCGGACATTTTCTTTTAGCCCCGACTACGGGCTCAGCAGTATTTATTCCGTAAAGCTTTGCTTTCTGATTTTTTGCAAGAATAACTCCGTGTCTGCTTTCGGGGTCCCCCGTTACAGCCATGGGAACTTCTTTTAGTGAGGGCTCGAGAAGCTCTTCACAGGAAGCGAAAAATGAATTGCAGTCGCAATGAAATATAATTCTTTCCATAAAAAGCTCCTTTCTGCCGTTGATTTCAGTTTCATAATAACATAAATTTTACTGTCGTACAAGAAAAAATACATTCAGTTTACCGACATAATAAGTACTTATGTCCGTAATCCGACAAATCCATGAAAAATAACTATATATTGTAATAACAAATTCACATATTACATATTGCAAAGATTGCATTACAATGTTATTATATATTTTGTATTATTATATCTGAGATTTTCTCGGATAAAAATGTTGGAGGCGTAAATATGCTTAATATCAACACTTCGTTGTGCAAGGGTTGCTCTTATTGCATAAAGTTTTGTCCCAAGAAGATTCTTGAAATGGGCACAGAACGCAATAAACACGGTCACTTTTTCCCTTACATAACAAATGAGTCAGATTGTATTGCCTGCGCTATGTGTGCAACTATTTGTCCCGAAGGCGCAATAGAAATTTCTAAGGAGGAAACGAATAATGGCTAAAGTGCTTATGAAGGGCTGTGAAGCTATCGCAGAAGCTGCTGTCAGAGCAGGCTGCCGTTTCTTCGCAGGTTATCCTATTACCCCTCAGAATGAAATTCCCGAATACCTCTCATGGCGTCTTCCCGAAGTCGGCGGTGTTTTCGTACAGGGCGAAAGTGAAGTTGCTTCCGTTAACATGGTTTACGGTGCTGCAGCATCAGGCTGCCGTGCTATGACAAGCTCATCAGGCCCCGGTATAAGCCTTAAGGCTGAAGGTATTTCATACCTTGCAGGTACAGGTCTTCCCGCTGTTATTGTTAACATAAGCCGCGGCGGCCCCGGACTCGGTTCAATTCAGCCTGCTCAGCAGGACTATCTTCAGGCAACAAAGGCTCTCGGTCACGGCGGTTTCAGAGCAATGGTTTTTGCTCCCGCAACTCTTCAGGAGGCAGTTGACCTTACATATAACGCATGGGACTATGCTGAAAGAGACCGTAACCCCGTTATGATTCTTATGGACGGTTGTCTCGGTGCTATTATGGAGCTTGTTGAGTTCCCCGAAATGAAAGATCCCGACAGACTGGGAACTAAGGCATGGGACCTTAATAGACATGAGGGTGACACAAGATCTGCCCGTCTTCTCTCCCCTTACTTCCCCGAAGCTATTCTTGAGCTTAAGAACACTTCTCAGAAGAAGATGAATGAACGCTGGGCTCAGAATGACGTTCAGGTTGAAGAATTCATGACAGAGGATGCAGAATACATTATCGTAGCATACGGTATTTCTGCACGAGTTTCAAAGGAAGCTATTTTAAGACTCCGTGAGGAAGGCTATAAGGTCGGTATGATAAGACCTATTACTCTCTATCCCTTCCCCAAGGAAAGCTTCAGAAAGTTAAATTACGAACAGGTTAAAGGCTTTATTGATGTAGAGCTTGCTATCCCTGCTCAGATGCACGACGATATTGAGCTTGAAGTAAAGGGCCGTGCTCCCATATATGAATACTGCCGTTCAGGCGGACTTCTCTTTGATGATGACGGCGTTTATGCCGCTGTCAAAAAAATTCTTGACGGAGGTGCAAAATAATGGCTGAATATAAAAGACCCGAATCCTTAAAGAAAACTCCCAGCGGCTTTTGTCCCGGCTGTATGCACTCTCTTGCAACAAAGCTTATCGCTGAAGTTATAGGCGAAATGGGACAGGCAAATAACTGTGTTCATATCGTTCCCGTCGGCTGTTCAACACTTAACCTTGCTTATTGGCAGGGCGACCTTCTCGGTGCCGCACACGGCAGAGCACCTGCAGTTGCTACAGGCTTTAAGAGAAGCAATCCCGACAGACTTGTATTTGCTTATCAGGGTGACGGCGACCTTGCAGCTATCGGTCTTGCTGAAATCATGGGCGCTGCCAACAGAGGCGAAAACTTCACAGTTATTTTCTTCAACAACCAGACCTACGGTATGACAGGCGGTCAGATGGCTCCCACAACTCTTATCGGTCAGAAAACAACTACAACAAGAAACGGCAGAGATGCTGAAACTACAGGTTATCCCATGAAGATGTGTGAGCTTATCTCCACTCTTGAAGCTCCTGCTTTTGTAGCAAGATATGCTCTTAACACTCCCAAGGGCTGTAAGGATGCAAAGAAGGCTATCAGAAAAGCATTTGAAATTCAGATGGCAGGTAAAGGCTTTACATTTATTGAGCTTCTCGGCAACTGCCCCACAAACTGGGGACTTTCTCCCTTAAAGACACTCGAATACATGGAAAGTAACACCATTCCTTATTTTGTACCCGGTGTTTACAAGGATAAATATAAGGACGAGGTGAAGTAATATGAAAAAATCACTTGTTGTTTCAGGTTCAGGCGGACAGGGCGTTATGAGCGCAGGTATTATGATCGCTCAGACTGCTGTTTCTGCCGGAAAATATGCTACATTCCTTCCCGAATACGGTCCCGAACAAAGAGGCGGCAGTGCAAAATGTACTGTTGTTGTTAACGACGATGAAATCGTTTCTCCTCTTATGGCTAAGTGTGACACTCTCATTACAATGAACGAGCAGTCATATAAGAAGTTTTTAGGCTCTCTTAAGGCAGGCGGTATTCTCATTGCAAACACAAGCCGAGTTCTTTCTGAGATCACAAGAGACGACATTACAGTTGTAAAAGTTCCCGCGGATGATATCGCTGTGGAGCTTGGCAACATCAAATGTGCTAATATTATTCTTATCGGTGCTCTTATCGGTGCAGATGCAGGCATCATCACTGAAGAAGCAATGCTCGCTTCTCTTGAAGCTAAGTTCGGTTCAAAGAAACAGGAAGTTCTTGACCTTAACAAGACAGCACTCGCAAAGGGAATCGAATACGGCAAAAACGCAAAAGCATAAATTAACATAAAAGACCGTTGTTTTTTACAGCGGTCTTTATGAATTCGGAGAATTATATGTATACAATAAGAAAATATGTCCCTTCTGATAAAGAACAGCTTCGTTTTATCTGCAAAGAAACCACTTGGGATGATAATAAAAAATCCGAAAATAAGCTTGAAACCATACCCATTATTTTCAATGACTATTTTACCGAAAATGAGCCCGATAATATTTTTGTTGCCGTAAATGATGATAATGCCGCTGTAGGCTATGTTATATGCAGTACTGATTATTCTCTTTTCAGAAAAAAAATGACAGGAGAACTTAGAAAAAGAGTAGAAAAAACCTATCCCTCTTCCCTTTTTATGCTGTGGGCAACATATTTTTCGGTAGCGATCGCAAAAAAGCCCTATAGAACACATCTTCACATAGATATTCTTCCCGAAGCCCAACGAATGGGACTTGGTACAAAGCTTATTGATGCTCTTTGTGCTCACCTTAAAGCTAAGGGGATTAAAAATGTAAGCGTTGTTACAATAAACAAAAACTCAATGGGATATAAATTTTACTGCAAATACGGTTTTCGTACCGTTCACAGATATTCCAAAGATATTATCACAATGACATACGATATAAAATGAGGTAAAAATGGTTATAAAAGCGGTTTTGATTGACATTGACAATACTATTCTTGATTTTAACAAAAGTGCTGAAATATCAATAATAAACACAGCTAAACACTACGGGATAATATTACCCGAAGACTATTTTGAGGTTTTTCTGAGGGTAAATGACCTGTTATGGAAAAAGCTCGAAAACGGTGAAATAATAAAACAGGATATTTATAATAATCGCTTCAATATGATTTTCGGGGAGCTGGGCATTTCCTTTGACGGTCCGCTGTTTGAAGAAGCTTTCAGAAAAGAAATGCGAAACACTGCAATTCCCGTTGAAGGTGCAAAGGAGCTTTTAAGCTACTTATCGGAAAAATATGCTGTTTATACGGCAAGTAATGCATCAAGACTGCAGCAGGAAACAAGACTCAAAAAAAACGGCTTCGATAAATACATATCGGGAATGTTCACCTCAGAAGAATTGGGCTTTCAAAAACCTGCAAAAGAGTTTTTTGCCCTTTGCTGTGAAGCAATATATCCCATAACACCTTCTGAAATAATTGTTATCGGAGATTCGGTTGATGCAGATATAATAGGAGCTAAAAACTTCGGATTAAAAACTATCTGGTTCAATTTCAACAATATTACATATGAAACATATTCTTTTACCGATTATCATGTAAATTCATTATCCGAAATAAAAACAATTTTATAAGATTTAATAAAAAACAGGTATCAGACACGATAAAGATGGGGCTGTATCAAAAGTCCCTGAAAAATAAGATAGAGCCAAGTGCAGAAAAGACTGTACTTGGCTCTAAATATTTAGTAAAATTAAAGTGTGAAAATAAAAATACTAAACACAAAAGACTATACAATATTCGGTAGAGA
>JAFXFC010000050.1 GCA_017513525.1 Clostridia bacterium
AAATTCTATGTCGCGTCAGCGACTGCGGTAACACCGCAAAATACAAGCAAAGCGAAGTATTTTATTTTGTTACTTTTGTCAAAAGTAACGCAAAAGCACTTTTGACATCCATAAGGCTATCAAAAGATGCTGTTGCGCCCTACGGGGTGGTTGTTAGGGCTTTGCCCTGCAATTTGCGAATTGCCACCCAACAGGGCTGTTTTTGTAAAACCACCCTGTACCCCGTAAAACTTTACACTCACCATTTATGAACCACACAGATTATTCATAAACGGTGATGCCGTCGCCTCTATACCAATGAACCCTCTTACTCTGCGATGCTCTCTGTTGTAAACATTGTTACTGCTTTTAATACCGTACCTGTTTTCATTGGCAATCAGAAAGTCGCTCAGGCTTCTTGAACTCATAGGTGACAAGGCATTTTCTTCGCACCACAGCTTATAAATTTCATATAAATCCTTTGAGGTTATGCTCTTATCTTCTGCGAACGCAAAGTAGCCGTCTGACTCCATGAATTCAACTGCATTGACATTATTACGCTTAACTGTCTCACGGTTGCTTATTGCTCGTTCACTTTCTGTAAACTGAAAGTTATTTGAGAGTAGTCTCTGCAAGCCTTCAAATGCCCACAGGAATATACCTTCAATTTCCTCACGCAATTTTTCTGCTATATGAGGGTCGTCTATTCTTGCTTCATCTTTATCCTTGGTTGTCAGTACAAGCTGCCTTCTGAAAAAGCCGTCGCTTTTATCAAACATAGCCTGCAGGTCACCGTTGCTGAAAGCAAGAAGTCTTGCATACATATATCCCTGATAGCTTTGCTTGTTCTTCTTTTCGAGGTCCATCTTTCCTTGTGCGGTTACAATAGATTTGACATAGTTTGTATGCTTGAGCCCTTCCATACGAAGGTCATCATCAATGCACAGCAAAATATGTTCAAGGTCTGCTCTTGCAAATCTGTTCTCTGAGATTTTGCCTATACTTCCGTCTTTCATATTGCTACCGAAAAGCGTTGTCATAACAGCACCTATCTGCGATTTACCCTCACCGCCGTTACCTTTGATAACCATCATTCGCTGACCTTTATTGCTCGGTATAAGGCAATAGCCTATGAACTCCTGAAGCGTGGGTATGTCCTCTGGATGCAGAAGCTCACCGAGAAAAGACAGCCACAGCTTTGGCAGCGGAGCATTGGGGTTGTAGCTTATGGGAAGTCTGCTTCTTACAATCTCCGATTTACTTTCATCAAAAGTTCCGTCAATATACAGTGTGCCATTCTGCAGGTGTATTCTGTCGGTTTCAGGTGCAAAGGTTTCATCAAGTGCCTGTATTTTCAAAAGCTCAACGATATTGGAAATCTTCTGCGGTACATTAGCTACTGCACAGATTTTCAGGTCATCAAACACCATTCTTTTAAGAGGTATTTCATCAACGACTCTGCCTTCAGCAGTAAAGAATGAACCACCCGAGAAGAGAATTTTATGCTTACTAAGAAACTCCTCACAAAATATTGCTTCGTTGATTATTTTGCCATCTGCCCATGCTGGACCCTCAACACCAAACTCTTCATTTGAAAATTTATCATCTGAACCTTTTCTCATTTCTTTTTCCTCCTTTCTTCGGCTTCGTTTGTTTTTTGCTCCTTTCTTTTTTATTTAACCTCCTTGCCGCAGGGTAGGTCAGTGTATGTAGTTCTACTTATATACCGCACAAATTTCGGTGTTATGCTCACCATAATCAAGAAAAAAATATATATGAGATTTAAGCGATTTCTCTGCGTACGTGCGTACAAGTGTACGTATGTACGCAGGAAAATGATAAAACTTGCTCTATATATAAATGGGAATTGAGAGTCTGAAAATGTTCCTGATATATCAGAAAGTTTTCAAGGTGGCTGTAGTATCCTTTATACAGGCTTCTGCTGTTTCACCCGAAATAGTTCCTGCCCCGGAATCTCACCGCAGCGTTGCCTTACTCATATCATCGCAAAGTCGTATCACTTCCGGACGGTCATTCAGTTGTCAAGGTACACGAGAAAAAACATCCCTCAAGGGGTAAGGATTTAGAAAGGCAAAAATGAAAGCAAATTTTAAAACTTTTTTATTTTCGTTAAAATTGCACAACAAAAAAGCCGTCACATAGACAGCACAAATAGCGGGAGGACATTTCTTCCTCTCGCACAGTTTGCACTGAAACTATGTAACGGCTTAAAGTTTAAGCTCAGATTGTCCGTAGGTTACTAACCGAGTATCGGACTATACTTTCTTCGGTCAGATAATATGTGTTGGCATAAAGCCAATAAGTAAAAATATGTGTTTCAGATTATATTTAGTTGTAGGGCAAATACATTATTTACCAATTTGCTATTATACAGAACATTTGTTTACTTGTCAAGAACTTTTTCGAAAAAGAAAAGATGGTGTCGGTTTTCACCGACACCACGTAAACATATTATAAAGATATTTTCATTGTAAAATGAAGTGTTCCTTCTGTATCCCGGCTCATTGTTAATTCTGCCAAGATAGTAGTTGTATGCCCTGACAGCCTGTTCGGCTCTCATATGGTGATAATCAATGCTGTTGTTCATTTCCTGTGCAGAAAACACTTTGTTTTCCGTACCGTCAAAGAATGACTTTACTGTTCCGATATCTTCTGGCAAGATGCGCTGATAGGTTTCCTTGCCGCCCTTACCTCTGCGGACAACGACACAAAGATAACCTGATTCATCTTCCTTCAGATCGCTGCCACGAATATTCTTAAGCTCGTTCCTGTGTATTCCGATACATCTCTGCAGCTCAACCGTTCTTGAATACTTGCTGTTGTTTTCATCACCGTCCGAACGGTAATGTTTGTTAATTCGGTAATTCTCCACGATGACAGAATTGATTTTTATTTTAACTACAAAGAGGGTGCAAAAACGCTCTCTTTAAAAAAGCTCAAAAAAAGTTCGGATATGTTAACTGACTTTCCACCATAACTGCACACCTGTTTTGATACAATGCGTATCATCAAGAGTGTGCAGTTTTCTTTTGCCGAAAGGCTTGATATATGGGCGTTTGCGAACACGTTTTATATATCTTTTAACGATCGGTAGTAAGGGTGCAAAATTGCACCAACATATATTTCTATATGCTGATGCAACTGAGTATTTTATTTCATCCAAGCTTTTGGATCTTCAAGACCGGCTGCTGCACGAAGGATAAGTCTTGCATCGGCAGCAGAGAGCTTATCAACGCTTCCTCTTTTTGCTGCCTTATACTTTGCAGAATCTTCCTTGAAATTTTCAAGACCGACAGAAGCTCTGAGAGCCTGTCTTGCATCGGCCGCAGAGATTTTTCCGTCACCGTCAACATCACCGTAAACTACGATTTCCTTCTTGCTACCGTCTGCCATTGTAAGCACCATACCTGTGCCGATCAGAGCCGCATTTTCAACAGACTTTCCGTCTGTTGTCTTGATAACAGCACCCTTTCCCGCCTGAGAAAGAAGCTGAGCTACGGTAAGACCGTTATTGGAAATAATGTTATTTCCGCTTTCCTTAGCATCCTTTGAATCTGTGAATTCGGGTACAAGCTTCGGTATTTCCACATGTCCTGAGATATATTTCTTACAGTCATTACAGTAAACACCTGCTGTGTAACCGACATTTTCAAATGTTGCAGGAGTTTCGGGCACCTTCTTTGTGTTCATGTGATTTGCGGGATTAATTGCAATTTCAGCGTGACCGCTGATATATTTCTGACAGTCGTTACAATAAACACCTGCTGTGTAGCCCTTTGTGGTGCAGGTTGCTTTTACCTCTGCAACATTCTTGGTATTTACGTGATTTGAACCGTTAATACAGAGGTTTTCAGCCGCAGCTTTCAGTTCGTCGTATTTTGCCTCAGCTGCTGTGAGTACGGAGTAATTGGTCACAAGCGCTTTTTGCGTATTGGTCAGCGCGTTATAGTCATTTCTCGCTCTGCTGATTTTCAGAGCGCTCGCGTCCGAATAAGTGACCGTACCGATGGCGCTAATTCTGCCGATCACATCGTCCGCGGCGGCATGATCGTAGGCTTCCTGTTTAAGTT
>JAFXFC010000051.1 GCA_017513525.1 Clostridia bacterium
CCGGGGTTCCTAAAGAACCTCAGCTTTGCTATGAAAAAAGTTATCAACAATGTGACCAACAATCACATAATTGGTGTTGATAATTAAAATTTCAGAGGCTGCATCAACAACATCTGTCTTAGATGTTTTGATACAGCCCCATTATTTCTTCTTTTTCATATCGGAGAGCTTTTCTCTTGTACCGTCGGGTCTTACAACAACGGTATTGTCAAGCTGTGCATGTAAGGACTGCTTATAAGCATCAATATATTCACGACGCAATTTCTGCTGTTCTTCCTTTTCCTCAACAGTAAGCCCTACCGTTTTGGATTTTCTTGCAAGTTCATTTATTCTGTCAATAGTTTTCTGTGTTATCATCTGTCTTCCTCCGGTGTGTAAAAGCCTACAAAATCATCAGGATCAAAATCTTTATTCCAATCCTCGTCGTCAGCTTCCTCGTCGGGTTCATATGGTTTTAAGGGAACCTCAGCGTAGGCTTCTGCTTTTCTGATATTGTTCCATACTGTTCTGTCGACATTGAGAGTATAGCCGCAACCGTTGGGCATGAGCCACTCGTGCATGGGAAGCTCGGGGATCGCAAAATACTGCATAAGTGTCATTATAACACCGCCGTGAGTGATAATTGCTACTGAGCGAACTCCTGTTTTTATGATACCGTCAACAATATCCATGAAGCATTTACATACCCTGTTTCTGAATTCGGCATTTGTTTCACCAAAGGGAGCACCTGCATCCTCACCGCACGAAAGCCATTCACCGAATGCGGGGTCTGTTTTTAATTCCTCGGCTGTTGAGCCTTCGAATTCACCGAAATCGTATTCTATAAGTCCGTCAAAAATCATGGGACTTCTGTCGGGATAAAGAATTTTTGCAGTTTCAAGGCATCTGTCAAGAGGACTTGATATTACAGCATCCACGGTGGGATATTCGTAATCGGACATCATGTCATTAAGCTGTTTTTTGCCCATAAGTGTCAGCGGCACATCCGTGTGTCCTATGTATATTCCTTCTTCACTGCCTTCACAAATTCCGTGACGGATAAGATGAATTTTATAAGTTTTCATTTTTATGACCTTTCCATATATTTACAAAGTTAAAATTAATGTTATAATATTTATTATATAACGAATTTTCAAAACAATCAAGAGGTGTTATAAATGAGTGTTTCATTTGCGGCAAATCTTTCCAATCTCAGAAGAGAAAGAAACCTTACACAGAAAACTGCTGCCGAGGAGCTCGGAATTTCTCAGGCACTTTTATCGCATTACGAAAAAGGTATCAGAGAATGTAATCTTGATTTTGTTATAAAAGCCGCTGTCTACTATGATGTTACAACCGATTATTTATTGGGACTGAGCGAATCACGCCACGGCAGCAACGAATTATTTGAACAGGAAGAAATTCCTTCAGACTCTCAGATAAAAACTAAAACTCTGCTTCGTGCATTTTTCTATCTCTTACATCAAGCCGAAAATGAAAATGAAATTTCAGAAATGAATTTCAACGATTTTTTTACTTTAGCAATAAAAAAATATATTTCTTTAACGCACAAAAACGATAAAAGCATGAGCAGCTTGTGTGATTTTGCAATTAACACATTAAAATCCTCAAAGAAAAGCACACAAACAGATACAGCTGTTACATACCCTCTGTATCTTAAAACCGTAGACGATCATGCAAAAAATCTTATTTCAAAGAAGTTTGCAAAAACAATAGACTAAATTTCAGACAGCAGAAGTTTTCTGCTGTCTGTTTCTGTCATATAGTTTGTTTTTTAAAAAAACGCATAAGATTCAGTACCACCACCGCAAATGCCGCAACAGATGACAGCATCTGTATTACATTTGCGGTTCTTATTATTTTATTAACCGTACTCATCATACGAAGGCTTTTTGACAATGGTTCAATAAAAGCATAATTCATGATGTCTCTCCTATCTGTTAAATTCAACGATATGCGCAATGGCGGGAATGCTTTCTCCCTGCAAAGAAATAAGCGGTGACATCAATGCTCCCGTGCCCACCAATAAAACCTTTTTATATTCTTTTTCCTGCATTTTTTTCATAATATATGAAGCTGTGACAACACCTGAACAGCCGCAGCCCGAACCGCCTGAATGAACATCCTGAGTGTCCATATCATAAATCAGAAGTCCGCAGTCATCATGAACTGAAGAAATATCTGTATTTTTGCGTTCTTTTAAATAATCTATAAGAAGCCGGCTTCCGACAGCTCCGAGATCTCCCGTTAAAATCAAATCGTAATCTTCGGGTTTGGTATTTGTTTCTTTGAGAAACTGCGCTATAGATTCTCCCGCGGCAGGTGCCATGGCGGCGCCCATGTTCGATGTGTCAGTTATTCCGAAGTCAACAACCTTTCCAAAAAGAACTCTCGGTATGAATACGGAATTTCTTTTTTTCTCACCTATAATGAAGCTTGCGGCTCCCGTAACGGTACGCTGAGCAGAAGGAGCTCTCTGTCCGCCGTATTCAAGAGGATACCTGAACTGTTTCTCGGCTGAACAGAAATGTGAGGATGTGGCAGCGGCGGCACTCTTCACATATCCGCCGTCAACAAAAACAGATGCCATCGCAATAGAGAAAGCCATTGTTGAGCACGCACCGAAAAGCCCTGCAAACGGCACATTAAAGCTTCTTACGGCATATGTGCTTGAGGTGCACTGATTCAACAGATCTCCTGCAAATATAATATCAGGATTATTATTTTCCAAAGATGCTTTATTTACGGCAGTATCAATGGCATCGTGCAGAAGCTGACTTTCTGCATTTTCCCAGGAAGTCTGATTAATACCGTCATCGGGATAGCATACATCAAAATAATCCTTAAGCGGCCCCTCCCCTTCGGTTTTTCCGACACAGGCGGCTGATGATAAAACACACGGACTGTTTTTGAGCTCAACTACATTTTTCATATTTTTCCTCCTAAAAAGAAATAATATATCATTCCGTAAAATGAAGCCAATGAACAGCCGTAAACTATAACTGCACCTGCAAGAGTGAACATCTTTTCAGCAGTTCCGAGTACATGTCCTTCCACGGCATATTCGATAGCAGGCGCACAGACGGAATTTGCAAAGCCGCTTATTGGAACTGCAACACCTGCACCTGCATGCTTTGCAATTCTGTCGTAAACGCCGATACCTGTTAAAATTGCCGTAATTACTATTAAGCTTATTGAAACCAATGTTTTTGCAGATTTCTCATCCATAGGTACACTCGAATACAGCTTAAAAAGCAGTTCACCGAAGGTACATACCGCTCCGCCTACTAAAAATGCAAGGATACAGTCTTTTATTATCGGAGAATTCGGTGTGACCTTTTTTACTTTTTCCGAATATTCTTTATCGGGTTTCGGTTTTGACATTTTTTCACAACCTTTCTCCAATATTTTGCACAGCCCGATAAATATTTATACACATAAAAAAATCCGCATCTTTCGATGCGGAAATTTTACTATTAGTCTGCAATGTAAGGAAGCAATGCAAGATGACGAGCACGCTTGATTGCAACTGTAAGCTCTCTCTGATGAGCAGCACATGTACCTGTTACTCTGCGAGGTAAAATCTTTGCTCTTTCAGAAATGAAACGGCGAAGCTTCTGAGTATCTTTGTAATCAATGAACTCAGACTTCTCTACACAGAAAGTGCAAACCTTTTTACGGCTCTTTCTGTTCATGGGGCGACCGCCCTTATTATCTTTCTTATCGAAAGCCATACTAATATCCTCCTTAATAATTCTTGAAGGGATCAGAACGGTAAATCGTCATCATCAACAACTGTAGAAAAATCGTCTACAGAGCTGTTGTTATAAGACGAAACATTATTTGCTTCATTACCGTAGGTACCGCTTTCAGCCTTTGAGCCACAAAAGCTTACCTGATCAGCAATAATTTCAAATGCAACACGCTTATTTCCGCTCTTATCCTCATAGTTACGGGTCTGAAGAGAACCCTGGACAGCAATCATTGAACCCTTTCGGAAATACTTCGTAACAAAATCAGCTGTACTGCGCCATGCAACAACAGGAATAAAGTCAGTTTTTCTTTCCTCACCGGTTCTTGCATATCCGCGGTCTACTGCAACAGTAAAAGATGTTACAGATAAACCTGAACCTGTGGTACGAAGCTCGGGATCAGCAGTTAATCTGCCCATAACAATAATTGAATTCAACATAACTTTTCTCCTTATCTTGCAACAATAAGAGTGCGAAGAACACCGTCTGTGATGTTGAAAACACGGTCAAGCTCAGCGGGGAAAGCTACATCAGCTTCATATGTGTAAAGCACATAATAGCCGTCTGTTTCGTAGTTGATGGGATAAGCAAGCTTACGGATACCCCATTCATCTACAGCCTCCATTGTGCCGTTAGCCTCGATAAGAGCCTTGAACTTCTCAACGAGTTCTTTAGCCTTTTCTTCACCGTTCTTAAGTGAGAATACTGCTACGGTTTCATACTTTGACATTTAGATGCACCTCCTTCTGGACTTTGGCCCCTTTTCCGGGGCAAGGATAGTTGTAAAAGCAATACAACAGTTAAGTATTATAACAGAAAAAAAACCGCTTGTCAACTGTTTTTATAAATAAACAATTGACAAAACGGCTTTAATTTAATTTATTTTACAATGGGAAATTCTCTGTCAAATTCGGGAACAAATTTGCCATGAGCAAAATCTCTTGCCTTGAAAACAACCTTATTTTCATAAACTTCCAAAATGTAACCTGTACCGGATTCATTATATTCACCGTCAGCATTATCGGGACCGATACCGGGAAGGTTTATACCTACAATGTTATCGGTAAGATTATAGATTGACCACTGATGGCTGAAGCCCATGTGAAGATGTCCTGTAATAAGGAATACATTCTGATATTTATCCATTTTTTCCTTAAGAGCATCACTCTGCTTACCTACAGTACCTGCCTTGTCGCTGGCTGAATTCCAAGCGACTTCAACATTGTGAGTTGCTTTAAGAGGCTGATGAAGGATAACGAAAACGGGCTTGCCGTCTGCTGTTGCCTTTGCAAGTTCTGCATCGAACCAAGCGAGACACTCATCTGAGAAGTAAGACTCTTCAAATACGGACTTATCTGTACCAAGAACGATAAAGGTGTAGCCGTTTACTTCATATGTGTAGGAAAGCTTACCTTCCTTGTAAGCGAGAGCCTTGATGTCAAGCTTTTCATCTGCTGCAAGACAGAACTCTGAGAAGGTATTAACCACCTGAGAATAAGCTCTGAGTCTTACATCGTGATTACCTACAGTAAAGATATGATTATCAATTTTATCTTTTGCAACTGAGAGATAATCAAGAACGAGCTGATACTCAGGACCCTTGCCGTTTTCTGCGATATCACCTGCAAGAACAAGTGCATTAAATGTGCCTTCAGCATTTGAAAGGTCGATAGCTGCATTCTTTGTGTACTGATGTCTGTCAGCCATGTAGTCAGCAACCTGAGGATCGCCCCAGAGAACTGCTGTCATATTAGCATTTTCATTAACTACGATGATATCATCAGTAGCAGGACCGCTCATTACACCGAAAAGAGAAGTGAAGGATATAAACAGCAGAAGCATCTTATACCAAAAAGCTGTAAACATTGAACTCATAATTATGACTCCTTTATATTAAAAAATTTTTACCTGAATAAAATGATGTCGGAATAACCTTTTCCGCCGAAGAATTTAAGCATCAAGTCACTGAAGAACTTAAATATCTTTGTTAAAAGATTAAGGAAGAAGTTTGTTCCCTCTTCGGGCTTATCAGTACCGTTCACTACCTTATATGTAACAGCATCGAATTTATCTTTTACTGCATTGAATTCAGCAGTAGGCATATAAGTGCTGTTTACGGCAGCTTCAAGCTCTGAGAGAGCAGCCTTGAATTCTGCTGCAAGTTCAGCAGGTAAAGCGGATGTATCATAATTCTTCCACTCATTATAGTCGTTTACTGCGCCTCTTGAATCTCTTGCATAGTTAAACTGAGGGAATGCGGGGTCTGAATAAACATTTTCAAATGTTTCATCAGTAAGAATTCTTACTGCAAGACGCATAATAACATCGTTGCGGGCAGTCTTTTCATGATCCTGACCCTTGAAATAGAAGGTGGATTCGCAAAGAATACCGGTTGTTGCATCAACGAGTCTTCCTTCATCTATATGATTATGGGAAGGATCGGTGCAATATGTATTTGCCTGAACATAATCATCGGGAAGAGAAACATCAACACCGATGCTTGTTGCACCGAAGGATTCGGAATCGGTATGGATAATTCCGTCGGAATTTACCTTATCCCATGAATCACAGATCTGATACATTGTATAATTATAATCGACGATGTCGAAAAATTCAACACCTTTTTCTTTCAGATCAAGAATATTTTTTCTTGAATTTACCTGTGCATTGTAGTACCAATCGGTCTGCTCACGAACATAAACATCTTCGGGATCGGAAAGATACATTTCACGGCAAGCGAGATAATCGCCTGAAGGAACAAGAGCCCAGAGAAGAGTTGAATATTCAAGATAATCTTCAACAAGCACATTAACGGCTGTATCCAATATATTATTAAGATCTGCATTGGGGAAAATTCTTAAGATAAGATTTATAAGATAAGCAAGATATCCCTGATCCTCATCAAGAAGTGAGGGGAACATATAGCCGTAAAGAGCCTCGGGATCATCAAGAAGACCGTAACGGAAAATATCACCGAGAACTGCAGCACCGTCAGCAGCAGGAACTACATAGCATACTCTGTTGACATCAGCGGCAAAATCAAGTTCATTATCGATATAATACTGCATAAGAGCATTTTCGAGTGAACCGCCCTGGCTTATGGGAACGAGATTTACCTTATCATGGCCTGTTTCTTCTTTTGCTATCTGAATAAGCTCATATAACTCTTCAATAGTATCGATCATATTACCTGTTGAGAAATATGAGAAGAAATAGAGGTGGTCCATACCTGCAATTTCAGCATATTTCTGAAGAGGAATCTGATCAAGAGCATATTCTCTTTGCTCAGCGGGAAGATTTGCAAGGCTTGTGGTATACTTATCAGCCTGAATGTTCTTGATAACATGACCGTATTCATCAAGAGCGATATTGCTGAGAAGCGCATCACCGAGAACCTCGGCAATTGCATTGGCACATGCAGCATTTATATCGGTCTGTGTTACAAGAAGACCTGCAAGAGGAAGCAGAGCCTTTTCCAAAGCAGAAAGAACGATTTCAGGTGTTGATTTCATAAAAAACGGAGCAGCATAAGGCTCACCTGAAGCATTGAGCATTTCGTTACCGTTTTCATCAAGATATCTTACTTTTGACTGGAAGATACCGGGAATAACGATAGAAGGACAATGTCCGCAGTTACATTCTTCCTCAGCAGCAGATACAGATAATACTGCAACTGAAGATAAAAGTAAAACTACGCACAAAATCACAGAAAGACTTTTTGACAGAAGTGATTTCATAATTTCTACCTTCTTCTTTATTTTTTTCTTAATTATAACACCGTCGGAAGAATTTTGCAATTATGTTTACAAAATTTTTTTATTGTTTACAAAAAAATTAAAACTTGAAAAAACAATTCCGTATTGCTACAATTAAACTGATTAATACTGAAAGATTTTGAGGTGTTACATATGATAAAAAGTGCAAAAAAAGAATTTATTTTTGAAAAAAACGAAAAAGCGCCCAGCTGCCACGCATCTACCGTTCTGCCGCTTGATGACGGAAGAGTGATTGCGGCATGGTTCGGCGGTGCACACGAAGGAGATAACAGTGTTGAAATATGGGTATCGATAAGAGATACCGAGGGTAATTGGAGCACTCCCCTGTCCGTCAGTGAGGGAGACGATATTGCACACTGGAATCCTGTTCTTTATCAGCAGGAAAACGGCACAATAATACTTTATTATAAGCATGAAGAAAAAATTCCCGATTGGATAACAAGATATATCACAAGTGACGACAACGGAAAAACATGGAGCGAACCCAAAGCTCTTGTTGAGGGTGACACGAGCGGCGGCAGAGGCCCCGTAAAGAACAAGTGTCTGAAGCTTAAAAACGGAAGACTTCTTGCCCCTGCTTCAACGGAGCAAAATAAAAAATGGATACCCTTTATTGATGTTTCCGAGGATGACGGACTTACATGGAACTTTGATTCTTACATGGAACGCCCGAAATATAAGGGTGCATATGTAGGACTTATTCAGCCGACTCTCTGGGAATCCGAAAACGGAAATGTTCACTGTCTTATGCGCTCAAATAAAGGCGCAATATACAGAAGCGATTCAAAGGACGGCGGACTTTCCTGGTGCAAGCCCTACAGAACAAGACATCCCAATAACAATTCGGGGATCGACTGCGTAAAGGATCTGTCGGGAAGACTCTGGCTCATATATAACCCCGTAGATATCAACTGGGGTGTAAGACATCCGTTATCACTTGCTTATTCAAAGGACAACGGAAAGCATTTCAAAGAAGTACTTATCCCCGAACCCGGCAACGGAGAATTCTCATATCCTGCCATAACAAATAAGGGCAACACTCTTTATATAACATATACTTATAAGAGAAAACAGATAGTTTTCTGGAAAATAGAGCTTGAAGATTAAATTAACAAGGCACCTTCATTTAAGAGGGTGCCTCATTAATTCATAAATTAAATTTTGCAAAGGTCATATATCCTGACGGATAGGCTTCATAAATCAAGCCCACAGTATTATCGGGAAGCACTGAAAGACATGAATAAGCATAAAAATCGGCATATTTTTCAAAATCTGCATATTTTTCCTTATCGGTAATGTCATAAGTTTTTATCCAGCTTACATTTTCGCCGTCAATTCTTCCGAGATATACTTTACCGTCGGTTCTTGTGACATCCTTACCCGAATGTCCCGTAGGTGTTGCAAGAAGTATAAATCTGCCGTCATTGACTAAACCGTCGGGAAGCATAAAATCTTCAGGAACTGAAATTACCGAGCGCTGACACTGAGGAACCTTCGGTTCAACGGGGGCAAGTTTTCTGAAGGTATCTCCCCCGTCATCAGACACACTGAGAGGAATTTTTCCGCCGCCCTTGGGTCTGCCGAAGCAGAACACCTTACCGTCGGGCATTTCAACCAACTGACATTCATCTATGTTCTCACAGAATTCGCCCTTGTTTCTGCGCCATGTGTTTCCGTTATCATCACTTATAAGCACAAGCGCTTTATTGAGAATGTAACAGGGAGCAAGTATTCTGCCATTATACTTCCCGTGATTCAATGTAATTCCGACACCGGGACCCACACCGAGGAATATACCGTCGGACTCTTTTTTATAATACGGAGTGATATCAACAGGCTGAGAGAAGGTTTTTCCGCCGTCGGTGCTTTCAAGTTTAAAAATATAAGACAGCATCGGCGCTCTTAAGGGAGCCGGCTTTGTTTCGATACAAAGAAGATTACCCTCTTTATCAAACACCTTTTCCTTCTGCACAAACACGGGGTTCTTTTCATCAAACGAGGGCTTCTTTTTGCTTACATAAATATTACCCACATATATGTCATTTCCGGGCTTATTATCAGGTATCAAGGGAGGTTCTTTTTCAAGATACTGCGCTTGCTCTCCAACGCAATAATACATATCTCCGATAGTTGAATATGCCCACTCAGCAGAATGATTTTTTGGTAAATAATACTTTGTTTTTCTGCCGTCAGAGGTGTAAACGAAGCCGTCAGACTGTAAAGCAAATTCCTTTCCTTTTCTTGCAAAAATACCGTCGAGCTTTGTTTTTCCCGAATAAAGTTTTAAGCAGAAACCCTTGTCTGACTTGACATAACCGCTTCCCTTCTCCAAAAGCCTCGGAGCATGAAGTCCTTTACATTCGGGGTAAAAATCGACAAGCATAATTACTTTACCATCATCTGCTTCCATTATAAGCGGGTCAATGGCAAAAGCTGAGGTATACTCTTCTCCGTCAAAGGGATATTTTCTTACGGGAGGACTGAAAACGGTCTTCATATTACCGAAAGAATCACCTTTATCCGTACTTATTCTTACTGCAATTTCAATAAAGCCCCAGTCTGCTCCGCAGGAGGCTTTATCTGCCGCTGCAATAACTGTTCCCTTATGTTCTCCGTTCTTTACGGTATAAAGCGACGGAATTCTACCGTCTTTCATATTCATAAACTGTTTTTCATCAGAATAAAACTTTTTGAAAGCATCACAGTTTTTTCCGACAAAAAGAGGAATATCATTCATAAAAATCACCGCACTCATTTTTTTTAGTAATTTTATCACAAAAATTTCCGTATTGCAATAAGCTTTCTATTGCAAATCGTGAAACAGTATGATATTATAATATAAAATAAGGAAAGAAGGTTTTTATTTTGGCTGAAACGACCGAAACCAAAAAGAGCGTTTTTCAATTTATTAAATTTGCACTTTTTTCCTGTTCAGCAGGTATTATTCAGATAGGCAGCTTTACTCTTATGAATGAAGTACTGCTGAATATGGATTTTATGCAAAAGCTCATTGCTGAAAATGAAACCTTTGCAAAGATAATGACCAATGAGTACGGTCCGTTTTATCTGATAGCGCTTATCCTGTCGGTTATATGGAATTTTACCTTCAACAGAAAATTCACCTTTAAATCCGCAGCAAATATCCCCGTTGCCATGTTAAAGGTATTTGGTTTTTACCTTGTTTTCACCCCTGTTTCCACAATTCTCGGAAACTATTTTACTGCACAATTCGCAACTGTTACGGCAATAGAATATATAGTCCTCGGTGTGACAATGCTTTGCAATATGATAACAGAATACTTGTTCTGTAAATTTGTGGTTTACAGAAATCAGGAAAACACAGCAGTAAAGGTTGAAGAAAAAGTATAAGGAGAAAAATCAATGGCTGACTTTTTTTCATCAAAAAAATTCGTCCGTTTCACGGAAAATACCATTCACAAGCTTCTCGGAGGCTTTGCGGATTCATTGAATGACGGTCCCTCATTTATTAATGCCTCTGATTATGACAGCAGATATTTTTACAGCGGCAGCGATAAATTCAGAAAAAATCCCACAAAAAATGCCTGTTGGATGCTTGGCTATGCAATCGCTGACCTTACTCCCTACGATTTCAAGGAAAGAGATTATTATCTCGGCGGTTATCTTACTCCCGATAACGGCTTTAACAATAAGATACAGACAATAGTTGATAAAATGCAGTGCAGAATTATCGCACTTGACGATAATTCGGGAAACGGCACCTCATTCTTTGCAACTATCGACTGTATAGGAACAGGCAATTCGGATATCAAGCTTATAAGAAGAAGATTTGCCGATCTCATGAAATATGCGCATCCGGAAGCTAAGATTGCTTCCGTTAATGTATTTTCAACTCATGCACATTCATGTGTTGATACTCAGGGCTTATGGACCGATACACTTTCTAAGGTTCTACATAACAAGAAAAAGAACAAAAAAGGTAAAGGTACATATCTCAGCGGTGCGGACAGTGAATTCATGTATGCACTTGCAACAAAAGTCGCAGACGGTCTTTTAAGAGCATATGAGGATATGACAACAGGTACAATGAGCCTTGCTCAGAAGGATATCGGAGACAATTACTTTAATAATAAAAACAGAAAATCGGCAACAAGCCTTGTAACAAAGCTCACAAGACTGGTCTTCACTCCCGATGACAGTACAAAAACACCCACCATCATAGCCACTATGGGTGCTCACCCCGATGTTGCAGGTCTTCCCACCTCTGACGGTGAAGGCACAGGCCGCGATCTTTGCGGTGAATATATTTATTACATGGGCGAAACCGTAAATAAAGCAGGCTATAACTTTATGTTCTTTAACGGCGCTATATGTGCAATATATATGTCCTGCGGCGCTTCAAATGACGGTGTAACTTTCAATCACAGATATGAACGCTCCATCCGTTTCGGAAGAGAGCTCGGAAGAATTACTCTTGCTCTCACAAAAACTCTTGACGAAATAATGAGCGTTCCCGTGCTTTACGATAAAAACGAGATAGAAAAGGACACCAAAGATGCAGAGCGTAACAATGAAAAATATACACTCTGGTGTGAAAATTGGGAGCCCGTAAAGGAAACGGCAGTAAAGCCTCTGCTCAATATCCGCATCAAGGAAGTACATCTTTCTGTCACAAATCCTCTCATTCAGATCGTGGGAAAATTAAATCTTGCTTCATATAAAGTGTTAAGAGAACCTGACGGTACATATACAATAGTCAGTGAAATCGGTTTCCTGCAAATAGGTAAAGACCTTAATATCGTTTTAGTGCCCGGTGAATTCTGCGCAGACCTTCTGACAGGCGGTGACTCACTTAAGGCAGAGGGAGCTTATAACAATGTTGACTTCCCTTACCCTCCTTTAACTGAAATATTCAACAAAGACCTTATAGCTTTCGGACTTGCAAACGATGCTATCGGATATATCGTGCCCGATAATGATTATGTTCTCGGAGAGTTCAATAATCACTATCATGAGCTTATCGGCATAGGAAAGCATGCAGGCTCAACAATAATAAAAGCTTTCATGGAAATGAAAGCCGAATTGGGGGTATAAGCTTTATGGACATAATGAAACTCGCGTCTTCTGCTCTCAAAGGTATAACTCAGTTTGCAGGCAGCGGATATGCTGATGTTTTACCCGACGGAGAATTCCATTACACTAAGAAAGCCGCCTCAAAGTATTTTACTGCAGGCTTCGGAAAAGCCGTAATGCTTCCCGATGATATAAAAACCAAAAAATACTATATTGCAGGCTACGGTGAAAACAACCCTGCAAAGGGTGTTATTGATCCGCAGTATGCTCACGCACTCTGGCTTGACGATAATTCGGGAAACGGCGGACATCTTTTTGTTTCCCTTGATATTGTGGGACTTCTTAATAAGGATGTTAACGCTTTGAAAAAAGCTCTCGGTGAATTTTCAGAAATTACCAATTGCCGCTCTATCACAATAATGAGCACCCATAACCATGCAGGTATCGACACAATGGGCATCTGGGGCAAATTACCTCATACAGGTAAGAACAGAAAATTCATGACTATCCTTTTCAATGCCGTAATAACAGCTGCATCTGCGGCTTACAGAGATCGCCGTGAAGGTAAACTTTATCTCGGACGCATTGAAGTGCCCGATATGCAGGAGGATATAAGAACTCCCATTGTTTACTCAAAAACACTTACGAGACTTCGTTTTGTTCCCAATGACGGAACAAGAGAAATTTATTTCCTTAATTTTGCATCCCATTCAGAGTCCCTTCAGGGCTGTAATTCACTTGTCAGCGCCGATTTCCCCTGTTATCTTCGTGAGAAGATAAGAAACGAAACAGGAGCAGAAACTATTTACGGTGTCGGCGCTATCGGCGGTATGATAAGCATGGAAATAGAAGACGAGGACAGACTCAGAAGAGAAAACCGTCTTCTTGAATCCACAAGAAATATAGGATATAAACTGGCAAGTTACGCAATGAGCATAGAAAAAGAAAAGAAGCTTGACCCGAGAATCAGCTTTATTAAACAGGAATTCTATGTTCCCGTGGAAAATCCCGTGCTCACAATTGCCTGTCAGCTCGGAATATTGAGTGCAGATGCTTATAAGCTTCCCTATTCGGATAAGAAAGCTCTTAAAACAGAACTGAATTATTATGAAATTGATGAATTGAAAATTCTGATGATTCCGTGTGAGCTGTTCCCTGAACTTGCTTACGGCGGATATCTCGATGATGATGAGTCAGCCGAAGGTCTTCCACCTGAAATAAACCCCGAACCTTTAATTGAAATAGCAGATGATGAAAATCTTCTCATTTTCGGACTCGCAAATGACGAGCTTGGATATGTGTTACCTCCCAATGACTTTATGCTGAATGAGGATGCCCCCTATCTTGATAAAGCGATAGACCGGTTCGGCAGAAGACATTATGAAGAAACAAATTCCATGGGGCCCGAAACCGCAGCCATCATTGCAGAAAATTTCAAAAAAATTATCGATACGGTTAATACTGCTAAGTCAGATTAATAAATAAACGGAGGAAAAAACTATGAAAAACGCAAAAAGAATTATTGCTCTGATGCTTACAGTTGTTATGGTTCTTCTCACTATGGCAATTCCCGCATCAGCTGCAACAGAAATCGACCCCTCAGAAGGTCCTCTTCAGAGAATTGAAGCAACATTTTATCGTGTTATTGATAGTCTTGTCAATGCAATTCTCAAGGTTCTCAACCTTATCATTCCCGGACTCAACATGGGCGACAAATGGGTAAACTTCGATGATTATGCATCACCTGACGGCTTCTATGCAGGTGAAGAAACATTCGACACGGAAGTAGCTGACGGTGCACAGTGGAGTGCAGGCTATGCCTATGCTTCATTACTTGAAGGACTTAATATTTATGACGGTTCCTTCTACATGGGCGGCACACTTGAACCCATTTCAGGCAGAGTTCCTACAAAAGTTATTGACGATCAGGGCGTAAATGTATATGCACTCTCTGACGGCACAAGCGGCGTTGTTGTTCAGGCTGTTATCGACGGTTACGGTCTTGCAAGAGGCGATGTTCTTGAGATAAGAAACAGACTCGCTGATTTTGCTGAAGAAAATAATATCATCAGCATCAACGTTTCCGTTCTTCACCAGCATTCATGTATCGATATTCTCGGCATGGGCGCTCCCCTCGTTCCCGCTATCCTTGTTAACCCCGCATTAAGCGTTATCGGTGCTGACACAAACAAGTTTATCGGCGGTAAATCTACAGTATTTATGAACAATATGTATGAGGTAGTATCAAATGCCATTATGACAGCTGTCAATGACATGGAAGCAGGTACTCTTTATTACGGCAGCGTTGACGCATCCGAGCTTATTCACGATAAGCGTAATCCCATAGTATTTGACGGCGAGCTTCACAGATTCCGTTTTGATCCCGATGATGAAGCATCCAATGAAATCTGGCTTTGCGAGGCAGGTATCCACTGCGTAGGCTTCGGTGCAGGCCCTGATGTTATTTCAGCTGACTTCCCCTATTACTTCAAGGAATATGTAAAAGAAACAACAGGCGCTGATGTAGTTTATGCTCAGGGTGCAGAGCTTGCAATCACAACTGAGTATGAAACCATCGTTACTGAAGAAGATACAGATGAAGTCAGAGTTGCAGCATACGGCAAAGCACTTGCTGAAAAAGCTATAGCAATTACAGAAGAAGTTGAGCTCGAACCCGTTCTCAATGTTAAATTCAGTGAAGTTGCTATCAATGCTGATAACCAGATACTTACACTCGCTGTAAGAGAAGGCCTTCTTAACAGCATCGTTACAAAGAAGCCCTTTGGCTATAACATCATGACAGAAATCGGTTATATGGAACTCGGCAACAAGGTTGGCATTGTTTTCATTCCCGGTGAAGTTGCTCCCGAAATCATCTGGGGCGGTGTTGTAGGTGCAGACAAGAGCTGGACAAATGAAACATGGGATTATTCTTCAATGAAAGATACCTCCGGCATTGAAAAGCTTCTCTGCTTCGGCCTTAATAACGACCAGATAGGCTACATCATCCCCGACAATGACATTCATTCAATGTTCACTGAAAACGAAGAAATCAATGCAGCTTCAACACAGTCCGCTTCCGCTTTAACAGAAGCTTTTGAAGCACTCATTGCAACAGTTAAATAATTTTTGACTTTTAGAATTGGGGCTGTATCAAAACATCTAAGACAGATGTTGTTGATGCAGCCTCTGAAATTTTAATTATCAACACCAATTATGTGATTGTTGGTCACATTGTTGATAACTTTTTTCATAGCAAAGCTGAGGTTCTTTAGGAACCC
>JAFXFC010000052.1 GCA_017513525.1 Clostridia bacterium
ACTTTCTATTAAAACCGTTCTTTGGTATTGAAACACTCAGTTGGGTGTGCATTGTAGGTGCAGCTCCTTTTGCAACTCTCGGCTTTTTTAAGTATCACGGAATGACGGCAGAAAAGGTTTTAATCACTTATCTTAAAAGTGAAATCCTTATGCCTAAAGAATTGAAATTTATTTCAAAAAACTATTATGATGTAATTGAAAGGAATGGTGACGATGTTCGACCTAATCGGAAGCATAAAAAAGAAAACAGGACTCGATGACTTGTTTGGGGATGGAATGTCTGTACCCAAGTCTGTTCAGGATGTAATTAAAATTGATGCCGTCTATTCAGACGGTATCTTTTTAACAGGTAAAGACAGATACTCAAAAACATTTAAATTTACCGATATAAATTATGCGGTATCAAGTAAGGAAGATAAGGAGGCAAACTTCCTTCGATACAGTGAGATTTTGAACTCACTTGAAAACGGTATTTCAAGTCAGATTACTATCATCAACAGAAAACTCAAAAACAGTGAGCTTAAAGAAATTGCTCTTCTTGAAAAAGCAAATGATGATAAAGACAAGTACCGTAAAGAAATCAATGATATGCTCACAATGATAGCAAACGGAGCAAATGCTATCGTGCAAGATAAATATGTAACGCTCACAATTCAGAAAAAGACGGTTGAAGAAGCACGAAGCCATTTTAATCGTGTAGGTGCAGATTTGATTGCTCACTTTGCAAGGCTCGGTTCAAAGTGTTCGGAACTTGATTTAACCGAAAGACTTCGTATTGTTCACGATTTCTGCAGACCTAAAGAGTCAGCGGACTATCACTTTGATTTGAGAGATACGATGCAGAAAGGACAGAATTTCAAAGACTATATCACACCTGACGGCTTTGAATTTAAGTCGGATTATTTCAAAATCGGTGACAGATTTGGCAGGGTTCTCTTCATCCGTGATTATCCATCATATATCAAAGATAGTGTTGTATGGGAACTCACAGATACAAACAGAAATATGGTTTTTAACTTTGATATTATCCCGGTATCAACAGAGGAAGCACAGAAATTTGGTGAGAAACAGGCACTCGGTATTGAAACAAATATTGCAAACTATCAGAGAAAACAGAATGCAAATAACAACTACACTTCTGTTATTCCTTATGATATGGAGCAGCAGAGAAAGGAAATCAGAGAATTCCTTGATGACCTTACAACTCGTGACCAAAAGATGTTTAAGGTTGTAATTACTGTTATGCACACATCCGATACTCTTGAAGAACTCAATAGCGATACAGAAGCAATTCAGGCAACAGGCAGAAAGCACATGTGTCAGCTTGGCGTTCTCAAATATCAGCAGTTGGATGGCTTTAATGCCACATTACCAATAGGAATAAATAAGATTGAAGCAAGGCGTACTCTTACAACAGAAAGCCTTGCTGTTTTTATGCCCTTTAAAGTTCAGGAAATTCAGCACGATGGCGGTGTATTCCAAGGCGTTAATGTTATATCTAAAAATATGATTATTGTTAACCGTAAGTTCCTGCTTAATGGTAACTGCTTCATTCTCGGTGTTTCAGGATCCGGTAAGTCCTTTACAGCAAAGGAAGAAATAGTAAATGTTCTTCTTTCAACTAATGCTGATGTTATGATTATTGACCCTGAAAGAGAATATACTGCTCTTGTTGAAGCAATGGGCGGACAGGTTATCGAATTGTCGGCAAAAAGTAAAAATCATATTAACTGTCTTGATATAAACAAGGAGTATGCAGACGGTGCAAGTCCTATTGCTTTTAAGGTAGAATTTGTGCTTTCGCTCTTTGAACAGATTATGTGTAAAAATGGTATTGATGCTATTCAGAAATCTATTGTTGACCGTTGTCTTACCAATGTTTACAAGAACTATATCAAACGAGGTTATACAGGCAAAGTTCCTACTCTTGTTGACCTTTGTAATGATTTAAGAAAGCAGCCTGAACCCGAAGCTACTGAACTTGCAACAGCTATGGAACTCTTTGCTTCGGGTTCACAAAGCACCTTTGCACAGAAAACCAATGTAAACATTGAAAACAGACTTATCTGTTATGACATTCTTGAACTCGGCAGTCAGCTTATGCCTATCGGTATGCTTGTAGTTCTTGACAGTATTCTTAACCGAATCACAAAGAACAGAGCTGAGGGCAGAGAAACATATATCTTTATTGACGAGATATATCTTCTTTTCCAACACGAATACTCTGCAAATTTCCTTTTCACTTTGTGGAAAAGAGTACGAAAATACGGAGCTTTTTGTACAGGCATAACACAGAATGTTGACGACCTTTTACAGAGTCATACCGCACGAACCATGCTAGCAAACTCAGAGTTTATTATAATGCTCAATCAGGGTTCAACTGACAGAGAAGACCTTGCTAATCTTTTGCAGATTAGTGAAACACAGATGACACACATCACAAATGTTGAAGTTGGTCACGGTCTTGTTAAGGTTGGTTCATCATTTGTACCGTTTGAAAGAAAGTTCCCGAAGAATACGGAACTGTATAAACTTATGACCACAAAGGTCGAAGAATTAAAATAAAAAATTAAAACACAATATAGGAGATGCCAATGGGTGAAGGTATTAATACTCGCGAAATAGTCAAAGATGTAAAAGTTCACAATGCTGCGGTTAATGTTGGTGACAGAATGAAAAACATCGGTGTAAAGACTAAAGATACCGTTAATGAGAATATCAATCAGGCTGATAATATATCACCTGAGCAATATGCGTCTGATAAGATTACAGAAGCTATGAAATCCGGTACAGAAACTGTTGCTGTTGGTGCTGAAAAAACAGTTCGCAAGGGAACAAAAAAAGCAATAGAAAAAGTAAAGGAAAAAAGAGCAGAAGATAAGAAAACGTCTGAAGAAAAGAAAAAAGAAGATGAAAAAAAGCCTGACGAAGAAAAGCCTACTGAAGAATCTGCTCCTGAGAACGAAGCTCCTGAGCTTGAAGAAAATCCAACAGAAAAACAATCTGAAACTACAGAACCAAAAGCTGAACCTAAACAAAAGCAAAATGATAATAAATCGATTCAGGCTAAAAAAGAAAATGGCGATGTTAAAGGTAAGCAAGATAAAACTACCGTTAAAGAAAAAATTCAAGAACCGCCTAAATCAAAACAACAGACAGAAACTCCTGTTGAAGAAATAAAGAAACCTCGACAGAGAAAGCAAACTGCACCTAAAACAAAAGGTCAGGCGACTATTAAAAAGGTAGGTGCAGAAAAGCAAATGGTCAGGACAGTAAATAGCGAAGCTCGTAAAATAAAGCAATCGAAGAGAAGTCTTGATAATGCAGCTAAGGGTATTAAAAAGGCGGACAAGACAGTAAAAACTGCAAAGACCGTAGCAAAGAAAACTGCATCTACAACCAAGAAAACCGCAGAGGTTGCAAAAAGAACAAAGCAGACAGCACGGGGAACTGCAAGAGTAACTATTAAGATGGTAACATTTGCTGCAAAGGTTGTAGTTGAAGCGGGAAAGGCTGTTGTTTCAGGTGCAAAAAGCATAGGAGCGGCTATTGCTGCAGGCGGAATTACTGCAATAGTAATTGTAATTATTATTTGTTTAATCGGCGCGATTGGTGGCACTTGCTTTGGCATCTTTCTTGCGAATGATGAAACAACAGGAACACACAAAACAATGTCGCAGGCTATATCTGAACTCACCTCTGAGCATTATGCAAATCTTACAGCAATGAAAGCATCCTACACTTATGATTTACTTGAAGTTAAGGGTAACACATCTATAAATTGGAAAAATGTTCTTGCAGTGTATGCAGTAAAAACAACCTCAGGCGATAATCCGCTTGAGGTTGTAACTCTTGATGATACTAAAATTGATTTACTTCGTAACATTATGAAAGATATGAATACAATGACAGGTGTTGTTACACCTAAAGTTGTTGCGGAAACTACAGTTACAACAGATGAGAATGGCAACTCAATCAAAACAACAACTTATGTCACAAAGAAAGTTCTAACTGTTTCAATTCTTCAGTTAAGTGTAGATGAAATTTCTGCACTTTATAATTTCAATGATGAACAAAAAGCATTGTTGGAAGAACTTATGAGTGATGAATACTCTGACTTGTGGGGAGACCTTCTCGGAGCAAGCGAACAAATCATTCAAGGTAACAGTTCCTTTGTCGGCACAGGCATGTTTACTTGGCCGTTTGAAAATGACCAATATATTTCTTCTCGGTTCGGAACTCGTGTTGACCCGATTTCGGGTGAAATAAAAACACACGGGGGTACAGATATTGCAGCTCCTCTTGGTACTCCTATTCTTGCGACTGCTGATGGTGTTGTAGTAACTGCAACTTGGCATAATTCCTACGGTTATTATGTCAAGATTAAACACAATGACACTTACTCAACACTTTATGCTCATTGTTCAGCACTACATGTGTCTGTTGGACAGACAGTAAAGCAGGGACAAGTGATTGCAGATTGCGGTTCAACAGGATATTCAACGGGACCGCATCTTCATTATGAGGTAATTCAGAGCGGGGTAAGATTAGATGCTCTTAACTTCTATAAATAAACAATATTACCACCTAAATAGCCTTAGTTTTGTCAAAAAAAGACTGTTTTTAAAAAAAAATATAAAAAATTTTTAAAAAATGTGTTACTTTTTTCGATTATTGACACTTATTATATGAGAACGAGTTTTTATGACTTTCTCAAAACTAATTAGTTAACGGAGGTTAATTTTATGGAATTGAATGAACATTCACACATTATTACATGTGTTGATATTCTTGGTTACAAGGAGGTGTTAAAACGTAATAACAAAGATGAAATAGATAGAATTAGGACTGATTTTGATTATTTTGTTTATAATAATGCCCCTATAGAATCCAATTTTCCGGCGTTTCGTTGTAAAAGTTATACTGATAATTTTTTGTTTTATTACAAACTTGATTATAATTCACATGAAAGAAAAATGCATAATATTATTAGGAAATTATATGGTGAAAAAATCGATGATGTGAAGCAACGAATAGATAGAGTACTTTATTTACACATTTTTAATTTAGCATTGGCACAGTTTGAGTTGATTAATCACAATTATTTTATTCGGGGTGGTCTTACAATTGGTGATTTCGATCCTAATGGTACAATTGCAAGTGGAAATGGATTATATGAAGCTCATGAGTTAGAAGAAAAAGCAACATATCCGCGCATAATTTTGAATCAGGAAGTAGTTCGTGAGTATATTTCCAGGGCAACACCAATTCCGTTGTTATTTGATACAGATGATAATGTCGTTTTTATTGATTTTTTATCAGCTTATATGAGGGTGTATTTGAATATACAATATGTAAAGAATATAAGCAAAGATGAAATAGAAAATAGAAACTTAGAATTTTTTAAATCCCAACTGCAAAGTATTCGTGATAACATTTTAAAAAATTTAAAAGCAAATTCAAATGGAAGAGTTTTTGAAAAATATAATTGGTTAGCAAAATATTATGATTATTTTTGTTACTCATATGAATGTTTTGGGTTAGATTCAATGGCTATAGAGCCACGAAGAGATAGCTATCCTTTTGTAATTGATTTGAAATCAGTTTTACCAGAATGATAAAAATATTAATGATGTAAGAATCAAATTGTTCATCTAAAAACATGAAAATCGGGGTAGTAGATTTGCTACCCCGATTTTGAACTTATCCGAAACTTATGTATGATTATACTACTTATAAAGCACTATGTGTGTTGCACGGTATTTCTTGTTTAGACAGGTCAGACAGTAAAACAGAGACAGATAATAGCAAAGGTCGGCTTAACAGAATACTTTACGGGTAATCATCTTCATTTTGAGTCTATTCATAATGAAGCAAGCGTTGATACTATGAATTTTTATAAGTAAAATCAAGCAACGGAGTTGCATAGTGTTGACTGCTCCAATTGGCACAAGTCCGTTGAATTTTTTAGAGATTAATGATGACTAAAATAAAAAAATCAAAAAAAAATGTGTTACTTTTGTCATTTTTTGTAACTATATTAATAAGAGGATTTTTCGGGAGGTTTTTTTGTGAAAAAAGAGTGGATTATATCGGTGATTATGTCAATTATGGGAATAGTTTCAATAGTAATCGATGAATTTATCAGTCCTTATCTTACAAATCATTCTTGGATAAAGTTGACAATAATTTTAGTCAGTGTTGTATTTTCCTATCACTCATTTTTTTCAATATTGACAAAGCCAAAGACTGATGTTTTATCGCAAAACATACAAGACATAAATAATAAGCTAGGAGTTATAAAAGAAACTATATCTTACGATACTTTAAGTAATATAGAAAAAATGCATATTAATAACATTAATTCCAAAAAAAACGAAGTTTTTATCATATCTAACAGTCTTCAAGAAAGTAGTGATAGCAAAAGCGGCGAAAAGATATTAAAAACAATACACGACAATATTTTTAAACAAAATACCTCTTATTATTACATACTTCCTAAAACATCAGATTGTGAAAGTCAAGTGAATTCTTTTGTATCTCAACTCAAGTTATTAAATAGCAAATCGACTAAAACATCTAAAAAGAAAGGAAAACTATACATTAAGTATGACGATACACTATTAAATCACATATCTGCGGAATATTTTGATATTGTGATATATGTTGACTGTGATGCTAATGGAGAACCTTTATATAATAATGCATATGTGGGTTATTTTTGCTTTTCTGAGAAATTAGAAAACAATCAATACTATTATTCGAATTTTAAATCTGAAAAGGCTGCTAGAATACGCAGATCTTTTATTAAAAATATAAATGATTTTGAAGATATAAATTTATGATTATCGGGAGGACGACATGTCTCATTGTAACAAAAAAATGCTTTCTTTTTTTCTAACAACAAAATGCAATTTGTGTTGTCGCTATTGTTATAATGTCGAGGAGAGAAATAGAATTCAAGAACAAACTATTTCTTTTGAGATAGCTAAAGCTGCTGTTGATTGGTACTTTGAAAATAATGTAAGTAGGCATATAAGATTTTATGGTCCCGGTGAACCTACACAAGAATTTGAAATGATGAAGGAAATTACTGCTTATGCAAAAAGGCATCCTAACGGAGGCAACAGAGTTACTGTCGAGATACAAACTAATGGAGTTTTCACTAAGGAAGTACGCGAATGGGCGTTAGAGAACATAAATATAATGTGGATGTCATTTGACGGAATGAAAGATATACAAGATTATTATAGACCTTTAAATCCCAAGTTTTCTGCTGTGTTTAATGGACAAACATCTGCTGAAGTATTAGAGTCCAATGTTAAGTGGTTAATAGAGCACAAGAAAAGTCGAGAATTAATGGTTGGAGCTCGAGTTACAATTAACAAAATGAATGTCAATAAGCAAATTGACACGATTAACTATTTCTTTGAATTAGGAATTCGATATGTTTGGACTGACCCGTTGTTTTGTTCAGTTGGCAACAAACCTGTATGTGATGAAACAAGTAAACTTGATGAGTGTTATTTTGGAATAGAGAATTATGTAAAAAACTATATTGATGCCTATAAATATTCGAAAGAAAAAGGAGTATTTTGGGGGAGTTTTTTTGCAGTGAATTTTGATGGGGAATCTGATTATCATTGTCGCTGTTGTACACCATTGAGTGCTCCGCATATAACTGTAGATGGGTATATTTCAGCCTGTGATATGGTTCTGCTAGGTGCAAATCCATATTATATGAAGCCATTTGTTGTTGGAAAATGGAATTCGATGAATAAATCCTTTGATTTGTATAGTGACAAAATAATAACTCTTAATAATCGTCGTTCAACTGTAATGCAACACTGTGAGCATTGTTCTGCAAAAATGAATTGTGGGGGATATTGTTTAGGCGAAACTGTTAATGAAACGGGAAGTCTTTATGGTAATAATAAAGCAAAGTGCGATGCTATTATAAGATTATATAAAGAAATAGGCAAATGTGAGCCATATGATTATCTGCATCCATGAGTTTTATTGTATTATATATCTTGTAATATTCAATTCATCGAGTTATAATTACAGTATGTTTTATTAGGGAGGCCAAAAAGAAATGAAAATACCATTAAGTGTTAAAAATCAGAGTGTTGAATCATCAGGTATCACTAAAGATTTTGGGGAAGCTTTGTGTGAATTCATTTGGAATGGATTTGAGGCCAATGCGACTACGGTGATAATTTCATACATCCCAAATGTCCTTAACGGAATAGATACGATTACCATATCTGATAACGGTGATGGTATTTCATTTGATAATCTTAGTGACACATTTGGGGCTTTTTTAGCATCCCAAAAAAACTCATATTCACTTAAGGCAAAAACTAAGGCAAACAAAGGAAAAGGTCGTTTTTCTTTCTCGGCATTTTCTTCCATTGCAAAATGGAATACGGTATATAAAGATAACGATGAATATAAAACTTTTTCAATAACACTTTCAGATGCAAACAAAGAAGAGGTAGAGTTCGATGAACCTAAAGTTATTTATGATAGAAATATAACTGGTACAGAAGTATCATTTTTCAACATATCTGAATCAATTTATCCAAGTGATATTTCATTAGAGGCTCTTGAGTATTGTTTTTTGAAAGAATTTGCGTGGTTTTTATATCTCAATAAACACAAGTCGATAAAAATTATATTAAATGATCAGGAAATAGATTATAGTAAGTATATTGATGATAATTTTAGCTCAACAATATCAAAGAGAATAAATGAATTTGATTTTAAAATAAGCTTAATAGTATGGAACGAAAAAATCAAAGAGAAATTTCGTAGTTATTATTTTGATTCGAATGATGCGTTAAAAGGTAGCGATAATACATCTTTTAATAATAATACTGTAGCTTTTAATCATAGTGTATTTATTCAATCCTCGTTTTTCGATAAGTGGGATAAAATATCTTTATTTGATACTTCAATGCAAATTGCTATTTATGAAGAAACAGATGACCGTGAAATTATTAAGAGCTTGAAAAAAGAGATACAAGAACTTATTGCCGAAAAAATCAAGTTATTTATGATTGGAAAAGCGGATGAAGAAGTACATAAAATGATGACTGTTAGAAAAACTTTTCCAAAATTCCCCGATGATGAGTATGGTAAACTAAGAAAAAGGGATTTGGTACGAGTAACTAAAGAACTTTATGGTTTTGAACCAAGAATTTTTTATAAGTTAAATGAGCTTCAAGAAAAATCTTTGTTGGCTTTTTTGAATTTATTGTTGGGCTCTGAAGAGCGTGAGAATCTTTTGGTGGTAGTTGATGAACTTGTTAAACTTTCTTCAAGCCAACGCAAACAGTTTGCAGACATATTAAAAAAGACGCACCTCGAGTATATAATTGATACAATAAGTTTTGTTGAAAACAGATATCAAATCATTGAAATACTTAAGGCAATAATTTATGATTTAGGAAAGTATGCAAACGAACGTGATCATGTTCAACGAATAATTGAACATAATTATTGGTTGTTTGGAGAACAGTATAATTTGGCAAGTGCTGATAAAGCAATGAATAGTGCATTGGAAAGTTATAATTATTTATTGTACGGAGCAAAAGATGCAACGGAAAAGCTTTCAGAAGAAACTGAAGTAGAGCGTAGAATGGATATTTTTCTCTGTAGTTCGTTAAAAGATAAGGATTCTTATGGGGTACAAATCGAAGAGAATATTGTGGTTGAACTTAAGGCTCCCAACATCACTTTGTCAAAAAAAGTTCTACGGCAAGTTGAGGATTATATGGATTTTATCCGGTCGAAACCTCAATTTAATAGCCAATATCGAAGGTGGAAATTTATTGCTGTTGCCAAAAAGGTTGATGATGACATAAAAAACAGATATGAAACATTTAAAGATAAAGGAAGACCCGGTTTAGTAAGTTTAACGAATAATTATGAAATTTATGCTTTAACATGGGATGATGTTTTTGAAATGTTTGATTTGCGTCATTCATTTATGTTAGATAAACTCAAATATGATCGTGACAAAATTGCAAAAGAAATTAACGAGAGTTTTTCTCAAGAAAATCGTGATGCCGTCAATGTGTTAACAGAAAAGGCAATCTGTGAGATTGCTTAAAATTTTGTTAAAAAAATAAATAACTCCAAGCAAGCTAACAAAGAAATGATTTTACTGAACGGTCCCAATTTGTACTGTCCGTACAAATTGGGATCGTTCATATTGATTGAGAGGAATTATTTTTATTGAAATAACAGCAGAAATTAGAAGGAGTATATTTGAAGGCAGAATTTTACATCAACAGATGAAGTCATAGTAGAATGAAGAATATGTTCAAAGATGTTCTTCTATTAAAAGAATTAGGTTACAAAAAAGTGGATGATTATCAAATGTTGCCTGTAACAATAAGTTGTAAAAAATATTGTAACGGATATTATGTTAAGATGAAATACGATGATACTTATTCTACTATTTATGTGCATATGGTTTAGACTAATTCTTCATTTAGTCGTTGATTTTCTGCAGTTGTTCAATCTATATTGAAACGGACAAAAATTGATTGTATTGTTAATACGAATAAAGTAATAATTTGGTCAATTATTACAGAATATATGTATTGCTATTTTGAAAAAAAATAATTTAACCATAAGCGATACCTATCAAAATACATAATATAGATTATGTATAAACAGAACAGATATGAAAAAAATCAAAAAATAGTCTACAAAATAGATTGCAATATAATACAAATATTAGATAGATACTTGATTACTGAGAAATGAAACGAGGGTGGTTAAGATGTGGAGATAAGTAATTATTAAATAAATCTTTGGTATCACAGTACATAGTGTATTTCAATTTAAAAAACTACTTTATAACTTGAAGAAAGGAGTTTCCAAAATGAAAAATTTCAAAAAAAGTTTAGCAGTAATACTTACAATCATAACAATTCTGACAACTTTTTCGGCAGCAATGCCTGTATTTGCGATAGAAAAAGACACGGATGAATTTTACGCCCAGGAAGAAATGGCATCTAAAATCGAAAACGAAGTAACAGAACCTCGTAATGAACACAAAAAGCCTACATACAATAATCCTGATCACAACAAAGGAAACGGTATGTTGAAAGAAAATGATAACAGTCTAAAATTTGCTGCTGATACAACAATACAGACCGTTAATGTTTCTCAGAATTATGACAGCGTTTCTCCTGCCGCCCCTAATCTTTATGAAGAAGGCGGACTTGTATATATTTCTGCACATACAGTTGATTTTGATGAAGTAAACGACACTCCCGAACATATTGAATATAAACTCGGCAACGGTGAATGGATTGATTATGAAGATGAACCTCTATCAATAATCCGTTCGTATGATGCAACAATTTATGCCCGTACTTGTGATGCTGCTGGTAACATAAGTGAAATAACATCTCTCGTTCTTGAATGTAACCTTGGTGAATACACCGCATCATATACAGACATCGCTCTTGGTGAAGGTGTTCTTCCTATTGGTTTTGAACGTACTTACAGTAGCGAAGACGGTTGGTTCTTTACTTTTGAAGCAAACATTGCTGAATACACAAACGGCTATGTGTTTACCGATTTCTACGGTAACAAACAGTATTATATTATTAATGATGAAGGCAAATATCTTTCTGCTTATGGTGAAGAACTTAAGGTTGAAGAAGGAACGCTTCTTGAAACTAACTACTCATATATGGTTACCTATGGTGAGTTTGATTGCTATTTTAATGAAGACGGAAAACTTGCAATTGTAAAGGATAATTACAATGCTGCAACATATTCTTGGACAACTAACAATGTCTACATCACAGACGAAGCAAGCAATACAAATATCGTAACACTAAGTGACGATAGACCGATATATATTTCTGCTTCAAGATTTGACGCTATAACAAATACCACACTTTCAAAGAATGTTCAGTATCAGTGGACAGACGGAAATCTTACAAAATTTATTGATGCCGCAAATGTTGAACATAACTACTCATATACAAACGGTCTTCTCACTACCAACGAAGCGGAAACTATCGTTTATTCTGAAGATGGCAGAGTAAAGAAGATTACTCAGGCTAATGGTGCATTCGTTAAGTATACATACAATGATACTGTCGTAAGTGCGGATGAAGAAGCACCCGGCAATATCGGTGCGGTGACTGTTTCTGACAGTAAGGGTGTAACAGATGTTTGGTATTATGCTGACGGTTTTTCAATATCAAACGGTCTTTACAGATATTCAGATGATGCAACTTACAATCCGAATAATATTTCAGGTGCAATTACAACTGATACTCTTTCTCAGGTTGCATACGTGATTACTGTTCCGGGTGATGAAATTGTAGAAGAAAGTTATGAAGAATATCCTCTTTATGAAGAAGATGATGACGGTAACTTCACATTTTATTCTTATGACAGTGAAAACAATGTAACTGCCACTCTTTTTGTTAAAACAGGAACATTAACAGTTACAGAAGCAACAACATTTGAACAGGCTGAAGCTGTTGCAGAACAGAAAGCGGAATATTCTTACGATACAAACGGTAATGTTACCTCTGAAATTTATCAAAAGAGAATTGACGGCGCACTTGTTAATCAGGAAAAAACTGTATACACATACAATGATAAGGAAAGCATTGTAACACAGAAAGATTATCAGTCGCTTGGCGGAACTTGGTATCAGACATACGGAGAAGCATATACCTACAACGGCTACGGCAATGTTACAAGCAAAGTTACAACCTCATACACGAACATTGAAAATTCTGAAACAGGTATGATTGAAGTGTCATCAGACACGACCACAATTACCTATGAATATGACACTTGGTGTCAGCAGGTTAAGGCAACAATAAATGCCGGCACGGAAGATGAAACCGTTTCTGAAACAGTATATGATGTCTTTGGCAGAACAAAGTCTGTTACAGTAGATGGCAAGACAACCACATATACCTATGACGGTAGAGGTAATGTTCTTACAATAACCGAAGATGGTGAAACAACAATCTATTCCTATGCAGATAACGGAAATCTTGATTCAAGAACTAATCCTAATGGTGCGGTTGCCGGTTACACCTATGATGCTTACGGTAATTTAACAGGTCACACATTTAATAGTTATGCGTTTACTTACAACACCCTCGGAAGTATTCTTACTGCAAATTCCGAAAGTGGAGAACTTGTTAATTATACATATTCAAATACTGTTGAGCAGGAAGTTTTAACTTCTAACTTTGGCAACGGTCAGAGTATTGTATACACATACAACGAAGACGGTGAAATTACTGCCATTAAGCTCGGTGAAGAAACAAAGTATGGTTATGAATACTTTGAAACAACCGACGAAAATGGTGAAGTTACAAAGGAATGGACAGAACTTACTGACTATGTTAACAACCTCAAAAAGACTATTGATGAAAACAAGACAACAGTAAATGACCTTAACGGCAACTTCATTTATTCTGTTGAAAATGTTTCTGCTGTTGAAGATGTTGAAAACAGCTTTGACGGTGTTATTATAACAATCGGCAGTGATGTTTATACTCTTATTTCAGAAGAAACCAAGGATACATTCAAGACTAACGGAACAGCTGATTTTACAAGAGAGTATACTTATGTAAATTATGGTTTAACAAATGTTAAAACTGCAGAACTGACAACATCGTTTGATTACAATGCAGACAAACTGATTTCCGTTCTTGAAAACACCCTTAACGATGTTTCAAAGATCTACGGTTATACCTACGATGATAACGGTAACATTACAACTGAAACTGTTACAACAAAGGATTCAAACGGAAATGTTGTATCAACCGAAACAATCATTTATACTTATGATGACAACGAACAGTTGCTTTCTGCTGAAACGTCAACAATTAAGTATGAATACACCTATGATGACAGAGGTAATATTCTTGCTGAGAAAGAGTATGCTGTAACGGTTGACGAAAATGGCGAAAAAGTATATACTTTGATTGAAGCTAATACCGATACCTATGTTTACGATGAAACTTGGAAAGATAAGCTCATAAGCTACAACGGTCAGACAATTACCTATGATGCAGTCGGTAATCCGACTAACTATATGGGTAATGCGTTGACTTGGACAATGGGCAGACAGCTTGCTTCTTTTGGTGATATCAGTTACACATACAACGAAGACGGTATCAGAACAAGCAAGACATCAAATGGTGTTACAACAAAGTTCCATCTCGACGGAACAAATATCATCGAACAGACAGACGGTACAACAACACTTTACTTCTTCTATGATTCAGTTGGAGAAATTGTTGGATTTAAGTACAATGATAGCAACTACCTCTATGTCAAGAATTCAATGGGTGATATTGTTGGTATTGCTGATGCTGCCGGTAATCTTATTACAAGTTACACCTATGATGCTTGGGGTAAGGTAACATCTGTAACAGGTTCAAACACAGCAATCGGTGAACTCAATCCTTTCAGATATCGCAGTTATTACTATGACAGCGATATTCAGTTGTATTACCTTCAGTCAAGATACTACGACGCTGAAATCGGTAGGTTTATTAATTCGGATGATGTGAATTTTATCGACACAAATGAATCTAAACTTTCTTACAATTTGTTTTCTTACTGTGAGAATAATCCAGTGAATTTTATAGATGCATTGGGAACACAGGAGAGTTTGTCTTCTGCAGATCTTGCTATTTATGTTACCTTGTTTTTATTAGTGGTTGATGCTTATAATTCTGCATTTGAAATAACAACAGATTCGAATAAAAAAGGAGCAATTTCAATAACGCTTTATGACCAATCTAATGGAGAAGTATTTTCTGATATCATATTTGATTTTTACGAATTAATTGGTGATGCGGTCTTTGATGTTATGGCTGCCTATGCTACTACATTGTTTTATGAGGAGTATCATACAATACATAATAAAGTACATGAATCTGATCAAACAGCTCAAAGATATTTTTTATTTTCAGATGATTGCGTCTCAAATGAAATAAAAGAGCATGTATTAGGATATTGGTATGCTGAAGGTAAAATTAGTATAAAACCATCTACCATAATTTTGTATGTGGGAAGCGGTTTAAGCAAAGAAAAGCTAAAAAACTCTTGCAAAGTTGTTGATATAGCGGAGCAGGATGCAGCAACATTTAGGGATAGAACGGTATTTGGATATTTTTCAGGAATAAGAGAATGTTATAAATATACAATAGCAGATCCATACTGGCAAACAGGTATAATAAGAACTTATCAAAATGTTCGCAATTCTTGGAAAACCTCAAAGATTTCAACAACAATGCTTTAAGGAGGTTGTTATGAAAAAGATTTTTTGTATAATTATTGTTGCTATACTGATGATGTTTTTCTTGTTGATGTTTTCTTCGAGATATACGGCAAACTATGTATATGACAATAATAGTTCAAGTAGATCTATATTGTATGGTGATGATTCCTATATCGAATGGTCAATAAAAGCAAATACCTATTGTGATTTAGGTGTTATCGAAAATGAAGATATGTATCCTTTTTTTCTTGTTTATGAAAATTTAAGAGAAAAGATATATATATCTGATAATTTTATACAAGATTTGATACCTCCATACTCTTATTTTTCATTTTGCGAGGACAGTAATGATTTTATTTTTGAATCCCCCCATGATACATCATTAAATTTGTTGTATATAAAAGAAGGTTTTGTTTTTCCAGACATTGAAAATGATGAAATTAATGAAATCTGGATGTCTTTGTCTTCTGATGATAATGATAATATCACAGATGAAAAAATAGTCAAAAAAATTGTTGATTGCGCAAAAAGCAAGTCTGCTAAAGAACTTGATAAAGATATTTATGATTATATTTCAGAAAAATCATGGGATAATCATCATATTTATATGAAATATAAGGAGTATCCATTGGTGGAAGAGTTTTTCGTAATCAAAAGTGAGGACGGTCGATATATTATAAAGCAATAATATAGTAAAACAATGTACTGATGTGCAAGAATAATTTTAACTGCACAGTCATTGTGTTTTTTAATTGTTACGGGACTGCATCAAGCATAGAGGAAAACTGCTTGAAAGCAGTCCTTTATTTTGATAACAATACAGACATCTTTTTACTATTGCATGCAAACTTTTGTTCCCCTGAAATATATAGGAAAATGAGTTTTCATTAAAAATCCAATAAATATATGTTCATATTTTATTATCCAAACATATTATCTAATTTTTTGATTATAAATATAAATATTAGAATAAACTATTTATGCTTGGGGAATAACATTCGAATACGCTTTATTTAGCTTATAAATATTTGAATGTATTAAATTATATTTATAAGGAGAGATTTTTTGTATTATGATAAAAATGGCAAAGTAATTGGAATCGGAGATATATTATACTTCGAAAAATTAGGTTTTTTTGAAGTATGTTTTGAAAAGTATTATCTCCTAAAAAAGTATAACGATGATTGTTTTCCCTGTCTTTTGCTTAATAAAATCATTTTAGGAAATCACATTGAATCTGCATATATTGTTGATAAATATTGAATCATCAAAAAATTTATGGTAAAGTATTTATGAGGTGGGGATTATGTATACATATGACAACAATATTGCGATTCTGTCTTATGCTGTATTAAGCGAACGATATAATAGCGGGGAAAGTGTAATATTAAGCTTTTCTCCGTTAGTTGAGGATTTATTAATAAGTATTTATGAAAATTCTGTTGAAAAATCAAAGCTGGTAAATTTGTATGAAGAACGATATGGTTATGAAATGCCTCCAGCAGTGTTAAATGAGATTTTATTGAAGTTAAAAGATAAAGGGAAAATAGATTTTTTAAAAAATGAATATATAGGAATTAATAAGCAAGAGCTTGATGAAGTTTCATATTCCTATAAATCTTTATTAAACACCTTAAAGAATACTTTTTCAGTTTTTGCAAAAGAAAAAGGTATTGATATTAAACCGAGTGAGACTGTTCAGCTTTTTCTAAACTTTATGCTGAAGCATGCTGTTGATTTAAATTCTTTTTTTAACTGCTTAAATGAAGATGTAGATATAAATTATGAGCAAAATGATATTAATAATAAGGTAATTGTTGATTATTTAATAAAGTGTCGATTCGAAAATACAAAGCTGTTTGAATTGTTAAATGACATTTTTTATGGTATCGCCTTGTCTTCAGTGTTAAAATTGGATCAAACTGAGATTCAAGATTTAGAAAAAAATATGAGTATAAGTGAATTGCTTTTAGATAGTAATTATATATTTCGCCTGTTGGATTTACAGACTGCATATGAGCATCAAACAACACTTCATACTCATAGAATGGCAGAAAAAGCAGGAATTAAGTTTTTCGTTTTGCCGGAAACATTGAATCAAATATCGATAACATTAAACAGTTTTATTGATTCGTTGAATCTTAATACAGTAACAACGTTGTCAGTATATGGTGAAAATTTGTTTTCAGGAATTCATTCAGCATACATAAGAAGATCTTTTGATAAAACAGATATAGCCGAAATAATTAGAGATCTACAGAGTATTTTAGAAGATAAGTATTCTATAAAACTATGGGAAAAACAAATTGCAGATGTTTCCGATGATGATAATGATTTTATTGCTTCCATAAGAAAGTTTAAACCGTATACTGATGATGATGGTGTTATTCATGATCTGAAGTTGGTAAAAACAATTGATCTTGCTCGCCCTGCATATATTCCTGATATGTCTAAAGCAGCACAGTGGGTTTTAACGGATGATAATAAATTGATGAAATGGTCCTCTTCAAAATACAATCCCAAAAGAATTCCGGAGTGTTTGACAGAATCACAGTTAACAACTATTCTTTGGCTTAGTTCCCCAAAACAATTTACAGGACAAGCTTTGGAAAATGTTGTTTTTGCTCTTAGAAATCAATCTTTAATAAACAAAGAACAATATAAAAGAATCAGTATTGCGATTGAAAAACAAAAGGAGCGTTTTGCACAAGAACCTAAAAAATTGCAAGCTATGACATTACTGTTTTCCACACAATGTTTATCATTAAACGAAATAAATGATGCTTCTGATTCGGATGAAATATTAAATAGTTTATTTGATAAAAAAATGGAAGAGTCTAAAAAATATGTGGAAGATATCAATAATGCAAATAAAAATTATAAAGATGAAAATGAAGCTATTAAGCAAAACCTTAGGGATGCTTTGCTTGCTGAAAATAAAGCCAAAAGTTTAATTTCAGAAAAGGATAAAGAAATAATTGATAATATTCAATTTTCAACTGATGAAATAGATTTATCTTTGGACGATAAACGGAAGCAAATAGACAGATTAAAACAACTAAAAGAAAACGAGAAAAGAGGAATTATTAAATTATTTAATTTTATTGTTGTTTTCGTTTGTTGTTGTATAGTTTTAGCTATTATTCTCTTAAATTGCAAAACTTCTCTATTTGATGAACACGGCGATTTGGTAAGCATAATTATGAGTTCTGTTTGTGTGGCTTTTTTTGTGGTTTTCGGAACAGATATCTCAAGTGCAATTAAACAAAAGAAAGAAGGTTTAGCTGAGAAGCTTTTGTTATATAGAATAAAGACTGGAAAAATTGAGGACTTTTTTGATTCAATTAGTAAGATTGATGAAGATATTAATAATTTAGAAGAGCGAAAAGCTGAAAAACAAAAGCAAATTGCCGATAAATTAGAAAAGAATTAATTAGATAAAGGTCTAATTGACCTTTGTGAATAGATATTAAATGGAGCTGATACATTATTGTGTATCGCTCTTTTTTTTGTTTAATTGTGAAAAAACAGCAAAAATTGTTGTTTTTTTTTGTGTATTTTGAAGAAAATAAATTTTTTGTGTTACTTTTTTGTGATTTCGACACTATATATTATAAGGAAAAATTTTTATCAGTTTTTCATTTAGGCAAATTATAAAAAACTTGTCACGATTGAATTTTAATGTTCAATGTGACAAGTAGTTTTCGTTTTTATTTTTCCTGCAATCATTAGCACAGTTTCAATGACAATTGCAGAGAAGAATAAACTTATGAATTGCGGTTTATTAAGTCTTAAAAGGAACAGCATTGCTGTAAGCATCATCACTATTAATGCCATGCATTTTATCCTGATCCTTTTTACTTTTTCTTTTGCTACAGGCTTTGACAGAGAATCACAGGGACATAGAGATAAAATAATCAATGAACATATAACAGAAATACTCAAAATGATATTGAAATTTATTCTGTCGGCATAAAGATTCATTATTTTAATTAATATTATTCCTGTCAGAAAATATACGGATGAAATTATAAGACAGCGATTTTCGGTATTTGCGTGGTAGCCTCCGGCATATCGGCGAAGCAGTGCAATACTTATAAAAAACACTACACTTTGAAAGGGAACACCGAGAAGTGTTCCGAGTATTAATGAATACCCAAAGAAAAACAGATAATTGAGTATTATAAAAAATACATATTGGTACACTTCCCGGTATTGCGAATCTTCTGCATTTTCAGCATTTTTCATAAGTAAATAGGTTAAACGACAAGAAATTTTACTTATCATTTTCCTTTTTATTCAAATACTGCTTTGCATTTTCAGGAACTTCAGGCTGATATGCTAATATGCTTGTAATTCCGTTCAAATTTGCCTTTAAGACTTTTGCTGAAAGCTTGTCCAAAAGCTTTTTTGCGTTATTTGACATAAGACATATTCTCCTTTCATAAATTTACTTTAAATTTAAATAATTTTGTCTTTTTTTACAATTAAGTGTGATAAATGCAGAAATTTTAATAATATCAGAAGAAATTTATATTTCCGGCGAAATTATTTTGCCGTATATGAAAAATTAATTTTAACGAGGTGTGTTAAATGAAAATAGCAATATGTGATGATGTATTATCTCACAGAGAAACCTTAAGACCTTTTGTGGTTGAATTTTTTCGCAGTAAAGAAATTCCGACAGAAATCAGTGACTATTCCTCAGGTGATGATATTCTCGGCTGCGAAGAAAACTTCGATATCGTATTTCTGGATATAGAATTAGGAGATATGAGCGGAATTGAAATTACAGAAAAACTGAAAGAAAAAAATGCAAACTGTATTATAATCGTTGTGACTTCATATACGGATTATCTTGATGCCGCAATGGATCTTCATGTTATACGGTTTCTTAAAAAGCCCGTTGAACAGAAACGAGTTTATTCTGCTCTGGAAAAAGCATTACAGGAAATGAATGAAAAACTTATTATGTTTTCAACAAAAGATAATCAGATTATAAGGGTTAAAAGCCGTGATATAATTTATGTTGAAGCAAATCTCAAAGCAGTTACAGTTTGTACGGATAAAAAAACATACACAGTCAAAGAAAGTCTTAAAAAAATCAAAACAATGCTGACAGCTTCAATTTTTGCTGTACCTCATAATAGTTTTATTGTAAATATGAATTATATTTCTAATTTCAAGAGAGAAGAAATTACGGTTGAAACCTCGAAAGGGGAAGTGAAAATTCAAATTTCTAACAGAAAGCAACCAGAATTCAAGAGAAGATTTTTAGAATTTATTGGTGAAGGTGAATAAGATGTTTAAAGTATTTATTGATATTTTAATGTACATTTTTGAATTTTTGTTGTTTTATAATTATGCGGATTCATTATTTTATTCAGAAAAAAATCGTAGGCTTAAAATAGGCTCTGTGATAGGAATAAATATTTTACTGTGCATTTTGTATCAATTTGGAATCAGTTATTTAAATGCAGGAGCAATTTTTTTGCTATACACCTTTGTTTTTGTTAAAGTATTTGATACAAAGCTTAAAAATGCTGTTTTTCATTCTGTAATATTTATGAGCATAATGATAGCTTCTGAATTGGCTGTAATTAGTCTTTGCACATTATTGTTTAATGATTTTAATGCAATGCATTCAAATCTCGGAGCCTATATTTTTGTTGTCGTATCCAGTAAATTAATTTATTCTTCGGTAATGATCGCAATAAAAAAGTTTTTTGCTGCAAAGAAAACAAAGGAAACAAAGGATAATTTTTTTTGGATACTGTTTTTGCTTCCGCTGACAAGTCTTATTACAGTTTTATTGTTCAGTTATATTTCATATGATTATAATGTGTCAGACATCAGCAGTATATTTATTTCAACTGTTTCGATATTGTTATTGTTTGCGGACATAATAGTTTTTATTATTTATGAGAGAGCGCAAAAGAACTATGATGAATTATATGACATAAAAACTATAAGTTTTCAGCAAGAGCTTGATAAAAAGTATTTTGAAGTAATTGAACAGTCAAATGATGAGATCAAGCATTTTTCTCATGATATAAAAAATCATTTGTTACAAATAAGATATATTGATGACATAGAAGAAACACACAGATATCTTGACAGATTAATTACTGATGTTGAGAAAATATCGTATGTAGGTATCAGTGAAAATAAGATGCTGAATCTCATTGTCAGTAAATACATATCAATTTGCGATAAAAAAGGAATAAAATTTACTCCTTCGGTGAAGCTTGCAAATTTAAGTTATATCAATGATGTGGATTTATCTACATTACTGAATAATTTGCTTGATAATTCGGTTGAAGCGGCAGAAAAATCTGAAAATTCAGAAATCGAATTATATGTGTTTTCTAAAAACAGCAGATATGACGGAATAATAATAAGAAACACTTGTGTAACTCCTCCTCAATCTGAAGACAGAAAGCTTATAACCTCTAAAGCTGAAAAAGAATATCACGGATTGGGACTTAATATAGTAAAAAAAATAGTAAAGAAATATGATGCCCTGTATGATTGGAAATATGACGGTAAAAATCATATTTTTGAGACAGACATAGCAATTCCCAAGCAACGCAGAGGGGAGAAGATAAAAAATGGCTAATAAGCTTAAAGCTTTCGGCAAAAGAATATTCAGGCGCAGAAAAGAACTCGGAATAAGACAAAAAGAGCTTGCAGAAAAAATCAATATTTCTAACAATCATCTGTCAAATATTGAAAACGGCAAAGCCTCACCCAGTTTTTTTACTTTTCTTGATATATGCACTGCTTTGAATGTGAATCCGTCATATCTTATAGACGGAAGTGTGTATTCACTTGAAAGTGAAATAGCAGAAAAGCTTAACAGAAAATCGGAAGAGCATAAAGAAATAATATCAAAGATAATTGATACCTTCCCCGACAAATAATAATCAAATAAACTAAACTCCCGTAGTCAGTTTTAATGCTGATTACGGGAATTTTTCTTTTTGTAAGGAAAATTTTTCTACGTTTACTCCTGATTTTTCTTCAGTTGTCATAAATTATTGAAAAATTGATAAGAAAAAAGATATTGTTAATGAGAAAGTGAATATAACTTAGTATCTCTGAAAAAAGGAGGATCAGTATGAAACGGATAGCTGTCTTTTTCTTGATTTTATGTTTGGTTTTTGTTCTTGCCGCATGTAAGGATACCATAGGAGAGGAAACAACCTCATCTGACATAACAGCTTCTGAAACTGCAGGCAGCGAAGAAACAAGCGAAGCTGTTTCCGATACTGTCGAAATTGTTGAAACGAACAGCTCTGAAGAAGAGAACTCCTCAGAGATTTCTGTGTCAGCAACACAAAATATTGAAAACTCAACAACAGAAGCTTTCACGGTCGAAACTCCGTCAGAGGTAACCACAGTAAAAGAAGAGCCTGTAACCGTTACTGACGATAAAATTATTGCACCTGCCTACAGTCTTGAAATTCCGAAAGACTTTGAAGTGAAATCAGACGGTAATGATCCTCTTCTTGAAAACAAGCAGGGAACTATACAGTTCAATATAATGGATAAAACCAAAATTGCAAAAGACTTTGATTCTTATGCTTCAGATACATATAAATTTGCAAAAGCAACAGGTATTGCAAAAAGTGAGCTTGAAGACGTAAGCATCAAAAATATTCAGATGAAACGTTTTGCAATGACAACGGCTGATGATGACGGTACACCGCTTGAAGCATATGTATATTTTGCAAAGGTCAACAGTAAAGCATTGATGATTACTCTTACTTCAAAAGACGGCGGACTTGAAGATGTGAGTGCCGCAGACAAGTTTGTTGAAGAAATTGATTTTATGCGTTAATAATTTTTTTCGGATATAAATTGAACCGCTTATGATTATTAGATTTATTAAAACACTGTATATAAATCATAAAGTTTGATTTGTAGATATATTCTGGAGTTGAAAGGAAGTGATACCAATGGCAAGTATATGTGAGTGGGCAGGGGTTTATCACAATTGATTCAGGGTGTGGTTTGATATCAAACCTGCTCATTCTGACCGCTTTGCAATACTATGCAAAAAAATAACACCCTATTTTTGAAAAGACGAAAAAATGCATGATACTGAAAATTTGCTTCAAAAGCAAATCAGAAGTACATATTTTTTCGGAATACCAAAAAAGGAGGAAACTAATATGACTAAGTTCAAAAGAATAATGGCTGTTCTTATGTCGGTTGTTATGATTTGCGGTACAGTTTCGGTTGCCGCAACAGCCGCTTACAGTCCTTATCTCGGCGATGCAATTATTGACCAGTACAATTCTATTGATAAGGTTGATTTGTCTATAGAACAGAAAGCATCAATTATTCTTGATGATCTTGATGTTATGCTCGAAAAGGAAGATATTTTCCTTGATATTCCCGTTATCGGTACAATTGACCTCACATCAATAGACGGCGCACTTAATTCTATTTACAATCTTACCGGCAACTGGCTTTTCGGTACCTTGACAGTAGGCGACCTTGCTGTTCTTGAAGACTACAGAGGAGACATTGCTTCTGAGAGAAGATCTTCAGCTGACAATACCGATATGGATGTTATCAGAAGTCTTGTAACATACCTTTCAAATTGTGCACCTACTCTTCTCGGAATGTTCGGAGATGATTTCAACTGGGGAATCGTTCACGGCTTCCTGCCTCCCGAATTCCGTATGATCATTGACGATTTCAACAGATGGCTTGATGATCTCATCTGGGATCTTCTTCATCCCGTTAATGATGAAGCAATGCCCTTGAATCCCACACTTGATTATTTCGTTCAGTTCCTCTGCGATAACCAGCTTGCAGGAAAGAGACCCGAAATAATGGGCTTTGACGGCGTAATGCCTGGTTTCGAAGTAAATGTCGAAACCGATAAAGCTTATAAGGTAATCGAACAGGGCATCTATGAAGCTCTCAATGCTTTTATCGTTCCCGTATTAAACAGTGACCTTAAGACCGTTATCAGAGAAGCTGTAGAATCAAATCAGGCTGAAGGCGGCGAGCTTTATCTTCTTATCGACACAAATTATGTTGTCGGAAAATATGAGTTCGATCATGAGCTCGGTTTTGCTGAACAGGTAAACGATATGCTTAAGAGCGTTGTTGATACAATGCTTCTCCCCGATAACTTTAACTGGAAATCAACCGCAGAGGGTGTCGAAGAAGGTATGAGCAATACTCAGAATCTTCGAGCTAACCTTGTAGGACTTCTTAAGACCATAATTGAAGCCGGCGGCGAAACGGAAGATGTTTCAACTTATTCACTCAAACAGCTCGGTGACTATATTGCCCGTGTAGCTGTTGAAGAGTTTGTGAAGCACCTTGATTTTGAAAAGGGCGACACAATGGAAAAAATAGCATACGAGGGACTTCGTGAGCTTGTTGTAAGATTTGCTCCCGAAGTAACTTATCCCGATATGCCTGCAGGTACAACATCTGAACAGTACCGCGAAAAGCTTTATGAAATGGGCGCAGATATTGCTTGCTATTATCTTAACGCAAGTATAGGTCTTGAATGCTCTTTCGATACTACAGCTGATGAATTCATTTCTGCCTTTATCGCTTGGTGCATGCCTTATATCGACGGTCTTTTTGATGTTACAGAATTCAATCAGGCTGAAAACGGTTGGGAAAAAATAGATGCTATTCTTTGGCAGTTTATCCCCAAGGATTGGTTCAATGTAGCCGGTATGTTTGGTGGTGCTACAGAAGAAGCTCTTACCTTCAAATCTCTTCTTGATTATATCATTGATATCGTATTCAATATGGATATAGAAAAGCTCTTCGCTTTCTTTGATAATGTTGAAAACAGTGCTCTTAACAGACCTGTTCGCAATGTTATTCTTGAATTCGTTGCAAATATCTTAAATACTGCTTTCTATGTAGAAGAAAACGGTGTTAAGAAGGATATAGTTGATCTTACAAAGATTACAAGCTTTGATTCCATTGTAAATCCCATTTCAAATGCTGCAGATATTATTTGCGGTCTTCTGAAATCTCTTGCACAGCGTCCCGCACTTCAGAATACTGTTCTTAATCTTGTAACAATGCTTATGGGTCTTGGTGATCCTCAGAGTCTTGGTGAGGTTGGTATTGACCTTGACAGCAGAATCAACTGCACATCAGGTTCAATTCCGTCTGATACCAAGATGAGAATTACTAACTATTCTGACGGTGTAAACTCAGGCTGGCTTCCCGAAAACTCAACTGTAATCGACCAGGATAAGATGTATGAAATTGAGCTTGTTTCTCTTACAAATAATGCAGGGCTTACAGCTTCTGTTGCCGCAGGCACAAAGATTGCTGCAAATGCTTATTATGATGTAGCTGTTTCAGGTGCTGTTTCTGAAACTAAAGAAGCACGCTTCGATCTCGAATATTACATTCTTGATGAAGACGGAGTAAGACTTAATGACGGTACTCCTCTCGTTAAGTCTGTATTCACCCACCTTTATACAGAAAACAGTGAGTATTATGATGAAAACAGTGCTGAATCCTCAGCAAACAATGTAACATTTGAAGGTTTTTCAACCTACTACTATACAACAGATGTTTACAGTGTATCGCTGTTTTCAATTTTAGCCACCAATGAAACGGGCCTTGTAACTAATGCAGTTGATGTTACAAGAGCTATTATAACAGGTACATTGCCTGCAGGTATCGCAGCTCACGCACCCGAAGACGGTGTAATCGTTCATATTGACGATTCATCTATCACAAGTGCTTCTTACGGTACCGTTAATCCCTATGTTTCTGTTATCACTGACCCCAATGCCGAACAGCCTTACGGTATCTATGATGATATTACCATTCAGTTTGAGGTTAGAGGCAAGAACTGGCTTGGTCAGACAACTACCGCTACAACGGCAGCAAGAGACCATAAGATAGTTATTTATAACGATTTCGGTCTTCCCGGTGTTCTTGACGAGGTTATGGGTGCTAACAGACAGAGAGTAGACTTCATTAATGATGCACAGACTGAATGGGATGCTTACCTTGCAGCAGTTGCTGACGGTTATGCTCTTCTTAACGGAAATCCCGACCACGGCAAGATGTTCAACGATGTAGTTGCTGACCTTGAAGGTGTTCAGAATGAATACTATCTTAAGGTAGAAGCTATCAATGCAGCAGTTGAAGCACTTGATGCTAAGGCAAAGGCAACTGATGCCGAAAAGCTCGCAGTTCTCAATGCTGAAATTGCCGAATACGAAGATGTTGACAGCGACAACTATGTTCTCTTCACCTATGACCGCTTTGAAGATGCTTATGACAGAGCAGCTTCTCTTGCAAATTCACAGGTAGCCGAAGAGGGTGACGAAGACTTTGTAGCTCCTTCAATCCCCGTATTTGACCTTGTATATGCAGCTCAGCAGCTTGATCTCTGGGGCTCACGCCTTATTAAGAGAGCAACTGTTAAGACTCAGTTTGAAAATGTTCTCGGTCCTGTTGAAAATTGGACAGAAGATGATGTTGCACTTGAATGGTGGGATTCATTTGATGCAGCCCGTGATGCAGCAGTAGCCGTGAAGAACGATCCTGATGCTCTTCAGACTGAAGTTAACGATGCTCGCATTGAGCTTATGAAAGCCATGAAAGGCATTAAGCCGAGATATCTTAATGCTGCAGAAGATACAGAAACTGTTATTGATTCTGTAAATATGCTTATTTATGGTATTGAACCGGAAATTGAAGAAATTACTGATTTTATTAATCCTGTTTTAGATTATACTGTTGAATGTAATATGTATATTGAAGATGGATATTATATCGGCACAGGTTCAACCGTTAATGTTTCTGACACAACAGGAATTATTGCAACATATACTGTTATCCTTTATGGTGATATAAATGGTGATGGTGAAATTGATTCTAATGATGCTGCAGTTATATATGCATACCTTAATGGCGGTTCTACATTAATTGAAGAAGGAAATGTTTTCTTTGAAGCTGCTGATGTTAATTTCGACGGAATTATAGATGCAACAGACAGAAACATAATTAATGCAGGGACAGTAGTACAAATTCCTACAAATTAAAATCATGAGTAAGAGAATTATCATTAAGTTGATACTTCTCCGCCGCAGGGTGCTGAAAATACACCCTGCGGTGTGTTTCTAAAGTAATTAAAATTTTGAACTGAGTAGAGTTATGCTGACGGGAAATGTACCAATTTGTCAACAATGGAATCAATATGTTTTTTTTATAAAAATATTGTAAAAAAATAAAAACTGCCAGAAGGCAGTGATAGTTTGCTATTCATCTTTTAGTCCCAGCATATAATCGGCAGATTTGTTAAAAAATTTACAAATACTTATGATTTCATCCGTTGTCGGTTCTGATTCCTTACATTCTAATCGTGATATTTTTCTTTGTGACATAAATAATGCTTCGCCTAAGTCTGTTTGAGTCATATCTCTATCTTCTCTTTCATTTCTTAATCTTTCATGAAATTGCATAAAAACATTCCTTTCAGTTTTTTTTATTAATATATCATAGACATTTTTTGTCTATTGACATTAGACATTTTTCGACTATAATAGAATTTATAACCGGTTATGTTTATTAAAGAAATTTATAAAAAACTGATTAGGAGGAGTTAATATATAATTAAATTACTTTAGATTATTTTAATATTTGAATAACAAAAGAGAGTTATTCAAATATTTGTTATTTTATTATATTTTTTGAAAGGATTTGGTTTTATGAGTAAAAAAAGCAAAATGAAATGTACTAAAAAAACTTTGCCGCTTTTTTTAAGTTTAATTTTGTTAGTAATGTCAACTGTAGTTGCTTTTGCAGTAACACCAGTTTCTTTATCAGAAGCTAATGTTACTGTTTGGCCTACAGCGAGTGGTGAAATATATTTTGGACAGAAAATAAGTGATGGCATTACTCTTAATGGTGGAGAGGTTCAGTATGAAGGTGTAACTGTTTCCGGTAGTTTCGAATTTACAGATACAAGTTTTATTCCTACTTCAACAGGTACTCAATTTGCAAGTCTAAAATTTGTTCCTGAAGATTCAAGTAATTTTCTTGGATTTACTATTGAGACAGCTTGGGATGTTACTTACACAGTTAACAAAACCACTCCTGTATTAGTTGATGAAAATAATGTTCCTGTAGCTACAGAAGTTGAGGCAGGTGCTAAATTATCCACATCTATTCTTTCTGGTGGTCAAATTATGAACCCTTATTATCCTGAAGAACCTAAGGCTCTTGCTGGTGTTTGGAAGTGGGCAAAGGGTACAACTATTGTAAATGAAAGCGGATATTATGAGGCTAGAATTACTGTAAGTGGTTATGAAAGACTTACTGCACAGGTTTATGTGAAAATTGCTTCCGATATTCCAGAAACAACAATTTCAGAATATCCTACAATTTCCGAATTAACATATAATCCCAATGTAACTTGGGGTGATATTGAACTTACAGGCGGTAAAGCAATTATAAAAGGAACTGACACAGAAGTTGAAGGTACATTTACATTAAAAGACAGATGGCTTAATGCTGTTCCTAATCCCAATATTACTGAATTAGAAGTAGTGTTTACCCCTGTAAATGCAGAAGAAGCTCTTCCTGTTGAATTCACAATTCCCGTAAAGGTTAATCCTCTTCCCATTTCATTTAATGACGGCGAAGGCAATTTTGTTGTTGACGGTTTTGTTTATAAAACAGAACCCGGTACACAGATGTCTGATATAGAGGCTTATTTTAAAGGCGGAATTCTCAATTATCCCCCTCAGTCTGTTATCGGTGTTGAAGACAGAAATTCTTATGCCGAAAACGGCAGAACCTATAAGCTCACTGTTATTCACGATAACCCCAATTATGTAGGCACTGAGCTTTACTTCACCGTAGCCTTTAATGAAGTAGAATTTACCCCCACAATTGCAGTTGCCGGAAATAATAAATTCAGAGTTGACTGCGGTAATTACAGCCCCGACGGTACATTTACAATTACCTGTAACGGCAAAGAAATTGCAGAAGTAAAAGCGGGCCGTTCCTTTGACTGCGTAGTTTATACAGACGAAGGCGGCACATATGAAATCACAGCTAAGTATAATCCCGTTGAAAACGATTACTTCACTGTAAATGATGCTTCTTATTCAATTACAGTAAACCCGGCAAGAAACATTACAACAATTTCAGGTATGCACTTCACAGTAAACGGCAGCCAGACATACAATGCTATCAGAACAGGTGACGTTATTGAGCTTAACTACACAATGCCTGAATTCGCATACTTTGTTGTAAAAGACGGCAGCGGTAAAACAGTCACTCTTGACGGTGTTGACCTTACAAGCAAAAAGATTAAATTCACAATGCCTGACTGTGACCTTGATTTTACAATTAAAACACCTGCTCAGCTTGAACAGGAAGAGGCAACAGCAAACTGTAAGCACCTCTGCCACAGCGAAAATCCGCTTGTTCAGATGATATGGAAGCTTCTCCACATCATATTCAGACTCTTTAATGTGCAGCAGTTCTGTGACTGCGGTATCACGCACTATGATGCACCTGTTTTCGGATTTTTCGCCTGATTTATCAATAAACCCTGATAAGGTTTATTCATTGTTTTCATGTTAAACCTATATGTATATTTCGCAATACCCGGATATATACAAAATCATAACTTGTTGATTTGCGGTTTAGCATAATTTCATTCCTTTTAGACGCACACCCCTCCGAAAGGTCAGACTTCGGAGGGGTGTGTGTTTTTTTCTGTATAAACAAAACTTATTCAATAAATTAATACAGAATTATGTATTATTTGAACTTGATTTATTCCCGATTTTTCTGCATTTGTCAAAATCTATTGAAACTATAATATTTTTGGCTAAAAATAAAATGTACAGTAGAAAATTTTGCGAGGGAAGAATATGCAGTTATTTACAGATAGCTCTGATATATGTAAAAAATCAGAAAAAACAAAAAAATATGAAAATGGTAGCTATATTAAAGCTACAGAATTAGAAACTAAAGGCGAATACGAACAGGCATTAAAACTGCATGAAGAAATTCTTGTAAACAGATATAAATCTACAGATATAACGGCTCTCGCAGATTCACTTAATAGCATTGCTTGTTTATATATGATGAAAAATGATTTTTTTAAAGCCGATCAATGTTTTCGCAAAGCATTAAAATACCGCTCGCTTGAAAATGATCTGATAGGTTTTTGCACAGTTCATATAAACTTATCAAAAATGTATTTTTTACAATCTTTATACACAAATGCTTCAGAATATTTGACTCACGCAAAATGGTCGCTTGATATTGCATTAGTCCATTTATCAGAAGAAAGTCAGCCTGAGCTTTATAAAATATGGAAGATAAAATACATAATTTTACAGGCACAAATGCTGCGTTTTTCTTCTGAAACCGAATCTGAATGCTATCGGAAAGTATTATCCGAGCTGACAGCATTTTATGAAACGATAAAAGAAAACTCCCAATCAGAAATTCAAAAGCAAAGAATGACCGCAGAAAACAACATAGCGGTTATTCTTGCCCTCATGGGAGAAAAAGAAAAATCTGAGAAGCTTATGACAAAATGCCTTTCAGAAAAAGAAACCGTCTACAACATAACCACCAACCCCAAAAACACCCCCTGCACCATAACAAGAAACAACCTCAGAGCCATAAAAGAAAATCGCCTGCAGGATTTAATATTTGAATACTAAAAAAACAGCAAGAATTCATAAAATCAGAATTTTTGCTGTTTTTTTCTTTATTTATTCCCATATTTTCTGCATTTGTCATAATTTGTTGATTTGTTTATTATTTTGTTAAATATTGTAATTAATAATTTTATATCTGGCACACAACAGAATAACAAAATTTACAAGCGTGCATATATTAATTATTAAGTTTTATTCAGTGAAAATTTTTAACAGAAAGGGTAATATCCATGGCAAACCAAAAAACACCCCCCACCCCTGTAAAAGCCCCCGCCGAAAAATTCATGCTCTACCCGACTAAACTTTTTAATGCTACGGATGATGAAATAATTACTGATGGTTCATCTGCAGTAGCTTCACATACTTATCTGAGAGGTCTCGTTATGGGAACCTGTGACAAATTCGGTCATCCTGTAGTAATCCTTCAAAGAAATAATAATACAGAAAACTGCGCAAGATGTGAAAATTGCGGTAAAGATGAAAACACGGCATTTTGCGGTGACGGTAAATTCTTAAGACTTGAAAGCACATTGTTTTACGATCACTGGGCGAAAGTTTGTAAAAAAATCCGTGATAAAGGTGGTAAAACTCAGTGTTGCCAAAGAGATGAAATAATTGCGGATTTGTTGCTTAATAATCTGAATAGAGAAGCAATTGATACAGAAGGATTCAATTTAACTGGAGTGAAAATAAAAACTTGTGCAACAAAATTTGATGGTAAAAATTCTCATCTGTGTGTACATTATGAATGTCCTATTTCTCACTATGATGAAATAGCTGTAAATATTAATGTTAACGGCATTGAGGGAGTTTTGATAATAGGACAACTGTTATTTTCAGATACTTCAGTAGAACAGGTTAATGAATTCAAGGAAAATTCAAAAGAATTAGGATATAGAGATGAGGAAATTAAACTCTTAATTGAAAGTGCAAAAGTAAAGAGAAAAAATTTTGTGAATAAAAATGCATCATCAAAGATGAGTAAAAAGAAATTAAATGAAGCATTGACGGTAGAAGAAATCATAAGCGAAATTTTTGAATGTGTAGAAAAACTTGAAGCAGCATTGGAAAGAGAATATACACACAGAATTGATAATAATGTTAAGAATCTTCAGGAAAAAATGATAAATAGCTTTAATGCTTCTTATTGTGTTCCTGAAAAAAATGACAAATATAATATAAGTAAAGTTAAAAAGTGTGAAGAACAATATAAACTTTTAAGAGCGGCATTTTATTCTTCACTCAAAGTATTTTGTGCAGCAACGGATACTGTAACAGAATTATATTCTTTGATGCCTAAGGGGCTTTATTTTAATAGTCCTAATGTGCTTGGAAGAATAAAAACGGATAGCACTTATTATGATGCCATGTTTTTAAGTTCAGTTTTAATAAATGAGTTTGATGTGTTTACAGAAATCGGAAGAGAATATTCTGGTATATGTAAAAAACTTGATGTTACAGAGGAAAAATATATTAAAATTATAATAAAGATAACAAAAACCGATGAAGCAATTAATAGGATTTTTAACGGATTTTTGCAATTTGTCAGTCTTTATATAACAGAGCTTTTTGCTCAATATAACGGTGCACAGATATCTGAATATACAAAAATGATGCGTCATGAAATGGGACAGCTAAATGAAGCTATTTTAATAAGAATAAATACATTTCAGGAGGCAGTGGGGAAACAGGATGAAGATTATTACACTTATAACTTTTTGTCAGAGTGTAATCATGTCATAGAGGATTTTAAAGCACACGCACATTCAACAATGCTCAGATGCAACAGCAGCAGATATTTTAATCAATTACCGGATATGCATAAGGAACTTTTTTATCCTTATGAAAGCTTTTTATATAAATGGCGGTATATATATGAAAGAGCGGCAAGAAACAAACATGTTAATTTTAACATGGAACCGGTGCAGTTCTTTGATTTGTCCCGTCCCAGAATGTATGCGGATAAATCTATGATTGAGCAGGTGGCGTATAATCTTACAAATAATGCAATAAAATATTCAATTCCGGGAACAACAATAAGTATTGACTGCAGGCTTAATGAACAAAAAGATGCTTATCAGCTTATTGTAACAAACTACGGAAGACAATTACGTGAGGAGGAAATAAACAGTATTTTTGATTACGGTTTCAGGGGCAGCAATAATAATGAAGCAAACGGTTCAGGCTTGGGGCTTTTTCTTTCAAAAGAAATTGCGAATGCTCATAACGGCAACTTAACTGTTGAAACTGAAAAAATCAGTGATTATGATGTTTCCTGCTTATATCTTTATTCTGAAATGCCTGAAAAATTTCAAAATCGTGAAATAAGAAAGGCTATAGAAGAAGAACTTAATAGACTAAAAGAAAGCAAATTTTCATATGATTTTGAAATTCCCAAATTAAATAATCAATCCTTTACTCCCTATTTAATTAAGCGATATTTGAATACGGGAACTATGAAATATAAATTTATTTTATCAATTCCGTATGAAAAAAACTGATGTTGAAAGGATTGGAGAAAAAAGATGAATATTTTAGTTCTGGAAGACGATCCTATAGCTTTCAGTGTAATTGAGTATCTTAATAAGCTTGGTCATAATGTGTATCATATGCAGAGCTTACTTGATGTTGCATATTGTTTGGAAGAAACTCCTGGAGTGGAGTTTTTTGATAAGCTTATGTTTGATGTTTCGGTTCCCAAAGAAACTTTTTCCGTTTTTAATAATGAAGAATTTAAATACGGAAACAAATATAATTTTAGCGGATTTGAATTTGTTGCCAAAAACTATAAATATATATGTCATAGAGAAATTGCGTTAATAACTGCATATAAGGTAACCTTATTTGATAAAGTTAAAGATGAAAAGGACAGAGAAGTTCTTAAAAATTTAACCATCATTGATAAAGGTTCTGATGATTTTATTATGGAAATGCTAAGTTTTTTAAACGGTTAAAGAGGTAAAATATGTGTAAAGAAAACGATTATTCATTTGACAGAGACCGTTTTAATGCATATTACGGTCTTGAAGAACATCTGAAATCCTTTAGGGACATTCCCTTATATGAAAAGCTCTGTTGTAGCTGGGAAGTGGATAAACAGAGATATATAAATAATATTTCAGTAAGTGTACAGCGTTTTCCGCATTACAGCGACCACGGAGAAAGCCATTCAAAGGCTATTATCGCAAACATAGAATTTGTTTTAGGTAAAAAGAGAATTAAACAGTTATCTGTTGCTGATACCTGGCTTCTTCTTCAATGTGCCTATGCTCATGATATAGGAATGAGCATAAGTGCAAAGGACCTTATAAGTCAGATGGCGGAGGATAAAGATATTTATGAAAAAGTCAAAGCCATTTGTCAGAAAGAAGAAAGTGCCAGAGAGGCGTTTGAATTTATTCAGCCTTTGTTTGAATATTATCGTTATAAGAAAAAAGAAGACTGTCCCGATGATGACAGTGACGAGTATCTTGCAAAAACAAGCATTTCACAGCGCCTTGATGCAAAAGCGCAGTATGATATTTTTTCATCAAACGATTTTGCCCGCTGGCCCATAAAGCTCATAAACGCTTTTACAATTATTCTTGAAAATTATGTCCGTCCCCGTCACGGAGAATTTTCTGAAAATATTCTATCGGAAGATTTTGCACAGATTTGCGATAACGGCATAGTTCCCATAAGACTTCGTTATCTCGTGGCAAGAATATCCTCTTTTCATATGAAAGACCGTGAGTTTTTATTGGAGGAATTTCCAAAAGAAACACTCGGTATATGTAAAGACTATATGAATCCCCGTTTTGCAGCAATAATGTTAAGGCTCGGTGATCTGCTTGATCTGGATAACGGCAGATTTAATCAGTCCCAGCTTAATATTCTCGGTGACAGCCCTTATGTGACACTTATTCACCAGTTCAAACACGAGGCTGTTACCCATTTTTTGGTAACTCCCCTTGAAATAAGTATAAAAGCCAATTTTACTAAAAAAACAGCCGAAGCATTGATACGTCTTGGAAACACAAGCGATACAGTATGTGAAATAGATGACCGGGCTAAAATGCAGCTTTGTATGAAATCCTGTAAATCTCTTCACGAATGGCTTGAAATGTTAAGAGAAGAACTTGATTTTCTTGCTATAAACTGGCTCAATATTGTTCCGAGAAAATTTGAAGGCTCCTGTCCCAATTTTGTTGAACCTGAACTTAGAATTGACGGCAGAATAATAAATAAACACGAGTTAGGGCTTAGTTATCAAATCACAACCAAGCGTTCAGCGGAAATAATTGAAGGTTCAAGCTTGTATCAGGAACCTCAATATACGTTTATCAGAGAAATATTGCAAAATGCCTTGGATGCCACGAAACTTAAAATGTTCCGTGACATTATGTCTGGTTTTTATCCTGAATTTTATGACAACACTGGTAAGCCTAATCCCGAAATGATTAAAAAGCTGACTCCTGCGTGTTTTGCTGAAAAAATTAAAGATAATATTGATTTCTATAGAATAGAATATGATATAAAACCAGATGAAAAAAATAAAACCGTTACTGTATCTATAAGAGATTACGGTGTTGGGATTACTTATAATGATTTGACCGGAATGCTAAAAATCGGTAATTCCAACAAAACGGAGTTTAATTCAGAATATGAAAAAATGCCAAATTGGCTTAAGCCGACAGGCAGCTTCGGCATAGGTCTTCAATCAATATTCTATGTCGCAAAATCCTTTAAAATATTATCAAGACCGTATTTTGAGCCGGAACTTGCAAAGCCTCCGCTTCGTGAAATGGTTTTTCATTCCGCAAGGATGGGCGGTGAAATTGAAGTTTCCATATGTAATAAGCAAGATGCTGAAAAATTTGGCTACGGCACGGAAGTTCAAATAGTTATTGATTTTAATAACAGTACAGATAAACTTTTGCTTTATATTAATAACGAAGAAGAAAAAAATATATTTGATATATTCTGTGAAAGTATGGAGCAATTATGTGTAGGTTTCATTAATTATCTTCAAGATGTTTATTCTGATTTTATTATTCCCTGTGTAAAAAAAGAAACTGCAGTTACTGTTAAGCAAAAAAAATGTGAAAAATTACCAGAGAAAGCAGTTATTAAGAAAAACCTTCTTAATAAAACCTTCGGAAGTTTTTGCATTTTAAATGAATACGGTACAATTAAAAGATTCAGTGACGATTTTTCTCACGGTTTTTCCTGTTGGAACGGAAAATACGGCATTCTTATAAAATATAAACCAAACGGTGACGTAACAGGTAACAGAAGTAATGTTGTTTTATATTACAAGGGAATAAAAATTAACGGTGACCGAATGAAAAAACTTATTCATATTCCGTTTTTTGATGCAGAAATTCATATTTTTTCTGAATTTGCAAGTGCCATTCTTCAGATAAACAGAGAAGATTTTCTTATAGAAAAAGTAAGTGAAATTGCATCAAATATTCATAAAACTCATTTTTGTTGTTTACAGTTTATCTTCAATAGAGATAATTTAAACTTATATAAAGAAGAACTGGAAAGCATATGGATATTTAATGCTGATTCTCAAAAAACAGCATATATGATTCTTTCAAAATCTTATCTTGCTTTGCTAATGTTTTTTATTTCAAACAAGGATAAAACAGATATAGCATTAAAAAATTGGTTTATTACTTCAAATGAAACTATATATAATGATAAATTGGTACTATACGATAAGATTTCTTATTATGTAATGTACAATAATTTTTTACGCTACCGTACTATTGATAAGAAAAATGAATATATTCTGTTTAACAAGTTGTTGATTGATAATCTTGAAAATCTTTATTTTATTGCAAATAAGGCATTGCCGCCCAATGATTTGTCGCTTCAATATTGTAAAACTTTTGAAGAGGACTTTGCTGTACATATACTTGAAGATTATTTTTATAATTATTCACAATTTGCAGCATATCAATTTAAGATATTAATGGTAACAGGCTGGAGCGAACCTGTAATCGTTTATAAAATCTGCAGAAGAAACGGTGGCATTGTTCGCTCTGAAGATGAAGATTTCTGGACGTTGTGTGTGCAGTTATATAAATCTGCATTAAGAAAAAATAAAAGTGCTATAAAAAAACAGCAATTCAGATTGGTTTTTCCTTCAAAAGCAGAATTTGAAAAGGTATCTGTATCAAAACTTACACAGGGAATAGAGCATGAAGAAATAACAAAATTCAACAGCTTTATTATTTCTCCCTTGTCTTTATATGAACTTGAAATGCTTGTTAATGCATGTGCCGGTAAAAAAGACAATATTAACAGCGTGTTAAACAAATATTTTTCAGAGAATTGGCTGGACAGAAATCATTCCCTTGTTGAATATATCAATAAATACCGTATCAGCCAAAGAAACAGCCGTAGCTGTTCCGCACAGGAGACAGACTGTGAAACATATCTTGAGTACAAGCGTTTCTTGAAAACTTTCCTCGGAAAGCTGCTTGATTAAGTAAAAAGTAAAGGAGTATTGCAATGAATGAAGTTACAGTCGCTTTAATAAGCCTGTCTGTGTTAACTATAGTTTCAATGGTTCTGAGTCTTTTGGTTTATATTCAGAACAATCAAAAGCATTATTCAACCACAATTTCAAAAGAGCGAATGGAATGGATCAAAGAAACAAGAAAGATTGCCGCAGATTTTCTTGCCTTTTGTGAGAAATATGATACTCTTGATGAAAAGAATTCACTGGAGTATTACAAGCTCAAAAATCTATTGCTGCTAAATTTGAATTCAGATATTAAGTATACAAACGATGTAATCATCCGTAATGCAATAGAAGATAGAGATTTTACTGAAGTAAAAGCAGCATTACCGCAAATCAGAACTGCATTTGCAAGTATATTTAAATCTGAATGGGACAAGGCAAAACTTGAGTCAGGCAGAAGTAAATACTATGTAATATGGCTTGATAAAAGAAACCGTGATTTAAAAAAATACTATTCAGATAATCAAAATAACACTATTGTTTAATATTTTTAATGTAAACGAGGCGGCAGTAACTCTGTCGCCTCGTTGTATAGATGTCTTGTTATGATATCATTTTTTTTGGTATCGTCTGTCTTTATAGAGTACTTGCCCATTTTTTTATTAAATCTTTCATTTCCGGATTTTGAATAAGTTTTAATAACGTTTCTGATTCGTTATCTATTTCATCTACTGTAAGCTCTTGTGGTGGTGCTTGCTGATTTTTAAAGTTTTCTGAATGCGAATTTTCATATTTTGAATAAAACGCTTCTTCAAATTTTGCTGCATTATATTTTCGGTCTTCATCTATAATATGTGAATAAACATCGGTTATCATTTTGACTTGTGAATGTCCTGAGTCTCCTTGAACAGATTTTACATCACCACCGTTAAGTTTAAGCTTGTATGTAACACTTGAGTGCCGTAAACTGTGAAAAACAATGTGAGGCAGGTTATTCTCTTTTATCAACTTTTGTAGTGCTCTTGTTATAATCTGACTTTCCATAGGTCTTCCGTTTGGTGAACAAAACACAAGATTATAATCAAAATATTCTTCTCCAAAAAGATCTATCAGCTCCTGAATGTCACCATATCTTTTTCTGAGCATCGAAGCTACCGTTTTTGGTAAATAAATCTTTCTGACACTGCTTGCGGTTTTTGGTGTTTTAAGAACCAAAACGGTGGTGTTTCTGCTAAATACAGCAGGGAATTTTTTTATAACATCTTTTTCGCCGAGCTTCTCCATAACCTCTTTGTTAACTCTTTGAAGCTCTTTATTGATAATGATGTAAGATTCTCCTGATGCAATACTTGCTTCAGAGATTTCTATACAGTCCCAAGTAAGTCCAAGCATTTCGCCAATACGCAAAGAACAGGCAAATGCAAGATTAAGCGCTAATTTTAATATTTCATCATCGCAAAGTGAAATTGCCTTAAAAAGTGTTTCTGAATCCCATATTTCTCTTTCCTTGCGTTCGGTTTTCGGAACAGTTGCATTCAGGCAAGGATTTTTTGATATTAATTCCCATTTGATAGCCTGATTAAAAGCACATCTTAATAGCTTGTGTATTTCTCTGATAATATTTGCGGACACCGCTTTTTCGGGTGATTTATATGAACTCACAAATTTCATATTAAGCAAATCAAGATAATATTTTTCTATAATTCTTGTGTTTATATCTTTCAATTCAATTTGTCCGATAACAGGATTAATATAATGAGATATCAAGCTTTTTCTGCCTTCATATGTCGACATAGCCCATTTATTTACACCGTAAATTGTTACATAGTCATTCAACAAATCTGCTACAGTTTTAGCTTCATAAACCAAGAATGTTCCGTTTTGTTGTTGATATTCAATCTCACTCTTTCTTTTCCTGGCAGCTGTATTTGTATCAAAAGTTTCCCATTTCTGCCGTTCTTTTCCCTGCTCATCAGTATATCTATAAACAACACAGTACTTATTCTTTCGCCTGTATATCGAAGCCATTATTTGAGCTCCTTTCTTTTTCAGATTTCTTTACATAATGATGTTGGTTTTTATACCAATTATCATAACTCTTTTTGTCCACTCTTTTAGTGTTTTCAACGTTTATTATTTTGATAGTCTTTTCTCGGTGCATAAGCTGGGATGCTGTTGTTCTTGATATACCCAAATCTTCAGCAATTTGCTGTATTGAAATAACTTCTCCGAACTTACTCCCCGGTGGGGGACCATTAGTTTTTTTATAATGAAACTGTCCTGCATACCATTCCTCGAAGCTATCAATCATTACTCGAAGAACTCCGGCAACTTCTCTTGTCTCAAAGAAATTCTTTTTTATAAGCCAATATGATTCAACCTTTTTTAATCCTAACAACTCCCCCATTTCTATTACAGACATACTCTTTTTCTGCTTTGTTACAGTCATACAACTTTTATCCATATCAGACACTCCTTTTTTATTTTCAGTATGTCTTAATTTTATCAAATAAATTTATTTTTGTGAAATGTGCGATTTTACTCCAACATTCTATTATCCAGCCATTCATCAAAACTTTTCTTTGAAATGCGTATTGAATTTCCGATTTTTACAGTTCTGAACAAGCCTGAATTTGCAAGGGTATAAGCAGCATTTTTTCCAATGGCAAGAATGCTCTGTATTTCATTTACCGTATATGTCCTTTTATCTGTTATTAATAAATCTGAATTAATCTGCAACTTTTTTTCTTTGTGTTTATCATTTCTCATAAAATAAAGCCTCTCTTTAGTAAGTAATAATGTGTTTCACTTATTACCACCGAGAGAGGCTTTTTGCATACCTTTAATTGTAAACATTTACAATTATTTAAATGTGAAAAATATTACAATTAGTTTTTTGAAAAATATAAACGTAATGCTTTTAGTCCGGCTTCTATGGATTTATCTACAGCACTATAATTAACCCCTTCTTCCTTCGCAATTGTTCGTGAATTTTTTCCGTAAATAAAATGTTGGACTAACCGTTCTTTTTGTTTTTCAGATAATGTATCAAGACCTTTATAAAGAATTTCTATGTCTGACTTTTTTATAAAATCTATCAAAAAATCATCTTGCACTAATTCTTTGTTATGTAATTGGCATTCACCATCAACAAAACCATAAATGTCTTCAGAACGGATTGCTCTCATCAAATGTTTGTTCTCATTTCTGTTATATTCCGTTCTTACTTGAACATAGCTCATTGAAACTAATTCATACGGTGAATATACCGAAAGAATATCAGAATACTTATCATATAATTCTTTGAGTGTTAAATCTGAGGCAATTATCCATTTTATTTTTCCTTTATAATTCGGATATTCTTTTACCATATTAATTACTACTAAATCATCGTTTTTTAATTCTGTTCTATTATTTATCATTTTATAGTCTCCTTAATTTTTGAATTTTGTGTCAAAAATTAAGGGACTATGGGTATTTAGCTATATAACATACCCAACAAAACATAAAACCCTTTCTTACGGCATTGCCGAAGAAAGGGTTTCGCTATATTTTTTTTGTTGAGTAAACAATAAATAAGATATGATAAATACTGTTTTTTCTCAACAGCAACTATTCAGCTGCCTTAAAAAATTATTCTTATCTCTATTTGAATTTCTTTTTACAATAACTGTTAATTATTGGGAGATGAAAATATAGTATGTTATATCATTTAGATGATATAGAAAAGATACGTAGTTACGAAAAACTTCAACGAAACAAAGGACATAATGTATTTGATATATCGCATTGGGATTCAGGAAATGAATACAAAAAAAGTCTATCTTCAATACTAGATTTTAATTGTACATTTGAGCCATTTGATTACATATACAGTTATGAAATAGACAAAAAAGTACATTCAAAAGTACAAAAAGAATTAATTGGTGCTAGTGACGATTGCACCATTTTCTTTCAAAATAGCACAATTGCAATTGTAAATATATGCAATTTCCTGCAAAAAAACAAAATAAACAATATCTGTGTTTTGCAACCAGCATATTTCACGGTTAGTCCCTGTTTGAGAGCGTTTGAAATTAATACTAAAAATGAAAGTTTATTATTCCAAAATGAAGTTTATAGAATTCCGATAGAGAAAATAATAAACTCTAAATACGATGCTATTTGGATAACTTCTCCTATTTTTTGCACTAGTACATATTATAGCCAGCAAGAGATTGATAAACTTCAATTACTATTAGACAAGGGTTATTATGTTATTTGTGATGAAAGTTTGTCGATTAAGGAATATAATTTAAGACATCAGCTAACCAACAATGAAAGACTCTTATCTTTATATAGTCCTCATAAAGTCATAGGTACCAACACAATAAAATTTTCTTGTTTAATTTGTAACCATGAGTATGAAAACTTTTTTGATCAATGGACGGATCTGTTTTCTGGTGGATTATCCAATTCATCAAAAATAGCTATAAATCATTTTTTGACACCCAATTATTATAAATGTCTAGATTTTCATACAAATTATACTAACAGTGTAAAAAAGAAAGCGTTAGAGGTTATTGCAATTAATAATAAGGATGGAGATATGTTTTTTTCTCATTCAGTCGGTCAATATATGACCATTTTTTGTCCATCAGTACCATATCACCAATCGACTAAACAAACTTTTATTAGAGATATTATTTTCAACACCAATGTTTCTATATTGCCAGGTTATTTAGAAGGATTTTATGAAGAAATGGGATTTTGCTTTCGTGTGAACTTAACTTCAGATGAAAGCCGATTAATAACAAGTTTAAATAGAGTGTTAAAATACATAAATGCTAATTATTTGTAAAAGTATTCCACACTACTTATATTGTTCCTATTAAAACCTTGATAGTTATTATTTATTGTCATTCCGTTAATAACAAAAACATTGATGGCACTCGAAACATCCTTATCTGTTTGAATTTGATTAATCTGCTTACTAATTGTATCTGGTAAATTTAATACTACAGTATTTCCAACGCCTTGCTGAGATACATTGTTAACATTATGATTTGGTTCTTCTTTTTGAACATCCTTTGAGGGTTTGGGCTTTACTTTAACGATTATACCTATAATCGAAAGTAATATTTGTAAACACTTGAGTATATTGTCTGGTGACTCAATCCATTCAATAAAAGACCCCTTCTCTGTTTTGATTTGTATAGGTTCAGATGCACAAATTCCCAACTGCTTTTGAAGCGACTGCAATAAAGCACAAGTTTCAATTGTTGGTTTTTCCTTAAATGTGAATTTTATTATAATGTCAGAATTATTTACATTAATCTCCGAAATAGCAGAATCTAATTCATCAATATAGTTTTGATATGCTTTAAACAAAGTATTATGTATAAAGTTTATATCGCTTTTTGATTTAGTGGCGGCAATATTTTTTATTTCTGATTTTTTAAATGTATCAATTAATGATATCAGTTGAATAATGGTTATTGGAGAAATCAAGTCGTGCTCTAAAGAATGAGCTAATACAAGTTCTATGAATCTAATTTCCTCAGAACGTACTATAATGTTATTTTGTATTTGTTGCAAAATAACATTAATACAAAAAACGAGGGAGTATTCATATGAATAGTTATTAGAATTAAGCTCTACAATTGCAGCATTAATAAGTTCCTTGTTATCTATAAGTTTTTGTTGCAATTTCTCAAGTTCATCATAATTTATACCTAATTCTACCAAATTTTTTGGAGCAATTCCAAAATTTGATGACATAACTAAAGGATCGATACTTGTTTTTTCGAACGCAGAATTAATAAGTAGATTAAAAACGAAATTTCCATTTATCTGTGAATTAAGCCAATTACATTCAATAAAAGTATTCAAAGATGTAGAACTTTGTCTTAGATTCATATTATCTATCACACAACTCGTAAAGGTTGAATCGCTCATTGTTATGTGATTAAAATTACACGATATAAAAATACAATTTTCAAATGTATTGCTCATCATTGTTGAACCTTTAAAGTTAACTCTAACAAATTTACATTTTTTAAAATCGCAAGAGATAATATCAGAGTTTTGAAAAGATTGGTTATCAAACGAACAATTTTCTATGTGCGAACTGTCAAAATCAGAATTTGCAAATAATGTTTTAGAAAAATCGGTTTCTTCAATTATACAGTTCTTAAATGAAATTGAATGCATGTCCGTACCTGAAAGATTTTTCCGGGTAATTTGTAGAAAAGTATAAATTTCATTTGGGCTAAAGCTTTCGTTACATTGATTGTAAATAGTCAAGTCGTTCAAAAAAACACCTCCGAAAGGATAATAATAATGAATAATGATTTAATTGATATTTTAAAGACTCCGTGTCATATAGTTGATATTGAAAAAATTAAACTAAATATAGATAGCTTGTTGTATATCAAAAACAAAACAAATGCAAAAATATTATTTGCAATAAAAGGATTTTCAAATGATAAAATAACTCCTATGTTTATATCTAGTTTTGATGGTGTTAGTGCTAGTGGCCTTTGGGAAGCAAGATATGGCAAAGAATTGTTAAAAAAAACAGTGCACACATATTCTTCTGCTTATAAAAAAGAGGATTTTTCTATCATAAATAATTATAGCGATTACATTATTTTTAATTCTATATCACAACTAAAAGCTTTTACTTCAGAGGGTAATATAAACAGTCAAAGAGTGGGAGTAAGAATCAATCCTGAGTATTCTGAAGTAAAAAAATATTCGATCAATCCATGTCATCAGTTTTCTCGCTTTGGGGTGACTATAGACAAACTATCCAAACTTGAACTGAAAAATGTTTCGGGGCTACATTTTCATTCGATGTGCGAACAATACGAAATGACACTTGATAAAACTTTAAGTATAGTTTCAAATAATTTTAATGAGTATTTATATCAAATTAATTGGCTTAATATAGGCGGTGGCCAATTATACTCCGATGAAAACTATAATTTAAATCAAGCTGTATCTAGCATTAACTTTTTACAAAATAAATATAATTTAGATGTTTTTCTTGAGCCTTGTGAAACAGTAGTATTAAATGCCGGGTATACTGTAGCAAGTGTAGTTGATATTGTACATAATGGAATAGATTCAGCTATACTGGACTTGTCTGCAATTTGTCATTTGCCCGATATAGTTAATTCTCCATATAGATGTGAAATCTTAAACGCATCACTGCCATACGAAAAAGAACACACATATAGGTTAACCGGTTGCACTTGTTATGCAGGCGACATATTTGGAGATTATTCTTTTGACAAACCGTTAGAAATCGGAAGTAAAATTGTTTTTTTAGATACAGCCGCATATTCTATGGTAAAAAACAACTATTTCAATGGGATGATTCCGCCTTATTATGCTGTCCTAGATTCTAATAAAAAAATTAATATTGTAAAAGAATATGATTATAAAACATTTTTGTCTATTTTATAAATATATCATCTCCCAATAATTAACAGTTATTGTAAGTTTTTGCTTATAACCATAAATGCCTAATTGTCATAATTTATCTTTTGCTGAAGTTTCATAATACTGATTTGTTAATTCTGAATGCAAAAATGAATCGATCATTAATTTAAGAAAGGCATCCTTTGATTTTTTTTGTCAAGTCGAATTGCTTGTCCATCTTCGCTATATTTAAATCTTCCTGCAAGTTCTTTTGTAGTTTTCGTGAACTGGACTATTGTTTCTTTAGGAATATTTAAACTAAATATTGGAGAAGTTTTTTTAACTTTTGACAGCTTTCTTGCAAAATTTATTTCTTCTGCAGAGTCTTTTAAAACTTGAATATCATCTAACAATCCAAGTACATCTATTGCGTCAATAGTTTCATTAGCTGCTTTGTTTATTAATACACTGAATTTGATATTTTGTTCTAAAACTTTTGTATCTAAAACATATATTTCTCCATCAATAAGCATTAATTGTGCATCTCCATTGAGTCTTAAAATATCGTCCCCTTGGATAAGTTCAAATCGCTTTTTTGCTTTTTTTATGCCTAATAAAAAACTATCTCTCTTTATAAGTGATATTGAATAGTGTTTTTTAAATAAAACTATACCGTTTTCTATTGTGCCAAGGTATATTATGTATCCGTATAGGCTATTAATGTTGTCTTTGTGAAAATTGAACTTATCCATATTGTTGATGCTAGAATTAATATCAAATTTCTTAAAAAGTTTTAATTCTTACGGATATTCATCATAATCGTAATGATATGATGCATTAATACGTTCATCTGCAGTTGACAGTTCACAAAGCTGAAGTTCGTCATTATTAACAATTTTATTAACAATAAATTCATTAAAAAGCTTGGTAACTTCAGTTTCTGTTTTTCCGTTTTCAAGGTCAGCTCGCTTTGCAATGAACTGCTCATCCTGCTTTAATAATAAAAAAACTTGGGCTGATATAGGTTGAGATACAATGCTCTCAATATTCTTTTTTTAAATTTCCACTTCCATTATTTTATCTTCTTTGCAAACCAAACATGTTTATCTACTTCAATCCATTTAATAGAACTATCTTTATCCAGGCTATCTTTAGTAATAAGTATAACTTCATTAATTTCCTCTTTTCTATCAATTTCAACTTTATATAATTTGTAACCTAATATCGCTAAAGTCGGATTGCCATAATAGAGATCCATTTTAATAAAAATTATACCGATAACAAATAATAAGATTACAAAAACAGCAATGTATCTTACATCTTCAAAATCAATGCAAACAAGAGGAATAATACAGGTTGTTGAAAATGTTAAATATTCATAATTTTCATTTTAAATTGCTTTTATCGTGTAAGGGGGATTGCACGATCCTTTCCATGCAAATTCTGTAATTGATACCAACACAAAACATAAAATACACAAAATGATTGTTATAGTTGGAAAAATATTAGTTTCCAACAATAGCATTATTTTATCGTGAATTGGTATTGTTGATTGTAGACAAGGTATTTTAATAGTACATATTGTCACCAAAAAGAAGAGTCGCCACAAAGAGATAATATAGAAACGAACTTTTAACAGCATATTTTGCGTGTTACTCATAAAACAACCTCCTCAATATGTTCATTTCTTTCTTTCTTTTTTCGCCATAATTCCGTTGTTAAACTGAGTATCCAATATGCCTTGCAAGTCATTTGAAAAACTTTTTATTTTTGCATATTCACTTTTTTTTAATATACTTATGAAAGATATAAAACCAAACAATGTAACGACAAGAAACGATGGAATTAAGACTGCAAAAATTCCGTAGGTAAAAATCATATTAATATCCACTTCTTTTTCCATTATGACAGCCAATATTGTTAAAATAACCGGAATAATTAGCACTTGAACAAAACGAAAAAGAACATCAAAAACTTTTTGTTGATGCTGTTCATGTTTTTTTATATGATTATCGATTCGATTTTTTATATCTTCTATGTTTTCTTTTTTAGAATTTGTTAAAACACCGCTTAGCCAAGTATAAAGGTTGTTGCAATACTCTTTGTAATCATAAAGGTTAGTTAAACTATTATTTATTTCATATCGCTGTGTGTATGTAAAATTTATAATAGAAACAACAATTTCAATAATTAATGCTGCAAAATAATATCGTCTAAGAGGCTCAAGTATAATAGTAAGCAAAGCGAATAACACTGCGATTGATAAGGCTACGAGCAATATAATGATACTTTTGGGTGCTTTTTTTATAACATCAGTGATTTTTGAAGAGTTTTGATTAAGATATAGCAAATAGTTTTTGTACAATAAAAGTTCCATAATGTATTTCCTTTATATAAGTATTTTTGCCACCTTTTTTTAGGTGGCTTTTTTGTTGTCCTGATGTCCAAATTACTATTTATCTCTAAATAACTTCTTATTATTGTGAAATTAGATAAAGGATAATTCTTTATTATTCTTAAGAGAAAGGACCCCTTATGGAAAAGGATTATAGTGATGTTTTACAATTTTTTAGAGAAAATCAAGAGGGTTTTACAGTTTATGTAGTTGAACGTAGATTTGCAGTTCGTCGAGGAAATGAATTTTTTAAGTCATACAGTGGCAGTAAGCATTATATACGTAATGAAGCAGATATGAAAAAAACAATCAATAAAATTCTTGATTATGTTCAAAAGAGTATTCCCAATATTTTAGAATTAATTGGCCTTGCAACTAAATATCCTCAAAAAGTAGGTATTCCAGAATTATTAAATGTTTTACTCAAATTATTCTTTACAAATGAACATCAAGCAGCGGGACCTGAAGTAATTGACCCTATTATAATTGAGGAAGAGTCCATTTCACCATTGTATATGTCTCAGTTAATATCTTTACATAAGCATAGTACTCTACGTCCTGTAATAATTATAATTCTAAAAGACAATGATTTTATTCGTGCAAAAGAAATTTTAGAAACTTGTCCACATGGATTAAATGTTAAATTAATACGAAATAGTGGGGAAACAAAAATTTTTAAAATCATAAATACTGGTGCTGCTGATGTCGAAGGTTTTTTGGATGCATTTTCCAGACAATGTTTTAGCACATGTTCACAAACCCAAAGAAGTGTTTTAATTAATAATGAATGGTCTAATAATGCTATAGCAAATGAATATGCACCATCCATTTTAAAAGTAAGAACAAATTTGCTTTTTGATGAAAAGACCGAAGCACTGCCAATAATAAATGACATTATTAAATCTTTAGAAAGTAAAAATAATAATAGTATTCTTGATGAGAAGCTTGTGGAAGGCTTCCTCTGTGCAGTAAAACTGATGAATGTTTATGCTAACGATGCACCTGGTTCTGATCTAAAAGATGCATATGAATTAGCAAAAGACTTAGACAATGAATTATTGTTGGCACACGTATATCGTTATGTAGATTATTTTAAGAACATAAGTAGACAAGAGAAAATAGAATGTCTAAACAAAGCCAAAGAAATATTTGATGCTAATAAAATAGAAGATCATGCAATTTATTGTGAGAACAATAAGCTTATTCAACAGTTTTATTCACAGAATATAAAAGTACGTGATTTTAAAAAAATGCATGAAAATGCAATTAACAATGTTCCAGGACTTGTAGGTATGTCAATAATATGTAACAATGCAGGTGTAGCACATTTATATACTGGTAATCCTAATGCCGCAGTAGATTATTTCAACAAGGGACTAGACTACGCACAAGATAGGTTAGTACAGTATTTGGGGTTAAAGTGCAATAAATTAGTTGCACTTGATTATTCGTTGACAAAAATTGAAGAGAAAGAGATTAGAGCAACGATAGGCGAGATTATTGGCATATTCGGGAAAAATCAATTTTCATTTATTACAGCTAATTATTTGTTAAACCTCCTTACTATTGTCCTACGTCAAATCCCCGAGGCTTATAAAGCAATTATAAATGATTATCCGATATTTGACATTATAAATAATGCAATTAAAATAAATGAATTAGGTTCTGGTAGTCTGCAAGCGCAATTGTCATCCATGGCATCTAAATACAGTCAATTTGATACAGAAAAAATACTCAAAGTTAAATCTCCCAAATCTACTATTTCAGGAATAAGAGAATTTTTTGTTGAGGATAATAAATATAGCCCCACTATTTTTAATGCTTGGCTTTAAAATATGCCATAATTGAATTTGATAAAATTAATCCTGTTAATGTAGCATTCTGTATCTGACTTGAGTATAAGTCCCAACAATTTTTCATATTGTATTCATCCGTAAGAGAACTTAATGATGTATGAAAATTAATATTTTTCTTTATAGTAGGCATAGGATTTATTTCCAAGAAAAAGAGTTCAGAGTGCTCTATCGGTCTGTTTTTTCTGTCAATTAATTCAGATATGGATTTACATTTTATTCTAGCATCTATTCTACAATATGTATCTACCAATAAAGACTTTGCCATGTTAATATAATAGCATTTTGCTTCATCGCTTAAATTGACGCATATTTTCTCATACCCCATATGTTTTGACTTTTCTTCCTCACCTAAAAACCATGAGTTATCTTTGCTATTCGGGTAATATACTACTGCAGGCATAACCTCGAGTTGTTCTGATAGTGGATTGTACATAATTGGAGTAGTTATATCAAACCCGTTAATAAATTCTTGATATACATAAGACCTATAAGTGTTTATATGTTCTTGGCTAGGATTCTTTACAACTCCTTTACTGCTACCAAAACCGATTGGTCTAAATATTCCGCCATTATCATTTATATTTAAATCTCTTGGTACATTCATCCCCTTGGCTCGTGCAATAAGATTTGAATAATGTTTATTCTCTCCGACAAGAGATACATAAGCATTACAAGGAATGCATGGAATATTAAGAAAGCCACATGTTGCAGGAACTAAGCCTAATGTAGATAAAGATATTGTTCCATTACATAAATTTACAACAAAATCTGTCTGTGGTAATGAGTTGTTCATTGCCTTGAATACAAACGTTCTAACATCCATAATTAACGGAAGGCAACCTATTTCTTCAATTGCAGAAAGCCAATCACTGATAACATCACTTTTCCAAGCATCGTATTGTTTTAAGCCTTCTTCTTGTTCTCCTCTAAATGAGTATACAAGTATTATTGTTTTTCCTCTAAGTTCATCTAACAATGATAAATACATTTCTTGTTTCATACTCTTATTTTCCTTTCTCTTAAGAATAATAAAGAATTATCCTTTATCTAATTTCACAATAATAAGAAGTTATTGTAAGCTTCTACAAATCTCCTCGAAATTTTGATAAAATGATTTTGCGCACACATTTTTAAAATTTCGAGGAGTTGATTAAATGAAAAGCATAAAAACAGCAAGTGAGGAATTTATACAAGTCATTCAATCTACAAAAAATTTATCTGATAAAACGATACTTGCATATCGTTCGGATTTGAATGATTTTCATGTGTTTCTTCAAGACAATATACTTGATGAAACAGTTATCCTGAAATATGTTCAAATGTTATCTAAAGAAAGAGAACTTAAAGATAACACGGTTTGCCGAAAGTTAATTACACTAAAGATGTTTTTTGGTTTTCTTTACGAAAACGGCTACACAGATTGTAATTATTATAACAATCATCACTTTCGATATAAAAAAGAACGGAGATTGCCCAAGACATTAGCAGTTAAAGAAACATCAAAATTGCTATCTTATCTTACACAGGTAGCAAATAATGAAACCAGTTATTTTGAATATTGGAAAAACTGTCGTAATCTTGCATTAATTGATATTTTAATAAGTACCGGTATAAGAATCGCGGAAGCATCGAATATAGCTTTTAGCGATGTGATATTTTCAGAAAGAACGATTTTAATTCACGGTAAAGGTCGTAAGCAAAGACTGATATATATATCTTGTACTGAAACATGGAGTAATCTTACAAAATGGTTGAAAGTCCGCAAGAGCAGACCTATTAACACAGATAAAATATTTGTAAATAGATACGGAGAACAGTTGAGCATTCATGGGATTGAGTATATTTACAAAAACGCAAAAAATGCCAGTGGAATAAATCAAAAATCAACTCCTCATTATTTGCGACATACTTTTGCCACTAATCTTCTTTCAAACGGAGCAGATCTTCGCTCTGTGCAGGAAATACTGGGACATAGTAGTGTTGCAACTACTGAGATTTATACCGAAGTATCGACAAAGAGAAAAAAGCAAGTTCTTAATAAATATAACTATCGGAATAAATTATAATGCTATACTTTTTCTATATATTTTCATGCAAAATTAGTACTTAATCAACATTTTTTGACAAATGCAGAAAATATTGGAACAATTAAAGAAAATTAATATAAACAAGAAAACCAATAATGATTTTTATGTTATAGATTAGCAATTTATGTTTGTTTGCAAAATGTTTGCATAACTCAAAAAAAGTATTGTTTATTTAGCTTTATTTGCTAACATTTGTTTGCAAATAAAACACTTTATTATGATTTGAGAGATGATTTTTATGTTATCGTTAATAAGTGAATCACATGCTCAACCATTTAATTGTTAATAGCAAAAAAACATCGCAGAATCCTTGATTTACAAGGATTCTGCGATGTTTTAATTGGCACCCTCTACCGGAATCGAACCGATATCTAAGTCTTAGGAGGACCTTATTCTATCCGTTGAACTAAGAGGGCATATTAAGTTTTTTTATTAAAAATCAAACACTTTTTGTAAAAAAGTATTTGGTTTGAATTACCCTTAGGAGGGGCTTATTCTATCCATTGAACTAAGGAGGCAGAATATTGATTTAACCGGCTTCATTTTAGCAAAAACCCCCTTGCTTGTCAATGATTTATTGCCCTTTTTGCATTATTACCCTTGATTAGTTTTTTTGTGTATGGTAAAATGATTTTGAAAATAGGGGAGTGTCGGTTTTATTCGGTGCTTTTTTGTTTGTTTTATTAAAAGGAGTAATACCAATGAATAAATTCAAAGGGATAATATGTTTTTATATTACGGTGACTGTTCTGCTGACGGTCGCTTTATCTCCCTTTGCTTACGGAGTCGGGTTTTCTGTTGATACTGTCCCTGAGAAGCTTTCTGAGATATATCAGGATGAAGTTACGATGGTTTTTTCGGAAACAGAAACTACAGATATAGATCGTGAGATTTTTGAAGAAACAACGCAGAGTACAGTAAAAGAAGAAGTTACTTATCACGAAGAAACAACGAAGTCTGTTGCTGAAAATAAAGCACCTGAAAAAACACAAGCTCCGATTTCAGAAAATAAAACCGAGGAAAAAGATTTAACCGAAGAGTCACAGACAGAGTATATAGAGTCTTCACATTTTTATTCATATGCACCTCAGAACGCCAATGAGAATATATACGAACTGTATTTTCTGTCTTCCAATTCCGGCAGTCTGGCTTCTTCAGATTCAGTTAACATTTATGCTTTTACTCTTGAGAACAGGAGTGTGTTCAGTTATAAGGTAACACATGAAGAGATTGCAGGAGCGGCAGGCTGGAAGTTTTCCCTGTACGGAGAATATTATGTAAACGGTGACGGTACGGATATATCCTACAGACTCATTGATACACTGAATACAACCGCGAATTCAGTTGATTCTTCTTCTGAAATAGGTCTTCCTGCAGGTGAATACCGACTGGTAGTAACCAAGGGAAATGCCTTTACTTCTGCAGAGTATCAGATAGATGCTGTTAAAAAAGATACCAATAAATATGAAATGGAATGTAATGATAATATTTACAGATATACTGAAATTTACAGCTCTGTTCCCGTAATGGGAAGTGCCTCTCTTTTTTCTGACAGACAGGATGAGGACTGGTTCTTGTTCCGCATGTATCAGGACGGATTTGTTGAGCTTAAGTTTGAGCATCCGACAGTAAAGGACAAAACTTCTGTTTGTTGGCAGGTAATTTTCTATAAAGAAGACGGTACGGAGCTTTATTCTGTAAATTCGTTGTTTACAGATTCCGTAAATAAAAGCGGAACTATAGGTCTTACTGAGGGAAATTATTATGTTCTTGTAAAAAACAGAGTTTATGCAGATATGACATATACTCTCACTCTTACGAGGACTGACGACCTGACCTTTGAAAACGAAAAGAACGACACCAAGGAAACAGCAAACAGTATCCAACTGAATTCCACTGTAATGGGAGCAATAACTTCTCTGATAAGCGGTATTGACAGAGATTACTTCAGGTTCAATGTTGAAAAGCCAGGTTTCGTTGTGCTTGATTTCGCACATGAGCCCATCAACGGTGCTGAGGATAAGCAAGGATGGAATTATTCGATTCTGGATGATAACGGCGAATTGCTGTATTCGGGAGTGTCTGATTTGAGTGATGATGTGTCCGCTTCTCCTGTAATAGGACTTGATATCGGTACATATTATGTGCTTATAGACAGCGAAGATCTGTATCATGATTCCGAAAAGTATTATCTTACGTTAAATTTTACGGAGAGTGGCGAATGGGAAACAGAATTCAATAATTCCTTTACTAAAGCCGATACTCTCGAAATGGGTAAAACTGTTTTTGGCCTTCTCTCTGATCTGGGCACAGATTATGATTTTGACTATTACACATTTACGCTCACGAACGAAACGGATATTGATGTTACTTTCAGCCATGAAGTGCTTTCTTACAGCAGGGATATATTTGCTTTCACGGTTTATAATGAAAATATGGAGCCTGTAGCTAATTATAATGACGGAGGCACTACTGTTAAAGTATCCTCCGATGCCGAAAGCGTAACTGCAAGCTATAAGACGCTGCAGCCGGGTAAATATTACATAAAGGTTGCAACAGGTCTGTATTATGACCGTATAAAATACAGCATATGCGTTAAATAAAGGAGAGATAATATGAAATTTTCAGTCAGTTCCTACAGTTATTCACAGCTTACTTCTTCAGGTGAGTATACGGAAAAGCAGTTGATAGCCCTTGCCAAGGAAATGGGCTTTGACGGGATTGAATTTGCCGAAATTCATCCCGAAGACGGCAAGGACAAGCTTTCCTATGCAAAGGAATTAAAAGAAGAAGCAGAAAAACACGAAATTGATATAGTTGCATACTGTATAGGTGCAAATCTTCTTTATGATACTGAAAAAGAAATCGAAAGATTAAAGGGCGAAGTAGATGTTGCTGAGGCACTCGGATGCCCTGTTATGCGCCACGATGCTACAGGCGGATACAGTAGTGAGGATAAAAAGAAGGGAATGGGCTTTAATAATGCTCTTCCTACGATAATTAAGGGCTATAAAGCAGTTACAAAGTATGCAAAAACCAAGGGAATTCGTACCTGCATTGAAAACCACGGCTTCTTTGCACAGGATTCAGCCAGAGTAGAAGCAATTATAAACGGTGTTAACAGTGATAATTTCGGTGCTCTCGTAGATATCGGAAACTTTATGTGTGCTGATGAAGACCCGGCGGTCGCTGTCGGAAATGTAGCACCTTATGCTTTCCATGTGCACGCAAAGGACTTTCATTTTAAGAAGGGAACTGATTTTATTCCTTCAGACGGCTTCTTTATGACAAGAGGCGGAAATTTCCTCAGAGGTGCCATTATCGGTCACGGTGCTGTGCCTGTTACTCAGTGTATGAGAATTCTTAAGAATTCAGGTTATAACGGTTTTGTTACCGTTGAATTTGAAGGTATGGAGAATGCAAAAACAGGCGTAAAATGTGGTCTTAATACATTGAAAAGAGTCGATGAGCTTATATAATATGGAATTTATGGAAAAAGCTCTGCTTCTCGCAGGAGAAGCGGCTGCGGAGGGTGAAGTGCCTGTCGGTGCTGTTATAGTCCGTAACGGTGAAATAATAGCCACTGGCAGAAACCGCCGTGAAAAAGAAAAAAATGCACTGTGTCACGCAGAGCTTGAGGCAATAGATAATGCTTGTAAAAAACTTGGCGGCTGGCGGCTTCCCGGATGTGAAATGTATGTTACATTAGAGCCTTGTCCCATGTGTGCAGGTGCTATTATAAATTCCCGAATAGAAAAAGTTTATTTCGGTGCATACGATAAAAAAGCGGGCAGTGTCAGAAGTATTGTAAGACTTTTTGATTTGCCGTATAATCACAGGCCGCAAATAACAGGCGGTGTCATGGAAGAACAAAGCGCCGCAATTCTGACAGAGTTTTTTAAGAACTTAAGGAATAATAAAAAATAAGAAAATATTTTACAATATAAGCCAAGACCATCGGTTCAATCGGTGGCCTTGGTTGTTATAATTGTTAATATAAAATAAAATGGAAGATGCTTCACTGCAAAAAGAAAAAAGGGAGAGAATGTTGTGCCTAAACTCAATTGGAAAACAAAAGGAGAAACAAATCCAAGCGGCAAACCCAGGGTGTATTTCTGCTGTCATCCTGATGATTTCAGTAGATACTTTCAAGAAATTTCTGCAGAGATTTTGAAAAAACAGAACTGTGCAGTTTATTATGACAATGAACCTATGGGTGAAATAGATGAGGAAGAATGGCTTGCATACCTGGGCGAAATGCAATTATTTATTATTCCTGTGACAACAAGATTTCTGTCAAGTGAAAGCAGGGCATTAAATCTCGAATTTCAGTTTGCGAAAGAAAGGCACATACCTGTTCTGCCTCTTATGCAGGAAAACGGACTTGACGAATTGTTTGCGCAAAAAGTCGGTTCTCTACAGTATCTGAATAAGTATAAAAAAGATGAAACCGCTATAGGCTATGAAGAAAAATTAGAAAAGTATCTTAACTCTGTTCTTGTCGGAGATGAGCTTGCTGCTAAAGTAAGATCTGCTTTTGATGCTTATATTTTTCTGAGCTATCGAAAAAAAGACAGAGTTTATGCTCAAGAGCTTATGCGTCTTATACATAAAAATGAGTTTTGTCGTGATATTGCTATATGGTATGATGAATTCCTTACTCCAGGTGAAAACTTTAACGATTCTATTGAAGAGGCACTGAAGAAAAGTGATCTCTTTGCTCTTGCTGTTACACCTAACCTCGTTAATGAAGAAAATTATGTTATGAATGTTGAGTACCCAAAAGCAAAAAAAGAAGGAAAAACAATTCTTCCAGCTGAAGTTGTGTCAACAGATAAAGATGAACTTAAGAGAAAGTATGAAGGCATACCGGATTGTGCAAATACTCATAATGATGATGAGTTTTCCGAAGCCTTACAGAATTCCCTTAAAAGTATTGCTGTAAGAGAAAAAATCGGAGATCCTCAACATAATTTTTTCATCGGTCTTGCATATCTTTCAGGCATTGATGTTGAAGTGAATAGTGAAAGAGCAGTTAAGCTTATTACTTCTGCTGCAAAGGAAGGTATCACTGAGGCTATGGAAAAGCTTGTTTCCATGTACCGCAACGGTGAGGGTGTTGAAGCTGATGCAAAAAAAGAAATATTCTGGATAAAAGAATTGATTCGAAAAGCAAAAAAAAGAGTGTTGAAAAAGCCGGATAAAAAAAATTTAACAGCTTTGGCTGTTAGATATAATGAACTGGGAAAAGCACAATTGACTGTGAATCAGTTGAAAAAAGCAAAAAACGCTTTTCGGACAAGCCAGAGAATAGTTGATTATCTTTATAAAATTAAACACTCTTACGAAAATTTGTTATTATTCAGTGATAATTATGAACAGCTATCATCGATATATCGGCTTGAGAGCAATATCACAAAAGCAAGCAAAATGTCAAAGAAAATGCCGGGTATTTTTGATATAAATAATTCTGAGTGGGTCAGCGATCATGATATCAGCATATATTTAGTTAATGAAATCAAAAACGCAAGAGTATGGTTATATGATGACAGAGCCCCCGAAATTGCTGAAAGGTATTATACGGAAGCATTAACATTTCTGAATAATACAGATAGAGTTCCCGTTGAACTAAAAAACAGCTGTTTTTTGATGGTTTATGAGGGATTAGCTGAAATTAACAGGATTAATAAGCAGTACAGTGATGCCATGGAAAAAATCGATGCATCGTTAATGCTACAGGAACAGCGCGTTGCCGAGATTCAGAATATGGAAAATCAGATCACACTTGCAAAGCTTTACCGTGAAAAAGGCAATGTTTTTTTGGATATGGCTGAAACGGAAAACGCGGAGAAATATTATTTTGATGCAATTGAGCTTCTGGAAGAAATATATAAGGAAAACTTTTCTTTTGATGTAATTTTTGAAATTATAAAGACGAAATTATTGGTTTCATCTATTTGTTCAAAAGAGGATAGCAGGCAAATTTTATCAGAGCAGCTTGTTCTCTGCAGAGATGCCTATGAGCAAAGTCAAAGAGGGCAGTTTTGTGAGCTTCTGATATCAATACTTCTTAAAATAGGAGTGTTGGATTTTGATGAAGGGAACATAAGTCAAGCTGAGATTTGTTGGAACGAGGCATTAACACTTGCTAAAAAATTATACAAAAAAATTGCGGATCGTTATACGAAAGCACTTTTATTGGAGGCAAGATTAAGAGTTACAGATCTTTCTGTTGCTAAGGGAGATTATCATTTTGCAAAATCTGAATATAAAAAAATATATAAAATATTAGAAAATAACTATAAACAAAAAATCGACTTGTTCTTGGATGACGAAAATCGATTGGAGCTTTTATGTTCTGTAAGGTTGGTTGATGTATATATTGCATTGCGCAATCCTCTTAAATCGGAGTTGTTTTTTGCTGAGCATTTAAAAGATGACATTCCGTTTACGGAAGAAATTAAAATGACTTTGAGAAAAACTGCAGATTTATATTGCGCTCACGGTGATTTAGTTTCAAAGCCTGAGCTCTATAAAAAACCTTTGCATATGCTTGATGCCTGTGTGGACTATGTGTCTGCATATGATATTCTGAACTGGTTATATAGTAAGACACAGGATGTAGACTTGCTCGAAAAGATGCGAGAGATCTGTTATCTGATAGCTTTTGAGTGTGAAAAAAGAAGCAATAGCAGTGAGTGCGGAATGGTAAAATATTGGAATGAAAAAGCACAGAATATACCAAGTGATGATTACCGGGAAGAGTTTGAAAGTATATATGATGTCTGTGAATTTTGCAGTTGTGAGATGAAAGATAGATGTATTACTAATGAAGAACCTGTTTCAAGAAAAGAACATCTATTTGCATGGTTAAAAAGAGTTATAGTTTCATATTGGTATTTTATACAATAAATTTTATGGCAAAGCGGCTCATTGTAAATGTAAAAGCAAATAACTTAATTTTACGCTAACTTCATACATGAACCTGTGCTTTTTTTGGATAGTAGAAAGCCTGCAGATTTTTTTTCTGCAGGCTTTATGTTTTAGTTGTTTGGTTTGTATATCTGAAGTATTACAGTGCCGTCATCGCCGAATGATGCGGGGATCTTGAATGAGTAGACTCCGTTTGATTCGCTGGGAGTAATCTCATTGCCTGTGGGATCCATTATCATAATGTGCATATCTTCGGTTCCGCCTGTAATTGTGAATTCAACTGTTCCGCCGACACTTACATCAATGTCATTGCTGAATGTAACTGCAAAATCATCTGCAAAATTACCTATGGCTTGAATACGTATTCTTGTAATATCTTCTATATCTGATTCATCGCCGCAAGCGGAACAAACATTTCGGGCTTTAATGATGTAGTTGCCGTTTTCATCTGTACTGCCTTTATCGGAGGTTATGATTCTCTCATAAGTGTGCTCGAGCTTTTCGATTGCCCTTGTATCTGTGACTTCACTGCAAACAGAGCATTTGGCCACTTCGCTGCCTTCTTCTTTACAAGTTGCGGGTGTTACTTCCTCATACTCACCGGGGATATGTCCTGTAGCAGGAACAGTTTCATATTGAATTTCAGTACATCTTGAACACTGGCGTTCTCTTGACCCTGCATCTGTGCAGGTTGCAGGTTTTGTATCTGTCCAAGAGCTTTCTGAATAATCGTGACCGAGAGGTTTACCGGTTGTTTTTTGAGTACCTTCAATATCTTTGCTACAGTAGTCGCAAACATTGATAGAAATATTAGCTTCTGTACAGGTTGCCGCTGTTAAAACTCTGGTGCCTTTGCTGTTTTCGTTTGTACAGCTTAATTTCTTGATCTGGACATCCTGTTTCTCATTACATTTTTTGCATTCGATATAACCGATACCTGTTCCTTCACAGGGAATGCCGGCTGTCCAATGTATTTCTTTTTCATTGAAATCATGCTTTAATTTTGCAGTCTCTTGAGTAACGGTTTCTTTACATGCAGAACAGGTTCCTTCTTTAAGTCCTGCAACTGAACATGTGGAGTAGCTTACAGTTTCCCATGTTGATACTTTATGACCGTGTGCGGGGATCTCTTCAGTAACAGGACCGCAGAAAGCACATATACCTTCTTTTACGCCGGTTTCTGTGCAGGTGGCAGCTTCAAGTATACTTGTGCTGTCATATTCATGACCGAGAGCCTTAAGCACACGCTGGTTCTTTTCATTGGGGTTTTCTGCACCGCAGTGGCTGCATTTATTTACCTGGAAGCCGTCTTCGGTACAGGTGTTTTTCTTCTCTGTGATCCATTTGTATTGGTGCGAACCCTTGGGATTTTCGATATTTGTTTCAGCAGTTCCGCAAACGGTACAGGTTCTGGTTTTTTCTACGGGGTCATAGCAACTTTTTCCGTTGGGATAAGACCATTCACCGCTGTGCTTACCTGTTGCAGGAATTTCAGCTTCATCGAGGATCGTGTTACATGCAACACATTTGAATTGCTTAAGTCCGTTCTTTACACAGGTGGGTTCAACAGTAGTTTTCCAAAGCGGAATATGAAGGTCGGTTGATGCAGGAACTGTGACTTGTGCATAAATTTTCATACAGCCCATGCATACTCTTACGGTAAGTCCTTCTGTTTTGCATGTTGCAGGTACAATGACCATTTCATGTACATCATGCTCGGGAAGCTTATCAAGTCCGACAGCAAGACGAAGTGCAAGTCTTGCATCATTTGCTGAAATTTTTCCGTTACCGTCAAGGTCGGCTTTTAATAAAGCTTCTTTTTCGAGAGTGTTAAGACCGACACTTGTTCTTAAAATGATACGGGCATCTTTTGCTTCAATTTTTCCGTTTTCGTCAACATCGCCCTTTGAAACACATTCATAAAGATTTTCGATCTTGTCAAGTTTCTCAATTTCCTCTTTATCAATGTTGAGTTCTGCAAATGCTGAAAAAGCAAAACAGCAAAGAAGAACTGCAACAGTGAAAAATACATATAAGATTTTATTTTTCATTCCATTACCTCCAGAGAAGTACAAAAATACATAGTCATTGTAACATAAACTTCAGTCAATTGCAATATAAAGAATAATAATTAATATTATAAATCTTTATATTTTTTCAACCATTTTTGCACTTTTTTATCATCCCATACGGCGGGCATCATTTTATAGATATCTGACAACTCCGTAATCGGTTTTACCGTTTTGATAAGATCGGGGAGCAGTTTTATAAGTGGGGCCGCCGCCATTAGCTTGTCAAGGATATAAGATGCCGTGATGCCTGAAAAGTTACCGCCTGCCATGTTTATTTCTTTTTCCGTAAGAATATTGTTTTCAAGGAAAAAGTCGATATCTTCGGCTGTTACAGAGCTTAAAAAACGGCGAAGGATGCTTATGGGTATAAGGGGATTTCCGAAAAGCGTGAAATATCTGTATTGGTACTGCCAGAGGTCTTCTTTTCTGAATCCGTTTTTGCTTGCAGCCATAACTGCAGATGCCAGAAGCTTGCCTGCCTGAATAGAAAGGTCTATGCCCGAGCCGTTTAATGGCACTGTCATACCTGCGCTGTCACCTACAAGTGCATAAGAATCGGCAACCAGCAGTGGCAGAGTCTTTGAAAGCGGTATTTTTTCAACGCTTCCGCCTCTTATGGGAGTTTCTCCGATACCGGGATAATTTTCTCTTATATCCTTAAGGGAAGCTTCTATGTCTTCCTGTGTCAGTGTTCCGAATTTTCCGATAAGGACATCCATATATTCTTCTTCTGTTATTACCCAGTCAATGCCGGGTTTTCCGCAGTTGTAGAAAAATACAGAGTAATTGGGGTCTGTTACATATTTTTCGGTGTTTTCATAGTAAGCTCTAAAGACTTCAAAGGTGTCCTCATGTAAAAAATCTCTTTGAATTCCGAAGTTTTCGGGAAGGGTTCTTCTGACAGGTGAATTCATGCCTGCGGCATCAATTATCATATCTGCAAGAAATTCCTTTTCTTCACCGTTAATATAGGCTTTTAGACCGCAGACACGCTTGTCAGCGGAAATAACTTCTTTTATTTCAGCGTTGAAAATGAATTTTACACCGCAGCTTTCACAGTGCTCAATAAGATAGTTTATGAGAAATTTTCTGTCGATAGTTATACAATCGGAGCTTGAAAGACCGGGACCCGCATCCATGTTAAGCCTTACAGTCTTTTTTGGATTGTAATAGCACATATGAAGTCCTCTTTTGAAGCACTCTTCGGGAGGAATCGGGATATCGGCAAATTTGAAAGCAGGTATATCCATGGCATCGTGCCAGTCATGTCCGATAGTGTTTCTGTCGGCTTTTTCAAGCACTGTAACAATGTATCCGTGTTTTGCTAAGATCGCAGCGGCTGAAAGACCTCCGTGACCTGCACCTGCTATCAGAATTTTGTTCATTTTTTTCATCTCCTTTATGTTTAGAGAGGGTGGAAAAATGGGAAATTCAATTTTATTTTGGACTATGCCAAAAAACTTAATCGGTTTTTACTCTTATTCCTTCGTGAAGCACCTCGGGTGAACAGGAAAATGTAACAGCTATGCGGTCTGATTTTTTGATTCCGTTAGTTATTTCAGTTCTTCCGTCGGAGGATATTCCGATGTTTACATCCTGTTTTGAAAGCGTTTTCTTAAACGGGGAATATATCCATACGAAATGCTGATTGCCGTTTATAAATACTGCGGATGAGGGGACAGTCAGTGCATTTTCGGAGGTTTTTGTGAGCACCTTTGCGGAAATTTCCGTTCCTTCTTCCGTAAATGAGTCTGAATTATCAAAGGTAATATAAACAGCATATACCGGTGTTGAGGGGAGAGAGCCTGTAAGGATCGGATAATGCTTTGTTATAAGGGCACTGTCGGGTGCTTCCTCTTTGATGTCTGATACGGTACCGGTGAAGGTCATGTTTTCAGGTGAACTCAGTTCAACCTTTTGCCCTTTTTCTATAAAGTGCACATCGTAATCATTGTCTATAAAGACAGCCCCCTGCTTTACGGAAACGGCAGTGTCTGTGTGGTATCTTGAAATCGTTTCCGTGACAGGTTTTTCTGCTGATATTGTCGGGATTTTTGAGTCTTCTATAACAAAGTTTATAATACTGACAGTGAGAAAAAGGGCGAGTATTGCTGAAAGTATTATAATAAGCCGGGTTCTTCTTTTATTTTTATTTTCTCGCTTTTTATTGGCCTTTTTTTCTTTTTCGAGAGCTTTCTTCGCATCCTTTGGTAAAAAACGCTGAGCGGCATCTGATGTAAGAATAGGCTCTGTGATTTTTGCTGTGTCCGGGTCTTTTGCAATCATTTTGTCCGGAATAGTACTTTCATCTATATCAAATACCCCTGAAATATCGGGATAATCATTCTGATTGTTTTTCTTATTCATTCAAGATCCCACCTTTTATTGTTCTATTAAAATATTATAGTACATAAAATATAAATATGGAATAGTCAAACGCAAAAAAAGAGTTTTGACAGGGTGATTATATTAATTATGTTAAAAAAAATAATATCCCTTTTGTTGATAATTGCTGTAAGTTTTTCTGTAGTTTCGTGTAACAGAGAAAACCGTTTTGTCTTTTCGGAGCTGCTTAAAAGAATCGAAAAAGAGCTTCCGGATGTCCCGGTAAATATGGAGGATGCATTTTTCTCCGACGGCGAATGGTTTCTGTTTCTTTCTATGTCTGAAGAAAATGATATCATCATAACAGCCTCGGAGGATGAAAGCAATAAATATCTTACATCTGTTGCCGTAAGCTCCGTAAATATGGGGCTTGAGGGGCAAGCAGAACAATACATAAAAGTATGCGAAGCGGCGGCAGATGCTTTTATTTTCGGTATAGATGCAAAAAAGGCATTGGAATCAATAGGCTTTTACACTGAAAATATCATATTTTCCGATGAAGTAAGATTTTTCGAGGAAGGGAGATTTAAGCTATCCTTTTTTAATGCAGATATCGGAAGCACACTTTTTATGGAAATAATATATTAAAAGATAACCGCAGACAATGTAAAATCAAAGTCTGCGGTTAATTGATTGTTTATGCTTTGTGCCATTTTACGCCCTGTGGAGTATCTTCAAGCACAATGCCCATTTCAGTGAGCTTGTTTCTTATTTCATCGGCTTTTGCCCAGTTCTTTTCTTTTCTCGCTGCAGTTCTTTCGGAAATAAGTGCTTCAATTTCTGATGCATCTTCGTCATTATCATCGGAATTTTCGTTATAAACGATACCGAGAACTCCCGTAAGCTCATCAAATATTTCCATAGCTGCTTTAAGAGCTGCTTTCGATGCGTCTTCCACGAGAACAGTCTTGTTGATATATCTTACGAGATCAAAGAGAGTGCCTATTGCATCTGCGGTGTTAAGGTCATCATCTAATGCATCACAGAACTTATTCTTGAAAAGTGAGAAATTCTTTAAAATTTCTTCAGATACAGTTCCTTCTTCAGTTGCATTTGCCATAGCAAAATCAAGTGAATCTCTGCAGGTGTGAAGACGAGTGAGTGAAGCCTTACACTGCATGAGGGAATCATAAGAATAATTGATGGGGCTGCGGTAATGGCATGATATCATAAGAAGTCTTATGGGCTCATATCCGAATTGCTTTGCAACATCTCTTACGGTAAAGAAATTTCCCTTTGATTTTGACATTTTTTCATTGTCAACGGTTATAAATCCGTTATGCATCCAATAATTTGAGAAGGGAACTCCGTTGCAGCATTCGCTTTGTGCAATTTCGTTTTCATGGTGAGGGAAAACAAGATCCTGTCCGCCGCAGTGAATGTCAATAGTTTTTCCGAGATATTTTCTGCTCATTGCGGAACACTCAATATGCCAACCGGGACGGCCCTGTCCCCAGGGAGACTCCCAATAGGGCTCGCCGGGCTTTGAACCCTTCCAGAGGGCAAAGTCCATGCTCTCTCTCTTAATTTCGCCTACATTTATTCTTGCACCTGACATAAGGTCATCAAGAGGCTGGTGGGAAAGCTTGCCGTATTCATTGAATTTCAGAGGACTGAAATAGACATCGTTTCCTGCCTGATAAGCAAAGCCTTTTTCTATAAGAGTTTCAATAATTGAAATTATTTCATCAATGTTTTCCGTAGCCTTGGGATGAATGGTGGCTTCTCTTACATTAAGACCGCCGGCATCCGTTTTGTATTCGGAAATGTATTTTTCTGAAATTTCAGAAAAGGTCACACCTTCGTCATTGGCTCTGTTTATTATTTTATCGTCTATGTCGGTAAAATTCTGAACGAAAATGACCTTATTACCCTTATATTCGAGGTAACGCCTGAGTACATCGAATACGCAGATGGGACGGGCATTTCCTATGTGAATATAATTATAGACCGTAGGTCCGCAGGCGTAAATTCTGTATTCGCCTTCGTTAATGGGTTTGAGTTCTTCTTTTTGTCTTGTGAGTGTGTTATACACTTTCATTGTCCGGATCTCCTTTTAATGCTAAAAGCTCATTTTCGAGCTGTTCAATGCGTTTGTATAATTTTTCAAATTCCTGGGAAACGGGGTCGGGCATATGTATCTGGTCGAGATTATCGACTCTTTTTCCGTCCCGTTTTACTATTCTTGCGGGAGCGCCGACAGCAGTGCAGTTATCGGGTATTTCATGGAGAACTACAGAGCCTGCCGCAATATTTGAGTTGTTGCCTACAGTAAAGGGGCCGAGAACCTTTGAGCCTGCGCCTATCATAACTCCTGAGCCGACGGTGGGATGTCTTTTACCGATATCCTTTCCCGTACCGCCGAGAGTTACCCCCTGATAAATAGTGACATCGTCGCCTATTTCTGCTGTTTCTCCTATGACAACGCCTGTGCCGTGGTCAATAAAGAAACGTCTGCCGATTTTAGCTCCCGGATGTATTTCTATATTTGTTTTTCTTGCGCTTCGCTGAGAAATCAGTCTTGCGGCAAAGTGCATGTTGTGCTTATAAAACCAATGGGCTTTACGGTGTGCTCTTACAGCTTTAAGACCGGGGTAAAGAAGAAGTATTTCCAGTGCAGAGGTTGCAGCAGGATCTCTTTCTCTGATGCAGTTTATATCTTCTTTAAGTGTTTTAAAGTAATTCAACTGTATTATGTCGTCGCTTTCTGTATAAGATTATTGAAGAGAAGGTGCAGTTGTGCCTAAGCTTTCAAGGAACTGCTCAACCGAGTTTCCGGCATTTGAAGAATCCTGTGTTGACGCTTCTTCAAGAGAGGTGTAAATAACTATAGTGATAGTGTCGCCCTCTTTTACAACGCTGTCTTTAGGCGGAATGGTTTCTGCAATGGTTCCGCCTTCGTGAGTACCGTCGTTATGTATTGCCGACTGTTTGCAGATAAGTCCCTGTGAGGAGAAGGTTTCTTCTGCCTGCTCATATGTCCAGCCTGTAACATCCGTCAGTGCAAAGGTTTTGGGACCCTTGCTTACTGTCAGAATGATGGTGTCACCGGCGGAAGCCTGAGACTGATAGGGGATGCTCTGAGCAATTACCATGCCTGCCATATCTGTGGCACTGTGTTCTTCAACGGTCTGGAATTTGAAATAGGCAGTATATTGCTCGTTTGTTATGATATCGGAAATGTGTCCGCCTACAAAATTCGGAACAGATACGATAGCTGAAGCCTGTGTTGTTGTCTCATCAGAGGGATTAGGATTATTTGTATCAATAAGTTCACTTGCAAGAATGCCGATTCCGATAAGAAGTCCGACGAGAATAACGCAAAGGACGGCAATAAGAGTATTCTTCTTTTTGCTTTCCTGCTTTTTAATATACTGCTGTGCTTTTACCGTTTCTTGTGATACGGGTGCAGCTTTTGCCTTGGCTGCAGGAGGAGCCGCAGGTGTAACGGGCTTCGGTGCAGGTGCTGCAGGCTTTTGCGCAGATTCATTATAAAGCTTTGCAGAAGCGCCGATAACTCTCGGTGAAGCCGAAAGATCGCTTCTGAGCTGCTCAATGTTATCCGTGCGCTCGGTAGATTCTATTGCCATGCCGTTAATAAGAGCATTTATGACATAAGGGGGAAGCTGCTCCGCAAATTTTGCAGGGATCATCATCTGATCGTTAATGGCTCTTGCTTTTGCATCGATAGGTGTAGTTCCAATGAGTGCACGGTAAAGTATACTGCAAAAAGCATATATATCGCTCCATGCACCGATCTTCCCGTTTAATGTGTGTTGCTCAAGCGGTGTGTAGCCGTCAAAAAATTCAGCATCAAGAGCACCTGAAACAGTTCTTGCAGGCTCTATGCAGAAATCCGTAAGTTTGAGCTTACCTTCTTTTGAAAAGATAAAAGAAGAGGGGTTTATGCCTTTATGAATAACACCTGATGTGTGAAGTGTTCCAAGGGTCGAAAGCACGGGCATGAATATTATTCTTGCTTTTTCCCACGGAATATAACCTTCTGCGGTTTCCAGAAGATAATCACGAAGAGTTATTCTTTCGGATTCGTCATAAACAGCATATGCACTTCCGTTTGCCTGAAATACTTCAGTTACACTTACGAGTGCGGTAAGTCCCTTAAGACGCATAATTTTTGTCCACAGTGAAATAAATGAATTAAGATACTGTGTGTAAACGGCTTCATTTCCGTTTTTTGCAATTACGGAAATTTCATCTGCATCTCTTATTGCCAGCTGTTCGGGAAAAAATTCTCTTATGGAAACAGGCTTATTAAGTCTGAGATCATATGCGGAATAAGTTATTCCCTCGCAGTTGTGTTTTTGAGCTTTTGCTATGAGATAACGCTGTGAAACCAGAGTTTTTATAGGAAGAAGCGGGGACACCTGAACAATATCCGTGTCTTTGCGGCAGTTAGGGCATATTCCGTTTTCATTTTTTTCGCCCAGGCATACCATACAAAGTTTAGAAATATCAGTCATTATTTATTTCATCTCCGTCAGTATTTATTAAATAATTATTCATAATAAAGTTTAGCATAAGTAAGGCAGTAATACAAGATTTTTTTTGCAAAATAAATATATAAAATGGTTTTTTTATGCAAGTGTGTTTAGCAGACTGTAATGTTGACTGCTATTATTTTTCGAAAATATAGGGATAAAGAGGAAAAAATTATCATTTTTCTCTTGACAAACCGCCTTGGCGGATATATATTATAAATGTAATTAGCACTCGATGTAATAGAGTGCTAACAAAAAACAGGCAGGAGGAATTACCGTGGAGCTTTCCGAAAGAAAAGAAATGATACTTTCGGCCGTTATCGAAAGATTTCTGACCACGGGCGAGCCTGTAGGCTCAAAATTCCTTGTGGGAGTTTTATCTGTGCCCGTTTCATCTGCCACAATAAGAAACGATATGGCATATCTTTCTGATATGGGCTATCTTGATCAGCCTCATACCTCGGCAGGCAGGGTGCCTTCTGATAAAGGCTACAGATATTATATAGAAAAGCTTTTACTTAATTTTACCCCGTCTGATGCAGATATGTTCAGAATTCTCAGCAGTATTGACCGTTCTGAGGGTGATACGGTAGGTATTCTCTCACAAATATGTGATGTGCTTTCAGCTGTTACGGGTCTTACGGCAGTTGCAGTAACTCCCCACAGCGAGAATGCGGTCATTACAGGTACACAGCTTATTCCCTTAAGTAACAAGAATGTTATGCTGGTTGTAACGACTTCCGTGGGAGTTACAAAGAGCAGAATAGCAAAGCTTGACTGTGAAATAGACTATCCGCTGATGGAGCTTTTTTATAATGTAACGGCAGCGAATTTTATAGGAATTAACTGTTCCGAATTTACAACGGCGAAGCTTCAGTGCGTTGCGGCATCCTTAGGTGAGCGTTCTCTTGATATAATGCCTCTTATGGTATCATTCTTTGAAGCCTGTCTTGAAGCATCGGGAGCGGATGTTATTGTAAAAGGGCAGTCACAGCTTCTTGAAAGTGCAGAGCTTTCATCCACCGCACTTGAAATTATTGAACTGCTCAGAAATAAAAGTGCCGCTTCGGCAGTTTTTGAGGCTGATAAGGATCAGCCCGTAGAAATTAAAATAGGAACGGAAAATGAATTCCGCTGTATGAGAAGGGCTGCCGTGATAAAAGCTCCTTATAAAATAGGAGATGCGTCAGTCGGATCCATAGGTGTTATAGGACCTACAAAAATGGACTATTCCAGAGTTTTACCTTTGGTAAAGTATATAAGTGAGGTAGCAGGAACTATTCTCGCAGAAGTAATTGAAAACTAAGAAAGGACGGTTTTGATTTTGGCAAAGGATAAGAAAAAAGATAAGGAAAACAGTGTCCCCGAAGCTGAAAAAGCCGTAGAAAATGCTGAAGAAGCAAAAGCTGAAGAAGCTGTTGATGAAAAAGATGCTTTGATAGAGGAACTCAATAAGAAGCTCCTTGAAGCAAATGATAAACTGCTCAGAACCGTTGCGGAATACGATAATTTCCGTAAACGCAGTGTAAAAGAAAAGGAAGCAATATATTCCGACTCAAAAACGGACATAATAGGAAAGATTCTTCCCGTAATTGATAATTTCGAAAGAGCGGCATCAGCTGATTCCGATCCCGAAAATTATAAAAAAGGCATAGATATGACCGTGAAGCAGCTTCTTGAGGTTTTTTCTTCTCTCGGAGTTGAAGCTTTCGGAGAAAAGGGTGAAGAATTTGACCCCAATATCCATAACGGTGTTATGCACATAGATGACGAAAACTTAGGTGAAAACGTGATTTCGGAAGTCTATATAAAGGGTTATAAAATGGGTGACAGAGTAATCCGTCACGCTACTGTAATAGTTGCTAACTGATAAATATATTTGGAGGAAAAAATAATGGCAAAAATTATTGGTATTGACTTAGGTACAACAAATTCATGTGTTGCAGTTATCGAAGGCGGCGAGCCCGTAGTTATCGCAAATGCAGAAGGTGCAAGAACAACTCCCTCTGTAGTTGCATTCGGTAAAACCGGTGAGAGAATGGTAGGTCAGGTCGCAAAAAGACAGGCTATCACAAACCCCGATAAGACAGTAGCATCCATCAAAAGACAGATGGGTACTGAATACAGAGTAAAAATTGATGACAAAGCATATACGCCTCAGGAAATTTCTGCAATGATTCTTCAGAAGTTAAAGGCTGATGCTGAAAGCTATCTCGGAACAACAGTAACAGAAGCTGTTATTACCGTTCCCGCATACTTTACAGACGCACAGCGTCAGGCTACGAAGGATGCAGGTAAAATTGCAGGTCTTGAAGTAAAGAGAATTATCAACGAGCCCACAGCAGCAGCACTCGCATACGGTATTGATAAGGAAAATGACCAGAAGGTTATGGTTTATGACCTTGGCGGCGGTACCTTCGACGTTTCCATTATTGAAATGGGCGACGGCGTTCAGGAGGTTCTTGCAACTGCAGGTAATAACCGTCTCGGTGGTGACGATTTCGACCAGAGAGTAATTGACTGGCTCGTAGCAGAATTCAAGAAGACTGACGGAATTGACCTCAGAGGCGATAAAATGGCTATGCAAAGACTCAAGGAAGCTGCAGAAAAGGCTAAAATTGAGCTTTCAGGTGTTACCACATCAGCAATAAGCCTTCCCTTTATCACAGCAGATGCAACAGGCCCCAAGCACCTTGAAATGACTCTTACAAGAGCAAAGTTCAACGAACTCACATCTGACCTTGTAGAAGCTACAATGGGTCCCGTTCGTCAGGCTATTCAGGATTCAGGTCTCAGAGTTGCTGAAATCGACAAGGTTCTCATGGTCGGCGGTTCTTCAAGAATTCCCGCAGTTCAGGAAGCTATCAAGGCATTCACAGGCAAAGAGCCCTTCAAGGGTATCAATCCCGACGAATGTGTTGCTGTCGGTGCTGCTATTCAGGCAGGTGTTCTCGGCGGCGATGTTCAGGGACTTCTTCTCCTTGACGTTACACCCCTTTCACTCGGTATTGAAACACTCGGCGGTGTTTGCACAAAGATCATTGAAAGAAATACAACTATTCCCACAAAGAAGAGTCAGATATTCTCGACAGCAGCAGATAATCAGTCTTCTGTTCAGGTTCATGTTCTTCAGGGCGAAAGAGAATTCGCAAAGGATAACAAGACTCTCGGTATGTTCATGCTTGACGGTATTCTTCCCGCAAGAAGAGGTGTTCCTCAGATCGAAGTTACCTTTGATATAGATGCTAACGGTATCGTTCATGTTTCTGCTAAGGACCTTGGCACAGGTAAGGAACAGGCTATCTCCATTACAGCTTCTTCCAATATGAGTAAGGAAGACATAGAAAAGGCTGTAAGAGAAGCGGAACAGTTTGCAGAAGAAGACAAGAAGCGCAAGGAAGAGCTTGACATCAAGAATAACGCAGACCAGATGATCTATCAGTGCGAAAAGCTCCTTTCCGAAAGCGGAGATAAGCTCAGTGATGAAGACAAGGCTAATATCAACACTGCAGTAGATGCCCTCAGAGAAGCTAACAAGGGCGAAGATTATAATCTTATCAAGTCCCGTCAGGAAGAGCTTACAAAGGTATTCTACGAAATTTCCGAAAAGCTCTATAAGGCTGCTGCTCCCGAACAGGGTGCTCCCGACTTCGGTGCAGGTGCAGGCTATCAGGATCCCGGTGCCGGTACTGCAAATGCAGACGGCGACGGATACTATGATGCTTCTTACACAGATGTTTAATTCGTAAATTAAAATTTAAGCTGCGGAAGACTGAGTTTTCCGCGGCTTTATGTACTTATCAAGACTAAAGGATAATTGTTATGGCAGATAAACGAGATTATTATGAAGTCTTAGGTGTCAATAAAGGTGCCGGTGACGATGAAATAAAAAAAGCCTACCGTAAAATGGCTAAGCAGTATCACCCCGACTTAAATCCCGGAAATGCGGAAGCAGAAGCCAAGTTCAAGGAATGTAACGAAGCATATGAAGTGCTCTCCGACCCCGATAAAAAGGCAAAGTATGACCGTTTCGGTCATGCGGGTGTAGATCCCAATTACGGTGCCGGCGGCGGTGGCTTTGACGGCTTCGGCGGCATGGGCTTTGATATGGGTGATATCTTTTCATCCATTTTCGGTTCGGGATTTGGCGGCGGTTTCGGCGGCGGACAGCGAGTGAATCCCAATGCTCCCCAAAGAGGCGGAGATATTCAGACCAATATCACCATTTCCTTTGAAGAAGCTGCAAAGGGCTGTAAGAAGACCGTTGAAGTAAACAGAGTAGAGGTTTGCGACGGCTGCTCGGGTTCGGGTGCCGCTCCGGGTTCTACTGCACAGACGTGTTCACAGTGCGGCGGTTCAGGTCAGGTCATGAGTCAGCAGAGAACTATTTTAGGTGTTATGCAGACTCAGAAGCCCTGTCCCACCTGCGGCGGTAAGGGAACGATAATCCCCAATCCCTGCTCCAAATGCCGGGGCGCCGGAAGAGTCAGAAGACCTGCAAAGGTTGAAGTCAATATTCCCGCAGGTATCGACGACAGACAGGCGGTTTCGGTCCGTTCACAGGGCAACAAGGGTGTAAACGGCGGACCTGCAGGCGATCTCAGAGTAGGTGTAAATGTAAGAAACCATCCTTTCTTTGAAAGAGACGGTTATAATGTCTGGTATCAGGCTAACATAAGCTTTGCACAGGCAGCTCTCGGATGTGAGCTCATAGTTCCCACTCTCGACGGTGATGTTAAATACACCGTCCCCGCAGGCACACAGCCGGGCGATGTATTCAAGCTCAAGGACAGAGGTATTCCCAATCTCAACGGCAGATCAAAGGGCGATCAGCTTGTAAGAGTAGAAATAGTAGTTCCCAAAAAGCTTTCTCAGAAGCAAAAGGACCTCTTAAAAGAATTTGAAGCCGATCTTAACCCCGGAAATGTGAACACTCTAAATGAAGACAAAGGCAAAGGCATCTTCGGAAAAAAGAAAAAATAAATGAATAATAAAAGCAGGGAATTGTTTTTTCGCAACTCCCTGCTTTTTGTTTTGCGGTATTATTAGTCAATTTTTTTGAACAGTACCGAAATATTTTCAGTTATTCTGTCATTTGTAATTTCCGTCGGTTCCCATTTTTGTGAAAGGCAGAGAAGTGAGGCGATTTTTTTTGATGAAAAAGGCAAAAACGGGGACAAGAGAAGTGAAATATTCCCGATAAGATAAACGCAGTTTGCGATAGTTTTTTTACAGGCGTTGATGTCGGTTGTTCTTGTAATCCAAGGCTTCCCCTCATCATAATATGCGTTCGAGAAACGGATAAGGGCAAATATTTCATCGAGTGCATCTCTGAAACAGCCTTTTTCAATTTTTTCTCCCATAGAAAGTAAAGTAAACTGAATTTTTTTGCGGATATCCTCGTCAATTTCCGTTTTCGGGAGCTCTGAATCAAGGTATTTTTGGCAAAAAACAAGAGTCCGGTTTACAAGGTTGCCCCATGCACCCACAAGCTCCGAATTGGTCTGCGTCTTAAACTCCCTGAAAGAAAAGTCGGAATCTCTTTTTTCAGGGCCGTTCGCAATGAAAAAATATCTGATTATATCGGGCTCAAAGTCATTTATCAGGTCTTTTGCCCACACCGCATGATTTTCACTTGTCGATATTTTTCTGCCCTCAAGGGTCATATATTCGCTTGATATTATTTCGTCAGGGAGATGAATATATTCTCCGTGGGCGAGTAGAAGAGACGGTAAAATGATGGTGTGAAACGGAATATTGTCTTTACCGTGCACATAGTAGTGGCGGCTGTCAGACGAAAAAAGCTCTTTAAGCGAAGTGCCTCTTTCTTCACAGAGTGCTTCGGCGGCAGACAAATATCCGAGGACATTTTCAGCCCAGATATATATTTTTTTGTTTTCATATCCCGATAAGGGAACATCAATGCCCCAGTTGAGATCCCTTGTTATGGCTCTGTCACGAAGTCCCTCGTCAATATAGCGTTTTGTGAAAGCTACGGTATTCTTGCGCCAATAGGGATGTGAAGAAAGAAATGAAGTCAGATCATTTCTGAACTTTGAAATAAGCAGAAATATCTGTTTTGATTCCTTGAAAATCACCGAAGTGCCGCATTCCGAGCATTTTGTATTCAGAAGAATGTCGGGTTCAAGTATTTCTCCGCAGTTGTCACATCCGTCACCTCGTGCCGAACTGCCGCAACGAGGACAAATGCCGGTTGCCTGCCTGTCGGTAAGAATTTTTTGACAAGTAGGGCAGTATGCCTGATTTACGGTTCGTTCTTCGGTATATTTGCCCGAATACAGCTTTTTGTGAAATGCCGTTACAAATTCTCTGTGATTTTCGCAGGAGGTTTTTGAATAATTGTCATAAGAAAAGCCGAGTGCTGAAAATACCTCACAAAATTCTTTGTGATAATGCTCACTTATCTTTTCAGGAGTTGTGTTTTCTCGGCTTGCCCTTATTGTAATGGGTGTGCCGTAGCAGTCAGAGCCCGATACATAAAAGACTCTGTCGCCTTTGAGACGGTGATAGCGGGCAAGAATATCACCGGGCAGTAATGCGGCAATGTGACCTATGTGCAAAGAACCGTTCGCATAGGGCCACGCACCGCCGATAAGAATATTTTTCATAAATTTTCCTCATTTCTTAAGATTAGTAACACTTAAAAGATAATAAAAAAAACGCTCTCACCCCCTGATAAAATACCAAGGGACGAGAGCGAAAAAACTCACGCGTTACCACCCTAATTCGCTTGTCTCTCACGACGGCAAGCCTTATCAAGTTCGGACAGGAAATGATCTGTCGAAACTCTATCGCTGTTACGGGCGCTCCCGGCGCAGCCTAACCAAAAAAGCTCGGTGCGCAGCTCGAAGACCATGTTCGGCAATCTCCGCTTTACCCATTCACAGCACACCCGAAAGGGTGATGGGATTCTCTGAAAAGCCTCAAATGCTTACTCTTTCTCGTCATTGCTGTTAAACGTACTATAACAGATATTTTTATGAAAATCAACCGCAAAAATAAAAAATCATATAGCCGTTAATCGAATTTATACGAATTTTCTTCAAAGAACTCCTTATAAACCTTTACGCACGAAAGGTCGGTCCATTTTTTCTGTTCTACGGGGACACAGTCGATATCATAGATTTTTGCCCCTTTGAGGGAGAGTAAAAACGGGGAGTGAGTAGAGATTATAAACTGACAGCCGTGGTGTCGGACTGAGTCTTCCAAAAAATATTTGAGTTCAAGCTGATTGGAGGGGGAGAGACTGTTTTCGGGCTCGTCAAGTATATACAAAGCATTGTCGTGAATGGCATCAACAAAGAGAGACAGCGCACTTTCCCCGTTGGAGCGTTCTGTGACATTTCTGATAAGCCTTGAACGGATAAACTGAGACTGACTGATTTTTCTGTTTCTCGAATCCATGATTCTTTTCCAACGGTCATAATCATCGATTCCGTGTAGGTTAGTGTCAGCATTTTCGCTGTTGTTTTCAATCCATTCATTAAGAAGTGATTGCCGCTTTGTGTCAATTCCGTCATTAATTCTTCTGATATCAAGCACTCTCTCAAAAACATCGTCACTGGTCAGAACTGCGCTGTCGGGTGAAATATCACCGTCGAGAGAGTAACGGCAAAGGGCTGCAAAATCGTCAAAAAATTCGCTTCTGTTAAAGGGTGAATTTCGTTTGATGTTCAGCTTTTCGGAAATGACATTGAGAATCGTGCTCTTGCCGCTGCCGTTGTTTCCGCAAAATATCGTGATGTCACTGAAATCGAATTTTTGGGGCAATTCTCTTCCGTGAAACATTCCGAAGGGATACCTTGTGGTATAGCAGGTTCTGAGATTCTTGCCCGATGGGGCACTCAAAAAATCTGTTTCTTCCTCCGATGACGGAAAACTGAATGAAGATAAATAAATCATATATATTGTACCTTTCCGAATTTTGATCTGAATTTATATTAGCAGAACAAAAGTCCCTTGAATGGTACATTGCGGCATAATGTTTTGAATTTTTTTGTAAAATATTTAAATTTAACTGAAAGGTAGAGTGAAATTTGAGAATTTATCCCTTTGAAAGTAAACTTCGGAGTTTTTAAAAGAAAGGGAAATATTAAATCTCTTTCGGGTCAATGCCAAGCTTAGTGCATATCGTCATTATTATATCGAAAGATGCACCGCCTATATCCCGTGACAGTAAGGTCATAAGTGTGCTGTAGGGAATATTGACTTCTAAAGCAAACTGCCTGAGACTTTTATATTTATCAAGAATAAGATTACGAAGCTTTTGTTCTCTTTTCATTTTGGCTTATTGACGACAACGATTTCAATTTTCTTGCTCTCTATTGCAGTAAGCTGTTCTTCGGTGCAATCCCAATCGGTTATTACCGCATCAAATTCTTCGGTATCACAAACCTTGATGAAGGAAGCAATACCGATTTTTGAGCTTGGCATCAAAAGATATTTTCTTCTGCTGTTTTTTATAACGGTGCGCTGAAATGCAGCTGTTTCATCCGTTCCGTTTGAAAGTCCGAATTCTGCCGTAAAACCTGAACCTGTAATAAAGCAAGTATCAAAATGCATGCGGCTGATAAACTCATTTGCCATACTGTCTACAACTGAACCGCTTTTTCGCATCCTGCCGCCTGCAACAAAAACTTCAATATTGTCAAAAGCACGAAGCTCCTTTGCTATATCAACAGAATTTACGACCAATGTAAAAGGTATGTCCTTCGGCAGGTATGAAAGCATTATATAACCGAGAGAACCGCTTGTAAGATAAACGGTATCATTTTTTTCTATTTTTCCTGCAGCAAAACGAGCAATTTCTCTATAATTATCATGAATCTCCATATCAACAAAATTTCTGTTGACAGGGGGCATAATTCTAATCTTCTGAAGAGAAACCGCACCGCCGTGCGTTCTTTTGCAAAGTCCTTTTTGTTCAAGCAGCCGAAGATCCCGACGGGCAGATTCATCTGATATCCCGTATTTTTGTGTTATTTCTGAAACGGTAATTTTCCCGTTTTCTTTGATAATTTCAGATATTTCCTGATGCCGTTCTTCTATAAACATATTAACACCTCTTGTTTTTATAAAACAGTTTATCGAATCCGATAGATTTATAATACAATACATTCGGAAATAAATCAACACTTTCGGTAATCGGATTTGAGTATATTTTTTATTCACTCTTATAAATAATGAATCTTTACACTCCCGCTTTTCGGTGTTATATTGTAGATAGAAAGCTGTGATGATTTATGGAGGAAAATATTATGATATTTAAGCTTATAGATAAATCATGTTATGAAAAAATAGCTCCATTGAGCCTTAAGCTGGCAGAACTTCACGCAGCACAAAGACCTGATTTGTTTCAAGAAACTAAAATAATGAGCAAAAAAGAATTTATTAAACGCATAAAGCTAAAAGGTTTTCTCGGAATTGCCGCGTATAAAAATGATATGTTGTGTGCTTACTGTTTTTGCAGAATCAAACACTTTAAGTCAAAACAGAATCCCGATACAGCTTCTCTTTGGATAGATGAAATTTTTGTCAAAGAGGAATACAGAAGAAACGGTGTCGGTACAGCTTTGTTTGAAGAAATAAAGAGAATTGCAAAAGAAAAAGACTGTGCGATTATAGAATTTGATGTCTGGGAACTGAACGATGCGGCTAAAAAGTTTTATGATGAATTAGGCTGCAAAACACAAAGAACACTCAAAGAATATAAATTGTAAGCAGTTGTTTTTTTGTTGAAAATTTTGTATGGAACTGCAATGATAAAAAAACTTGCCGTAAAAACAAACACAAATGCTAGTTTTTGTTTAAACTGCATATTGACGGCATCCAATTTTTATGTAATACTATACCTAGACAGTCTAGGTATATCGACAATCTAGGCATGGGGAAAAGATGAAGCGTTCCGAGTAGGGACATAAATTGAATGTGACTGAGAGTTATACATGACACAGTTTAGAGAGCAGAGCATATTTTTTTAACAGTGATACCTAGACAGTCTAGGTATGGGAAAAAGATGAAGCGTTCCGAGTAGGGACATAAATTGAATGTTGCTGAGAGTTACACATAACACGGTTTAGAAGGCAGAGCATATTTTTTTAACAGTGATACCTAGACAGTCTAGGTATATCGGCAGTCTAGGTATGGGGGAAAAGATGAAGCGTTCCGAGTAGGGATATAAAGTGAAAGTGGCTGAGAGTTATACATGACACAGTTTAGAGAGCAGAGCATATTTTTTTAACAGCGATACCTAGACAGTCTAGGTATATCGACAAGCTAGGTATCATATAATTGATTTTCGGTTAAGATATGGATTAAATCAGACCGGATCTTTTGAGCAAGTTTTAGATTTTTGTGGTTTTTCTTGTGTATCGGTAATTTTCAATTTTTGGAAATTATTTTTGATATAAATATATAAAAAGGAGTTTTGTAAAATGAGTTTAAAAAAAGATATTTCACGAAATAATATGTCGCTTATGGTTTTATCTGTGCTTGAGAAGGAGGATCTTTACGGTTATCAGATGATCTATTATCTTGAGAGCCTGTCCTCCGGAGTATTCAAGTTTAACGAGGGTACACTTTATCCCATTCTTCATGCACTTGAAAAAGACGGCTGTGTTACTTCTTATTGGAATGTTATTGAGGATTCCCGTCCCAGAAAGTATTATCATATAACGGATACGGGGATAAAACTTCTTAAAGAATCAAAAAAGGAATGGGAGGAATACGTCGGAGCCGTCAACGCAGTGCTTTGCGGGGGTGTTCTGAATGCGTACACCTAATGAAGCTGAACGGTTTATCCGTGAGTGCTATCCCAAGGGACTTCCTTTATATAAGCGAACGGAGCTAAAAAAAGAGCTGCTTTCTCACATACTCGATAAAGCGGATTTTCTCATGGAAACGGGTAAGAGTGAAGAGGAGAGTATACTTGAGGCTGTAAGGAATATGGGCGACCCGTCAAAAATCCGTCAGTCCTTCGGGAAAATATACCGTTTTGAACGCCTTCCTGCCGTAATTGCATTTATTGTTTTATCGGCTATATGTGCTATTGCGTTTTTTACAGGGTTTATACTTTTCTCTGCCGATACTACATCCGATTATCCGACAGTTTATCATTATTTTATAAGTGCGGCTTTTGTCGGCAGTATAATTTTTATGTATATATACGGCTATCGGAAGAAAAAAGCATATCTTCTTTTATCCGTAACCGTTTATATGTTTATAAATCTTCTGACCTTTCTTTTTTCCAGCGGTATTTTTCAGAGTGTGTCCATAGGAATTATGGTCATGTTTTGTGCATTATTAAAAATCCCGGAGCGCGTAACAGATACAACTATTATGTTTTCCGATGCCGAGTCTATTGTTGATCTTGCGGCATATCTGACTCTTGCAATAATGCTCATATTGTTTTTTGCGGGTCTTGTTTCTACCGTAACGGTGTTTACTGAATCCGGAAGAAAGAAATGCCCCAAAAAGATAAGAAAGAAAAAACCGCTTATTCTTTATTTTTCTCTGATTTTCTCGCTTGTTATTCTTTCCTCTGTTCTCTTTTATTTTACTGCACAGGAATATTCATTTATGAATAATAATATTATGACCGGCAGTATTTCAAGAATAATTAGTGCAAAAAAAGGCAGAGATGCTTATGAAGAGCTGACTTCCGGAATGAGTGCAACGGATGTCGGAATTATTCTGAGAGAATACGGCTTCAGGGAATATGAAAAAAGCGACGGTGCATATTATCTTCCCGACCTTGAACCGGGATATTCTATGCCGGATTCAAAAGTATTTATTATTGAAGATACCTCCTACACCTACCGTGATCTTTATAATGACACTGTTATTATTCTGAATTTCAAAGATAATAAGCTGAGCTTCAAGCAGGTTTATCTTTATAACAACAGAACTTTAGCTCTCGGACTCTGGAGAAATGAGGATACTGCAAAATGCTATGAAAACTATCTCACTCTTAAAGAGGGTGACAGCAGGGAAGATGTTCTGAAAAAATTTCCCTCTTCCGTGGCATTTCTTGAAACGGCATATTATGATTTTGAAAGCGACACAGAAATATTGAATTTTCATTCAGCATATGAAGACAGAAATGATTACTCAATAAATGCCCGTATTTCTCCGAGTTTTTGCTTTGTAGAAGGAAAGCTTATGCTTTCAGAGATAACAGGATACGGTGAAGATCGGATTTATAATTACAAAGAGCTTGGTCTTAATCTAAAAAAATAAGGTGATTTTATGGGAAAAACTAAAAAATCTCAGTTTTTCTTTGGGCTGCTTTTCGGTATTTTGATGTGGGGCTTCGGTATTCTGTTTACGGGATTTTTACCGACACCGGGGGACGGCATTGAATTTGGCAAGCTAACAGCACTACCGATAATTTTCCCTGCTGTTTTGTGGGCAGTTTGTATATTCCTCGGAATTAAGACTGTAAAAAACGAAAAATCGGTTTTCCTTGCTTCTTATATAGCAGTATTGCTGATTCCCGCTGTGAGTATGCTTATTACTGTGAGCTTCGAAATAGCAAACATAGAAAGCTTAGATCCTCTTGCTAACTTATTCGCTATTATTGCGATGCCGTTTATCGGGGCTGTTATTTACGGAGCAGATATTTATATTACGGTACTTGGAATAGATCCGGCTTCAGAGCATAACATTGGCATTTTTTTCTATATTCTTTATGTGGTAATTGCCGCAGTGGCACCGATTGCGGGACTTATCGCCGCTAATTTCGCAAAGAAGGCAAAACGGAGTTGTTCAATGAACAGTTGAATAGCTTAGAGATGTATGTTAATATAAAAACAGAAAGCAAAAAAGGAGGTTTTTTATGAAAAGCCGTCGAATGGTTGTTGCAATGCTTATTGGTACAGCAATAGTATTTTTTGCCCATATCTGTTTTTATAAAGAGTACGGTGTGCTTGATTATTATTTGTTTGCTGATTTTAATCATCATTTATTGATTTGCGCCGCAATTCTTTTCGTTTCTATGCTTGGTACATATGCAGCACATCTGTTAGGCTATCTTATCTGCGGAAGCTTAAGCGGATATAAATTGATTTCAATTGAGATTTACGGATTTATTTTCAGACAAAAAAGCGGCAAGCTAACAGTTGAGAAATATAACGGCAGAAGCGGAATATATGTTAATATGGCTCCTCCTGAATTTGCTGACGGTCATTTTCCCTTTGCTCTTTATAATGTCGGTGCAATAGTTGCATTTATTACGGTGTCCTTAATTGCTTTATCAGTTGTATTATTTTACTTTTTTGCTGATGTTCCTTTAGTAGCACTTTATTGGTTTTGCGTTTTTATATGGTTTTTTTGGAATGCAGTGCTTTATTTGTTGCCTGTTGAGTGCAAAAGTATCAGTGTTCTCAAAAAAAATCGCCTGCTTAAAAGCAGTTATAATATCCGTCGTGCTTTTTGGAATGCAAACACTGTTTATGCGGAGCTTAAAAAGGGTACAAGACTTCGGGAACAGCCCGCTGAGCTGTTTATACTTCCTTCTCAGGAAGAAATGGTTAATTCAATATCAGCGGAGATTGCATGGCTTAAGTTAAATCGTCTTCTTGATGAAGAGAGCTTTGAAAAAGCTGACAAACTTGTTGATTTTATTATCAGTGACAGGTGTGAGCTTTCCGATTTTAAAAAGAATATAGCGGTTCTTGATAAGATTTATATAGAACTTATTAATTCTTGCCGACCTGATGTCATAGAGTCTTTGTTGAGAGAAGATATCCGTTTATTTATGCAGCAAAACAGCAAGTTTATTACGGTAGTGCGAACCGAGCTTGCACTTGCACTTTTATATTATAAGGATATCGGAACAACTGCGGATTATCGGGTGAGATTTTCTGAATGTATAAAAAACGAGCCGTATCCTGCAAATATTTCTGCGGAAATTGATCTTGTGAATTTAGCAGAAAGAATTGCATCCGAATAATAAAATAAAAATCCCGACATATCAGAAGCACCATTCTGATATATCGGGATAATTATTATGCGTTTATTTTTCTGATTATTCGCCGTCTTCTTCGTCGAGCTCTGTGTAAGCTTCTAAAACTGTGCCGCAAGCGGGGCATTCGAAGGTCTTGCCTTCTTCAAAAGCGGATTCGTCGATGAAGATAACTTCGTGGCAGTTTGAGCATTCGATCTCATATTCATATTCATCATAATCGAAATCGTCACAGCCGTCACAGTCATCACAATCGCCGAAGCAATAATCGTCATCATCTTCATCATCGAAATCATCAAAGAAATCTCCTTCATAAACGAATTCTTCAAGATTTTCGAGATCTTCGTCAATAGCATCTATCTGATCGCAGTTATCAGCAACTGTAAGAGCGATGTCTTCAAGAACATCAGCCATTGCTGCGAGAACTTTGCCTTCCTTAGTGGACTTATCAATATCAAGTCCGTCCATAAGACCCTTGAGGTATGCAACCTTTTCTGTAATTGTCATAATAAACACTCCTTTAATATATTCTTACAAAAAAGCGGCCGCATATACTTGCAGCCGCATATTTTCACTGATTATGCACGACCGAGATATTCGCCTGTACGAGTATCGATCTGGATCATTTCGCCTTCTTCGATGAAGAGGGGAACCTTAACCATAGCACCTGTTTCAACAGTTGCGGGCTTAAGAGTATTTGTAGCTGTGTCGCCCTTGAAGCCGGGTTCTGTTTCAGTAACCTGAAGGTCAACAAAGTTGGGAGGCTCAACACCGAAAACCTTGCCCTTGTAGGAAAGAACACGGCAAACCATGTTTTCCTTAACGAACTTGAAGTTATCGTCAAGCTCACTAGCACCAACGGGAATCATATCATATGTTTCGGGATCCATGAAGTAGTAAAGATCGCCGTCATTGTAGGAATATTCGCATTCCTTTCTCTCTACATATGCAGTGGGGAACTTGTCTGTGGGAGAGAATGTCTTTTCAACAACGCTGCCCTGAATTACGTTTCTTATCTTTGTACGAACGAAAGCAGCACCCTTACCGGGCTTAACATGCTGGAATTCAACGATCTGCCAAACTCCGCCTTCCATTTCGAATGTAACGCCGTTTCTGAAATCGCCGGCTGATACCATAAATATCAATCCTTTCTCGGTAATCAATAATTTATTACCAAACTATAATATATTATTTTTTCTTTTTTTTCAAGTACTTGAGTAAATATTTTCCGTATATATGCCGATAAAGTGCAAAAAATACCTGTTTTTTATAAAATTATGAGTTCTTTGGGGCAATTTGTAAGATTGATACAGCCATCTTTTGTGATTATAGCCATATCTTCTATTCTTACACCGAATTCACCGGGAAGATAAATGCCCGGCTCAACTGTTACTACATGCCCCTCTTTCAGAGTATGGGAAGCTCTGGGGGAGAGGTTTGGTGCTTCGTGAATTTCAACACCTACTCCGTGACCGAGGCCGTGTCCGAAATTCTTTCCGTAGCCCGCATTTTCTATAATGTCTCTTGCTATTTTATCTGCTTCAACGCCTGTTATTCCGTCATGAAGTACATCTAAAGCGGCATTTTGTGCTTTGAGTACGGTTTCATAAACCTCTTTTTGCTTTTCGGAAGGTTCACCCACGCAAACCGTTCTTGTCATGTCGGAGTGATAACCGTCTACGGTTGCACCGAAGTCCATTGTGATGAAATCGCCCTTCTGAATTTTATATTCGCCCGGAACACCGTGAGGCATTGAGGAATTTTTTCCTGCAACTGCAATTGTTTCAAAAGAAACTGCTTCTGCACCGTGAGAGAGCATATAAAAATCAAGCTCTAAGGAAATTTCCTTTTCTGTCATTCCTTCTTTTATAAAAGTAAGAATATGAGAAAATGCGTCTTCTGCAATTTTCTGAGCTGCCTTTATTTTTGTGACTTCGGAAGCTTCTTTTACTATTCTTATTTCTTCAATGGCAGTTGAAAGAGCCGAAGAAGTAACAAATTCGAATTCGGGAAGCTTTTCCTTGAGATTATCAAATTCGGCAAGAGTCAGCTTATCGTTTTCGACAGCTATTCTTTTAACGCCGTTTACTGAGAATATTTCTTTTAATTTTTCATATAAATTAGAAGAATCAATAACCTTGTCTTCACCGATGCATTTTGCGGCAGCCTCAGTGTAACGGCTGTCGGTAAAGAACAGTGCCTTTCCGCCGTATACGAGCAGTGCTCCGTCGGATGAAGGAAACTGAGTGAAATATCTTCTGTTTTCCATGGAGAAAATCAGCGCTGCATCAGAAAAAACTGAAATTTTCTCCCAAAGCTTATCTGTATTAAACATCATACCTTATCACCTAAACCTTTATCTTCAAGATAGAGTCTTTCTCTTCTTCTTACTAATCTGAATCTTATTCCCATAAGAATTTCTCTTGTCATATATTTTACTCTTACGGAAATGGCACCTGCGTTATTTGCTCCCTGAATATCCGTAAAAAGCTGATCGCCTACCATAGCAAACTCTGAAACATCAACACCGCACTGCTTTGCCGCTTCAAAGAAGCACTTTGTATCGGGTTTATTGGCATTGCCGATATAGGGGAGTCCGCCGAGTTTTTTCGATATTCTGTTTGCTCTGAATTCATAGGTATTTGAAACGATAATAACGGGTATTCCAGCTTTTTTCATGCTGCTGAGCCATTCGTAAACTCCCGGGAAAGGCTTATATGTACTGTCATAGAAGCTCGTATTATCAAGGTCAATACCAACGGCTTTAGCTCCCATGCTGAATATATCCTCGGGAGTGATATCTACCAGCTTATTAAAGAAATATTTTGGAATAGAATTTGAACTTAAACTTGTATTTAACATGTTGCTCCTTACAAAAAACAATGACGGACCCTCGGAAAAAGGCCCGCCTGTTTAAATCATTATTTGTACTTGCGCTTACGAGCAGCTTCTGATTTCTTCTTTCTCTTTACAGAGGGTTTCTCGTAATGCTCTCTCTTGCGTACTTCCTGAATAACGCCGTCACGAGATGTCTGACGCTTAAATCTTCTGAGTGCGCTGTCAAGAGATTCGTTTTCTTTAACTTTAACCTGACTCATGTTTATTCCCTCCCTCCGCATTCTGCGTGGGTCATTAGCATTAATTCTTTGACATTATACAACAGTAGTTTCGTGCTGTCAATATGTTTTTTTTACCTTTTTTTATATTTTTTTGTCATATTCTGAGAATATACCGTCAGGGGTGTTTTTATGGGGATAATGGCGGCTCTTTCGCTTGCTGTCGGAGTGTCTGTTTTTATTTTCGGGATGCTTCTTATGAAATACGCACTCGAAAACAGTTTCCGGGAAAAACTGGGCGTGATTCTCGAAAAATTTACAAGTAACAGATTTTCTTCAGTTTTTACGGGTGCATTTGTTACTATGGCTATGCAGTCCTCTTCTGCTTCGAGTGTTCTTACCGCCGCTTTTGTTGACAGCGGCATTTTGTCGCTTTACAGAGCCTTCTGGATAATAGTCGGTGCTAATGTGGGGACTACCTTTACGGGGCTTCTCACCGCCTTTTCTTTTACCGAAACGGCACCTGCTTTTTGTATACCGGGTATTATTCTTCTTTCAATGTCAAAAAAAAGAAAGCTCAATTCCATAGGAATATTTTTAACAGGCTTCGGACTTTTATTTGTGGGCATGGCACTTATGGGAGAGGCTACGGGGGAAATAAAGAATTATGATTTCTTTACGGAGATACTCATATCCTGTTCATCTCCCGTTATGGGAATTCTTACAGGCTGTCTGTTTACTGCCGTTATACAGTCCTCTTCTGCTGTTACCGCTCTTTTGCAGACTCTGGGAAATGACGGTATATTAGGCATAAGACAGGCGTTTTATATTATATTGGGCTCAAATATCGGCACATGTGCTACTTGCTCCATAGCATCAATGGGATTAAAGGCAGGGGCTAAAAAGGTTTCTCTTATGCACATCTTATATAATTTTTTCGGCGCTGTAATTTTTTTGGTAATTGCAGAATTTTTTCCTTTGCCCGAAATTGTGGAAAATTATTTTCCGGGCAATATAAAAACTCAGATAGCTGCCGTTAATATTGTATTTAATATTTCGACTGCAGTATTTGCACTTGTGCTTCCCATAAGAGAAAAGCAAACGCAGGTCAGACATATTGTTTTTTCAAAGAGAGCTTCAGTAATTGTTAAATAAGCATTTACATTTTATTTCTATTATGATAAAATATATCCGATTATTTGTATTCGGAGGAATGAATCATGAAGAAATTGCTTTGTGTTTTACTCAGTCTTATTATGGTACTGCCCTTAGGACTTACTTCTTTTGCAGCCGAAGAAGTGACTGCACCTGTTGAAAATGTAATTGAGGCTGTTGAAACAGACACTCCCGTAATCGTTGTAAGAGGTATGAATTTTGCGGGCGGTCTTCAGTTTGACAGAGGAACTGAAAATGCAAGACCTGCAAATGTTCAGTTTGATGCTCTTGAGCTTTTTAAGTATCTTATAAAAACCTTTGCTACAGTTGCTACCACACTCAGTATTGATGCAGGAGTCTCTGTTATCTGTGAGTATGTTGTAAGTCTTTTCAGTGCATATCCTTGTGACAATAACGGTGATTCTGTTCATGAGAATATCACAGCTGCTTATTATCCCGAGGCTGTTATTAATTATCCTGATCTTCTCAGTCCCGATGCAGAGGATGAAATAAGCCTTGTTACTTCACTCGCAGCCCGTTACGGTGAAGACATGGTATATTATTTCGATTATGACTGGCGTCTTGATCCAATGGATAATGCAGATATTCTTAATGAAATGGTAAACACGGCCCTTTCGGATCACGGCTGTGAAAAGGTAGATATTATCTGCTGCAGTATGGGCGGAAGTGTCACAATGGCTTATATGGCAGAATACGGCTACAGTAAGCTCGATACCGTTATTTCAAATACTTCCGTTATGTTCGGTGCAGATGTTATAACAGATCTTTTCAACGGCAAGGTGGAATTCAATGCCGATACCGTAGAAAAATATGTTTCTTCCATGGTTCCCCAGATTTCATGGCTTATTAAAATTGCAAAAATGACAGGTGTACTTGGGGTCCTTTGCAATTTTATAAATGATTTTGCCGAAAAGTATGAAGAAAAGATATTTGAAGAAACCCTCATTCCCACCTTTGCAACTCTTCCCGGCTTCTGGTCAATGATGAAGGGTGAAGAATATCTTAATGCAAGAGAATTTATCTTCGGAGATAAAGAAGAAGAGTATGAAGGTCTTCTTTCAAGACTTGATAATTACTATTACAGTGTTTCCTCAAGAAGACAGGAAATTACAGACGGTGCTCTCACTAGCGGGGTAAAGCTTGCAGTTATAGCAAACTATAACTCTCCTCTCGTACCCGCATACGAAAGTGCGAAATATCAGGGCGACGGTGTTGTAGAAACTGCTCCCATGGCAGGCGGTGCTCTTACATCCGTTCTCGGCAGCACTCTTTCAAAAGAGCAGCTTTCAGTTGGTGAGAGCAAATATGTTTCCGCAGATAAATGTATAAATGCCTCCACTTGTATTTATCCCGATTATACATGGTTCGGCAAGGATGCAGGTCATGTTGTAGGTCTTTACGGTTCAGAATTTACTCATTTCCTTTTTACTCTTCTTGAAGCTGAAACACAGCCTACAATTAATACTTGGGCACAATATCCTCAGTTTATGCAGAGTGATGTAAACGAAACCTTAGCTCCCTTAGTGTGAATTTATGGACAGAACTATTTCACTTAATGATTTATGGTGCTTTTCCGACGGCATAAAAAAGCCGCAGAAGCTTTCCCTTTTGTTTGATAAAAAAACAACTCTTCCCGTAAAAAGGACATCTTCTTTTACTATTCAAAGAAAAATTATCTGTCCCAAACAGGTCAATGATACCGTAAGTGTATTCTTTACGGGAGAGTATGAAGGTATAAAGGTTTATGCAGGAAAAAAACTTTTATGGTCGGAAAAGGACAGTGAGGGCAGAGATATTTTTGATATTACACCTGCCTTAAAGACAGGAAAAACCGTGATCACGGCTACCTTCGGTACAGGCAATGCAGACGGCTTTTTCCTCAGCGTAAAACGAAATTATAATGTATAACTGAATAAAAACTGTCAAAACTTTCTGTAAAACAGGAATTAAAGCTTATTTGCTTTTGTTCTTAGGAGGCTCATTATGACTCTTGTGTCGATGCTCAGAAAGTATGACAGAAATTTAAGAAAATACTGTAAAGAACAAGTACGAAACCCCGATATTACTCCGGGTGCCGTATGGGTAACGGATAATTACCGTGCCTGTTCTTCTGCACTTAAAGCGGCAATAGGATTTCTTTCTCATGAAGGTGAAAAAGATCTTATGCCGCTGTTTTTTATGTGTCAGGAGTATTTTTTAAGGGGAGAAGAGTTGTCTTTTGAAAGGCTTTCGGTGAAATTTTCATCTGAAAAGCTTAGTGTCTTTCAGTGTGAAGCACTGCCTGTGCTCCTTTTTGCGGCGGCTTCTTCCGTGATAAGCGATAATATTTATGAAGACAATGAAGAGCTTAAAATTTCTTGTGTCAAAAACCTTATTAAACTGCGTGAAATAGATTTTGATGCAATGCTTTACGATATCTGTAAGGTTGAAAGATATCTGTGTGAGGACCCTGTGGGACTTTATGAGCAGATGAGCCGTGAAACCAAAAAGCAGTACAGATATTCCGTTATGAAGGCTGCAGTTAAAGAAGGAATAACGGAGTGTGAGTTCGTCAAAAAAGCATTGGAACGCGCAAATGAAGAAAACCGTCACATAGGCTTTTATCTGCCCGTGAAAAAAGATGAGTCTTCTTTGGGGTTGGTATATATAGTATCCGAATGGGTGCTCTCTGCCTTAATCTCTTTGTTCCTCGGAATATTTTTTATAAAAGAGATTTATGCACCTTTTATTCTTATTTTCCCCGTGTATGCCGTTATAAAGCCTTTGAGTGACAGGCTTTGTGTAAAGCTTTTTAAGCCTTATAAACTGCCGACACTGAATGAGAATATAGTAACTGATGCGAAAACTCTTATAACTGTTTCAACCTTGTTGCCTTCTGCTTCAAAAGCAGGGGAGCTGTTTTCTCATTTGTCTGAGGTATACGCTTCAAATACACTTCCCGGTGTAAAGCTTCTGCTTCTTGCTGATATGAAAAACGCTCCCTTGCCCGAAGACCCGTCAGACAGTGCGGATATTTCAGCCGTTAAAAGGCTTATTGACGAGCTTAATAAAAAACACGGCGGCGGTTTCTCGGTTGCTGTACGGGACAGAGTATTTTCTCACGGGGAAAACGAATATACGGGCTTTGAAAGAAAAAGAGGTGCTATATCGGCACTGACTAAATATCTCAGAGACGGCAACGAAAATCATTTTGCTTTAGTCTACGGTGACACGGAAGGCTTTTCGGAAATGAAATATATTATGGCTCTCGACAGTGATACTTCAATGTCATTTGAGGTTTTAAGAGGACTTCTTGCAGTTGCCGAACATCCTCTGAATGCACCTGAGTTTTCAAGCCTTGAAAGAAGAATTGTTTCAGGCTACGGTATTATAACTCCGAGAGTTGAAACCTCTATTGCCTCCAGTGAAAAAACGGTCTTTTCAAGAATTTTTACAAACGGCGGCTCTGTTTCATATTCACCGAAAATTAATGAACGGTACATGGATATGTTCGGAAAAAGCATCTTTTCGGGAAAAGGACTTATTAATATAGATGCTTTTAATATTACTGTCACTGATAAGTTTGACGAACAGAGAATTCTGAGTCACGATATTTTAGAGGGTTCGGTACTTCGCACGGCTTTTTGTGCCGAAAGTGAGCTTACGGATTCATTCCCATCATCTGCCGAGGGGTATTTTTCAAGACTTCACAGGTGGATAAGAGGCGATATTCAGAATATCAAATATATTTTTATGCCATTAGGTAAAAAAGATGCCTCTCCCGAAATGCCAAAGCTCGGAAAATATCAGCTTTTTGATAATATGAGAAGAGCTCTGACACCTGTTTTTTCTTTTGTCCTTTTAATTCTTTCATGCTTCATGCCTTATTATGACAGTGCAGTGTATCTGACGCTTGGAATTCTCGCGGTTACCGCAGATTATATCGTATCGGTTATAAGTGCTTTTATACGAAGCGGTATGAGAGCATTTTCTTCACTGTATTTTTCTTCTGAAATAACTTCGGCAAATAAAGATATTCTGAAAGCCCTTATGGGAATAGGAGCTTTACCGCAGACGGCTTTTATAAGCCTTGATGCTGTTATAAAAAGTGCATACAGAAGTCTTATTTCTCATAAAAAGCTTCTTCAGTGGCAGACTGCGGCGGATGCCGACAGCAAAACAAGAAAAAATATTTTTTCGGCGGGCATTATTCCGACACTTACTGTAATTTTGTTTTTTGTGACAGGAACAGCATGGCACAGGTTATTTTCATTTCTTATTATATTTTTTATGCCCCTTGCCTTATCAAAGGGTATAAAATTACCCCGTAAAAAAGAAAAACCGCTGTCAGAAAATGAAAGCAGGATAATTTCATCCTTTGCGGCAGCCTCGTGGCGTTTTTTTGAAGAGAATGTAACAGCACTTGAAAACTGGCTGCCGCCCGATAACATTCAGGAAACTCCCGTTCCGAGGAAAGCGAAAAGAACATCACCTACAAATATAGGCTTTTATCTCGTAAGTACACTTGCGGCGGCAGACCTTTCGTTTATATCGGGCGAAGAACTGCTTAAAAGAATATCGGATACACTGAATACAATAGATAAGCTGCCGAAATATAAGGGACTTTTATATAACTGGTATGATACCGTAAGGATGCTACCCTTAAGACCTTCTTATGTTTCCACGGTAGATTGCGGAAATTACCTTGTGTGTCTTTGTGCACTTAAAGAGGGACTTAAAGAGTACAGAAATATCCATCCGGGCTTTAATGAGCTGATAGTAAAAATCGAAAATATTCTCAGTGAAAGCGATCTTTCATTTTTATATGATAAAACAAGAAATCTTTTCAGAATAGGTATAGACTGTGAAAGCGGAGAATTGTCCTCTTCCTTTTATGACCTTTACATGAGTGAAGCGAGAATGACCTCTTATTATGAGTGCGCAAAACGCCATGTGCCTGCGCGTCATTGGAGCAGTCTTGACAGAACGCTTAAAAGAAGCGCAAATTATGTGACCGCCGCTTCATGGACAGGCACCATGTTTGAATATTTTCTGCCCGCCCTTTTTCTTGATACTGTGGAAAATTCCTTTCAGTATGAAGCTCTTAAAGTATGCTTATATGCACAGAAAAAAAGAGTCAGAAAAGAGAATATTCCATACGGTATTTCAGAGAGCTGTTTTTACAGTGTTGACACTTCGCTTAATTACAGATATAAGGCGCACGGTATAAAAAATCTTGCCCTCAAAAGGGAGGCAGACGATGAAAGCGTTATTTCTCCTTATTCCACTTTTCTGACCTTGCCCTTTGACAGAAAAAGTGCCATGAAAAACCTCGGAAAGCTATCTTCTCTTCACGCTGAGGGCAGATACGGCTTTTATGAGGCTGTGGATTTTTCCCGTGAAAGAACCGAGGGCGAGGACTATCTGATAGTCAGAAGCTATATGTCGCACCATGTGGGCATGAGTATAATTGCTATGGCAAATACGCTTCTTGATAATATTTTTGTAAAGCGCTTTATGGCTGATATGAGCATGAAAAGTGCAAAGGTATTATTAGAGGAAAAAATACCCTCACATCCAAATGAAATGCGTTCATTCAGTGAAAAAAGAATTATGGAGAAATCCATATCAGGGAATAATCGTTCAGCCCCTGAAGAGGGAAGCGAGGTGTTCGCATATTCTAACGGAGAAGTAACTCTGTTTTGTGACAAGTTCGGCAGAAACACTTCCGTTTTCGCAGCCTCTCGGATGTATAAATATTCAGACAGAAGCGAGGGTATAAGTGTCGGTATTGAATATGACGGCGTAATACTGCCCCTTTTTCCCTTTGATGAAAATAGCGTAAAGCTAAAAAAATATGCAATGTCAGTAAAAACACGGCTTCAGGATATTGATATTTATTCTGCGTTAATGGTGCACCCCACGGAAAATGCACTTCTTGTCCCCGTGAAAATAAAAAATACGGGAACTGACACAGTCAGCGTAAACGTGCATTATTATATCGAGCCTTATCTTCTTCCCTATGAAAAAGAAGATGCACATCCTGCTTTTTCTGATATGTTCTTAAAGGTAAAGGATGATAAAAAACACAGATCGCTCGTATTTTACAGAAGTAACAGTGAAAGTTCCCCGGCACTGGCTCTTGGCTTTTACGGTAAAAATAAATCAGTTTATAATCTTGACAGAGAAAAGGTTATAGAAAGAATGACGGATGCCGAGAGCGTATTTTTCAGAAGCTATTCCTGTGAAATGAACGATATTAGAGGTGTTTCACCTGTTGCGGCAATTTCTGCCGAAATATCGCTTCAGGCAGGTAAAAGCACAGAATGTGTATTGATATTGGCTTTCGGCGGAGAAAAAAATACAGCCGAATATGTTCTTTCAAGGGTCAGAAATCAAGCTTTGCCGCTTCTTACAAAGGGTGCTGCCGCAACATTTTTAAGAGATAAGCTCACATTTAATGCGGCAAGTTCCCTTATAGCAAGAACCTTTTTTAACGGTACTGCGGGTAGTGCCGAAAAAACTGCAGGAAATGCCTTAAAAGAGGGAATAGGAGCTTTGTGGCAGGTGGGTATTTCAGGGGATTTTCCCATAATTGCCGTATTTCCCGAAAAAAACTGTCCTTTGCTTTTACAAAAAGCCTTTGTAAGACTTCATAAAAGACTTTCAATGGCATCCATTAGCACGGATCTTGTTTTTATTTTTGAAAAAACCGCAGACTACGGCTTTACGGGAGAAAGAGATCTTCATAAAATAATCGCTGAAGAAGGCATGAATGATGCCATAGGAAAAAGCGGCGGTATTCATATGTTTTCTTTGTCTTCATTGCCAAAAGAGAGCTTTACCGCGATTCTTGCGTTTTCTAAATATGTTTATCCCAATTCCGACGGTATAAGTGAAGTTAAAAGAAAATTTATTCCTCTCCTTTCAGAAACATTGCCTGTTCTTGAAGAGGAAAATTCTTTCATTAAAGACGGCTATTTAATAAACCGTCGCCCGTTGCTTCCATGGTGTCATACTCTCTCTAACAACACCTTCGGAACACTTGTTTCCGACCGCTCTTTAGGCTACACATGGGCTTATAATTCAAGGCAAAATAAAATCACCCCGTGGAGCAACGATGCTTCAACCGATTTTTCGGGTGAACGGCTGTTTTTGATTTGTGACGGAAATATGTATGATATTGTGTCAAATGCTTCCGTAGTGTTTACGCCGTCATACGCACAGTACAGATGTTTTGCAGGGGATATTACTGTTGTTTCTACCGTTGAAGTAGCAAAAAAGGGCGCAAGAAAAAGAATAAGTGTGTTCACGGAAAATAATTCCGATGAAAACCGTGAAATTAAACTTATCTACTGTGTTTTCCCTGTTCTCGGAGAAGACAACTCAAGGAGAAATTTTATTAAAATTCATAAAGGAGACCGCTTTATTGCTGCCGAAAATCCTATGAATGAGGACTATAAGGGCGTTTTGTATCTGTCCTCTCCCGATGAAAATGCAGTATTTTCGGACACAGAAGAAAATCTTTACGAGAATATAGAAAAAAAGCTTATAATATTGCAAAAAATTGTCATTGAGGGTAAAAAATCAAAAACTGCAAGGTTTAATATGTGTTTTGCTGATGATATAAATGCAGCAGCAAAGCTTTCGGAGATTAATTTTATAACGAAAGAGAAGAAACGGGTAGCTTTTAATACGGGGTACAAAGAATTTGATGAGTTTGCTTCGGCACTTCTTTATCATCAGGTAAGTGATACCCGTCTTCGTGCAAGGTGCGGATTTTATCAATGCTCGGGTGCTTTCGGTTTCCGTGATCAGCTTCAGGATATTCTGCCGCTTATCGGAAGAGAAAACAGCAGTGTAAGGCAAATGATATTTAAGGCAGCATCTGCACAGTTCCCCGAAGGAGATGTTCTGCACTGGTTTCACAGAATATATAAAGACCGCCTGATATATAAGGGAATACGCTCGCGTTGCTCTGATGATATGCTGTGGCTGCCTTATGCCGTTTCCCGTTATGTTCTTAAAAGCGGTGACAGCAGTATTCTTGATAAAAGCATTCCGTTTTTACAGGGTGAAAGACTCCATGACGGACAAAATGAAAACTACGGTGAATATGTTCACTCTGAAAAACATGCAGATCTTTATACTCACTGTCTTTATGCCATAAAAGTCGCCCTTAAAACGGGAGAGCATTCTCTGCCTCTCATAGGAAGCGGAGACTGGAATGACTCTTTTGATGAGGTGGGAATCGGCGGAAAAGGTGAGAGCGTATGGCTTGGCATGTTTTTAAGAAAAGTTCTCTTAGAATTTGCAAAAATTTGCGAAATAAGAAAAGATAAGAAAATGTCGGAACAGCTAAAGGGAGCAGCTCAAAAGCTTGCATCTGTAATTGACGAAAACGCCTGGAACGGTAAATGGTATTTAAGAGGCTTTTATGATGACGGGACACCTTTGGGGAGTGAGGGAGATAGCTCCTGTGAAATTGATCTTTTGTGTGAGTCTTGGAGCTCTCTTTCGGATATGCCCGATAAATCTCGCATAAAAACTGCACTTCTTCATGTATATGAAAAGCTTTTTGACGAAAAAAACGGTGTTATCAAGCTTTTTTCACCGCCTTTTTCCGAAAACGGCAAAAAAACAGGGTATGTAAATTTTTATCCCGAGGGAATGCGTGAAAACGGCGGTCAGTATACCCACGCCGCTGTATGGTTCGCTATGGCACTTTTCAAGGAGGGCTTAAAAGAACAGGGCGAAAAGGTGCTTTTTGCTCTTATTCCGTCGGAAAAATATAAAAACGGAAAAGGGGATACCTATAAGACCGAGCCCTATGCCATGGCAGGAGATGTGTATTCTGCAAAAGGTCACGAGGGCAGAGGCGGTTGGAGTCTTTATACGGGTTCTGCCGGCTGGATGATACAATTAGCGGATATGCTTGGTGATTAAAAATACAGATCATAGCTTATCGGCAATGCTTAATAAGCTATGATCTTATTAAAATATAAATATTTTGTATTGCATTTTATTTCCTGCTATGATAATATAAACTAAATAATTATCGAATCGAGGAATAATTATGCCCGAAAACAGATTTACACCGTGTGTAATTTTACCCGGAATCGGACAGTCTAAGGTTGAGCTTGTTGATAAAAAGGGCGACAAAATAAAAATGGCATGGCCTTTGGATGTTGACGGAGATGCTTTGATGAATGAGCTGAAAGCACCGCTTATGAAAATGATGCTTTTCAGAAAAGATGCAGGCTTCTCTGATAAAGTAGCATCCATGATAAGGGATATTGCAGACCCGATTGCAGGTCTTCCTGACGGAAGTATGAAAAATAATCTGAAGGTTGTATCCTATCCGAGAAGCCTTGCAGAGTGTTCACCTGATGAAAAGCGCTACATTTACAAAATGGTGCCTCTTCAGATGCTGAGTTCCCGTATAGGTGAAGAAAACCTTTATTTCTTCTCCTACAATTCTTTCGGAGATACATATGAAACAGCAAAGGAATTAAGCATCTTTATTGATATGGTGAAAGAGAAAACAGGATGCGATAAGGTAAATCTTGTTCCCGTAAGTCTCGGCGGTGCTCTTTCAATCGCATATTTTGAATTATTCAGACATAAAAAAGATGTCAAGCGTGTTATGTATTTTGTAGCTGCTCTCGGAGGCAGTCATCTTATTGCCGATATAATGGCAAAGAATATAAAAACCGCAAACGGTCTTTCACTGGTCGAAATGCTTAGCGACGCTAAAACTGCAGAAACTCTCGGCGGACTGCTTAAAATGATGCCTGACGGTGTTTTTGAAGCTACCGTAGATAAAGCTCTTGACGCTCTCATAGATGTTGCTTTGGCAAATTCTCTTTCAATGTGGGGTATAATTCCTCCCGAAAGATATATCCCCTTATCTGAAAAATATCTCTCAGATAAGGCTCATGCAGCTCTTCGTGAAAAGGCAGACCGTTTCTATAATTATCGCCTTAATTTCCCTGAAACCGTAAGGGAGCTTGAAGCGGAGGGTGTTGAATTTTTCGCACTTTGCGGTTACGGATTGCCGCTTTTACCCCTTGTAAATTCCGATAAAATGTCATCAGACGGTATAATAAATGTTTCTTCCACAACCTTGGGTGCACTCAGTGCACCTTTGGGAGAGAAACTCACTGAGTTCCCCGAAGAAGGAAGAGTTTGTAAGGACAGCACACATTCGCACCTGTCACCTGACGGCACTGTTGATGCCGCATACGGACTCTGGCCCGAAAAAACATGGTATTTCGCTTCGCAGGGACACGATGCTACAGCATATAACGACAAGGCGCTCGGTATAGCAGCCCGTGTTCTTTCTGACGACAGCTTTACAGATATATATTCCGATCCCGAATTTCCTCAGTTCGGTACGGTGCAAGATAACAGAAAATAAGGAGAGAAAAATATGGCTTTTAAATCCCGTAAACAAAAGTATTCTCCGGAGCCCTTTGAAAACGAATCGGTGACGGTTGAAAACGAAGATGTCGGATATCCCGAGGAATATGCAGCTCCCGTTCAGAGAAAGAGCGACTATGCGTTCAAGGTAAGAAACCTTACCAAGGATTATGACGGCAACGTAGTTCTTAATAATATCTCATTCGATATCCCTTCAGGAAAAATAGTAGGACTGTTAGGTCCTAACGGCTGCGGAAAGACCACTCTTATGAAGATCCTTGCAGGTCTTATTCATGACTATACAGGTATGATAAAGGTTGACGGCAAACCTATCGGTATCGGTTCCAAGGCACATGTGGCTTACCTTCCCGACTGCACGTTCTTCCCCGAAAGATTCCGTACAATAGACTGCATTAATTATTACGGCGATTTCTTTCAGGATTTTGACAAGGTAAAGGCAATTGAATTTGCCGCCCGTTTCGGACTTGATCTTAATCAGAAGGTTAAGACTATGTCAAAGGGTATGAAAGAAAAGCTTCAGCTTCTTGTTGTTATGTCAAGATCTGCAGATATATATCTTCTTGACGAACCCTTAGGCGGTGTTGACCCTGCCGCAAGAAGTGTTATTCTTGATATCATTATGAATAACTACAAAGAAAATGCAACAGTAGTTCTTTCAACACATCTTGTTAATGACCTTGAGCACAGCTTTGATCACATTCTCATGCTCGGACACGGCTCAATTCTTGTTAACACCGGTATCGAAACTTTACGCTCCACCGGAAAATCAGTTGAAGAAATATTCAAGGAGGTTATTGGCGATGCTTGGGAAGTTGACTAAAAACACATTTAAGGCAAATATGAGCTCTGTTTCAAATGTTTATCTTGCAATGGGTATTATCGGCATAATAATGCTGGCTCTTTTGGTGATAGACTGGACAAAATGGGGCGACACAGGTATAGGACTCGGTCTTGTTATTAAAATAATTTCTTCTGCAGCTTTATGTATTACTGCGGGCCTCGGTATAATAATGACAATTGCGGGTATTGTTTCAGAATATCAGAGAAATATGTTCGGTGCAGAAGGTCACCTTACTATGTCTCTTCCCGTAAGAAGCAGTACACTTCTTCTTTCAAAGTGGATAGCAGGTTCATTCTGGGTAGTATTAAGCTATCTTGTTTTGTGTCTTTGTGCATTCGGCTCATTTATTTACATCATAAGACATTCGGTAAATATCGTACAGGGTAACGATATGTATTATTCCGTTTATGAGCTTGTAATAGAAATGATAGAGCAGTTAAGCTATTCTGCAGGTATTGCAACTCCTTCTATGGCAGTTCTTTTAAGCCTTGCTTCAATTTATGCTTTTGACGGCGCTGTAAGACTTATCGTATTTGTTCTTTTGATTTTCTTTGCAATTACTCTTTCCAATTGCAGACCTTTCCATAAAACAGGAAAATTCGGCAAGATACTCTATTTCTTCTTAGGCTTCTTTGCTGTTTCGACTTTCGCCGGAATGATAACTAAGTTCATTAAGATATATATTATTATTTCCGAAACAGCTTATACATTTACTCTCTCTCAGGCAGAGGTAGCAGCAGCCTGGGATCTGGGCTTTGGTGCTTATTCCATAACAAATCTTTACTGCACGGCAATTGCCGCCGTATTTGTTTTCCTTATTACTACCGTACTTATTGACAGACGAGTAAATGTCAGCTGATATGTAAGCTGTGCATTATTTGAAAGGGTGTGAAGGTATGGAATTTAAGATTATAGACATTTCAAAGGATCTTATTACAACTGAACCATATCCGGGGGACCCTTCGCCTGAGCTTACGGTTTTTTCCTCTTTTTCTGCAGGCGACGGCTGTAATATGGCGAAGCTTTCCACGACTCTTCACTGCGGCACACATGCTGATGCTCCCTTGCATTTTATCCCCGACGGAAAAACAATAAACAGTATTTCCCTTGAAAAATTTGTCGGAGAATGTGTAGTCTTAGAGGTTGATACCGACAGAATAACAGGCGATTATGTTGACAGATTTTTCCCCAAGAGTGCAAAAAGAATTCTTATAAAAAGCGGCGGAAAAGCCTATTTTGATAAAACGGGTGCAGAGGAGCTCTCCTTTATCGGATGTGAGCTTGTCGGAACGGATTCTATGTCAGTAGGCTCAGTCGAGGATCAGACAGGACCTCACAGGGCACTTCTCGGAGAGGATGTGGCAGTTCTTGAAAATCTCGACCTTTCGCAGGTTTCTCCCGGTAAATATTTTCTTGTGGCTTTCCCCGTGAAAATAGCAGGAGTTGAAGCCGCTCCCGTAAGAGCTGTGCTTCTTGACGGCTATGTTTTCTGGAGCAATTAAGTAATAAAACAGAGAAATATAAAGGTTTTTACAAATTATTGTTAAAAGTTATATTATGCTTTGTATATTTTAATAATTGATAAAATTTTAACATTGTTGTAAAATACAGAATGTAAAATAATTTCGGTTAAAATTAAACTAAATATAAAGGAGTATGTTCATGAGTTCACTTAACAAAAAGACAGTTGAAGATATCGCTGTCAAAGGCAAAAAGGTTCTTGTCCGTTGCGATTTCAACGTAAAGATGGAGAACGGTGTTATCACAAGCGACAAGAGAATCGTAGCTTCTCTTCCCACAATCAAGAATCTTCTTGATAACGGTGCAAAGGTTATTCTTTGCTCACATCTGGGTCGTCCCAAGGGCGAATTCAATCCCGAATTTTCAATGGCTCCCGTTGCAGCCCGTCTTTCAGAGCTTCTCGGCTTCCAGGTAAAGCTCGCTTCCGATGTAGTGGGTGAAAGTGCACAGGCTCTCGCAGCAGAAGTAAAAGAAGGCGAAGCTATCCTTCTTGAAAATGTTCGTTTTGAAAAAGGCGAAACAAAGAATGACGAAGAACTTTCAAAGAAATTTGCAGCTCTTGCAGATATTTTCGTAAACGATGCTTTCGGCTCAGCTCACAGAGCACATTCCTCAACAGCAGGTGTTGCAGATTATCTTCCTTCTGCAGTAGGCTATCTTATTCAGAAAGAAATTCAGTTCATCGGCGGCGCTCTTGAGAATCCCAAGAGACCTCTTGTTGCTATCCTCGGCGGTGCAAAGGTTTCCGATAAAATAGGTGTTATTGAAAATCTTATCGACAAGTGCGATACTCTTATTATCGGCGGCGGTATGGCATATACCTTCATGCGTGCTCTCGGTCACAGCGTAGGCACATCTATCTGTGAAGAAGATAAGGTTGAACTTGCAAAGAGCCTTATGGCAAAGGCAGAAGAAAAGGGCGTTAAGTTCCTTATTCCTCAGGACAACCGTGTAGGTAAGGAATATGCTCCCGATACAGAGAATATGCTTGTTAATTCCGATGAAATTCCCGACGGTTGGATGGGTCTTGATATCGGTCCCGCAACAGAAGCTCTCTTCTCTGATGCTGTCAAAGGTGCAGGCACTGTTATCTGGAACGGACCTATGGGTGTTTCCGAATGGGAAAACTTCGCTTCAGGTACAATTGCAGTAGCTAAGGCTGTTGCTGAATCAGGTTCTATTTCAATCATCGGCGGCGGTGACTCTGCTGCAGCCGTTAAGAAGCTCGGCTTCTCAGAAAAGATGAGCCACATCTCTACAGGCGGCGGCGCATCACTCGAATACCTTGAAGGAAAAGTTCTTCCCGGTATTGCTTGTATCGACGAAAAATAATCATATATATTAATTACGGTTTACCGACATGATTTTGTCGGTAAGCCTGTTTTTTGGAGGAAATAATAATGAATAAGGCTCTCAGAAAAGCAGTTATCGCAGGTAACTGGAAAATGAATAAAACTCCCGCTGAAGCAAAGGTTCTTATTGAAGAAATGAAGCCTCTCGTAGCAGATGCTGACTGTGAAGTAGTTCTTTGCGTTCCCTTTGTTGATATCCCTGCTGCAATTGAAGTTGCAAAGGGTTCCAATATCAAAATCGGTGCTGAAAATGTTCACTTCAAGGCTTCAGGTGCATACACAGGTGAAATTGCTGCTGATATGCTTAAAGAACTCGGTGTAGAATATGTAGTTATCGGTCACAGTGAAAGAAGACAGTATTTCGGTGAAACAGACCAGACTGTAAACCTTCGTACACTTGCCGCTCTCGGTGCAGGACTCAAGCCCATAGTTTGCGTAGGTGAAACACTTGAACAGAGAGAGCTCGGCTACACAGAAACTCTTCTTAAGTTCCAGACAAAGATGGCTCTTACAAATGTTACTGCTGAACAGCTCAAAGATGTTGTTGTCGCTTACGAACCCGTATGGGCAATCGGAACAGGTGTTACTGCTACTGCAGAACAGGCTGACGAAGGAAACGGCTACTGCAGGGCTGCTATTGCAGAAGTTTACGGCACTGATGTTGCTGAAACTGTTACAATTCAGTACGGCGGTTCTATGAACGCAAAGAATGCAGACGAGCTCGTATCTAAAGTTAATGTAGACGGCGGCCTCATCGGCGGTGCTTCTCTCAAGGCAGAGGACTTCTCAATTATCGTTAAGGCAGCATCAAAATAATCCGGATTTCGGAATTTAACATTTTTGCGGGACGGGAAACCCGTCCCCTACATTTTATAAGAGGTACATATAATGAAAAAACCTGTTGTTTTATGTATTATGGACGGCTTCGGCATCAGAGAATGCTCTGACGGCAATGCCATAAAATATGCAAAAACTCCCAATTTAGATAAATTCTTTTCTGAAAATCCCTTTACAACTATCGGCGCTTCAGGACTTGATGTAGGTCTTCCCGACGGACAGATGGGTAACTCCGAAGTCGGTCACACAAACATCGGTGCCGGCAGAGTTGTTTATCAGATGCTTGTTAAGATTTCAAAGTCTATAAAAGACGGTGATTTCTTTAATATCCCTGCTCTTATTTCTGCTATGGAAAGCTGTAAGGCAAAGGGCACGGCTCTTCACCTTATGGGACTTCTTTCCGACGGCGGTGTTCACAGCCACATTGAGCACCTTTTCGGTCTTCTTCAGATGGCTAAAGACTATGGACTTTCTAAGGTTTACATACACTGTATTATGGACGGCAGAGATGTTTCCGTAACCTCAGGTAAGGGCTTTGTAGCTGATGTTGAAGCAAAGTGCAAGGAGCTCGGTGTCGGTGAAGTCGCTACCATCACAGGCAGATATTTTGCTATGGACCGTGACTTTGCATGGGACAGAGTAGAAAAGGCATATTCTGCTTTTGTTTACGGTGAAGGCCTTGAAGATTCAGATGCCGTAGGCTCAATGCAGAAGTCTTATGACAAGGAAATTACCGACGAATTTATCGTTCCCACAGTTGTAAACAAGGAAGGCACAATTAAGGCTGATGATTCAGTTGTATTCTTCAACTTCCGCCCCGACAGAGCAAGACAGATCACCCGTACTTTCGTTGATCCCGATTTTGACGGCTTCGAGAGAAAGAACGGCTTCTTCCCCTTAAACTTCGTCTGCATGACTCAGTATGACGAAACAATGCCTAATGTATCTGTTGCATTCCCTCCCGAAGAGCTTACAAAGACATTCGGTGAATATCTTCAGGATATGGGAAAAACACAGCTTCGTATTGCTGAAACACAGAAGTATGCTCATGTTACATTCTTCTTTAACGGCGGTGAAGAAAAGACATTCAAGGGTGAAGACAGAATTCTTATTCAGTCTCCCGATGTTCCCACATTTGATCTTCAGCCCGAAATGAGTGCTTACCCCGTAAGAGATGCTGTTTGCGAGAAGATAAGAAGCGGCGAATATGATGCTGTTATCCTTAACTTTGCAAACTGCGACATGGTAGGCCATACAGGTGTATGGGAAGCAGCAGTCAAGGCTGTTGAAGCTGTTGATGAGTGTGTAGGTGATGTTGTAAAAGCTACTCTTGATATGGGCGGCGTATGCTTTATAACTGCAGACCACGGCAACGCAGACAGAATGGTAGGAGAGGACGGCAATCCCTTCACTCCTCATACAACAAATCCCGTTCCTTTCTGTGTTGTAGGTTATCCTTGTGAGCTGAAAGTTGGCGGCAGACTCGCAGATATCTGCCCCACAATGCTTAAAGTTATGGGACTTGCTCAACCCAAGGAAATGACAGGCGAATGCCTTATTAAATAAGAAAAGAATAAACAAAATAATGGACAGATAATCCGGGATTTTTGGGTATCTGTCCGTTTTTTTTATCTTTATAGAAAAATCCCTTCTAAAAAAGTAAGAAAAAAGGCTGTCTCACTAAAATGTGAAGCAGCCTTTTACATATTAGGTGTGAACAGGTATCGGCTGGGGCTCTTTGATTTCAACCTTAACCCCTGCAAGATGTTTTATTATATCTTTTCTTTTAATGATCCCGATAAATACACCTCTGTCGTCAACAACAGGAACAAAGTTCTGGCTGTATGCTCGGGAGAGTATTTCGTCTATTGAAGCGGAAGCTTTAACAGGTTGATAATCATGTCTGATAATAGTTTTAAGCTCTGTTTTTTCCAGTCTTTTAAGATCGGGACTGCTGTTGTTGTAAAGAGCCCAAAGGAAGTCACCCTCGGTAACAGTGCCCTTATAAACTCCTTCATCGTCGATTACGGGAATTGCGGCATAGCCGTGATATTTCATTTTTTCAAGTCCCTGTCTTACAGAACTGTCAAAATTTATATATTCAACTTCTATTTTAGGGGTTAAAAATCGAAGTATATTCATTACAATTCTCCTGATAATTAGTTTATACTTACATTTAATACTATTAAACTGAATATTAACTTAAAAGCTTATTCAAGACCGAAGTAAGTTTTTGCATTTCTGAAAGCGATATCTTTAACGGCACCTTTGAGGAAATCAAGGTCGTCGGGATATTCTCCGTTTTCAACAAGATTTCCGATAAACTCACAGACTATTCTTCTGAAATATTCGTGTCTGGGATAGGAAAGGAATGAACGAGAATCAGTTACCATTCCGATAAATTTAGAAAGAACACCGAGATTTCCGAGAGCTTTTATCTGTTCTCTCATACCGTCAATATTGTCATTGAACCACCATGCAGTTCCGAACTGTATCTTGGAAGCGGCTTCAGAGGACTGGAAGTTTCCGAGCATAGTACCGAGCACATAATTATCCTTGGGGTTAAGGGTAAACAGAACAGTTTTGGGAAGAGCATCTTCTACATCGAGTGAATCGAGAAGACGGGAGAGTTTATATGCCACTTCATTATCCGCAATGGAATCAAAGCCTGCATCAGGTCCGAGTTTTTTGAACATTTTTGTGTTGTTGTTTCTCATGGGGCCAATATGAATTTCCATGCCCCAGCCTCGGCGTGCATATTCCTTTGCAAGGAAACGGAAAAGCTCTGTTTTGTAGCCTTCAGCTTCATAGGCGGAAAGCTCTTCGCCGTTTTTGGCTTTTTTGAAAACTTCTTCAATTTCGCTGTCTTCCATTCTCACATAGGGAACGGGAGTAAATGCGTGGTCTGTAGCACGGCATCCCATTTCAGCAAAAACTTCAATTCTTTCAAGAAGAGCATTCTTAAGCTCAGAATATGTGTTGATTTCCTTGCCGCATACCTCTTCCAATGCTTTAAGCCATGAAAGATATGCGGGAGCTTCAATGGCTAATGCCTTATCGGGACGAAAAGCGGGTAAAACCTTGCACTTGAATGATTTATCTTCTGCTAAAAGAGCATGATATTCAAGAGTATCTGCAGGATCATCCGTTGTGCATACGCAGTATACATTTGATTTCTCAATGAGTTCTCTGGGGGTAAAGCCGCCCTTTGCTATCATTTCGTTTGCTTTTTCCCAGATAGCATCAGCGGTTTTTTCATTAAGGGTTTCATAAATTCCGAAATATCTCTGAAGCTCAAGGTGAGTCCAGTGGTAAAGGGGATTTCCTATGAAATTGGGCATTGCTTTTGCCCATGCCTTAAATTTTTCGTAAGGGGTTTTATCGCCGGTTATATATTCTTCGTCGATGCCGACACCTCTCATGCCTCTCCACTTGTAGTGGTCAGCTGAAAGCCAGAGCTCTGCGAGATCACGGGGATTTTTATTTTCGTAAATATCCTTTGGAGGAAGATGGCAGTGCCAGTCAAAAATAGGTTCTTCATTTGCTGCTGCAAAAAGCTCTTTTGCAGTTTCACTTGAAAGAAGAAAATCTGCATCCATGAATTTTTTCATACTTTACACTCCTTACTTTCATTGAGAAGCTTTATTGTTCCGTTAGGACAAGCACTTACGCACTGTCCGCAGGCTGTACATTTATCATAATCAACTACTGCACAGAGATTATCCATGCTGATAGCTCCTTCGGGGCAGGTTTTTACACATTTGGTACAGCCGAGACAGCCCGCGGAGCATTCTTTCTTTGTAAGAGCACCCTTGTCATGATTTCTGCAAAGAACAGCCGCTTTGATATCTTCTTTTGGCATAAGCTCAATAAGATTTTTCGGACAGGCGGCAACACATCTTTTACAAGCCTTGCAAAGCTCGGGAGAAACTATTGCTACGCCGTTGCAGATGTTTATTGCATCATACGGACATTCTCTCTGGCAGTCGCCAAGACCCAGACATCCGTAAATGCAGCTTTTATCTCCGCCGAAAAGCTGAGCAGCCATTTTACAGCTTTCAACACCTGAATAAACCATTTTTTTGTTTGCACAGTCATCTGTTCCCATGCAGCGTACAACTGCAGCCATGGGAGTTATTGTGCTTGCGGCAAGTCCCATGATTTCGGCAATCTGAGCAGAAACCTCACTGCCGCCGGGAGCACAAAGACCTGTATCCTTTGTTTCGCCCTTTGAAAGTGCTGCAGCATATCCCGAACAGCCTGAAAATCCGCAGGCACCGCAGTTAGCTCCGGGAAGAGCCTCTGTTATTGCTTCTTCTTTTTCATCAACGGGAACTGCCATAATTTTTGAAAGTACGGCAAGAAGTGCGCCTGCAAGAAGGCCAATGCCGGCAACTATTAAAACAGGGAATAATATTGCATTCATTGCGGCACCTCCTTACATAAGTCCCATGCCTTCAACGATACCGCCGAAGCCTAAGAAGCTCAGTGATACAATTGAAGCGGAAACAAGTGTTATGGGAAGCCCCTGAAGAATTTTCGGAACATCTGCTGTTTCAAGGCGGGAGCGAACACCTGCAAATAAAACCATTGCAAGCATAAAGCCTGCTCCTGCAGCAAAGGAATTTACCATGGAATGTAAAAATCCGTAGTTGAATGCAGAATATGCCGTTATATTGTCAATATTAAGAATAACGACACCTAAAACCGCACAGTTTGTTGTGATGAGCGGAAGATATATTCCGAGTGAATTATAAAGTGATTTTACATACTTTTTGAGAACTATCTCAACCATCTGAACGAGAGCTGCAATAACAAGGATAAAAACTATTGTCTGCAGATATTGGAGACCGTTATTTTCAAGAAGCATATTAAGCGGATATGTTACTGCAGTTGCAAGAAGCATAACGAAAATAACCGCTGCACTCATACCTACTGCTGTGTTGAGCTTCTTTGAAACACCGAGGAAAGGACAAATTCCGAGGAATTTTGAAAGGACAAAGTTCTGTGTCAGAATACCCATTATAAGTAATGCTATATAGAATTTCATACCTTGCTTTCCTCCTTATCCTTATTATTTTCTATATCTTTTCTTAAGAATTCGGGAATAACTTCGGGCAGGGGCTCGATGAAATCTTCTGCCGGTGTCTGAGGTTTATTCTTTTTGCGTTTTTTCTTTTTTGATTTATTTTCGGGAGGTGCTTCCTGTTCTTTTGACTCTGTGTTATTGTCAGAGGAAGGCTCTTCGTTTTTCTCTTCTTCCTGTACAGGTTCTTTTATTTCTTCAGTTTTCGGAGCAGGAGCTTCTTCCTTTTTTTCTTTTATTTCTGTTTCTTTATTTTCTGCAGCAGCTGCACAAGCTTCTGTTATATTTTCGCCGTTTTCGGAGAATTTTCCGCAGAATGAAGCGTGAGGACAGCCCTTACAGCCGTTAAGTGTTGCACTCTGAAGACCTTTCTTTTCAGCAAGTCTGTTTGCAAGTGCCATAAGTATACCGAATACAAAGAAGCCGCCTGCGGGAAGAATAAACAAGGTCATGGGAGCAAGGCCGATATTGGCGAGTTTATCCGTAAAATCAAAGCCTGTAAATGAGCCTAAATCAATATATGCACCGAGCATCGTATCAATTCCCGAGAGGAATGTGCCTGCACCGAGAATTTCTCTGACAGCACCCATGATAAAAAGTGCGGCGGTAAAGCCGATACCCATTCCGAGACCGTCAATGGCAGAAACTAAAACGGGATTTTTGCTGGCATACGCTTCTGCTCTTCCGAGAATGATACAGTTAACAACAATAAGAGGAAGGAAAACACCCAATGACTGATCGAGTGCAGGAACAAATGCCTTTACGAGCATCTGAACCATAGTAACGAATGAAGCGATAATAACTATGTATGCGGGAATTCGGGCCTTCTCTGGGATAACTTTTCTCATAGCAGAAATTACTACATTGGAGCAGATAAGAACTATTGTTGCCGCAATTCCCATGCCTACACCGTTTATAACAGAGGTAGATGTAGCAAGGGTGGGACAAGTGCCGAGAACAAGTCTTAATACTGGATTTTCTTTAAGAAAGCCCTTTGTCAGCTCTTTGGCATAATTGTATTTTTTCTTTTCAGCCATTTTTATCCCTCCTTCACTGCTTCATAAATTGACAGTGCTTCATTTACTGCATTTGTAACTGCTTTTGTGGTAATAGTAGCACTGGTAATTGCAAGAATTTCATTTTCCGTCGGTGTTGCATTTTTAATTACAGAGAAAGTACCTGAACCGCCGATATACTGAGAAAGGAAGCTTTCTTTTTTTGCGTTCATACCGAGTCCCGGAGTTTCATTTATTGTGAGAATGCTCAGTCCCGTGACCTTGCCGTCAGTATCAACGCCGGTCATGACTTCAACTGCTCCGCCGTAGCCTGAAGCGCTTGTTGTGAAAACATAGCCTACCGTCTTGCCGTCAGAGGAGCCTTTATAATATTCCGAGCCGTCAGCGGCCGTTTCTTTGCTGAATGTGTCGGCATCAGGTAACACCTGAAGTCTTGCTTCATCAGCGGCTTTTTCGTTGTTGCTTGTTATAATTGGGTCTGTGACTGTGTTTATGTATGCTAAAATTCCTGCAGCAACAGCACATATCAGGAACAGGGAAAGTGCGGTTTTTAAGATCATTTTTATATCTTTGCCATTCATTATGCAGCACCCTCCTTAGCCTTTTTTTCTTTCTTTTTCTTAATAAAACCGAAATATTTCGGTGCAGTTGCTTTTTCAATAAGAGGCACTGCAATATTCATAAGAAGAATCGAATAGGAAACACCTTCGGGTAGTGAACCGAAAAGTCTTATAACTGATGTAAGAATTCCGCATCCGATACCGAAGACTATTTTGCCCTTCATGGTGATAGGACTTGTTGAATAGTCTGTTGCCATAAAGAATGCACCGAGTAACAGTCCTCCGCCGAGTAATTCATATACGGTAAAGGTAACATTAAAGCCTGAAGAAATGAGCATGAATACAGCAACGGTAGCAATATAAGAACCGGGAATAGCAATGCTTATAATTCCTCTGAGAATAAGATAAATCGCACCTAAGATAAGTGCAACGGAACAAACTTCACCGATACAGCCTGCTCTTACACCGAAAAGCATATTAAAGAACTTGGGAAGATCGCCGTCTGCAAGAAGCATATCCATCTGGGCTGATATATCACCTGAAAGATCAATGCCTGATAAATGGGCGAGGGGAGTTGCTGTAGTAAGAGCATCTACGGTGTTCTTTGCAGGAGCCGTAAAGCCTGTCATAGCTGAGGCAAAGGAAACAAGAAGCACTATTCTTGCTGTAATTGCGGGGTTTGCGAAATTATGACCTATACCGCCGAACATCTGCTTTGCAATGACTATTGCCACAAAGGAACCTACTACACACATCCAGATTGGGATACCCACGGGAAGATTGAATGCCAGAAGAAGTCCCGTTACAACGGCACTGAGATCTCCTATAGAAGAGGAGCGTTTCATTATTTTTCTTGAAAGAAATTCGAACAGCACACAGCTTATAATACATACTGCAATAACAAGTGCTGCTCTTATACCGAATACCGCAACGCCTGCAAAGGCTGCGGGGATAAGTGAAATTATAACATCAAGCATTATGCCCGTTACCGTACCCGAGCTTTTTGTATGGGGGGAGGCACTTACGGTAAGAATTGTTTTGTCACTCATTATTTCACACCTGCCTGTCTCATTACTTCTTTTGCAAGACGCATATGCTGTACCAAGGGTTTTCCTGCAGGACATGAATATGCACAGCTTCCGCATTCCATGCAAACGGATGTGCCGAGCTTTGAGAGCATTTCGGCATCCTTCAGTGCTGCAAACTTTTCTATCTGAGTGGGAATAAGGCTCATGGGACAAGCCGCATGGCATCTTCCGCAACGGATACATTCTCTTTCGGGTTTTATTCTTGCGGCATTTTTTGAAAATGCAAGAATTGCATTGTTGCTTTTGAGAAGAGGTACATCTGTGCCCGTGACAGCAGTACCCATCATGGGTCCGCCTGATAATATCTTATAAGGCTCTTCGGTAAAGCCGCCGCAGAAATCGATTATCTGCTGGAATTCCATGCCTATGGGAACACGGACATTCATAGGATCCTTTATACAGTTACCGCTGACGGTAACAGAGCGGCTTGTAAGGGGTTTTCCTGTTTTTAAGTATCTTGAAACAAATGCAGTGCTGGCAACATTCATAACAACACAGCCTACATCAGAGGGGAGACCGCCTGCAGGGACCTTTCTGCCTGTTGCTGAAAGCACCATCATTTTTTCAGCCCCCTGAGGATAACGGGATTTTAATGTCATAAGTCGCACAATGTTTCCGTGGTCGATATCACTATCGGCAATATCTTTAAGTATTTTTATTGCCTGAGGCTTATTATCCTCAACTGCAATTATTACTCTCTTGAAGCCGAGGATTTCCTGTAATGTATAAACACCGCCCATAATATTCCATGAATTTTCCAAGCATTCACGGTAGTCTACCGTAATGTAAGGCTCACATTCGGCAGCATTTATTATAAGAGTGTCTATATCCTTGTCTTCGGGAGTGTTAAGCTTTACATGAGTAGGGAAGCCTGCACCGCCGAGACCTACAAGTCCTGATTCGCGAATAGCCTTTACGAGCTCCGCCTTGTTTGTGACGCGAGGAGCTTCAATTCCCTCAAAAAGCTTCATTTCTCCGTCTGATTCTATAGTAACGGCAGGTGCCATTTTTCCGTTTGCAAGCTTTACATCCTGAACAGCAATGACCTTGCCCGAAACAGAAGCGTGTATCGGTGCACTGACGTATTTGTCACTGTCACCTACTATCTGACCCACACCTACATAATCGCCCTTTTTGACTGTTGGTGTGCAGGGTGCGCCTATGTGTTGAAGCATAGGCAGTGTAACAGTTTCGGGAATCGGGATCCTTACGGTTTCTTTTTCGGCTGTGAGCTTATTGTGAGCAACAGCTACGCCGCCTTTACCCTTGCCGATCGCTTTAAGGATGGCATCGGGGCTTAATTTACCCATAATTTTTTCCTCCGTTTTCTTGAGTTTTATATAAATTCTTGTGGTCGAAAATTTTTAGCTTTTTCAGATGTGGGAGAGTTAAATTCAAAGTTACACCTGTTATAACTCCGAATACTGCTCCCGAAATGAGAAGAATGGGCATATATCCCAAAAATAAGCTGCTGCCCGCGATAATTGAGGCGGCTGAAAGCTGTCCTATATTGTGCATAACTGAGCTTAAAACCGATATGCCCGTGTATGACAGCTTTTCTTTGCTTAGTTTCATTGAGAAATACATTGTGAGCACGCTTAATATTCCTCCGAAAAGGGATATGAAGCCTGCACTCGCACCTGACAGCAAGGAAGCGAAGCCCGCTTTTATAACAGCAATACCCAAAGCCGGCAAAAGTCCCAATGCTGAGCAGGTGAACATTACAATTATATTGGAAAAACCGGGTTTTATCCCCATTGGCAGGGGAAAAGCCGAAAGAAGCAATTTTTCAATAAAGGAAAGTGCCAGTGCCAAGGCACCGAGAATTCCCGTTATTGCAATTAAAAAAATTTTTTGATGTCTTTTTTTATTCATATCAATAGGTTACGGTGTCGGGAGCTTTACTGCTCCTGCCTGTAAGTTTTATTATCGTTTTGTTCGGAATACAAACCGCAATATCGCCGGGCTTTGAGAGCTTTCCGCAATTTACACAGTCAAGACCCATGCAGTCCGATGAAATGAAAGAGATCTGACCGTGTGAAATTTCTATCTCAACCCCGTTATTGAGAGTGACGGTATAGGTGTTATACACATCCGATAGATTAATATTATAAAGAGTTTCGCCGTCTGCGATTATCTGTGCAGATGCTTCGGAACTGTTTTTAGAAAAGAGAAGCAAAAGACAGGCTGCCAAAATTGCTGCAAAAATTATTATAATGTCGTTTTTTTTGAAAAAATCTTTAATTTTCATTGTAATCCAAGTATTTATAGTCGGAAGAAGTGAGCTCCAAAGCTTCTTTTAAGCCGTCTGTAACATAATATGTTTTGTTTTTGAATACAAAAACAGCTTCCGATGAAAAAGATTTCAGGCTCACAAGGGACTCTGCATTAAGACCGTTTATAAATAAAGCGGTGGAAAGTGCATCTGCCGTGATGCCTGAGGGCGAAACTACCGTTACCGAAATGAGCTCATTCTCAACGGGATAACCTGTTTTCGGATCAAGTATATGGTGATAGGTTTTTGAGTTTTCTGTAAATGTTTTTTCATAGCTTCCCGAGGTGGAAACAAAAACAGCATTTTTCGGGGCGAGCTTCAGTGTCGCAAAATAAGAATTGGCTGATAGGAAAGGGTCTCTTATTCCGATAGTCCAATGACTGCCTGAGGGGTTTTCTCCGAAGGCTAAAACTGTGCCGCCGAGACTCATAATGAATGGGATATCTTTATGCTTTACAGCTTCAAAAGCGGCATCACAGGCGGCTCCCTTGCCGAGTGCTCCCATGTCTATTTCAATGTCTTCAATTGCAATTTTATTGCCGTCTATAGCTATTTTATCTATATCAATGAGGGGAAGCTGTTCTTCAATGTCGCTTGCCTTCGGAAGAGAGGGTGTCTCCGTGTTAAATCCCCAAAGAGAAGTGAGCTTACCTATTGATATGTCAACCCTCCTGCCGAGCTTATTACAAACGCTTATGCTGTCTGATAAAACACTTGTTAAATAGTCAGAGGCTTGTATGCCACCATTCTTATTAAGAGTATAAATTTCAGCATTTTCGTCGGTATTGGATAATGCCTTATCTGCATTACGGACAGCGCTGTTTATCAGAGAAAAAACTTCTTCGTTTAATTGTTCATCTTGGGAAAATATTTTTGCCGAGAGGATACTGCCCATTGCAAAGGATGTTTTTTCGGTGAATTTTTCTTGGCATCCCGAAAAAATAACAATAAAAAATAACAGGCACAACAGCATGAGTGTTTTTAATGTTGCTGCGGACTTTTTCATTGGGATCGTACCTTCCGTTAATACTTCAGTTTTATATTATATCAACTAAATATCAATTAGTAAAGAATAAAATTTAACAATAATAAAGAATAAAATTTAACAATTATTACTTTATTATAAATACTTGTAATATATTTTTTTTTATGATATGATATTACCGTACATTGATTTTTTTACGGCAGGTGAATTAGATGGATACATTAAATAAGGAAAAAGCTCCCGAAGCAGGGGAAGTGTTCCTCGGAATTTCTTTATCCGACGGAGAGCCTGTTCACACTGAAGCTAAAGATTTGTATCTTGATGAAGTTTTTGATACAGAAGAAGATAAAAGGGATATAGAAACGGCGAAAAAAAATACAATGACGCCCATGGATAAAAGAATAATAACCGTTCTTTGGTTATTGAATGCTGCAGTTTTTGCTTTTATCGGTCTGTTTATTAATTTTACGGGCAGTGACGATGCTTATGCTCCCATAAAAGAAGAAGCCCGTTTCGAGGGAGAAGAAGGTGCCGCCTCCTACTATGACGGTAGTTTGGTTTTCGGAGATTCCATAACACCCAATTATGCCGAAACAGAATATCCGAGCGGAATGATAAAAGGCTTCGAGCCTCTTTATTCTGAAAATTCGGATACGGTAGGTTGGATAAGAATTCCTGATACCAATGTGGATCATGTTATTCTTCAGACGGACAATCATACCGATTATGACCGTACAACATTCTTCGGTGACTACTATGTCGGCGGCAGTCTTTTTATGGATTACCGTAACCGGATAGCAAAAGGAAGCAATACTCTTTCTAAAAATACAATTATCTACGGTCACTATCTGAAGAATCAGAGAGGTATGTTTTCCGATCTTGATAAATATATGGATGTTGAATATTATAAAGAGCATCCCGTTATTGAAATGAGTACACTTTATTCCCGTTATCAGTGGAAGATAATCGGTGCGTTTATTGCAGTTGTTGAAGAACAGTACGATAACAGCCTGTTTTATTATTGGTATGATAATTTTTCTGATTCCAATACTCTCGGCTTTGCAAATGAAGTAGCATTCAGAAGCTATTTTGTCAATCCGGCTATAGATGTTCAGCCTACGGATAAGTTTTTAACACTGTCCACCTGCAGTCACTCAATGGATATTGACGGAATGGTAAATGCCCGTTTCGTAGTCGTTGCAAGACTTGTAAGAGACGGCGAGAGCGCAGAGGTCGATGTTTCGGCTGCTTATGAAAATCCCACTCGCAGGATGCCTCAGCTGTGGTATGACCAGAATGGACTTCAGAACCCGTATTCACAGTACGCAATATGGGATGCGTTTGCTTAAAAAATTCTAAGTGTTAATGTATACAACTATTTTTAAGAAAGGGGAACATAAAAATGTCAGAGACTGAAAAGACTAAGAATAACGAAGTCATCACTGAAGAAAGTGTTGATGATATTCTTGCGGGAATTCTTAATCCTGACGGCACATTTAATGATGATTTTAACGGACTTTTTGCAAAATATGTAGGTGGCGGAGTGAACACTGCACCTGTTCCCGATGTTGATCTTTCCGACAGAAGCGATGAGAGTATACCGAAGGAGAGAATCGAGTATGATTCCGGTGAGTTTATTCCTTCCGTTGAGAGCACTGCAGATGAAAGAATAGCAGAAAAAATACCTCAGAATATCAGAAATATTTATAATGATGCGTCAAGTGATGCTCAAAGACCTGAATTTACTTCAACCGGTGATGTAAGATATCCCACTATGGGCGTGGGTGCTTCCGAGCAGAGAGTCGTTTTTGATGCAGATTGGGAAGAAAAGGCAAAACAGGAGGCTGCAAGACTTGAAAGAGTCCGTCAGGACAGAATGCTCCGAGGTGACAGTGCATATGCGCGTACTTTTGTTGCAGGCGGAATGTATATGCCTCAGAGAAATCCTTATGTGAATGTCCCTGATACTAATCCTCTTTATGTAGATCCTTTGTCAAGGGATGCTGATTTTGAAGGTGCAGGCGAAGCATCCGAGTATTATAACAGTAACAAAAAACCTTTTTTTCCGGAGGGTTTTTCCGCGGCTCCAAGAAGTAGTTTTGCTGCGGGCGGAAAAACCGAATATTTAAAAAGCAGCAGACAAACATCAGGCACGGCAATAGGAGGTAATCCTTTAAGAATGCCTGTTAACACAGATGCCGATTGGCTGAAGGTAGAAGAAAAACCGGATAAGAAGAAAAAGAAGCTCAGTTTTTCTAAGAAAAGAAAGGCTGCTTCTCTTCCTGTGCAGAAAGAGCCTGATATAGATGTTACGGAAAAGACTCCCGAAGCTGAAAATTTTTCAGATGATATTCCCGAGCAGCAGATGAGAGTTCCCGCTTTTTCGGAAGAAGAGCTTTCTGAGGTCAAAGATGAAACCAGAGATCTTCGTTCAACAGTTGCCGAAATCGTAGATAAATACAATAAACGCAACGAAGAAGAAGCAAGAAAAAAGCTTGAGGAAGAAACAAGACTTGAAGAGCTTCGCAGAGAAGAAGAGCTTCGCGAGAGAAGAAGACAGGAAGAAATACGGCTTCTTAAGAAAAGTATGAGTCCTGAGCTTTGTGAAGCTATAGACAGTGAAGAAGAAGCCCCGTCTTTTGCCGAATATGATGATTTTTCAACTGTAACTTCAGATGAAAAGCCGAACGCTTCAGAGAAAATATTCGGCATTGTTTTTGATCCCGCGATTATTGACGGTGCAGATTATATGGAACAGTTGAATGTGAATTCTTCAGAGAATCAATTTTTTGAAGCTGATAAAAAAGAAGCTCCGAAGATGAAAGGGAAGAAAAATAAAGGCAAAAAAAAGTCCGCAAAAACGGACGAAAGGAAATTTAAGTGAAAATGGACAGAAACAGTTTCGATGAGCCTGCAAAAGTCATAAAAAGGACAGATGCACCCCAACAGACAGTTTATGCACTGACTTTTTCAGAGGCAATATCGAATTTTTTCAAAACACGCTTTTCAAAAGAAAATTTAAAGCGATTTATAAAGGACAACTTCCCGCAAAAAGATGACAGTCTCAGAGAAAAGATCCGCAAAACGGTTATGGATGTTTCTTTTGTGCTTCTGGTTTTGGGAATCTCCTATATTATTTTCTATTATCACGGATACCGTGAGAGAATAAGTGTCCTTGGAAATTGGCAGACATCTATTGAAAGTATTAACGAGGATGAGCTTTTTGATTTTGAAATAAAAAAGCTTTGGGAGAATGTTAAAGAACGGTATCCCGATGTCGAATTCCCTGAAGGGATGGCACTCAAATTTGCGGATCTTTATGCAGTAAACCAGGATACCGCAGGAATTCTCTCTATTTCTGAAAAGAAGCTTTGGTTCCCTGTGTTGCTGAATAAATCATCTCGGTCATACTATATGTGGAAGGACTTGTACGGTGAATATAACCGTTACGGCAACCCGTTTATTGATTACCGCTGCAGTATTGAAAAGGGAAATCTCAGTAAGAACACTATAATTTACGGTCATAACACACACGATAAGCTTGGTTTTAATAAGCTTATAGAATATATGAATCTTGACGGATATAAGGAAGCTCCCGTAGTAACTCTCGAAACACTGTATGAAAAGACACAATGGAAGATATTTGCGGTCATTCTTACGAATTCCACTTATGAGGCAGACAGAGGTCATCTTTTCACATATCTTATAACCGATTTTTCATCGACAAATGAATTCATGACAACGATAGACGGCATCTATGAGCGTTCTATGATAAATACGGGCATAGATGTAAAAGAAGATGATAAAATTCTTACTCTGTATACTTGTTATCAGGATATATTTGACGGCGGAAGACTTGTAGTTTTTGCCCGTCTTTTAAGAGACGGAGAAAGTGCAGAGGTTGATGTTTCAAAGGCATCTTTTAACCACAGTGCCCGTTATCCGCAGGCTTATTACGATAAGCTTGGTCTTACAAATCCTTATGAGCATCTGACTGAACCGAATACATTTGAAACCGCAGAGAACGACTCAGATAGTGCGGAGGCTACGGATTCACCGTTTGTTGATGCTCCTGAAGATGTGCCTTCCGAAAACGAAGGCGTCCCGGAAGAAAACACTGCCGCAGAGAACTTACCTCAAGAAGAAATAACCGAGTCGGACGGTGGCGCTTCACCTGAACAAAACCAGCCCCCTTCTGAAGAAAATCCCCCCGTAGAGCCTGTTGTTCCCGAAGCACCGGTTGTGCCTGAGCCTGTTCTCGATGATATCGTGGCTCCTGAAGTACCTGCTGAGTGAACTTTTTTTGGTTGTGAATTAAAGGAAAAGGAAAGAATATGAAAGCCAGAATTTTTTTAATGGGAGCCCAAAATCTTGGTTCTTGCCGAAGACTGGAAACTGAATTAAAATATGTTTTCTCTGATTATCTTACCGATAACGGGGGAGTCAGCTCATTTTACGGAATAAAGGAAGCAACTGCTGATATAGCTAAGGCGGTCACTGATGCACATGCACTTATCTTTATTGCCGACTATTCATCCTTCGGTGCCACTAAGCTTATGCTTTCAAAAGCCTTCGGTTTTGAACTTAGCTGTGACCCCTCACTTTTGCAAAAGGCATGTGAAACTTGTGAGAAAGATCCCGAAGAAGAGGATTATGAATTCTCGGTGACTCATGCTTTTGTACCGTCTAACACAAGGACTTTTGTTCTTAGTGACGGAAAATTTGCAGGCTTTTCCGTCGCAAACGGAAATCAGACAATAATTCTTATCCCATATGAAAAGGATAGAACATCAGTTCTTCTTGCTTCGCAGGTAATTCCTTATCTTAATGCAACTTATCATGTGAGCATTGATTTCGGAAAACTCAAAGAACTCAATTCTCAGATGCTTCTTTCTTCATTGGAAAAGAATGCTTCTAAGATTGCAGTTGCAGGAACAAATACTGCTTCATTTTTCAAAGACTATGTCGGTGTCAATGAAAAACTTTCAGCTTTTATTAATATTTCTCCCATCGCAGAAAAAAGAGGCTCTATGCAGCCGATAGATTATGTTGTAAATCTTTCAATAACAGCAGCCGAGCTGCTTTCATGCAGATACGGTGTAGCAATGTCCAACGCATTTTACACAGGCGACAGTCCCGACAGTGAAAAAATAGTGTACCTTGCCGTTACGAATGAAAGAGAAACAGCAGTCAGAGAGATACATTCTTTTGTAGGTGAAGATATCTCGTCATTTCTCAATAGATGCAGCGGTGATTTTTGTGCATTTATTTCAGATATTATTTCAAATGATGAAGTGTATGTTGAAGATAATGCAGTCAGAGAAAAAGCCGCAGAAAAAAGATATAAAATAGCAATTGCTTCAGTTGCTGCAGTTATTCTGGCTGTTGCAGTATTTTGTTTTTCATATTTTTATACCAACAATTACAGTATTACACAGTGGGCAAATAATTTTATTGAATGGATATTTCCAGCAGGTAATCCCTTTGAAGGAATGTTTGACCGTTTTGTTCCGGGTGAGGATGAAGAACAGGCACAGGCTGATATTGATGCAGATGCAGCTGTTTCAGATTCTGATGCTTCGGACACACAAAACGACGACTGATACCGAAAAAAGGTATATTGACGGACACTTTGTTTATAGTAGGATGATCACATGAAACTGATGCTGAAAAAGTCAATTGCGGTAATTCTTGCCGCAGTGATGACATTGAGTTTATCGTTGATATCAAATGCCGCAAGAACCGTTTTAACAGGCGATATGGATGAGGATGGCAGGATAACGGCAAAAGATGCCCGCAGTGTGCTTCGCTTTTCCGTAGATCTGGACCATTATACCCGAGCTCATCTGAAGATCGGTGATATCGACAGCAACGAAAAATTAAATGCCGCCGATGCAAGATATATTCTTCGTTTTTCTGTAGGACTTGATAGTCCTGCAAGTGAAAATGTTGAGGTAAATGAAGAGGATTTTGAAGAGTACATAAACCTTCCTCCCGTAGATGAAATTTTTAAATGGATCCTTCCCGAGGCTCCTGAAATAAATGCACAACCCGGTACATTTACCTTTACTGTTTACGGCTACGGTCACGGAGTCGGTCTTTCCCAATACGGAGCACTTTCCCTTGAGGATGCGGGTTTTACATATGACAGAATTCTCTCTCACTACTATACGGGAACTGAGATAAAGAATATAGAAGAATTTCCCGAAAAAACGGTTTATCCCGTATATAAAGAAGTGTCCGAGGGAGTATTCGGCTATGTTCCTGATGAACTTCCGACTAAGGAGCTGTTGGCAAGAATAGTTTATCAGGAAATATACGGTGTGACTCAAAAAGGCAAATATGAAGAAGCACTGAAGGCTATGACGCTTTGTGTTTTTTCAAATCTGATATATTATGATTTTAACATTAAAAGCCGCTGGAGTGTCGGAATAGCCACTTCTCGTTCTTATGAAGAGCTTCCGCAAAATCTGAAAGATATTGTTGATGAGGTTTTAGGACAGTTTATAACCGTAAAAGGTGATGATAATGCGATAGAGGCGGTATACGGTGCTCTTGCTGCAGGAATGACAGCTTCTGCAGAAAGCATATGGAATATGAAGAGTTCATATCTTATGCCGGTACCAAGTCCCTTTGATATGCAAAGGGAAGGCTTTATTTCTCAGCGTACATACACAAAAGAAGAAATGAAAAAGCTTATAACAGACTATGATAAAACTATTGTACTTGAAGATGACCCTTCGCAGTGGCTGAAAATTATTGAACATACGGGTTCGATGGACGAAACAAGAGGTTATGTCACAAGAATAAAAGTGGGTAATAAGGAGCTTCAGGGGTATAATGAGTTTCATATGAAGCTTTTAGGCAACACTTTGCGTTCTTCGTGTTTTACGATAACTTATACACCGTAAGGAGTGTATTTATGGATAAAGAGAGAATTGAAAAGGCGGTAAGAGAAATTCTTATCGCAATAGGAGAGGATCCCGACAGAGAGGGGCTTCTGGAAACTCCCGAGCGAGTTGCCAGAATGTATGAAGAGGTTTTCGGCGGACTTGAAAAAGATCCCGAACAGCATCTCAAGATTTTCAATGACGAAAAGAATGAGGAAATGGTGGTTGTCCGTGACATTCCTTTATATTCAATGTGTGAACACCATCTGCTTCCCTTTGTCGGAAAAGCTCATATAGTCTATATTCCTCAGAACGGTAAAGTAATAGGACTTTCAAAGCTTGCAAGAATCGTTGATAATTTTGCAAGACGCCCTCAGATACAGGAAAGACTTACTTCTCAGATAGCCGATTTTCTTATGGATAAGCTTGATCCCTTAGGTGTTGCAGTAGTTATTGAAGCCGAACACCTTTGCATGACCATGAGAGGGGCTCGAGCCGCAGGTGCAAAAACAAAAACCTCCGCTCTCAGAGGAAATATGCGTTCAGACGCAAGAACCAGAGCAGAGGCAATGACACTTATCGGTTAAAATGTTAATTGGAGGTTTAATATGTCTACACCGCTTGCAGACAGAATAAGACCGAAAAATCTTGATGAAATAGCAGGTCAGCGCCATTTGTTTTCAGAGGGCGCTGTTCTTCGTAATATCATAGAGTCGGGAAATATTCCCAATTTAATATTCTACGGTCCCTCAGGTACGGGAAAAACCACGGTTGCAAGAATAATTGCAGCAGCTACAAATAAAAGACTTCATATATTAAACGGAACAAGTGCCTCACTTTCAGATGTAAAGGATGTTATCGGAGAGATAAACACTATTGCCGCTCAGAACGGACTTTTGCTGTATCTTGACGAAATTCAGTATTTCAATAAAAAACAGCAGCAGTCACTTTTACAGTATATCGAAAACGGTGATATAACGCTTATTGCATCCACTACGGAAAACCCATATTTCTATATATATTCCGCAGTGCTGAGCCGCTCAACTGTCTTTGAATTCAAGAGTATTTCCCCTGAAGATGCAGTTCCCGGGATTGAAAGAGCCTTTAATATAATGAGTGAGGATAACCAAGAGGAATATGATATTGAAGAGGGGGTTATTCCTTACATTGCTTCCGTGTGCGGGGGGGATATGAGAAAAGCTGCCAATATCGCCGAGCTTTGTGTCATAGGTGCTCCGAGAGCCGTAACGGGAGAAAAGAGAAAAATTACTCTGAGTTCTGTACAGCAGATCACTCAGAGAAGCGGTATGCACTATGACAGGCAGGGAGATGAGTATTACGATATGCTCTCAGCCTTTCAGAAGTCTATGCGTGGCTCTGACCCCGATGCCGCCATACATTACCTGGCACGTATTCTTGAAGCGGGAGACCTTATATCTGCTACAAGAAGACTTATGGTGTGTGCCTGTGAAGATGTAGGACTCGCATATCCCATGATAATACCGATTGTAAAATCAGCCTGTGATATTGCTATGCAGGTGGGACTTCCTGAAGCGAGAATCCCTCTTGCAGATGCCGTTATTTTAGTATGTAATTCCCCGAAATCCAATTCGGGTGAAATGGCTATAGATGCTGCAATGAATGATGTAAGAAATGGTCTTGCGGGACCTGTTCCGAGGCATTTACAGAATAAGCACTTTGACGGTGAGGATGCTGAAGTAAAGGGTCAGTTTTATAAATACCCCCATGACGCTCCGAATCATTGGCTGAAGCAGCAGTATCTTCCAGATATAATAAAGGATAAAAAGTATTATATATACGGCGAAAATAAGACCGAACAAGCAGCAAAGGAATATTGGTCTAAAATCAAAAAGTAATTAATTGGGGATGTAAAAAAAGCGCAGACCGCAAAAAACAAGATAAATCAAGGGGTTCGAGCAAGTCAGATACTTGTAAGAACCCCTAAAAACAACCCCAAATACATAATTTATTAAAATTTTATGTTTTATGCTACGAACAAACCTCGCCTCTCGACGTACCTTTGTACGCCTTCGGGCAAGCCAAAACAAGCTGAAGCCTTGTTTTGGCTCGGTTTGTCCGTTGGGCATCATTTTTTTCTATCCCCTTAAAAGGAGCTGTAAAAACACTTTCGTTTTTTACAGTTCCAATTGTTATCCTTCAATAAAGTTTGTAAGAGTCTGAACAAGAGAAGGGTTTCTTGTCATTGAAATATTATTAACAAAAATGATATCATCAACAGGATTTTCTTCTAAGAAACTGCTGAGAGTATTTTTATAATGTCTGTAATCAATAACATATACAGTCTTATAATGATAAACAAGGAACGGAACAAATGCATTACCGTAGCTTTCTTTTATAACAAGACAGGTTTCGCCTTCGGTTTTATCTTCATTCTGAATGGTTGAAAGGGGATTGTCACCGCTTAAAAATGTACCGTATTTAAATGTCGGGGAATCATTTGATTTATCATAAAGCAGGGGCTTTGAGAATGTTGAACCGTTTTCATCCGTAACAGTCATTGAATATTTGCAGGGCGGAATATATGCGTCAACTCTGTCGGGAGTAGCACCGAGTGCAGGATTAGAGCCTGAATCATTATAGAAAGAGCCGAGGAAGCCATCAAAGCTCCATATTTCATAAGCACTCAGCGGTAAGGCGGTAATTCCTTTTGTCTGACAGAAAACCTCGTATGCGTAATATGCAGCAAGTGCTGTCCAGTGGTGGTCTGTGCGGAAATATACATATTCATTTCTGTGCTGCTTGATGTTGTCAAAGCAGTTGAATTTTTTTACATTTGCCGAGGTAGAACCGAGCATATAGTCGATCGCATTTTTTTGATCGGAAGCTGATATTTTTTCTCTTACTTTTTCATTAAGAGTTATATCGGTGCTGCTCGGTGCTATGGTTACAAACACATCTGAAGAATCTGAAAAACGGGTAGCAGCGGTATTAATAGCTTTAATATAATTATCTGCAGTATCCTGCACGAAATGGAAATATTCGAAAGCTGCGTTGTCACATATCAAGATGCCTCCGAACTCTTCAACATTCTGTGCTTCACTTGTGTCTGCGGGGTAGGTGACATTTTCGGGAGTAACAGTTTCAGCTTCGTTTGAAGTTGCTTCAGCGGTATTTTCAGATGATGCACTTTCTGCGACAATTGCTGCTGTAGTGTTTTCATTCGGAACTACGGGTTCGGGAATGGCATCGCCTGCAATTCCTTCATTAAAGCCTGTGAGGGTTCCTGATGTTCCGAGAAAATTCTGTATCTTTGAATTGATATTTATTATTGTATCACGAAAAGGAACTGTGTCGGAAAACCATGTTGAAATGTCGGCAAAGTAATCTCCGCTCATAAGAGCTGTGTAACTGAATTCGGGGAAGCTTGCAAGCTCTCTTTTTTCAGTTTCCGAAACAGTGGGTCTCAGAGGAATTATAAAACAAAACGCAGTTATTATAATGATCGTTGAAAAGCTTACAATGATTTTTATCAGTTTGTGCTTTTTTGCAGATGGTTTTTTCATTTTATAATTACCTCCTTATCAGAATTGGAAATAAATGAAGGGATTATATGAGTTACCGACAAGGGTTATTGCAGAAAGTATAATAAGTGCTGTCGGAGATAAGATATCTGCAGTTCTGTAAATAAAACTTACGGCAAGATTATTCTTTGCATGCTTAATGAGGAAATTCTTTACATGTTTAATAACAGGTGTACAAGCAATTGCACAAATTATGAAGAAGAATATGTAACCCGAAATAAAGCTTGCAGCTTCATATGTTATAAATGGATTTCCGTTAAGACAGAACATACCGCTAAGAACTGTGCCGATAAGCGGGAATTTTGTGAATTTGAAGAATACCCAGCCGAAATAAACGGCAATGAGAAGATATGCTCTTCCGATAATTTTATGCTTTTGAAGGAATTTGCCGTAAACAAATTTTTCGAGTACGAGAAGTACAAAGAAGTAAATTCCCCAGAGAACAAAGCTCCATGATGCACCATGCCAGAGTCCTGTAAGTGCCCAGACGATAAAGAGATTAAAAACCTGACGAAGCTTACCTTTTTTGTTTCCTCCGAGAGGAATATAAACATAATCTCTGAAGAAAGTGCCCAGAGACATATGCCATCTTCTCCAGAATTCGGTAACGCAAGTCGATGTATAGGGATAGTCAAAATTTTCCTTATAATGGAAGCCGCACATAAGTCCCATGCCTATTGCCATATCCGAATATGCAGAGAAATCAAGATATATCTGAAGCATATAGAATGCTACGCCAACCCAGAGCGTCAATGCTGAGCGGCCTGTAATTATGTCGATATTTGAAGAAAGCTCAGCCGCATTTGCGATGGCTTCATCCGATAAAATAAGGGTATCTGCAACCGCAGCACAGCCGTTTGCAAGAACAGCCTTTTTTGCAAGACCGCAGGCAAATCTTGTGAGTCCACCGGACATTTCGTTAAGATTTATATTTCTTTCGGTAAGCTCGTTTTCAATATCGCCGTACCGCACGATAGGACCTGCAATACACTGGTGGAAAAGAGAAGTATATAAAAGAACTTTATAGTAACGCTTCTGTGCAGGCACTTCGCCTCTGTATACATCAATAACATAGGTCAGAAGCTGAAATGTATAAAATGAAATACCTATCGGCAATTGCACTTGCGGAACAGGTATCAGATCGATTCCTATAAGTGAATTTAAGGAGTCAACTGCGAAGCCTATGTATTTGAAATACCCGATAGAACCTATACATACTGTAATTGCCGCTGCAAGCCAGAGCTTTTTTTCCTGATTGCCTTTTGAAGTTTCTATAAGTCGGGAGAACAGCCAGCAGAACAGCGACATGAGAACCAGTATTGCGACATATACAGGCTCACCGAAGGCATAAAATACAAGAGAAAATGCGAGAAGTACGATATTTCTGGTTTTTACTGTTTTACAGAAATAATAACATATTAAATTTGCCGGGAAAAAAGCAAAACAGAACAGCAAGCTTGAAAAAACCATTTTTAGGAATCCTTTATTTTATATTTTGCGGTTTAATTAGAACGCAAGAAAAACAATATATATTATTATATAAAACAGGCGAAATTACAAGCATAAAAAAAGCAAATGAAAAAAATTGTAGAAATATACAAAACCCTGTAAGTGCCTCATATATTTTTTGCTAAAGAAAACTTTTTAATTAAAAGTTCATTTCTTTATATTGTAATCCAAGGTAAAATATGATATTATTTATTAGATTTTAAATATTTTTTTACGGAGGCACAGAATGAGAACGGTTTTGTCAAAGCTAAAGCCTTTCAGGTGGATGCTTTTACTGTCGATAGTATTTGCCACACTTAATACTGTATTACAGCTTTTAATTCCATTATATACAAAGAATATTCTTTCTGAAGGAATACTTGCATATGATATGGACAGGCTTATTGAATTGTGTTTGATAATGTTAGGTTTTACACTTGCGAGTATTATTACTTCAGTAGCCAATACATATTATTCAACAAAAACCTCGGTAGGATATTCAATTGCTCTGAGAAATTATATTTTTGATAAGGTATCTCATCTTTCTCAGAGTGATATTGATAAAATAGGTGTAGCATCTCTTGTTACAAGAACAACCAACGATGTCCGCCAGGTGCATGAAATCGTTTTGTCGACATTGAAGTCACTTATTCCGGTGCCTATAATGCTCGCAGGCGGTCTTGTTATGGCTTTTTCTTTGAATACTGAGCTTGCGAAGCTTACTTTGTGGGCAATACCCATACTTGCAGTGCTTGCAGTAGTATTGATTGCCATTGTAATGCCCATATATTCAAAGATACAAAAGCTTGTTGACAAGATAAATCAGATAATGAGAGAAAAGATAAGCGGTATCAGAGTTATCAGAGCTTTTAATAAGACGGAATATGAGGATGAAAGATTTAATGAAACAAATCTTAAACTCACCGGCATAGCACTAAGAGTAAACCGCATCATGGCAGGCTTTCTGCCCGTGCTGACAGTGCTCTTATATGCTCTTATCTGTCTTATTATTTACAGGAGCGTTATGGCTTCAACCGAGCTTGATATTGTAACACACAGAGAAGAGATACTCGCTACGATTCCCAATATGTACGCTTTTATCTCCTATTTTACTATTGCAATCGGTGCTCTTACCTCAGTAGTTGCAATAATAGTTTCTATTCCGAGAGCATCTATTTCGGGCAGAAGAATAAAGGTTATCATGGATGCCGTTTCTGAAATAGAGCCTCCGGAAACCCCGATTACTCCTAAAAAAGAGGATGCGGGAAAACTTGAATTCGTCAATGTTTCATTTAAGTACAAGCCCGTTCCGAAAGAAGTAAAAAAGAAGAAATTTTCTTCCAAAAAGAAAAAAACAGAAAATGCGCCGAAAACTCTGTTTGAACTTAAAAATGTAAGCTTTGAATCTCACCCCGGAGAGACCACGGCAATAATAGGTGTTACGGGAAGCGGTAAGACTACACTTGTTAATCTCATCCCCCGTCTTTATGATGCAACTGAAGGTGAAGTAAAGCTTGCAGGTGTTAATGTCAAAGATCTTGATCCTGCTGAAATTGGTGACAGGATAGCTTTTATTCCGCAGCAGGCATTTTTGTTCAGCGGAACTATTGCTGATAATATCCGTTTCGGAAAAAAGGATGCTACAGATGCCGAAATCTGGCGAGCCCTCGAAATAGCACAGGCAAAAACTTTTGTAGATTCAATGCCTGACGGTATAGAGTCCTTTGTTTCTCAGGCAGGTAAAAACTATTCAGGCGGTCAGAAGCAAAGACTTGCAATTGCAAGAGCAATAGTAAAGGGTGCCGAGGTCATAGTTTTTGATGATTCATTCTCTGCACTTGACCTTGCAACTGATGCCCGTCTTCGTGCATCTCTCAGAGAAAATCTTACCGATGCAAACATCATAATAGTTGCTCAGCGAGTCGGAACTGTTCTTAATGCTGACAGAATAATCGTTCTTGAAAACGGTAATGTTGTCGGACAGGGAACTCACAAGGAGCTTCTTAAAACCTGTGAAACCTACCGTGAAATAGTTGTGACACAGCTCTCTGAAGAGGCACTGGAGGAGGTGGAAGACGATGAGTAAAAGCAAAGGTATTTCCGTTCCTGAAACGGAATATAAAAGCCGTTACGCCGCCTACAGAGGTGCACCTAAAAATGAACAGAAGCCCGAAAATGCAAAAGGCACATTCCTTCGTTTTGTTGCTCTTATAAAGCCTCACGCATTTTCTATGGCGATAGTTGTCATATCCGCCATGATGAGTACACTCTGTAATGTCATAGCTCCCGAATATATGGGTAATGTTATTAATATTCTGCAGGTTCAGATAGAAGGCAGACTTTCGGGCGGTACCATTGATTTTACCGCAACCTTTGAGCAGGTGGCAATTCTTGCAGGTCTTTATTTTGCTGCAAGTTTATTCACCTTTGTTCAGGAATTTGTTTCTGCAGGTGTTTCCCAGAGACTGGTCTGCGGTCTCAGAGCCGATCTTAACGGTAAGCTTTCAAAGCTGCCTTTAAGCTATTTTGATAAGCAGACCAAGGGACAGGTTATTTCAAAGATAATAAATGATATCGAAAATGTGAGCGGCAGCCTTAAAAACAGTATTCTTACGGTTATGACAAGTATTATTCAAGTCGTAGGCTCTTTTATAATGATGCTTCTTACGGGCAATATCCCCATGACCTTTGCTGCTGTCTGCCTTGTGCCTGTTTCCGCTTTTGTTTCCTATAAGGTTTCAAAGGTATCAAAGGTATGGTTCAAGCGTTATTGGGATACCATGGGAGACCTGAACGGTCACATTGAGGAAATGTATGCAGGTCATACAATTGTTCATATGTTCGGACATGAGGATGAGTCTGTTAAGGAGTTCCGTGCAATTACCGAAAGATTGGGCAAAAACTCATTTATGGCAAATATGATCTCAGGCATATTGAATCCTGTCCTCACGCTCATAAAGAATATAAACTATGTTTCCCTGTGTCTTCTTGGCGGATTTTTCTATATCGGTATCCACAACGGCACAATCCCTGCAAATGCCTTCGGCGGTATAGGTGATATACAGAAGTTCCTTTCATATTCTTCTTCTTTCTCTTCACCTATCATTAATATTTCTAAGATAATAAACAGTATTCAATCCTCTCTCGCTTCTGCAGAAAGAGTATTCTCAATGCTTGACGAGGTGGATGAAGTTCCCGATATAAATGATAATGACCCCACATCTCCCTCGAACGGACTTGTTGAGTTCAAGGATGTATCATTCAGATATGTTGAGGATGTGCCGCTTATCGACGGTCTTTCATTTACTGCACGCCCCGGAAGCATTACTGCAATAGTAGGCCCCACGGGTGCGGGTAAGACCACAATAGTAAATCTTCTTATGCGTTTTTATGATATAAACAGCGGTACTATCACACTTGACGGCACCGATATTTATACAATGTCAAGAAATGCACTTCGTGCAAATTTCGGTATGGTGCTTCAGGATACATGGCTTTTCAAGGGCACTGTAAAGGATAATATCAAATACGGCAAGCCCGATGCCACGGACGAAGAAGTTATTGAAGCTGCAAAAACGGCACAGATATATGATTACATAATGAGTCTTTCCGACGGCTTTGATACCATGCTTACGGAGGACGGAACCAATATTTCACAGGGACAGCGTCAGCTTCTCACAATTGCAAGAGCTATTATCGTTGACCCCGCTGTGCTTATCCTTGACGAAGCCACCTCTTCTGTCGATACAAAGACAGAACAGAAGATTCAGGTTGCGATGAATGCACTTATGGAAGGAAGAACCAGCTTTGTTATAGCTCACAGACTTTCTACCATCAAGAATGCCGACAATATTCTTGTTATGAAAAAAGGAGCTATCGTAGAGCAGGGTACTCATAAGGAGCTTCTTGAAGCCGACGGCTTCTATGCACTTTTATATAATTCACAGTATACCGACGGTATTCCGCCGGAAGATTAAAAAACAGGAGGAAATTATTATGCTTAAAGGAATTCCCGCTTTAATATCACCCGAACTTCTTAAAATTTTATGTGAAATGGGTCACGGTGACGAAATAGTTATCGGTGACGGCAATTTCCCTGCCGCTTCATGTGCTCAGAGACTTATCCGCTGTGACGGTCTCGGAGTTCCCGAAATTCTTGATGCAGTGCTTCAGCTTTTCCCTCTTGATACATATGTTGACAGCCCCGTTTCTCTTATGGCAACAACAAAGGGTGATCCCACTCCCGAAATCTGGGCAACCTATGAAGAGCTTGTTAATAAGCACAACGGCGAAACAAATATTTCTCAGATTGAAAGATTTGAATTCTACGACAGAACAAAAAAAGCATATGCAGTAATAGCAACAAGCGAAAAAGCATTATACGCCAATATAATCCTCAAAAAAGGTGTTATATAATATGGAATACATTTATATTCTTTTTCTTATAGCCGACGCTTTTTTAGCCTACCGCTTTATGTATAAAGACGGTTCTATGAAGCAGAAGCTTCTGACCTCTTTACCCTTTGTAATTTCAGGAATCTATCTTACGATCGTAATGGGACTTTATAATTCTGCCTATTCTTTGCTTATTGTTGCAGGTCTTATCGCTTCCTTTATAGGTGACTGGGTTCTGCGTTTTGATCTTTTCGGTATGAAAGGTCTTCCCGGAATAATCGCATTTGCCCTCGCTCATATTCTTTATATTTCAGCTTTTTCCGTAAGAGTTCCTTTGACAATAAAGGATTTATGGCTTATTGTTCCGTGGGCGGTAATGCTTTCACTTGAAATTTTTGCTAAGAAGAAAATGAATATAAATCTCGGTGCCACAGCCCCTGCGGTTTTAGTTTATGCCATGATAATAGATGCCATGGTGTTGCTTGGTATCCGTGCAGCAGTGCTTACAATGAACGGCGGAATTTCAGTGCTTCGTTCAATAGTTCTTATTGCAGGCGTTATTATGTTTATTATTTCCGATGCCGGTGTTTGTCTTATGATGTTTGACGGCAGAAAAGAAATTAAAACAAATAAAAAGACATATAAGCTCAATTCATTTAATGTTGTTACATACTACGGCGGACAGATGCTCATTGCCGCAAGTGTTCTTGTTTGATAAAAGGAGAAAATTATGAAAAAAGTTCTTGCATTTGACTTCGGAGCTTCTTCGGGAAGAGCAATTCTCGGTAAGTTCGATGGAGAAAAAATAACACTTGAAGAAATTCACAGATTTTCCAACGATCCCGTAAAGGTAGGCGGTACATTCTATTGGGATGTGCTTCGTCTTTTCCATGAAATAAAGCAGGGTATATTGAAAGCAAAGGCTTTAGGTGGCTTTGATTCAATAGGTATTGACACATGGGGCGTTGACTTCGGACTTTTGGATAAAGACGGAAAGCTTCTCGAAAATCCCGTTCACTACCGCGATGAAAGAAACCAGGGAATGATAGAAAAATCTGCTGAATTTATTGATAAGAAAAGACTTTATAAGCTTACGGGAATTCAGTTTATGGATTTCAATACCTGTTTCCAGCTTTTAAGTCTGAGGCTTTTCCGTCCCGAGGTTTTAGAAAGAGCCGATAAGCTTCTTTTTATGCCCGATCTGCTTTCATATTTTCTTACGGGAAAAATGTGTGCGGAATATTCTATCGCTACCACTTCGCAGATAGTTGATATAAATAAAAAAGAGTGGAGCGAAGAAATCTGTAAGGCATTGGGAATTCCTCAGAATATTCTTCCGGGAATTGTAAAAACAGGTACTGTTCTCGGCAATTTGAGTGATGAGATATGTGAGGAACTCGGTGTTAAGCCCGTGCCGGTTATTTCGGTAGCAGGTCACGATACCCAGTCAGCTGTCACTGCCGTTCCCAGTGAAGAAAAGGATTTTGCATTTATCAGCTGCGGCACATGGTCACTTTTCGGCACCGAAACAGACACTCCCATAGTAAGCGAAGAATCTCTCTCATTTAACATTACAAATGAGGGCGGATATAACTATACAACTGCATTTCTTAAGAATATCTGCGGACTATGGCTTATTCAGGAAAGCCGCCGTCAGTGGATAAGAGAGGGCAAAGAATATTCATACGCCGAACTCGAAAAAATGGCTTTGGAGTGTGAACCCTTCAGATGCTTTATTGATCCCGATGCTCCCGATTTCGTTGCAATGGGCGATATTCCTTCAAGAATAAAGGATTTCTGTAAGAGAACAGGACAGTATGTTCCCGAAACCGTAGGTGAGGTAGTCCGTTGTATTTATGAGAGCCTTGCACTTAAATACCGTTATGTTCTCGGCGGCATAGAAAAATGCACAGGCAAAAAATATCCCCATATAAATGTTGTCGGCGGCGGTACAAAGGACGGTCTTTTATGTCAGATGACTGCTTCCTCATGCGGTATTCCCGTATATGCAGGTCCTATTGAGGCTACCGTTTTCGGCAATATTGCCGTTCAGCTTATGTCAATGGGTGAAATAGAAAATATAAGTGAAGCCAGAAAAATTATCGCAAAAGGCGAAAACTTAAAGAGATTTATGCCTGAAAACTCCGAGAAATGGGAAGAGGTTTCTTTGGAATACGAAAAATATATAGTAGAATAATATGGTACTTACAGATATTAATGTAATAAAAAGAATATTAAGTAAACACGGTTTTTCATTTTCAAAGGCTCTCGGACAAAACTTTCTTATTGACCCTGAGGTCTGTCCGAAAATGGCAGATCTCGGCGGTGCAAAAGACGGTACGGGTGTTATTGAAATAGGTCCCGGTATCGGAGTGCTGACTGTAGAACTTGCAAAAAGAGCTGAAAAGGTAGTAACGGTTGAACTTGATACAAGGCTTATTCCCGTACTTGCCGAAACTCTCTCGGATTACAGAAATGTTGAAGTCATAAATGCCGATGTTCTGAAAACCGATTTGTTTAAGCTTATAGAGGATAATTTTAACGGAAAAAGTGTAAATGTATGTGCAAATCTGCCGTATTATATCACTTCTCCAATTCTTATGTACCTTTTGGAAAGCCGTCTGCCTGTTGAAAGCATAACTGTCATGGTGCAGAAGGAAGCCGCTGACCGCCTTTGTGCAAAGGTGGGGTCACGTGATTCGGGGGCTATAACGGTTGCCGTAAATTATTATGCCGAACCGGAAGTTCTTTTTGATGTGGGACGAGAATGCTTCATGCCTTCTCCTAATGTTGACAGCTGTGTTATAAAGCTCAATGTCAGAAAAGAGCCTCCCGTGAAAGTAGAAAATGAAGAGTTTTTCTTTTCTATGGTAAAAGCCGCATTTTCACAGAGAAGAAAGACTGCAGCAAACGGTATTTCTTCGGGACTCGGCATCTCAAAGGATAAGGTATCAGAAGCTCTTTCGGCTTCGGGACTTTCTCCCACGGTAAGAGCAGAAGCACTTACAATGGAGGAGCTCGCACTTTTGTCCGATAATTTATTGAAAGTAAGGTAAAATAATGAGTAAGTTTATTGTAGTTGAAGGTCTTGACGGAACAGGAAAGACAACACAGATAAAAATACTTTCAGATTATATAAAAAGTAAGGGCAGGGAAGTTGAAATTACCGCTGAGCCCACTTCACATCCCACGGGAAAGCTGATAAGAAAAATTCTTTCAGGTGAAGTTTCCGCAACTCCGTGGAGTCTCGCTGCACTGTTTCTATCCGACAGAATAATTCATAATACAAATTCAGAAGACGGTATCGAAAAGCTGCTTTCTGAGGGAAAAACCGTTATTTCCGACCGCTATTATTATTCGACCTTCTCTTATCAGGGACATGAAACCGACCTTAATTGGGCTATGGATATGCACTTTAAGTGTCCCGAGATAAGACGCCCCGACCTTGTGCTCTTTCTTACAATGGCTCCCGAAAAATGTATTGAAAGAATAAGAGCAAACAGACCCGATGAAGCAATAGAAATATATGAAAACACGGAAAGCCTTACCAAAATAAGCCGTCAGTTTGATACAGTATTTCAAAAGCTGAAGGATAGTGAAAATATTATATATATCGATGCAGACGGTACGATAGAAGAGGTATCCGAAAGACTTTTCAGTGCTTACGATAAATATTGCGGAGAATAAAAATGAAGAAAAAACTTGTACTTTTTGATTTTGACGGAACAGTCGTTGACAACAGCGAGGGTATATATAATTGCATAAGATATGCCCTCGATAAAAAGGGAATGAAGCCACTGTCCGAGGAGATTTTAAGAAAATTTATCGGTCCTTCTCTGTTCGACAGTTTTATGTGGCATTGTACTGATGATGAAACTGTAGCCAATGAACTGGTTGCCCTTTACCGCGAAAGATATGCCCCCATAGGTTCTACTGAACTTATTGTTTTTGACGGAATAAAAGAGCTGCTCGCAAGACTTCGTGAAGAGGGATATAAAACTGCGGTTTGTTCAAGTAAGCCATATGATTTTGTAAGAAAAATCGCAGAAGAGCAAGGCCTTCAGGAGCTTTTTGACGGTTTTTTCTGTCCGGGCTTTTCTTCTCATGTTTCCGATAAATCCGGACTTGCACTCGAAGCAGTATCTCACTTCGGTGTAAAAAAAGAAGAAACTGTTCTTATAGGTGATACAAGGTTTGATATCTCTGCCGCAAGGGATGCGGAAATAGAATGTATCGGTGTTCTCTACGGCTTCAGCGAAGACGGAGAAATGGATGCTGCCGATTATATTTCTCCCGATGTAAAGGGCATATATCCTATTATCGCAGGTGAGAATTGATGAAAAGAGCATTGATATTCGGCGGCGGTGTCTACGGTGATAAATTTCCTGAGATTGCTCCCGATGATTTTGTCATAGCTGCCGATGCCGGTTGTGAAATTCTGAAAAAACACGGCATTGAACCTTATGTTACAGTCGGAGATTTTGATTCTTCGGGCTTTATCCCCCAAGAAAATGCTATTGTTTTGCCTGTTGAAAAGGATGTGACCGACACTCATGCGGCGGTAAATATAGCTCTCCAACGAGGCTTTAAGGAAATTTATATTTACGGCGGTATGGGCGGAAGACCCGATCACTCATTTGCAAACTTTACACTCACGGCTTTTCTTGCCGAAAAGGGTATAAAGGCTTTTTGTATCGGTGAAGGTTATACGGTAACTGCGGTGAAAGACGGTAAAATTATTCTTCACGGTAAAAAAGGCAAGACGGTTTCCGTTTTTTCATGGAGCGAAAGATGTGAGGGCGTAACTCTTAAAGGGCTTAAATATCCGCTGAATTCGGCTGTTCTTACAAATACATTTGCTCTGGGTGTCAGCAATTCATTCGAGAGCGAACAGGCGGAGATCTCCGTAAAAAACGGACTTCTTCTTATAATGTATGAAAATTGATATTGACAAGGATATTGGTTTATTGTATAATCACCTTGAAAATCTTAACAGGGGTGCTGTAAAAGGCTGAGATGACGAAAGTCAAACCCTTTAACCTGATATGGGTAATACCGGCGTAGGGAGTTAGAACATAGTAAATGTTATTGTCATCCGTGCGCCAGTGTAGCGTGCGGATTTTCGTTTTTATTACGGCAAAAAGCCGAAAGAAGAAAGGAAAACGTTACAATGGCAGAACAAAACAAAAAAAGAAACAACATCGAAAAACTTACAGAATGTTCCGTGCTTCTGGCACTCTCTGTAGTGCTAAGCTTTGTGGAGATATGGAAAATGCCCATGGGCGGAGGAATTACACTTTTAAGTATGCTTCCCGTGTGTCTTGTTGCTGTAAAATACGGCATAAGCGGCGCACTTCCCACGGCATTTTTATATTCGGTCATTCAGTTTGCAATAGGCTTTGCAAGCGGTAATGTCTTTGTTTACTGCACTACCGCATTCACATGGATCATATGTCTTCTTTTTGACTACATAGTCCCCTTCAGCGTGCTCGGTTTTTCGGGAATATTCAAGAAAAAGCTCGGTAATATCGGAATTATTATAGGTATAGCACTTATGATAGGTATCCGTTTTATTTGTCACTATATAACAGGTGTTGTTATCTGGGGACAGTGGGCAGAGGGTATGTCGCCGTATCTTTACTCGCTTATTTATAACGGACAGTATATGCTGCCCGAATGTATATTCACCTGTGTTGCAGCAGGAATTCTTATAAAAATTCCGCAGCTTAAAAAGCTTTTGAATGTTAATTAAAACTATCTCCCGGAGAATTGCTTCTTCGGGAGATTTTAAGTTTTTATAAAGAAATATAATTTATCATAGCTGAGTTAAAAAGGTATTGAATTATCTTATTAAAAATGTTACACTTTAATGAATACTATTCTCGGAGGAAAAAATATGAACGACGAAAATAAGAATCAGAATCTTTCCGGCGAAGGTGAAAATGAAGAGCAAAAGCTCAATGAAGAGCTTGAAACACTTCGTGATACTTTCCAGGAAAAATATGATGAAAGTGTGGAAGAGGCAAATGCCGCTCCTGTAATTCAGGAGCTTGAAGAGGGCGAAGAAGAGGAAGAGCCCGAAGATGAAGAAAATGAGGATACAGCAGTTCCCGTAGCCGAAAAGGCTCCCAAAAAGAAAAGAAAAACAGGCAAAATAATTGCAATAGCAATTCCTGTCATTTTGGTTGTGCTTGTTGTAGGTTCATTGCTCGCTTATGTTGTGTCATCAATGACAAATCCCAATTTCAGCTCTTTTATAAGCGCTTATGCACAGGCAACATCTGCTGAAAAATATGAAGACAAGATAACTTATCTTGAACAGGCACTGAAGTATTGCTCTGATGAGGATTCTGTTTTTCAGAATGCAATGGCAACAACTATTCTCGAAGAAATAGTCGTTGCAAAATATAATGAAGAAGGCTTCACGGCTGCGTTTTCATATATGAATTCTAATATGAGCGCACAGCAGATTTCAAACCCCGTAACATCCGAATTTAAGAAGATAATAAAAATTACGGATGAAATCAAGAAGCTTTCTCTTGAAGCTTATGATAAGGTTTTTGAAAATCTCGGTGACTCCGAAACTGTTCCCGAAGCAGATGTTCTTTCACAGGGACTTTCTGTTCCCGCTGATGTTAAGGATAATGTAAATGAGCTTCTCAAAGCCATTGCCGAAGGCTATATCGGAAGCAAAACCGCTGAGGGACTGGAAGATTCTCTCGTGGCAATGAACTATTATGCAAACGCATATTCGGGCTTCCTTTCTTTAGGTGCCGATTCAAGAGCACTTGCCGAAAAGATAAGTGTTACTCTTTATAATAAAGGATTGGTCGTTGAAGCAGCAGCTTTTGCTTCTGTTGCAATTGATCCTACACAAGAAAATGTAAATGCTGATTATACAAAATTCAGAGAATATCTTTCAGCTTATGAAAATTTAAATATCAGTGTTTTAACACTTGCACAGGAAGCTCTCGACAATGAAAAAACAGACAGTGAAAGCATTCTCGCACTTGTTAAAGACAGTGCTGAAATTTCAGATGAAAACGCAAAAACAGTCGCTTCATTTGTTGAATATGCAATTAAAGGCATAAATTCCGAAAAAGAGCATAATCTTACAAAGGCATCTTCAAATTATGCTACTCTTGCATCAGTACTTGACGCTTTCGGTATGACAGATGTATCTGTACACCTTAAAACGGCAAAAACCATTTTTGATTGCGGCAATCTTCCCGATGCAAAAACTATTGTGGAAACATATCTTACTGATGAAGCAATGGAAGCTGCAACTGCAGAGGATAAGGCTATTCGTGACAATATGATTGAAGTCTTTGATGCTCTTACTGCTGCCAGCGATGTGTTTTCACCCTACTATTCCGAGTATTATCAGTACGGCACACCAATGAATTATGAAGAGGTAAGTGCTGCTCTTAATGAATTGATTACAGAAGATTCTTCGGATTACGAAAAAGGTTTTGTGAATTACTGCCTTTATTTCGCAGCAGTAGCTTCAGAAGATAATGTCCAGACAAAGCCCCTTATTGATGCAATGGCTTCTTATATGCCTGATCTTCCTTTTGTTTTCGGATATTATTATATTGATGAATATGTAATTGATAAAAATTACAAAGCAGCGGCAAATTATGCAAAGAAGCTTCTCGAAATAAATGTTGCTGATGAATATGCAAACAGCGTAATTGCTCTTTCTGAGCGTATAAACGGTAATCTTGATGCATCAATTGAAGCAGCACTCAAGGGAGTTGAGCTTTCAGGCTCTTCCACGGATTGCGGTAAGCAGTTGGCAATCAGCTATATGCTTAAGGGCGAATATGAAAGTGCATTCGGATATCTTCTTACTCTTTATACAAACAATATGTCTGTAGATTCATGTGACCTGCTTCTTGTGTTTAATGCACTTTATGAGGGTGATGATGCTGACATAAAGGCAGAGCTTGAAGCAGCTGTTTCCGAAATCAATCAGACCTATTCATATTACGGCGTAACTTCATATGAAGATACAACTGCTATCCTTAACGGCGAAAAGACTCTTGAGGATGTATTTATGGCAGGTAATTACGACCTTTCAGACGACAATTAAGCTTAATGCGAGAAACGGAATTTTGTAACTAATCTGCAAAATTCCGTTTCCCTGTTGATTTATGATTAAAGATCATCTGCGTCCTGAACGGGAATAAAATCATCGTCATCTTCGGGTTCTCCAAATGTTACAGGTGTACCCGTATAGCTTCCCAGAACATCATTCACAGGTGGCATTGTACCCGTGAAATGGCGTGAACGGTTATTTTTTTTGAATGCAGTAACCTTAAGTTTCTTTGATTTTCCGTTATTTTCCATAATATTCTCCCTCTTGCATTATTAAAGTTGCTGAGTGTAAATATTATTTGTGTATTTTATTAAATTATTCTTATATTTCAAATTTTGTATTGACACGGCGTTTGATTTGTAGTATATTTACTTTGTATAGTAATCCTATATCTCTAATTAATGAAAGGGTGTTTTTTGATGAAAAAGATCATTGCAATTTCTGTAGCTCTTATTCTCGCTTTATCCGTAACGCTTACCGTTTCCGCAACAGTTGCTGAAGACGATGTTATGGCAGTAGCTGATCTCGGCGGTCTTGACATTGGTTCCATGCTCGGCGGTCTTGACATTGGTTCCATGCTCGGCGGTATTGACATCGGCGGTATGTTTGATTCTCTCGGCGGCGGACTTGAGCTCGGCGGTATCATGGATATGTTCGGCGGTCTCGGCGATTCTCTCGGCGGCGGCGATTCACTCGGTGATTCTCTCGGCGGTTCTCTCGGCGATTCTCTTGGTACTGATGAGCCCTCAGAAGAGCCTTCTTCTGACGAAGATGACGGTTGCAAGTGTCCTTCCGATTGTCCCTGCGGTGGTAACTGCGGCGACGATTGCGGATGCCAGAACGGCGGCGAGTGTGACTGCAAGTATCCTTGCGGCTGCGATAAGGATTGCCCCTGCAACGGTAATTGCGACAGCAATTGCACAGACTGCGGCCCCGACTGCAGCTGCGGCAAGAAAGAAGAAAACAAGGTTGACAATCCTTACACAGGTGACCTCTTTTAATCATTAAGATTATAAAGGATTAACTTATGAGCAGACATTTCGGTGTCTGCTCTTGTGTTTTTAAATAAAATATATCGAAAAAAAGACATAGTTCATTTTGTAGTTTCGCTCTAAAAACGAAATTCTGCATATTTTAATTTAAAACAGCAAAAAAATGAAAAAAAAGAAACACTCAGTTTCCGCTGATTTACAGCGGCACTGACTTTTTTTTCGGAAAAAATATAATCGGATGTATTATACAATGCGGATAATAATGTCAGAATTAAATTTTGATTCCAAGCTCTTTTATTTTGTCCTGTAATTTCAGAAAATCTTCAAGACAGTCGCCTTTTTTTCTCGGATCTCTGAGAAGTGCGGCGGGATGGAAGGTTCCCATCATAAGAGTGCCGTTTTTATCGTAAAATTTGCCGTGATCCTTGGTTACTCTGAAGTCGGGGGAAATAAGTCTTTGAGCGGAAATTCTTCCTACGCAGACAATAATTTTCGGTCTCATTATGAAAACAAGATTACGAAGCCATTCAATGCACATATCCATTTCGTCGGGCTTTGGGTCGCGGTTCTTGGGAGGACGGCATTTGAGCATATTTGCTATGTAAATGTTTTCTTTTCTGTCAAGACCTATTCCGTTCAGATAAAGGTCTAAGAGCTTGCCTCCTCTGCCTACAAAAGGCTCACCCTGAAGGTCTTCATTTTCGCCGGGTGCTTCGCCGATAAAAAGGATCTCGGCGTTCTCATTTCCGACACCGAATACGACATTGGTTCTTGTTTCATGAAGAGGACATTTTTTACAGGATAAACAGGAGCTTTTAAGTTCTTCCATTGTATTGAGCATATTAAAACCTCATTTCGATTATTTGTTTGATCCTCAATATATAGGGGATAATTCTGCTTTTATACATTTTATATAATATATTTAGCAGAAAACGCATGTAAAATTATAAAAATTACAATTGACTTTTTATATGTATTGTTGTAAAATAACCTAAGAAAAAAGGCAGTAATAAGAGCTGTCAAATTTCTTCTTAATGATTATACAATATCTGTATTTTTATGTCAATTCGAGTAATATTTAATATTTAAATTATTCTTTTTCTATTGACATGTATTATTCGTTGTTGTATAATACTTCTGTAAACCCTGTAAAAGGGTATTTTGTGTATATTTTGAGTCGCAATGCTCATGATATAAAAATATAATAAAGGAAGGTCCTTAAAAATGAAAATTGCAAAAAAAGTGCTTGCACTCGTAATGGCAGTTGCTATGGTAGCTTGCTTTGCAGCTATGGCTTTTGCTGCAGAAGAAAATTATGTTATCAAAGCTTCTGAAGTTGAAGACAACATGTTAACTCTTACAATCGTTGTTAAAGACGGTTCCATGAAAACTTCTGACTGGGTTATCAAGTATGATGCTTCTGCTATGAAGGTTGCTTTTGAAGGTAAAGACGCTCTTATTTACTTCGGCGGCGATGTAAGCAAGGCTGTTAACAGAGGTAAGATCATGGGTGCTTTCAATGCAGATGATGCGGGCAAAATTCTCTGCGCTATCACAATGACAGAAACTCTTGCAGAAGATGTTGGTTCTTCTTTTGATGCTGAAGCAGGTTGTGAATTCCTTTGCATCGATTTCGAACTCGTTAATGCTGATCCTGCTAATGTAGTAGTTACTCTTGAAGAGAAGGATGCTGCTGAAGGTACTCCCGCTATCGCTACTGTTACTCTCTTCCCTAAAGAAGTTGAAGTAACTCCCGATCCGGAACCCACTCCCGATCCCGAGCCCATTCCCGATCCCGAGCCTACTCCCGATCCCGAACCTACTCCCGAGCCCACACCCGATCCCGTTCCCAATCCCGAAACATCCGGTAAGGATGACTTAGATATGGGCGATACAGGCGTTCTTGCAATTGCTGCTGGTGTAGTTGCTCTTGCTGGTGCTGCATTCGTAGTTTCCAAGAAAAGAAAATAATCAATAATAATTAAAGCATTTTTGCAGTTTTAATTAGGGTTTATAGGAGTTGTTCTTTTTGGAACAACTCCTTTTTCCTATTTAGATTGTAAAACAGAAAACTGAGAATTGACCGCTTCATTAAATCAATTATTATTTTAGGAAGCAAAAAAGCAGGCTACTTTAAGTATAAGCCTGCTTTTTTTTGTTTATTCAATTTTTTCAATTAATTATCTGAAAGAACGGCAAAGCCGTCACCGGGGACTATAACGCCGCCGCCGAATCTTACACCGCCGAATACCGGTATCATATCTGTCATATCGGGATTAAGCCAATAAGTTATGGGCTGCGGATTTTTATTTATTACCACGAATATCCTTTTTGCACCCTCTTTGTATCTTAAGTATGCTACACAGCCAAGGGCAGCGGAAATGGGATAAAATCCACCGTCTTTCAAGACTTCGTATTCTTTGCGTAAAAGTGCAATGTTTTTAGTAAAATTCAAAATATCGGTGTTTTCAGCGCCCCAAGGGAAGCAAAATCTGTTAAACGGATCCTTACAGCCTGTAAGACCTGCTTCATCACCGTAATAGATACTCGGAATGCCCGGTAATGTGAAATTTATTACAAGAGCCATTTTAAGAAGCTTAATGCCTCTTTTTAAGGCTTCGTCACTGATAGAGATATCTGCTTGCATTTCACGGCTTTTTCCTTCACAGGAAACACCGGAAAGAAGAGTCAGAATTCTTTCCGTATCATGAGTACCCAGGTGATTCATGGCTGAGTGTAGCGCTTCGGGAGGGTAGTTCTCGGTAATGGAAAAAACGCTGTGCATAAACCTTTCTGCATTTGAATTAAGCAGAAAATCAATTACAGCCTTTCTGAAAGGATAATTCATAACGGAATCAAGCTGACTGCCCAAAAGAAACCTTCTTCTTCCGCCGTGGCTTATTTTGTTTGTAGCATCCTCCCAGACTTCGCCCAGAAGGTACTTGTCCTCTCCGTTTCTTTTTACTGCATCATGCACCTTATCAAGAAAGCCGTCGGGCAGTTCATCCGCAACATCAAGTCTTATACCTGCGGCACCTGCTTTCAGCCAGAAATCTATAACACCGTTTTCACCTGTGATAAACTGTGAAAAGGAAGAATCTTCTTCTTTTGTTTCGGGAAGGGTATCTATCCCCCACCAGCTTTCATATTTGTCGTTTGATTTGCCGAATTTATACCATGAACGGTAAGGGGAGTCGGCTGAATTATAAGCACCTGTACGTTCGTATCTGTTGTATTTATTAAAATAAATGCTGTCTGCTCCCGTATGGCTGTAAACGCCGTCTATGATTATTTTTATGCCGTATTCAGCCGCTTTCTCGCAAAGTGAAGAAAAATCTTCTATGGTTCCGAGCAGTGGGTCGCACTTCTTGTAATCTGCCGTGTCATATCTGTGATTTGAATGCGCTTCACATATGGGATTGAGGTAAATACAGTTTACGCCAAGCGAAGCAATATAGGAAAGCTTTTCTTCTATTCCCTTAAAGTCCCCGCAAAAATAATCATTATTTCTTATAATTCCGTTTTCATCAGGAAGATAAACGGGTGTTCCGCCCCAATCGTTACGGATAATTCTGTCTGTGGGAATATTTTCTTTTTTCTTTCCGGAAAAACAGAATCTGTCGGGGAATATCTGATATATGATGCCGCCCTTTATCCAATCGGGAGTGTGATAATCAGGAGAATATACTGTCAGCTGCCATTTTTCCTTTGAGGATATTTCTCCGAGATGAGTTTCTTTGCCGGCGCCAATATCGGTTTTTCCCCAGGAATTCTCATATTGAAAACGGTAGAAAAGAAGCTTTGGCGCATCAAGATATATTTCAGTCTGCCACCATTCTTCAATGCCGTCGGTATTATCCCATGTCATTGAAATTACGCTGTCTTTTTTGCCGTCCTCGGAAATAATAAGTCTGCAGGCACTCACACCGAAGTCGCGCGGTAAAACTACTCTGAGCCACAGGGAATTCCCTGCAGCTACGGCACCGCTTATGGATTTATGCCAGGATTTTGACGGATCAAAAGGACATCGCATCAGTAAACCTCCGATGAACACTTGAATTTATTATAATAATATTCTAAATAAAACCAAAATGCAATACAGAAATATTTCCGTATTGCAGATTGATTTAATGTGTTTTATTTTTCAGCCGCTTTGACAGTGTGCCAGATATCTCTTGCATAATCATTTATTGAACGGTCAGCTGCGAATATACCTGCACCTGCGATGTTATAAAGTGACATTCTGTTAAGTCTTTCTTTGTCGAGGAATATCTCTTCTGCCTTTTTCTGGGCAAGTGAATAATCAGCAAAATCAGCAAGAACCATATAGGGGTCATGATGCTTAATTGTTTCACCGATTTCGGGGAAGGATTTTCCGTCAATAAGGTGAGTATTGATATAGTCGATAGCTTTTCTGAGATGCGGATTGTTCTGATAGAAGAGAGCGGGCACATAACCGCTCTTTTTAAGCTCATTTACTTCACTGGTTCTCATGCCGAAGATAATGATATTTTCGTCGCCGACGGATTCATATATCTCAACATTAGCACCGTCCATGGTTCCGAGGGTAACAGCACCGTTTATCATAAGCTTCATGTTACCCGTGCCCGAAGCCTCAGTTCCTGCAAGGGATATCTGTTCGCTGATATCTGCTGCAGGCATAAGAAGCTCAGCCTTTGTAACATTATAATCCTCTACATAAACTACCTTAAGGTATTTGTTTACATCGGGATCATTATTTATCATATTGGAAAGTGCGATTATAAAGCTTATTATCTTCTTTGCGACATAATAACCGGGTGCTGCCTTTGCACCGAAAATATATGTGTGGGGAACATAATTGCCGTTGGGATTTTCTTTGATTTCAAGGTATTTACTCAGAATATGAAGTGCATTCATTTCCTGTCGCTTGTATTCATGAAGACGCTTTACCTGAACATCAAAAAGAGAAGCGGTATCAAGCTTGATGCCTGTTGTCTTATAAATGTGATCTGCGAATCTCTTTTTATTATTTTCTTTAATTCTGCCAAGTTCACTGAGCACTGTCTTATCATCAGCAAATGCCTTGAATTTTGAAAGCTCTTCACCGTTTACGATAAATCCGCTTCCTATCTTCTTTGTAAGAAGCTCGGTAAGCTCGGGATTTGCCTGACAAAGCCAACGTCTGTGAGCAATACCGTTTGTAACATTGGTAAATTTTTCGGGAGTGAGTCTGTAATAATCGTTGAAAACAGTGTCCTTGAGAATCTGAGAATGAAGTGCGGAAACGCCGTTTACACTGTGACATGCGGCAACACAGAGATTTGCCATTTTAACGGCACCGTCTGAAATTATAGCAGTTCTTTCAACATAATCTGCATCATGTGTGCAGTTCCAAACATATGCTCTGAAACGGTTATCAATTTCTTTTATAATCTGATAAATTCTCGGAATAAGACGGCGTACAAGATCCTCGCCCCAGCATTCAAGTGCCTCAGCCATAACTGTATGATTGGTGTAAGCAACTGTTGATGTGACTATTCTCCATGCGTCGTCCCAGCCGTAACCGCATTCGTCGAGAAGTATTCTCATAAGCTCGGGGATAACAAGAGTAGGATGTGTGTCGTTTACATGAATTGCCATTTTTTCGGGGATGTTTTCCATTGTGCCGTGATCTCTTAAATGACGGCGGATAACATCCTGAATAGACGCAGAAACCAGGAAATACTGCTGTCTTAAACGAAGGCTCTTTCCTTCGGGATGATTGTCTGCAGGGTAGAGTATCTTACAGATAGTCTGAGCCATGGCATCTCTCTCGATAGCCTTAAGGTGCTGACCTGCATTGAAAAGTGACATATCAATGCCTGTGCCCTCAGCGGACCACAAACGGAGTACGCTGACACCTCTGCCGTCCTTGCCTGCAACAAACATATCATAAGGCACAGCCTTTATTGTATCGGCATCAATGATTTCAACCTGATGATGTCCGTTATCCCAGAAGTCCTTTATCTGACCCTCAAAGTTTACATATACTGCACTTTCTTCTCTTCTTGAAAGCCATACATCACCGCCGGGGAGCCATTCATCGGGAAGCTCTGTCTGCCAGCCGTCAATAAGCTTCTGCTTAAAAATACCGAACTGATAAAGAAGCGAATATCCTCTTGCAGGATAGCCTGATGTTGCAAGACCGTCAAGATAACAAGCGGCAAGTCTTCCGAGACCTCCGTTGCCCAGACCTGCATCGGGTTCACAGTCATAAAGCTTTTCGAGCTTTATGCCATATCCTTTAAGGACTTTTTCAAAAACCTTAGTAAGATTAAGATTATAAAGATTGTTTTTGAGAGAACGGCCCATTAAGAATTCCATTGAAAGATAATAAACTCTTTTTGCACCCGATTTATCGCCTCTTGCATTAAAATCGGCTCTCTCTTTTGCCATTATATCAACGAGAATAAGAGCTACAGCTCTGTAAAATTGTTCGTATGTGGCATCCTTTGCAGAAACACCGAAAAAATGAAGCAGTTTGTTTTCCAAAAGTGACTTTGCTTGTGCTTCAGAAAGTGAATTTTTCATACAAAACCTCCAAAATTAAATCCGAAAATGCGTATTTTTACACGCCTTTTGGTTATTTTACACTATTTTTGTCCTGATTTCAATAGGTAATGATAAATTATATATTACAAATAGTAAAGGTCACTATAATTTGTATTTATATTCTTTTGTATAAAGTTATTATGTGTTAAAAAAGTTAAATTACATTTATTTTAATTAATAGTTTGACTTATCTTACGAAATATTGTATGATAAAATGACAAAAGTTTTTGAGGTATAAGATGCAGGAATTTTTCAGACGCACCTGGGCTCAGATAAATCTTGATGCCATTGACAATAATATACTTCAGATAAAAAGTCTTCTTTCGCCGGGGACTTTACTTTGTGCTACCGTGAAAGCAGACTGCTACGGTCACGGATATGCTTTTACGGCTGAGGCTCTTGGGGAAGCAGGGGCAGATTGGTTTTCCGTATCAAATCTCGCAGAAGCGCTTCAGTTAAGAAGAGTCGGTATCGTGAAGCCTATTCTTATTTTAGGTTACACTCCTCCCGATAAGGCAAGAGAGCTTGTGTATAACGATATTTCTCAGGCTGTATATTCAAGCGATTATGCTCTGGAGCTTTCAAGAGAGGCTCAAAAAATCGGCGTAAAGGTAAATGCGCATATTAAAATAGATACAGGTATGTCAAGAATAGGTTTTCTTTATCATGACAGCGTTCTTGATGCAGAAATTATAGATGAAGTGGCAGATATCTGTGCTTTACCCGGAATTTATCCTGAGGGCATATTCACACATTTTTCAAGTGCCGACACGACAGACGGAGAGCTTCTGACACGGCTTCAATATGAGCTTTTCTGTACTGCAGCGGATTCACTGAAGCAGCTCGGAATTGAGTTTTCTATAAGACATTGCAGTAATTCCGCAGCAATACTTAATTACCCGGAAATGAATTTTGATATGGTAAGAGCAGGTCTTATTCTCTACGGACATTATCCGTCAAAAAATGCCCGTCACAGGATAAAGCTTCTGCCCGTTATGGAGCTTAAAACCGTCATATCAATGGTAAAGAAAATTCCTGCCGATACACCTGTAAGCTACGGCGGAACTTATGTTTCTGACTCCGAAAGAGTTGTTGCCACTGTTCCCATAGGCTATGCTGACGGCTATCCGAGGCGGGTTTCGAATAAAATGTATATGCTCGTAAACGGCAAAAAAGCACCTGTTCTCGGAAATGTCTGTATGGATCAGACTGTTATTGATGTTACAGGCATTGAAGGTGTTCATGCAGGAAAGCAGATAACCGTATTCGGTTATGATAACGGTGCATATCTCAGTGTAGACGAAATCGCACAGAATGCAGGACTTATTAATTACGAAATACTGTGCGGACTCAGCCGAAGAGTTCCGAGAGTTTATATTAAAGATAACGAAATAATAGAAACAACCGACTATATGTTGTAAAAGGAGAGGTTTTCAATGGTAAAAAGATATAAAGCGATTTTATCCGCACTTCTTGTTGTGCTTATCGTTTTTGCTGTAGTAACAGTTACAGGTGTTGTTGATATCAACAGAATAGTAAAAGAAAAAGAGGAGAGCACCACCCTTGGTGAAGCTCCGAAGCACTCTTATGAAGATGTTTTCAGTACATTTGCAGCTGCAGGTCTTCCTCTTATGAAGACGGATATTGAAAATATTTTCTATACCATGAATAAGAACGGCGATGTTGCTTTTTATAAGGCGGGCGGCAGAAATATTGAAAAAATCGAAGATGTCGGTATTTTTGATGTAACGGTTTCCTGCAGCGGACAGAATCTTCCCGTAACTATACACTATATTGAGGCAGACGGAAAAACCTTAGGTTACGGTCTGTTTACAAATGAACAGCATCCCGAAGTTTTCCTTTATGACTATGCCTTTTTTAAGGTAACAAACCAGTTCGCGGGTTATGACTCAAAGAGTGATCTGCTTCTTCTCATTGATGTGGAAAAAGACCGTTTTTATGATGAAAATAAGGTTTACAGTGAAAGCTTTTATCTTTATGAATCTAAAGAAACAACCAATTTCCTTAATGAAGACCAGAGAATTGTAGACCTGCAGGCAAGACTCAGAACAGACTATAAGATGTTTACTGACAAAATTCTTCATCAGGAAGAAGACAAAATTCTGTTCTTCTCCTCCCGTTTTTATAATGACTATCAATATTCTGATGAAGTTGATATCTTTATAAGCGGCGGTTACGGTGAAAATATTGATAACAACAGATATATACTTGATGTTGCTTCTCTTGATTTATGGAGAACAGGGGACGGTGTTTATTATTTCGCCGAAAAGAATATTGAAGACTCTGAAACAGAAGAAGTTACAGAGAATGAAGAAACTACCGTAAGTGAAGAAAATCCGGAGCATGAAGAGCATTCTGCTGCAGGATTCTCAGTTATGCTTTATGACGGTGAGGAATCAAAAGAAATAATTTCCTTTGAAGGCTCCTTGAAAGAAGATTTTATTCTTGATGACGAATATCTTCTTAATATCAAGAGCGGCGAGGTTTATAATGTTCTTACGGGAAAGACCTTCAAAATTGATTATACTGCATTTGAAACAAGCTTTACACCTGATCTGTTTGAAGTCAGTGAAGACGGAAAATACTGTCTTATCAGAGGCAAGAACAATCTTGATAAACCCTCTCTCGGAGTTTTAGATGTCAAAAAGAATGAATTTTTCACATATACCGATAATGTTTTCGGTTATGTAGCTTCCATGCAGGCTCTTAATGACGGCACTGTTATTATAAGCCTTGCTGCAAATGAAACAGCCACAACTTATTATCAGCTTGTATCCGCAGTGGGAAGCGTCGCTTCAACACAGGAAAGCGTCGGATAAAAAGCCCGAAAGTGAATAAAATTGACCGACTTAAAGTTATTAGCTTTAAGTCGGTCGTTTGTTTTATGTTAGTCTTTTATAAAGTGTTCCATGAGAAGTGTTCCGCTCTCATAGAAAATTCCTGTTGCTTTGGCTGAATTTTCGTTTACATTATTGACTCCGTCAATTTCCTTGTTTTTATGATATATCATAAAGGGAACAGGATCTCTTGCATGGGTATTTGTTTTTATGGGAGTGGGATGATCGGGTAATATCATAACTTTATAGTCATCATATTTTTCGAGAGCCTCAAGGAGAATAGGAAGTACCTGTTCATCTATTATTTCAATAGAACGGACTTTGTTTTCGGGTTCGTTTCTGTGTCCGCATTCATCGGGTGCTTCAAAGTGAAGATATACGAAATCTGCTCCGTTTTCCCATTCTTCTACGGCACACTGTGCTTTACCCTTGAAATTTGTATCAATATAGCCTGTAGCTCCCTCAACCTCGGGAGTGTTCATTCCGGCACATATGCCGATACCCTTAAGAAGGTCAACGGCGGAAATAATACTGCCCTTAAGTCCGAATTTCTCATAGAAATTATCGAGCTGCGGTTTTGTGCCCTCGCCCCAGAGCCATATGGAGTTTGCGGGACGAAGTCCTTTAGCCATTCGCTCAATATTAAGCGGATGCTCGGAAAGTACCTTATAGCTTTCTTTCATCATGCTGATAAGCTTCTGTGCATTTTCACAGTCTGAGAGATAGCTTCCTATTACTCTTCCCGAAATATCATGGGGAGGAGTCATATTGCCGAGGTCTGTAGTGCCGTTATGCCATACGAGACAGTGGCGGTATGCGACACCTGCATAGAAAGTGAAGATATCGTTTCCGAAATGCTCTTCAATGGCCTTCATAAGAACGGCGGCATCAGCAGTCGAAATATCACCTGCAGAATAATCTATCATGGTTTTATCTTCATAGCTTTCTTCATCGGAAAGCGTAACAAGATTACATCTTAATGTAACATCCGAATCAAGAAGCTTTACGCCGATGCTTACAGCTTCAAGCGGACTTCTGCCTGTATAGCTCTTTGTTGGGTCATAGCCTAAAACGCTTAAATTTGCAACATCACTGCCGGGCTTTAACGAGTCGTCAACTGTTTTTACGAGCCCTACTTCACCTTTTAGTCCCATTTTATCGAATAAAGGCTTATTTGCCAATTCCATGGGTGTTTTTCCGGCAAGGGCATCTACGGGATAGTCTGCCATGCCGTCATAAAGCACAACTGCATATTTCATATATAAATCCTCCTGTTAAAAATCATAATTCAGCAGTCTTTGACTGCTAAATTATGATTCAGATAAAAAAGAATAGATAACAGATAAAAGATAAAAGAAAAGGAAGCCGCAAGCGGCTTATTCCGCTTCGCTCTATTTAATTAAAATGCCGACCGCAGGTCCCGATTCTATTCTTTATTATCTATTATCTTTTATCTCAATAATTTAACGGTAAAGTTGTTAAATTATGATTTACCAACCACAAAGGTCAGCTTTCTGTAAGCCGCCGATGATTTTTTCCTTGAGGGCGGGGTATGTCTTTTCAAGCTCCTTGATGAGCTGCTTCATTTCGTTTCGGTTACTTATTTTGTCCATAGGACAGGGGCTTTCAACGGTGGGAAGCTTTGTTTTTCTTGCTGCTGATAAAACCTCTTTTTCGGAAGCAAATATCATGGGTCTTATCATATATAGATCTTTTCTTGAAAGATATGTTACGGGGCGAAAGCTCTCTATTCTGCCGCCCGATAATAAATTCATCATAAAAGTTTCAGCCGCATCATCCATATGATGACCGAGAGCAAGCTTATTGCAGCCTGCTTCTTTTGTCATATCGTGAAGAATACCTCTTCGCATTCTCGCACATAAAGAGCAGGGATTTTTTTCTTCTCTTACTTCGAATATGATGTGATAAAGCTCGGTTTCTCTGATAATGTGCTCCACTTCCAATTTATTGCAAAGGGAAGTGATTTCCGAAAAATCGGTTTTTTCTCCTAAAAAGCACATATCGGCAGTAATTGCTTTTACTTCATATTTTTTCGGGTAAAATCTTCTCATTTCGGAAAGTGCATATAAAAGAGCTAAAGAATCCTTGCCGCCTGAAACACCGACGGCAATTGTGTCGCCGTCTTCTATCATATTATATTTTTCCATAGCCGCTCTCATGCGGCTCATAAGCATCTGCATATTAACCGAATCTCAGCTTTTTAAGGTCACGGTAGTTAATAAGCTGAATACCCTGTGACTTTATGAAATCAAGAGTTTTAGGATCGGAGAAAAGCTTATATTCCCAGTTTCTTCTTTGCCAGGAGCCGCATATACCCTTGATTTCGTCACTTTCAAGCACGGGGTGAATATATGTTTCAATAATTCCGTCGGGGAAAGCACGGTATTTTTCAAATATATATTCTCTGAAGTTCTCATAGCTTTCACTCTGAGGTCCGTTCCAGTCACCGGGCATAAGATAATCGAGAATTGCAACACCTGCTTCGTTTGCTCCCTTTATCATGGGTTCAAGAAGGCCCATAACAACTTCCTTGGGAACATTTATATCAAGCATTCTGTTACTGAACTGCTCGTCTGTAAACTTTGAGGGGAAGCGGAAAGGCATACCGCCGTGCTTTGCACATTCTTCAATTGTAAGTGCTAAAAGCTCAAATCTGCCTGTTGCAACTCCGTAAAGAGAGCCCATGTGATTGTCAAAATGTGAGGGAATAAACCCAAAACCGGCGAGTCTGTCATACTGTGCATTGATTTCTTTTCTTACATCCTCTAAATCAGCGTGCTCTTCAAACTGATCTGATTCATGCCACATAAAGCCTTCTTCGTCCTTGAGAGAGGGGACATTGTCGGCTATGGGAGCCCAGCGGTAGTTGCCCCATTCTGATGTAGTCGTAAGGTGAAGTCCTACTGCGTACTGCGGATTTTTAGCTGCCCATACTGCGGCTTCCTTTGCCCAAGGACAGGGTGCCATGATAGTAGCAGAGGTGATACCGCCTTTTTCAAAAAGATCCATAACTGCAAGATTAGCGCTTCGGCACATACCGAAATCATCAGCATTAATAATTAAGTATCTTGACATATATCGTCTTCCTTTACTATATAATCTATTAATTTGTGCATTTTACTTACATCAACAACAGCATCGAAAAATACGCCGTCGGCTTTATATTCTTCTCTTAATATTCTTGATGTGTTTCGTATTTCATTGGAAAGGGAGCCCATTGTAAACGGGATAAGAAGCAGAACTCTTTTCTTTGTTGAGGGCATATTTTGGGAAATGCACTCTAAAAGAGAGTCTATTCCCACGCCCGTGAGTGCTGAAATTTTAACGGTATTTCTTGTTACGGGCAGTAAATACGAGTTTGCAATATCGCATTTATTGTATACCGTTATCATTGGCTTTTCTTCACTCGAAAGCTCTTTTAATATATCCTTTGTAACCTTGAGCTGCTCCTCGCATTCACTGTCGGAGGCATCTGAGAGTATCAGGAGAATATCCGCATTTGTTGCCTCTTCAAGAGTAGATTTAAATGCTTCAACAAGAAAGTGGGGAAGTCGGGAAATAAAGCCTACCGTGTCTATTAGCATTACTTCGCTTCCGTCGGGCAGTCTTATGGCCCTTGCCGTGGGGTCAAGTGTTGCAAAAAGCTTGTTTTCCGCAAGTACATTGGCATTTGTAAGAGTGTTAAGAAGTGTGGATTTTCCTGCGTTCGTATAGCCCACTATTGCGGCTGTTACAACACCGTCTTTTTTTCTTCTTTCTCTGTGCCGTTCTCTTCTTTTTGAAAGCTCTGAAAGACTTTCTTCAAGAGAATGAATTCTCCGTCTTATATGTCTTTTGTCACTTTCGAGCTTTGTTTCGCCGGGGCCTCGCGTTCCGATACCGCCGCCGAGTCGGGAGAGTGCCGTACCCTGTCCCGAAAGACGGGGGAGAGAATACTTGAGCTGTGCGAGTTCAACCTGAAGCTTGCCTTCGCCGCTTCGGGCATTTTTTGCAAATATATCGAGTATTAAAACAGTTCTGTCAATAACTCTTGTTTTAAGCACTTTTTCAAGGCATCTTTGCTGGGTGGGGGAGAGCTCCCCGTCACAGATAACAACATCTATTTCGGCATTTTCGCAAATTTCTTTTGCTTCCTGAAGCTTTCCCGAACCGATATAAGTCACGCTGTCGGGCTTTTGTCTTTTCTGAATTATAATAGCTTCGGTTTCTCCTCCTGCTGTCTTTACAAGCTCAGACAGCTCGTTTACCGATGTTTCTGCGTCAAATTCTCCTGTATCTACAGATATCAGCAGTACCTTTTCAGTGCTTTCGGTGTTTTCATAAAATTCTATGGTCTTTCACCTCTTAAAAATTTATTTTATCATAAGATTATTTAATTGTAAAGAAAAACGCTTAAGTCATGAATATATTTTTTGCTTTTTTCGTATTAATTTATAAATGACGGAAAAGTAAAAAAATTGTCAAAATATATATTGACAAAATGGGGTCTTAATGATAAAATTTGATGTAGTTAGCATATGCTAATTGCTATAAATATTTCAGGTGGAGAATAATGACTTTACGAAGTGCCGAAGAAGGCAAAGAATATATAATAAAAGAAATAGAAACCGAAGATGAGGAACTCGATGCGTTTCTTTTTTCTCTCGGCTGCTACAGCGGTGAGCCTATAACTGTTATATCACATCTGAAGGGCGGATGTGTTGTATCCATTAAAGACGGCAGATACACTATTGATAAGAATCTTGCCGATGCTATTTTGGTCGGCTGAAATAAAACAGGTAACAAAAGTTACTTTTTTTTACGGAATACGGTTAGTCTTTGCTAACTCAGAGTTATAAGTTATCCATAGGGAGGATATATAAATGAGAATTGCTCTTGCAGGCAATCCCAACAGCGGAAAAACAACAATGTATAATGCTCTTACCGGCAGTAATGAAAAGGTCGGTAACTGGGCAGGTGTTACCGTTGATAAAAAAGAGCACGCTATAAAAAAGAGTTATTATGACGGCGGCGAAACGCTTATTGTCGTTGACCTTCCGGGTGCATATTCAATGTCACCTTTTACATCTGAAGAAAGTGTTACAAGGGACTATATAAAGAACGCAAAGCCCGATGCTATCATAAATATCGTTGATGCCACTAATCTCAGCAGAAGCCTGTTTTTTACAACACAGCTGCTTGAACTTGGTATTCCCGTGGTTATAGCTCTTAATAAAGCGGATATCAATAAGAAAAAAGAAACGAAGATAAATGAAAAGCTTTTAAGTGAAAAACTCGGCTGTCCTGTAATAAGTACCGTTTCAACATCCAGGGACGGACTGAAGGATCTCGTTTTAGCAGCCGTGTCTTTGATAGGAAAAGGACAAAAGGCTCCTTATTCACAGAGAATTATTGATCTTACAGATAAAAAAGCTGTTGTGGCTGAGGACAGAAACAGATTTTCTTTTGTAAATAAAATAGTAAAAGAAGTTGAAAACCGTAAGGTGCTTACAAAAAACAGAAACTATCAGGATAAAATAGATACTGTTCTTACTAACAGATGGCTTGGTATCCCGATATTTGCAGTTGTTATGTTTCTTGTGTTCTGGATTTCTCAGGCGGGGCCGGGTGTTTGGATATCCGATCTTCTTGTAGGTCTTCTTGAAAGGGGACAGGAAGCGGTTGCTGTTCTCTTCAATAATGCAAATCCTCTTCTCTCATCACTTCTTGTTGATGGCGTTATCGGCGGTGCTATTGCAGTTATAGGATTTTTGCCTCTTGTTATGGTGATGTATTTCCTTATAGCACTTTTAGAAGATTGCGGTTATATGGCGCGTGTTTCCGTTGTTCTTGATCCCATTTTCAAAAAGGTTGGCCTTTCGGGCAAATCAGTCATTCCCTTTGTTATCGGAACGGGCTGTGCAATTCCCGGTGTTATGGCTTGCCGTACAATCCGTAACGAAAGAGAAAGAAGAGCCACTGCAATGCTCGCCCCCTTTATGCCATGCGGAGCAAAGCTTCCCGTAATAGGACTTTTTGCAGGTGCATTTTTCTCTGATGCCTCATGGGTAGGACCCTTGATGTATTTTGCAGGCATCGTTATAATCTTCTTCGGAGCACTTCTTATTAATAAGATTACAGGAAATTCTGCAAAAAAATCTTACTTTATTATTGAACTTCCCGAATATAAAGTGCCCTCCTTATGGAGAGCCGTAAAATCAATGTGCTCGCGCGGCTGGGCATACATAGTAAAGGCTGCAACAATTATTCTCGTTTGTAACACAGCGGTGCAGATAATGCAGTCATTTACATGGAATTTCCGGGTAGCCGAAACTGCAGACAGTTCTATACTCGCTTCAATTGCAGGGCCTTTCGCATACATCCTTGTTCCCGTTGTCGGTGTTCTTTCATGGGAGCTTGCGGCTGCTGCCGTTACAGGCTTTATTGCTAAGGAAAATGTTGTAGGCACACTGGCAGTTTGCTTTGTGGGGCTCGAAAATCTTATTGATTCTGAAGAACTCACCATGCTTGAAGGTGCAGGCACTGAGGTTGCAGGTGTTATGGCAATATCAAAGGCTGCGGCTCTCGCTTACCTTATGTTCAATCTATTTACTCCTCCGTGCTTTGCGGCTATCGGAGCTATGAATTCCGAAATGAAGAGTGCAAAATGGCTTTTCGGCGGTATCGCACTTCAGCTCATGACTGGCTTTTCAATCGCCTTCGCTGTTTATCAGATAGGTACTCTTATTTTTGCAAAGACACTCGGTGCAGGCTTCTTCCCGGGACTTATCGCAATTATCATATTTGCAATTATTATAACCGTTCTTTCAATAAGAGCCGAAAAAAAGGTTAAGGAAGAAAAGGCTAAGAAAAAATCCAAAGTGAATGTATAAGGAAAAATGGAAAATATAATTATAATTTTAATTTTAGTTTTGATTATAGGGGCGGCAGGTCTTTATATCTATAGATCAAAGAAAAACGGAAAAAAATGTATAGGCTGTCCCGACAGCAAAACCTGTGGGGGTAACTGCAGTGCCTGCAAGGGCTGTCAGGGAAGTGCAACAGAATAATTTTTATTTGAAATAAAAATACACGCTTGCTTTTTGCGAAGCGTGTATTTTTCTTATTTGTTATTTAAATAATTCATAATAAGGTCGGGGGCGACGAGAAGCTCTCTTGCGGCACCTCTTATAAAGTCAGCCCCGCTTTGGGCACCGATTTTCTGAAGTCCGGGAAGTCCGTTGATTTTTGCAATAATTCCTGCTCTGAAAAGGTGGTAGTCGCTTGAAAGAAAACCGACATTCAGTTCATAAAACTCTTTGCCGCTGTGTTGTTCTACAATACCTTTACCGAATTTGAAATTCTCATTGGTTGTTGTGGATTTATCTTCTAAAATAATTCTGTTTTCATCAATACCCATAGCAACGAGATGTTCTTTTATTATAAGAGCTTCACTCTTTTTCTGCTCTTTTCTGAAGCAGCCGCCGCAGGTGACGGCAACGGTACTCGGATGTGCTTTCAGGTACTCTGACGCTTTTATTATTCTTTTCATAAGATGCTCGCTTGGTGTTTCGGCTCCTAATATGTTACCGCCCAGAACAAAAAGATAGTCGAGGTCATCTGAATAATCTTTTTTTGCTTCACTTATGATTTTTGTGAGAAATATATTTTCAGTAGCTAAAACAGTGGCACCAAGAGCCCCGATTGCACCCAGTGTTATTTTTAACGCCTTTTTCATTTTTCTTCTCCTTTATTGTCTTTAATATATTTTATATCACATTTATATACTTGTCAAATTAATAAATCCTTAAAAGAGATTGACTTTTTTGTGCCAGTATGATAACATGATACGGCACACTGAAACAGTGTGATGTGCGGAATAAGCAGAATGCTCCGCCTCGGCAGCCTCACCGTGTGAAATTTAGAGGCAATAAAATATGCGGATGTGGCGGAATTGGCAGACGCGCTAGGTTCAGGTCCTAGTGAATGCAAGTTCATGTGGGTTCGACTCCCGTCATCCGCACCAAACCAGAAAAATCCGAACCAAATTTTCCCAATAGGAAAAGGGTTCGGATTTTTTGTTTATATCTGATTTACACATAGAAAAAGCTCCGTGCTATGCGGAGCTTTTTTAGATAATAACTCTTTTTGTACCATAAACCTATTTATAAATACTGAAGATATGGTTATGAATTAATAATTTTATCTAGTTAATAGTAACCATTTATGTTTCTCTTCCTCAAGAATACCATGCCTATTGATAAACGGCGAAACAGCTCCCAACAAATTAGAGATATATGGTATTTGATTTCCAGCTGCCTCGAAGGTGCATCTCCAAAGAGATTTATGTTTATTTTGCGAGACCTGTTTCTTTTCGAAATACTTATTGGCGGCATCAAAGTCCTTTTTTATATATTCAGCCTCATCTATTTCTCCGTTATACAAATGATTAGCCCATTTTAGGAAAATTGTTCTGAAACTTTGTATTTCAGATCTGTTGCGAAGGCGCAATGCTTCATCAACTGTTTGTGGAATAGGTAAGTTTGCCACTACTTTAGACATATCCACATTAACTATATAATAAACATCCTCTATTAATTTACTATATTCAATTTCTTTGCTCTTAAATTTCAGCGAATTATCAAATAATGTAGCGTGTTCTTCTTGCGACACAATCAAGCCGTTAAGTTTGGCATACCTTTGCACTCCCAAGTTTTCTCGTTCTGGGCACTGAAAATTAAAGTTAAAAAGGAATTCGGAGTTTCTACAACATTTTTTCCATGAAGTATCACAAGTCATACAATGCTTCGGAACATTATACGTCTGAATATGCCCTTCTAACTTATCAGTAAAAAGTTTGTACATAGTAATATCTGCATAATCACAGTGCTTATCTACTTTTTTGTAGATTAGATCAAGGGTGTCATATGCTAACACCCAAAGTTTTTGCATTACATCAGGTGGAATAGATATTTCAAAGCCATAAATTATTTCTTTATCATATTGATTTTTATAGTAGTTGTTCAAGATTATATTTAAAATTCTAACAAACTCCTGATAAAAATCATTTTTGGTTCCAAGCCAATAACAATTACACAAAGTTAAAAGACTTTCTTCAGATATAAAATTTTTTGAATATATTATTATTCCGCATGCTTTAAATATTAAATCGGCTGCTTTTAATGCAATTGACATCACTATTCTATTTGAACGAAGCATATTATCGACCATTTTAGAGGTTGGATGTTCTTTGTCAGTACCGTTTACAATACAAAAGTCTTTATCCACAATTCCTAGTTCAATTAATCGAGTTAAATCATAAGTTGAAAGATTTGTGGCATCAAACTTTTCAAATAACATTAAAAATATCAACAATTTTTTCTTGTTGATTATTTTTTTAGATTTAGCATTGGAATATTTCTCGTTAAAACTGATTAAATTACTTAAATCCTCATGCACAAAATCTATAAGTTTTTCTCTCATTAGTAAGTTTTCAAAATCTTTAAGTTCATCTTCTCCAAGTATTATCTTATTAAAGTCCATCATAGTGCACCTCGAGTAAATATAATTAAATTTAAGGACAACAACTAATTGTTAAACTCGTTAAACAACTTTACCCACATATCTACAGTATCGTTGATATCAGACTTTTTCTTGTTTTTCAGAATTTGTTTTGCTGATTTTGCAAGTTCAACCTTCCAACCTTGATTAAATTTAACATCGTATTTATCTCTAAAAGCTTCTATTTGGGGAAGAATAGGTTTATTCTTATCATACACATTATCAAAATCGTCATCTTCTACGGAATTAAACAAACGAGTAATCCCCTTTGACAAAAGCTCAACAGGAATGATATCTTCGACTTCGCTATTTTCCATTTTGGTTATATCTTTTATCTCAATGATTTTATCTTTGTGCTCTTTGTATAATCCCGACTGCAGTTTTTTAACCGCATCTGCACCGCTTTTATCTGAATCAACAATAACATAAGGTAATTGCTCAGTTTTACCGCACAAAATGCTAACAACACCGGGAACACCTTTCACTCCGCCAGATGGAATAAACACTATTTCTTGTTTGGGTGCAATAAGTTTTTCTCTAATAAGAAAAGCTTTGATAGCATTCAAATAATGCTGATCAGACGGACCTTCAACAACTACACTCTGACATCCTTGTAAAAGAATATCAGAAACACTTAAGCCCATAGCTGCATGTACTGCATATATAGATTTTTCATTTAATGCATCTGCACCTTGCCTTAAATCACTTGAAGAAACTGTATATCCATCTTTGTCCATATAAACAACACGGCAACGGTCAATATTTGCAGTATCAACTATGAAAGGAGAATGTGTTGTGTTAATAATCTGATTGTTTTCAGATAAACTATTGAAAAAGTTTGCAAGGTCTTTCTGCGCAAGCGGGTGAAGAGTTAAGCCTGCTTCATCCAATAACAGAATTGAATTCTTATGGCTTGATTTGCTTTCAACCAAAAATATCAGATAAAAACTTATAAACCATTGCAAGCCTGTACTCCTCAACTCTAAACCAACTTCATCCGTACGCACACTGTCAGAAACCCATATCCTAAAATAGTCACCATCAGCCTCAAATCTGAATTTATATTCCCCTTGCTTCCACCACTCTTTAAAGGATTTGGTTAATTCACCTGAAGCAGACTGGAGTAATATGCTTCGCTGCTCTTTATCTTTTTCTGCCTTCTCAATTTCCGCAGCTGTCGGAACGGCTGATTTATTTGAGGTTCTTTCTATTGCAACGACTCTCGGATCTTTACCTAAATTAAGGATTTCCTGAGGATTCAATTTAACGAAATCAAAAAGCACTCTCAAAGTTCGCACTTGGTCTTCGTTAACTTCAATGCCGGCAACGGTTTGTCCGTTTAACCATTTGATTACATTAGGTAAATAGATTTTTGTGGAAAGGTTGCCGTAATTCGAATAATATACAAAGGTAGGAAGTTCAGCATGTATTGCTTCCTCAAGTGTTTTTATATATTTGCTTTCATCATAATCTTCAGCATTTTTAACTTCTTCAACAGGCTCAGGTACTCCGTCAGGGAAATCAAAAGAGTAATGACCATCATAATATCTGGAAATTACAACCCTTGTTTCGGAAGAACAAGTTGAACTTGCTGCTTCAGATATTTTTTCAGCACTGTCTAAGTCTAAAATAAATTCAGCAGAAATAAATTTAACTTCATCAGGAATGTTTCTGAGCGTACTCAATTTTGACACGGGCATATCATGCAATATGTCTATTTTTCCTTCCCGTGCCGGATTCAATTTCCAAAGAGCTAACAATAAATTCGACTTGCCTGATTCATTAATGCCAACTAATGTTGTAACATCGTCACAATCAATCCAACCGCTATCTTGAACTGAGCGAAAATTAGTAACTTTATATTTTTCAAGTTTCATCTTTAATATCTCCTTTATGATAACTATAAGATATATTTTCACATGATATAGTATATAAAGAATAGTCATTTACCTCAATTCGCTTTACAAAAACGCTTCGATTTTCGACAAAAATGCTTGTTTTTCGACCTATTCACATTATTTTATAATCCACACATTCGACAAGGCCTCCTTTAATTTGTACAATGAAGTTACAAAATTAAAGGAGGCTATTTTTATGTCAAACAAAACCACAATTCAATACCGTCAGGTTGGCGACTATCTCATCCCTAACCTCATTATCCCTCCCGAAGAAGCAAGTATCACCCTCGGTAAATGGGGTATGATGCACAAGGCCTATCTTGAAAAGCATAAGAAGGTGTTTTTTAGCTCCCTGCTTATTCAGGGCAAACTTTATCAGCACTGTGCTGAGGTTGAAGCTCAGGCTCGGGATATGTTTGATACTCTTGTTGATCAGATGAAAGATGCTGAGGGTGTCACAGAGCAGCTGAAAGAAGATAATCAGCTTGAGTGGGTGTGCCGTATGGGGAATATTGAGCAAAGGGCAAGAGAAATTGTTTGTGCGGAGTTTATCTGCAACTGAAAAAATCAGGGATATACGGCTTTTTCCGCATATCCCTGTGTTTACTTTTTCAGGCTTATGGTTACCACTTGTCTGCAGTGGGGGCATTTGATTTCGATAACGGCTTCATCTGCAGGGTGCTTTACGATGTCAAAGATGCGTTTTTGACATATCGGGCATTTTATTGTTTCCTTTGTGCTTGTCATTTCAACCTCCGGATTTCTTCATTATACACCAAATCCCCGAACGGTCAGTGTCCGGGGATGGTGCTTTCACTAAGGAGAATAGAACTATATGTTGGATTGGTTCTATCTTGTCTTGCCGTCCCTGAAAGGGAAGGGGGACCGCGTTAGCGGTGGAAGGGTTCTATCAGCCGCCGATGCTCTGGAAGGTTTCGATAAGCTGCTGAAGGAAGGACTTGAACATTGCGATAATGTTTCTGATGATGTTGATTATTGCCCATTCGCTGTCACCTTCGCTGAGGTCGCCTAAGTCAATGTCGCCGAGACCGCCTGAGCCGCTTGATGTTGCGTTCTTTTCAAGTGCTTCAACAGTTATGTCATAGTCGGGCATGGTGATTGTGATAATACGATTTGTATTGTCAACACCTTCTACTGTTACTTCGTTACCTGCTTTGTCGGTAACTTTCCAGCCGGCAAAGTTTTCAGCAGTGAGGTTTGCACTGATTTCAACCTTATCGCCGGGATAATATGTGTTGTTGCCGTCTGAAACGGTGTTTACGCAGGTAAGTAATCTCTTGAGCTTAACATTTACGGTTGTTTCAAAATCGTTGATGATGAAATAATCATTTTCAGCAGGATTGTATTTTGCACTGAAAATATGGTCACCACTGTTTTCCACTGTGTAGGTAAACTCTTCGTTTGCCTTTACTACCGCAATTTCTTTGCCGTTAAGTGAAACTGTGAATGTGCCTTTGGGGCTGTAATCACCGCATCTGATTGAGCTCTTGAGATAACCAGGACCAAAGGTGGGTGTGAGTTCAACATTCTTGAATTTTACGGTGAAGTAAAGCTCTTTTCCGGTATAATTTGAGTTTTCATCATAAAGCACAGTGAGCTTATATGTTCTGCCGTTTTGAGCATAGCTGTTGCTGTCCTCAACACTTGTGACAGAATTTGCAGGAATACGAAGAACAGCATTAAGCAGTGCTCTTACATCACCCATTTTTGTGCCGGGTTCAACTTCAAATTCAAATCCTTCAACAACTGCGTTGCCTTCGCCGTCAACAAATGAAATATGTGCAGGATTAACCTTTACGGGGATTGTAAATTCATAAGGAAGTGCTGCTTCGGGGTCAGCGGGAGTGAAAACAACTTCAATTTCTGTGAAGTTAGGGTTAGGAGCGACATTCAAGCGAGTTTCTTTAATAGCAAATGTACCCTCAACCTCTGTTTCTGTTCCCTTGATAACTGCCTTACCGCCTGTAAGTTCAATATCAGCCCATGTTACATCAGGATTATATGTTAATTCGGGAATAGTGGGATATTCTGCGATTGTTGGAATAGAAATAGGAGCGTTTACTTCAACGTAAATGTTTTGTTTTACTGTAACATACTTAACTGTAGAAGCAACAAATTTTGCCTCATAATAGCCACTTTCATAAACAATAGTTTCAGGTGCTGACCATTTCCATGTAACCTTTTTAACGCTTGATTCGCTATTATCGTATGGATTTATCATAGCACCATCAGATATTGCAATTGAGGATAATGCTACACCAGGTTCAACAATTGCTGTTGCAACCGGTGGTTTGGTTTCATCTGCTAAAATCGGAGTTGTTTTGTGGACTTTAAAGGTTGTCTTACTATAAAGTTTTGTAAAACCTTTATATGAACTTGCATCATCAGGAATAAACTTAATGTCAGCTTCATAAGCATCCATTGCCTCTTCTGCTGATACGGTAGGATCAACATGTTCAAAGTGACCTGGAACTACCGTGCCATTATACTGTACTTCACCACCAATAAGTTTTATTTTGCTTAACGGTTCTCCATAATATATTTCTCCTTCAGCAGTAGGCCACTCTGTAACATGTGTTGCTTTCAATGCAATTTGCGTAGCCGCACTTGCATACATAGGCACAACTGATAACATCATCATAAGTGCCAACAAAATGGATAATAATTTCTTTGTTTTCATATTTTCGTTTTCCTTTCTTGAAATAAATTGTTACTCCCTCAATTACTCATCCACCGCAAGCGGTCCCCCTTCTCTAAAGAGAAGGCTCAATGCCCTCTCTCGCAGAGAGGGTGTCACGAAGTGACGGGTGAGTTGTTTTTGCTCTCTCCGTGAGGGAG